>JAHDEG010000016.1 GCA_020628935.1 Flavobacteriales bacterium
ACAAAAGCTGCGTTGATAGCAGAAGAAAGGTGAACAGTAAGTGGAGTTTTTTCATATAAAATCTTTTAAAATAAATCTTAGTAGCGTAGCGATTGAAATGACAGCTTGTACTTTTATTTTTAATTATTTAGTTAATTATAAAAAGCGATTTTATGAGCTCTTTTATAGTTTAGTAAATTTTAAAAATAGATGTATAACTATAATGTAAAGCGCGTTAAACGCAATAAACATTATGGTTTGTATCTAGTGTCGATCAGTTCGTAATGCATATAAGGTTTAGTAAGTTTGTAGCTTTTGTCGTTTTTAGCAAGGTATTTTTCTAAAGAGAACATATTTTGATTGATATTGGAAAATGATAAATTGAAATATTTAACTTTTATTTTAGGGTTTAGAAACTCCATTTTATCGGATTGAGGATTATAAAATTCTTGTGATTGATAGAAAATTATAAATTCTTGGACCCAGGAAGATTCGCCAACAATGATTTCGAAATATTTAAATTGGTTGTTTGGCTTATAGTATAATTTATAAGAAGTAGTTCCGTTGGCGTTATTTTTATGCTGAGCGTACGAAATTGCTGAAAAAAGATTTTCGTCATTAAGATTTTTCCAGGTGGAGATGGACTCATCTGGATTAGAGACTAAAATTGCTTTGTTAGTACTGTCAATAGTAATTTTTAATTTAGAATCTTGAATAGTAGTGATGCCTAAAGTGTTACTGTGATACGAATTTTTATGCTTTAAAAAATAACCTTTGAATTGTTCGGAGGCCACGGATGAATTTGCAGATTTATAGGATAGGTGCTCAATATCCATTTTATAGTTAGGAGTATTGGCGTAGTTATCTCTGATTATTTTAAATTTTGATTTTAGATCGTCTACGGATATGTCTTCCCAGTTTTGCGCTTGACTAACAAAAGAGAGTAAAAATGCAAGAGTTATGATCAGAAATTTGGCCATATTAGATTTGGTTTACCATGTTTTTTTGGTAAACGACTTGGTTTCTTTAATAGTCATTATACCTCTTTCAGTTTCTTTCTTAACTCTTACTAATTTACCTTCTTCGTCATATTCGTAAAAAGTAGCGTAATTTCGTTCATCTAGTTCTGCAGTTAGTTTGAGGCTAACTGGGTCGTATACAAATGAAGTCATGCTGCCATCAAAGGGAAATACTCTTATGTCATCAAAATAAACTGTACCAGAGTTCGATTTTAAATGGAGTGTAATATCTACAGTATTAAGCGGCACTACGAATTCAGACTCAATCTGTTGCCAACCATCTATGATTAATCCTTTGGTTTCAAATGGACCAACAGATTGTGTATTACCACCCGCCAAACTGAAATCTATTGTAATGAATGGATTTTGATAGTTTGTTGTGTTTACATTTTGAGTAGCTTCTTTTGCCCAGCCGCTAATGACATATTTTTTACCTGGATTAGGTGAAAATGAACCTATACAATTTTCGCATGGTTGAGGGCAATTTTCAGGAATAACAATTGTTTGAATAATTGTGTCGTAGCATTCTACACAGTCGTTATTATTTCCGATAACGAGTTTAACCTCGTAAGTGCCTCCTTCTTCAAATGTATGGGTAGGGTTTTGATTTGTATTAGCTGGTGAGCCATCATTGAAGTACCATATATTTTGATTGATATTATTTAAACCGTCAAAAGATGTATTTGTGAATTGAATAGGTTCTCCAGCGCAAAATGGAGTACCATCGTATGTGAAATTTGCCTGTAAATCACAAAAGCTTGCGGATGAACATATATCGTTAATTGAGTAGCTTAAATTAGTAGTTGATAAAACGGTGTAATTAGGGCTTTGAAATGTGTGTGCTCTTTCGTGCAATAAATCTTGATCAGTGTTGCTTAGTGAATTATTTAAAGTGGAGTGGTTATCGTTATCGAAAAGGCAATTGTTAAGTGAAATCCCTGATTTACTGATTGCCATATCCGATGAACCATATTGCCCTGCATTTTTAGTCATGCCAATTAATAAGTTATCGCAATTGTTGTCAGAAAAATCTAATACGATGTTTGCAATATTACTGTTGTAACTCTTTTTACTTAATAAATCTCCAGATGTGCTAAATCTTAGTAGCGAAGCTGAAGAGTTAGAAGCATCAGATAGAGTTTTGTTTATGTATCCAACAAATATATTTCCGTTATTATCCGTAGTTAAATCTGCTTTTTCAATTAACCAACGGTGATTTTCTTTTAAAATGGTTTTGCTCCACTGAACTTCGAAGCTGTTATCGTATTTTCTGAGTTCAATGTTATAATTGTTTCCTGAAATGTTTTTAGCTGCTAAAGTTACATAGCCTCCACTGACTTTAATAGCTCTATAATTTCTAGCAGATTTGTTATTTGTAGAACCGCTAATGAAATGTCCTTTTTGAGTAGTTAAGTTTCCACTACTATTAATACGATAAATGATAGATGTATGATCAATTGCTCCACCTACAGAGATTACCCCGTTACTGCCATCGGAGATATGGTGCTCGTAAATGAGTGGGAAATTTTCACTGGTGCCAAAAGTTTTTGATAGTAGTTTATTACCTGTTGCCGATATTTTTATTAATCCTAAATTGTTCAAGTCATTTACTTGTGTATTAAACATTAAAAAGTAGTTATTGCCTGATGTAGGAACTAGGTAAGGCTTTGTGTCTGGTGTGTTTTCATCATTAGTTGTTAACCCATATTTTTTAGCCCATTGCACAATTCCGTTATTGTTTACTTTATAAATAACAACATCATTCTCTTTTTCAGCAGTAATATAGAATGTGTTATCTAGTGAAGATTTAATTAAAGAGATAGGTTTACTATCTGAATCTATTTTTTTATTCCACATGATTTCACCCAATCCATTTTGCTTAGTTAAAGCAATGCCATTGTTATTTTCTTCGAGTACCAATATGTCATTAGAACTGTTATCGTGAATAAGGTCAACAATTTTGTTAGTTGAAGAATTTCCGAGTTCTAGGGCATAGTCACAACATGAAGAAGATGTGCTTCCTGATCCGCCTGACCCTCCTGATCCGTCTGGAGATATTCTTATTGTATGAATTGGTGTGTTACCTTGGAATCCACAACCCCCACAAGAGTGATTATTCCAAAACCAAGCTATCCCATAAATACCTGGCTCGTTAAAGGTAACGTTGAGACTTGTTTGACTTGAAAAAAAGTAAGTGCCTTCAGTGTATGTCTGGCTAATATTTACCGAACCACCTGCAGGTACGATAACTTGAAAACCATACGTTGCTCCACAAGAAGAGCAAATTGAATTGTCTATTCCAAAACTCTCAGTGCTACCAGCAGTGGAAGTGTTTGCTCCCTCAATAGAAATATTTTGAGCAGTTAATGAGCTTAATGCAATCAATGTTATAAACAGAGTTAAGCTATATTTAGAAATTAAGTTATTCATTTGTTATAGTATCTTATTAGAAGTCTGAAGTTGAATTTGATCCGTTGAAAATATCACTGTACACACAGCCATTAGCATCTGAAACTGTGACTTTTAATGTCCAGTCGCTTCCTGAAACGCCTAGTTCACTTTGCGATACAAACGTTACTGTTGGGTTGCCTTCAGTAATATCCCATTCAAAATTGTAAGGTGGTTCACCGTTGATCACTTTAATTTGTTTAGATCCGCTTGATTGACCAGATTGAATTTGCAATGAAATATCACATCCAATTAAAAAACAGTCATCAATTTGTTTAGTAAGAGATACTGATCGGCTTGGGGTTACTTTAATACTGTTTCTTCCAGTGTGTGAATTTCTATTGTTAATTTGGTTGGGGTTTGATAACTCAAATCTGAAGTGATCGTCTTCGCATCCTCCAAAGTTGTAGTCTTCAAATCCATCAAAACCTAATTCTCTGTATTGAGTATTTGTACCAGAAGCAGTTACAGCGCTAGAGTTGTAGCCAAGGTTGTTTGCTGAATATCTGTTTAGGGCATCTTTAACTTCGAGTATGCTACCTTTAGGGCTGAATTCAGATATTTCAGAGGTATAAGTCCAGTTTTTAGGGTCTTTCTCCCAATTGCTATTTGCTTGAAGTTTATAAAATGGTGAGAAGGATTCGTATAATCCATCTTCTCTTATGTTACTGTTGTTATTTGTATTGGCTTGCGTGCGTTGAGTTAAATAATTATGTTCGCTTTTCACTAGCCAATTTCCTTTATTTCCGTTCACATAAGGATTTGCATTTTCAGAATTTAAATCACTTGATAGACAATTGCAGTGAGTTCTCCAATCTTCAGAAAAGTCTATTGCACTTGCTTCAAGTACTTTATTGTATAGGTTTGTTTTAATGCCAGATAGTGGGTTTTCTTTTGTGGTAATTGTAGCCATGGCTGTTGATGCCATGTTTTTTCGGCCTGATCTTAACACTTTAATATTAAAGTTTCCGTTAAGATTATTACCAAATTTATCAACCACTTTTATTTGATTGTTGTTAATAGAAGTAATCCATCCATGGCTATAAAAATTTTGATCATCGATGATGGTTTCTAAATAAATTTCGTCACCTTCAGCAAAAAGTTTGCTGGCATTTGATATTGTAGCATTTCCAGAATTATTAAAATTAACTTCTCTTATTTCTGAATTTATTGATTTATAAGCCAGTCCCATATTGTCGTAGTGCCAATGTGCTGGGAATTTTAGAGAGTATATTTTATCATCGTAATTATTATTTACTTCTGAAAGCAATAGGTCACCAGTATTTTCGTCATAAGCAAGATTTTTTGTTTTTACTTTTGATCCGAATTCTTCAACTTCTACGTAATCAAGTAGTCCAAAACGATTTACTACTTTTGTTGTAGAGGCACTTCTGTACTGTGTTTTTTCTCTACTTAATGAAGGCCAAACGGAGGGTAGAGGTATTGGCACACCCCATACATCAACATCAAGATTTACATTTGCTGAGCCAGAGAATGAGGTTGTTTTTGATTCTCTAAAATCATTTACTAGATCCATTGTAACTCCAATTTCTTGCTCAGAAATATCACCATTACTATTTACTACGGTTGCAAGATTACTTAGTCGATGAGTATTTGCGTATTTTGGTGCTTGTTCTTTGTAAACAAAACGTGTGGAAGATATTGGGGTATTTATTCCTTCTTGGTAAACATTTTGACCTTTTGGTTTTCCATGCATATTGTTTAGCTCGATATAAAATCCTTGACTAACAGTCATGAAATCTCTTGAATTTATTTTGAATAATGGTAATAAGCTAAATACTGGTCTGTGTCTTTCTTTGTCAGGAATCGTTCTATCAACTAGAGTAGGAAAGTCTTTAGCTGTATAGAATTCAAATTCGGTTTTTCCGGTTGCGTGTTTTGTAACGCCCTCACGATCTAAGTTTTTGACAGTTACTTTGCTGTAACCAATAACAGGACTTGGAAAAAAGCTTTCGCCAAAAGGAGTTTCCATGTAAAACTCATCATCGGGCACCAATGTTTTTTGTTGATCATAAAAAATAGGTTGTCTGAAAGGATTTTCGTCTCCTCCAACTTGAGGCTCGTATGCAGCAACACCACTTGAAATTTCTATATTGTTATGAATAGTGTTGTAGCTGTATTCTTTTCCGAATTGCATAGTTTGGTGATCTGAGTCTGTCATTTCAGACCATTCGTCACTTATTCGTATAGATTTTACACGAGCTCCACCACCATATTTTATTAAGGAAGGATTCTGAAGTCTTATCCAAGATTTATTTGTTATGAAAGCCTGTCCTCTTTTATTTTCCCATCTATCTTTGTTAGCACCTCTTACCGTTTGGATAAGTGTAGATGCAATACTCGATCTAATTAATTCTTTAAAAAAGTTCTCGCCAAAATCAGCTTCTCCAATATCTGGTTCTCCCCAAGCAACTTTTGGTAAATGGAGTCTGTTATATTGAATAGCGGCTTTAGAGATTGGGTTGTAATCACCTGTAGGATTATCGCCCATATCTACTCCTAGAAATCTAACGTATCCGTATTTTTTTCCACTTATTGTAGTTATGCCTCTTCTGCTACCAATTTGAGCATAACCTGAGACAAAATCATAAGCTTCAGCTTGGCTCGAGTTAAATTTGTGCATATTCATAAGAAACCTGAAGTAGAGATTAGTAATTCCATCGAAATATTTATCAATGTTTGTCTCATCTTGATCAATCTCAAAAAGAAGGAATTTATTTTTCTGAGCGTCATCACTTAGTGTTACTGCTTCTTGATTTTCAGATATACTAACACCAGTAGCCACATTAGCGTTGTTAATGTTTTTTGCGACACCAACTACTTTAGCCATTTTCATGGCTTTTTTGTGTTGTACATGTGAATATGTATCGCTTTCATAGTCAACTATTATTTTACCGCTGGAAGGAGTATTAATTTGAGTTAGTGTCCAAGCGGCCGCATTTTTATCAGCTGTTTCTTTATCTTGAATTGCATAGGGAAACTCTGCATTGGTGTTTTTATCGAAATAATCACAAGATACGCTTTCATTTTCTTTATAAGTTCCCCAACGATCAACGTTTTTAGGGTTAAAATCTGGATTGTATTCTGGATTATTGTACCCATATTCAAATTCATAAGGATTAAATTTCGCTTTATATGAATTTTCATATGTGAAGTATATTTTTTTGAGCGTAAGTTTTCCTTTATTAGCATTGTTTTCGCCAGAAGAAGTTCCATCGTTACTTGGGTGATTTCCACATAAAGAATAATCATACTCAAAGTGAACTTCCTTTATAGGTGTTGCATCAGCTCCATTTTCTCTGTAATCTGGTAAAGAAAATAGACTTATTTTTCTTAAAAGTTGTTGGTTAGAGCTGGTAGATATTCCTCCATCTTCATTTACAACTCCATGGCCATCTTTCCTGTCTTCTTTATGAAAAATTGCAATCATGTTTTTTGTAACTATTGAATCGAGGTACCAGAGTTCTTTTTCGCCATAAATGTAACTAGCTTTGTCGTCACTTAAATTAGATTTCAACCCTTCATTAAAGTCTGCGTGGTTATAAGGACTTCTCCATTTGAAATCATCGTCATATTTATCATAGTGAAACACCGTATATTCTCCGATATCGTTTTTACTTGGACCTTTAATATCATCAATATCAGAGTAGTTAGAAGATAAAACGTGGGTTAGTAAGTAAGAATGTGCATATTCGGGAGTAGTAACACTACTGTAAAAGTTATCTATACCTCTTGTATTGTTAATTGAATTGTCTTGTCCTTCTGTGTAATTAACTAATCCTGTAGAACAATTTGGTGTTAAGCCGGGAGTTCCGCTTCTAGTCATTCCTACGGCAAAAGTTACTTCTTTTGTTTTTATGTTATAAGCTGGGATACCATATGTGTAACGTTGCCCGCCTGGTTGGTGAAGAGTAAGTTCTCCTATGTGATGACCTGGATGACTTATTTCGGGTAAGTTTGGAGTTAATGATAATTCTTGTAATTGATCAACTCTCAAATAGGAAACCGATTGATTGGTTACTTCTTTGTTTTTTTTGAAATTTTGGTTTGGCATGTTAAAGCTAGTACCATTCTTTTTTTTCATTTTAGCTTCAGTGCGAACATCAAATTTGAACTTTTCAACAAGTGGAATTTTAACAGCATCATATCCACCGTAGCTATTAAGCCACTCTGTATTTTGAGTCACGGCTCTTTCTCCTGCATCTCTGAAATAAAATGTTTGATATCCATTTTTATTGCTGGAGAATTTTAGGCTATTTATAGCTTTATTGTTTTTGGTCCATTTATTTGAGTTAGAATTGGAATTATTTACAGCAATATCAATACCACCGTGAAAAACTTTTCCAGCACCAATTTCACCTCCAATGCTTGTTCCACCACCCTTTGATTCTGTTGCGGGGTCAAATACATGACCAACATCATTTCTGAACGTTCTAAAGCTTCCGCCAGCGCCTTGAGCAGAAAAAGAGTATAAATCATAAGTGTAATTGGCTAGGGGAAGTGCTGCATGATTTGGAGAGTAACCACCATCCTTTTCACGGTTAAAGTCCATTAATGCTTGAATGTTTTGTTGACCTTTTTCGCTATGCATGTAACCATATGCTGGTCTAGTAATCATGTTTGTTGATAGTTTTTGACTTGACATAAAACCACCAGTTTTACCATAAGTGTGGAACCAAACTCCAGGTTCTGCACCAAATTTAAATTTTCCGGATGCAGAAAAGTTTTTCATTGGAAGGTCAAAGCTTGGAGTATATGTTGGTGTACCAAAATCCCAAGAGGCTCCGGCATTCAACAATGATTGAGAAACACCGGTTACTGTAGCTCCATACCAATGTGTTTTCTTTTTTTGCCTTTCATAACTAATACCAAAGCTTACTTGTTGTAGACCGGCTCTTGAATTAAAAGATGTTCCTAAATTACTAGTTAATGATGTAGTTGTAGATGTAAAGTTTTTTTCGTTTAATTTTAATTTTGAGCTAAGGGTTTTTCGTGCTCCTGCATTTGCTGTTACAGTTAATCCATTCGCGCTAGAACTATTTATACCTAAATTTCCTGTGAATTGTGTTTTGTTTTGTTCAACAGAGCTTAAACCAAGGTTTATGCTTCGGCTAATACCGATTCCTGTATAAGTGTTATGAGAAATTCCTATACCGAATTCTAAATTTGTTGAAGCTCCAGTTTCGCTTCCGACTTCCTCAATCATATTTCCTTGGTCGTCAGTATCAAAACCAACTATGGCTAGCCCCAAACTTCCTTCAACTCCAACTGTAACATTGGGTTTCATATTCATTTCTTTTGTGATTGGATCTCCTGAAAAATCATCTGGTAGTCCCCTCATTGTTCTTGACACTACTCCAGGGTTTAAAGTCCAACCTAATCCAACCCAAGAAGCTTCTTGGCTCATTTGTATGCCTGATTTGTAACCAATATTTATTGGATATCCGTCAATATCAAGAAGTGGAATGTTGTATGAAAAATCTCCGGTGAAAGGATCAACAGTATTGTCTGTACTTGAAGCAACAAATGATTGCATTTCGGGTTGTCCTGGTCCACCACCGTTTGCTAACTGAACAAGTGGAGATAATTGTATTAGATGTAGGATTATTAGTTTCCAAGAGATAGTTCTTAGAATTCCTTTTTTTAATGTTTTATTTTCTTTTTTCATTACTTGTAGGTAACAGTTATTGTAGTTTGTTTAATCAATTAAAAACTTTACAAAGAATTTTTCATTCTTTTCATTTTTTACTTCTAGGGTGTAAAAACCATTAGAAATATCAGTTTTTGTAAGATCTATAACATATCTGTTATCGCCTGTTTTTTTAAGTACATAATTTTCTTGCGAAGGAGTATCTACGGAGTTATCAATTACAAGGTTTGGCGAAACAACAACTTTTTTCTTATTATATATTTTACAACTAATGGTATTTGAGGATAAATACTCTTCATCAAATGCGAAATATAGCATCATATTTTCAACAGTATAAAATCCACCATTAATTTTTTTTGCTAATCTTGCATATTTGGTTTCTGTTAATTCTTTCTTTTTGGGAATCGAAAATTGCCATGCTTCGGTTTTATTGATAATTCGATTGTTTGAAATTTGTTGTACTTGCCAAGCGTATGTTTTTCCGCTTTCAAGCCCTGGTGCATCGGCTGGATATAGTTGCTGATGACTATTAAGAATATCATTTTTATATATTGGTAGATTTGATGAAATTGCCGATTCTGGGTTTTGATCTTCTTGCATTTCTGTAACAATCATTTTGTAGGATTCACCTTGAACTAAAATATCAAAAGGTTCGCTGTGATTCCAGTGTAGAACAGGGTTAGGTTGTTCAATGATGTCTTTGTCCATTGGACTAACAAGTGTTAAGAATGAGTTTAAGTCGGAAACTATTTCTTGACAACTTTGATCAGAGTCTTCTGAGTTTGTTACACCAATTATTTGATGACAAAAATTGAATGTGCCTGAGGGTAATCTTCCCATGTTTTTGATGTAATTGGATTGCTTTGAGCCTGAATAAGTAATTTGACTAAAACTAATGTTGTTGCTTTGCACGGAATTCATTCCGGGTTTTAGTCTTGTTGGTTGTGTTTTAACAAATAGTACTTCGTTGTTAATACTATTAAATATCCTTGATTCAATTATAACCTCCACATCATTAGATTGTGTATTTAATACGTTTATTTGTACTAAAGAATTTGGGCTAACATTAAATGGATTAACTACTGCGTTAACCAATGTTATTTGTGCTGTTGATATTACTGTTACTAGTAATAATGCAAAAGTTGATGTTAGTTTAATTTTTCTCATCCTTAAAAATTATTTGTAATCTGAAATTGTCCGTAATACGGAAAGTTATTTGTTTGTTGATCTGTAACTGAGTTATAGAAGTCACCTTGCACTAATTTTTCCATAGATAAATTAATGCCAATAAATTGTGAAAGTTTGAGATTAAAGTTCAAGCCATATCCCCATTCACCAGATTTGTCGTTTATTTCGTAGCTATATTTTCCTTGAAGTTGTAAGCTGCTTTTTTTACTTACAGGAAATTGAAATCTACTATTTAATAGTGTGTTTTGAGTTTCTCCGTCTTGGTTATTTACAATGAAATATTGCGTAGCATTGGTTAAACGAACTCCGTTATTAAATGATAAATCATGACTAAGCTGAAAGGTTTGGTAACTACCTGTTGTAGAGTCACTTGTTAGGAGATATGTATTTGCAGATCCTACGAATACTTGATTCATTTTTTTGTTATTTAAAATATAGGATAACACAGCGTTACCAATGTAATTCTTGTTTAACATTGAAGAATTGGTAGAGATTGTCTTCAATTCATGAATTACTGGGAAATAGCCTATAGTTAAGCATAAACGCTTGATTGGTTGTAGTTTAATTTGAGCACCAGCAGATGTAAGTATGTTGTTGTAATCGAACATTTGTAAAAGGTTGTCTTGTTCTTTTTTATATCTAAAAGATAGTTTTAAGCTTTTATGTAATTGATGATCGGTTTTAAAAGAATATCTCAAATTATCGGAACGAATAAACCCTAGCCCGTAATTGTTGAAGTAAGTTTCAATTAGACGAAAGTTAGATTTAATGGTTGTTTTTAATTTTTTAATTCTTAGTTTGTGATTAACAAGAAGAGCATTTGCATTGTCGTTTTTAAGTGCTTTAGAGTACCCATCTACATAACTTAGATTAGTCTCAGAAGCTTGATTTGAAAACGATTTGTCGTAGAAAACTTGAATAAACTGGTATTTAGTGATATCTAGTCTTGCATCTAATTCAATAACGTAATTCGATGCGTCATTTATTGGTGTAATTGTAGAGCTTTGAATTTGAGCATCTCCAATTAAACTATTGTTGCCTGATTTAGTGCCAGAAAGTAAACCTAGATATATGTGTGATCCATTTTTTTGACCTTTACCAAATTTAATGGCGGTTATTTTTTTGTCGAAGTTTTGATTTCCAAAATCGAAAAAGTTAAATAGGTTTTGCTGATTTGAAAGTGAGTTTTCGATAGGGTTTAGTGGTCTAAACATATTGTTGATAGTTATACCGTGTACCAACGCAATGTAAATTGGGCCTTCGAATTCAAAATCTATCCCTTTTACACTTAAAGAGTTTAAAAATAAAGGAGAAAGTGAAGGATTGGTTAATCCAAACTTGAATTTTTTAACAGATCCTAAGAGGTTTTCTTTATTAAAATGAGTGAATTTATCTTTTGAACTCTGAAGTTGATTAACCCTCTCCCTGAGTGATTTTAAATAATTTATTTTGTCTTGCAAATCGTAAATTACTTTTTCAGCTTCAAATATTTTAGAAGAAAGGTTTCTTTTTTTTGTGTTTAATTCATCCTTGGTATTGTCTAAATTTATTTGAGAATTAATGTTGTGTGAGCTTATGTTGAGAGAATTGTATTTGGCTATGGAGTCATTGAATTGTGGTTCTTCAATTGAATCTTCTAAAAGCCTATTTATTTCATCAATATTATTGATGTTTAATAACTCCTTATAAAAATATTTTCTCTGATTTGTTTTTTCTTTGAGTGTCTCTAAATTGTTGATGTTGACATTTAATGAATCTATCTTTTTTTGCCTCAATGATTTGAGTTGATTATTAAAAGTATGGTGATCAAAGGCTACATTAATATAATTTGTAATTCCAGAAGCAAATTGTGCATTTGAAAAATTGTAAGAAACATTCCAGGGTATTGAAGCTGTTTGTAAATTAACGTTACCATTAAATCTGTAAACTTGAGCGATTCCTGAGTCTGAAGCAACATAAGGAATAAAACCGTAGTTATATTCCCAGTTTAGTGTGCCGTTTATTTTAAATAAATCTGCTTTGTTTGGCTGAGGGAGTATGTTCTTACCAAATTCGGTGAGTTTGTCTTTATTAATACTCTTTAAATAATCATTGCTTTGACCATATACTAGGGAGCAAATTTGCCCGCAAAATAATATTAAGAATAAATAAAAGTATTTATTGGCTTTCAAAGTCTTTTATAATTATTGTGCAAAAATATCATTTAAACTAACTGATTCAAAATTTTATTTGGAAATATAACGTTTAGATAACGTAGCGACCTGCAATTTAGTCATGATATATAGTCGATTATTTTGTTGGATGGTTGCTTTTTTGGTGATTTTAAAAGTAAACTACGTTATACTTTGCTTCTCCCATTGCGAACAATGAAGATTTAGCGGTGTTAAAGATTCATGAAAGCACCAAGTTTTAGTTTGAATGATGAAAATAGTATCCTATTTAGTTTAGATTCTATTCTAGGTAAAAAAAACATCGTGTTATTTTTTTATCCTAAGAATAATACGCCAGTTTGCACTAAAGAAGCGTGTATGTTTAGAGATAGATACGAAGAGTTTAAAGAACTAGGAGCAGAGGTAATTGGTGTAAGCTCAGATTCTGAAAGTTCGCACAATAGTTTTCATACTTCACATAATCTTAATTTTACTATTCTTTCTGATGAAGGAGGAAGAGTTGCTAGACTTTATGGTGTAAAGAAAAACTTTTTCGTGATTCCGGGTAGAGAAACTTTTGTTATTGATATTAACGGTAACATCCTTCATCGATTTAAGGAATTGATGAAACATGAAGGACATATAAAAGAAGCTCTAAATGTCCTTAAAAAACTAAAACAAGCTCAACTAAGCTCTACCTAATTGTTTTAACATTTTTGTGTGTGCTACAAGAGCATCAATAAATGTAGCTTGTGCATTATAAGGTAAATTAAATTGTTCTGCTGTGCTTTTAACAATTTTTGATATTTTCCGGTAGTGTACATGACAAATATCTGGAAATAAATGATGTTCTATTTGATAGTTTAACCCCCCTACAAACCAAGATAGTATTCTGTTGTTTTGTGCAAAGTTTGCCGTTGTGTGTAATTGGTGTACAAACCAATTTGTTGATAATTCTCCTTCGTTATTAGGTAACGGATAATCAGAAGTTTCCATCACATGTGCAGATTGGAATATGGCACTTAAGGTTAAACCACAAACAAAGTGCATAATTAAAAACCCTAATACTGTAATCCAAGCAGAAACCGGAGAGAATATTAATGGTAATACTAAAGCGTATGAAAAGTAAAATATTTTCCAGAATACTAAACCTATAATAATGTTTCTAGTTCTTTTTGAGTCTGTTAGTCCTTTCTTTTTAAATCCGATAGCCTGAATAAATTCTTTAGCTGTAGACCAAGACATAGTCATCATTCCGTAAAAAAACCAAGCATAAATATGTTGATATTTATGTATTTTTCGTCTTTTAGCATGTGGTGAAAACCTTAAGAATGGTGGGCCATCTAAATCTTCATCCATACCATGTACATTTGTATAAGTATGATGTAAAACGTTGTGTTGTATTCTCCAATTAGGGACATTACCGCCTACAAATGTGATGATGTAACTGATAATATTATTTACCGTTTTGTTTTTAGAATATGAGCCATGGTTAGCATCATGCATAACAGATAAGCCGATCCCGCTCATACCAAAAGCCATAATAAACCAACCTAGTAATACACTCCAATTGGCTTCTAACACTCCGAAAATGATTAAAAAGTATGGTGTGAAATAAAGAGCTATCATAAATATGGTTTTAAATACCATATTAAAGTTTGCGTTTCTTGAGATGTTGTTTTCTTTAAAGTAGGCGTTTACTCTCTGTCTGAGGGTCTTAGTGAAACCTTCGTCAGACAGCCTTGAAAATCTATAGTTTTTAGTATTCATAATATTTTATTTGTGGAATACACTCCAGTAATGGAAAGGAGAATAACAAATTTAACTAATATTTAGCAAAGCATTATTTTTAATCACTCACTTAACGTTTTTTTGTATTGTTTATTTTAGTTTTTCTATGAAAAGCAGCTTTGTCTGGCAACAATGCGTAAGTATTCTTTAATTCTAATTAAAACCTCAATTAGAATTAGGTGGTTTTGAAACTGTGATAGTTAATTTTTGTGTTAAAGAAAATCAAATAGCGGCATCGATATTTAATAATGGACATGAGATGGAGTTTCTTTATACCCTAATCCTGCAGAATCACTTTTAACTATTGAAACTAAAGAGCAGGTACAAACTTATAGTATTATTAATTCTTTTGGTAGCATTGTTAAGCAGGGTAACTTTAATAATTATATGCAAACCATTGATGTTTCTGATTTGTCAAATGGGGTATATTATATGAATTTAAATACTAAGAATTATTCTTTAGCTCCATCTATTTTTATTAAACAGTAGTTATTATTTAGATTTAACATTTCAAGGGCTCTCAAATTTTTTTTGTGAGCCTTTTTGTTTTTTAATTTTTGAAATAAGCCTTCTTCAAACGTAAGCGATTGTAACGGATAGCCCGCAGTGAGCTTGCGAACGAGGACTTGCAGTGTAAAGCGCGACTGAGCCGATAGGCGAGGGTACGCCCAAATAATTATTATAATGTTTTAATAGCTGCCTCGGCACATCGTTCGCCATCCATGGCTGCAGAAACTATTCCGCCTGCGTAACCGCCTCCTTCGCCACAGGGAAATAAACCTTGAATTTGTGTGTGTTGCAGGGTTTCTGTACGAGGAATGTTTACAGGTGATGAGGTGCGCGATTCTACACCAACTACGTTTGCTTGTTCAGTAAAGTAGCCTTTTAACCGTTTGTCGTATGCTTTTAATCCTTTACGGAGTCGGCTGCCTAAAAAACTAGGTAGTAGGGAGTGTAATGGGGCTGATTTTAAGCCTGGTTGGTAAGAGGTTTCGTTAAGTGAAGTTGATAATTTGCCTGATACAAAATCGGTTAATCGTTGGGCTGGTGCAGTTTGTGTACGTCCGCCAGCGGTAAAGGCAAGTTTTTCAAGATCTTTTTGATATTGTAGGCCTTTTAAAGGTCCGTGTTTATCGTATGACGGAATGTCTTCATTAATATTAATTTCTACAACAATGCCTGAGTTTGCGTATTTACTATCGCGCCTGGAAGGTGACATGCCATTTACAACTACCTCTTGCTGACCGGTTGCAGCGGGTACAATAAAGCCACCCGGACACATGCAAAATGAATATACACCTCGGTTTTTAACTTGTTCGACTAGACTGTAAGATGCTGCAGGAAGTACGTTGTCTCTCTTGCTTTCGCAATTGTATTGTATCGTGTCTATAATTTGTTGCGGGTGCTCAATTCTTAGGCCCATTGCAAACGATTTGGCCTTTATTTCAATGTTTTTTTTGTGTAATAGTTCAAAAATGTCTCTGGCAGAATGGCCTGTGGCTAGTATAACTGCTTGAGTTGCAACCTCTTTATTGTTATTAACTTGAAGAGCTTTTATTTTGTGGTTTTCCACAGTAAAATTGGTTAGCTTGGTTTCAAAGTGTACCTCGCCACCATATTTTAAAATGGTTTCTCTAATGTTTTGTACCACTTTCGGTAGCTTATTTGTGCCAATATGTGGGTGCGCATCAATTAAAATTTGATCGGTTGCCCCATGATAAACTAAGTTTTCAAAAACACGTCTAACATCGCCTCTTTTTAAGCTTCGGGTGTATAGTTTACCGTCTGAATAGGTGCCTGCTCCACCTTCACCAAAACAATAGTTTGATTCGTTGTTTACTATATGATCTTGATTTATTGCTTTAATATCACGCCTTCTTTTTTGTACATCTTTACCGCGTTCAAATATAATGGGTTTGTAGCCAAGTTCAATACATCGTAATGCAGCAAACATACCAGCTGGTCCGAACCCAATAATATGTACTGGTTTAGCTTTGCTTACATCCTTATAATCGAATTTTTGAATGTCTTTTTTTGGCGCGTCTTCACCTGTGTAAACGGCTACTTTGTAATTGAAAACAGGGGTTCTTGGCCTTGAATCTATCGATTTTTTGAGTATTACAACACCGGTTACATCTTCTTTAGATAACTTGACTAAACGAATTGCTTTTTTTTCAAGAAATCCTTCAATTTTTTCTTCTTCTAAGTCTAGTCTAACCTGTATTTCTTTAATCATTGTGGCAAATATAGGTACGAAGTAACGAAAACTAATGTGTTATTGTGATTAGCTGTTTCTGGTGTTCCGTTTTAGTTTACTTAGCTAATTACTTCATTTTAATGTTTTGCTCATGAGCTTCACAAGGTCGCTATGGCAAATCAAAAAATGTACGTATTACCAAAGCAAAGCTACCACTTTACCCCAGGCTAAAATGTATATGCCAAACCGCCACTTGCGAAATGTATTAAGGCAAAGTTGTATACTTGGGCAACATCTGCTCCACCTTCAATAATTCGGTATCCTAATTTTAAATCTAAATTATTATTTATTAGCGAGTATTTTACGCCTGCAAAAACATCTTCGGCTCTGCCTACTGGCCCTACTAATGCATCGCCCTTTAAGTGGAGTGTTAGTTTCTCAGTAGCTAAGTAATTAAATTCAAAACTCACTAAAGGCACAAAGCCCAAATCGGTATCATCGGCAGTTATTATTCCGTTAGAAACAGCAATACGAGCGTCTCTTGTAAGAACTGATCCTCCAAGTGATAAAAATATTTTTTCTTTATTTAAAAGTGCATATCTATAAGATAAACGATAGGTGTTAAATTCATACCTCCCTGTTAGTGAATTGGTATTTGTGAAAAGTGTATTGTCAAAATCTATGATTGTTTTATTAAAGTTTGAGTAATCTATTTGCAGAGGAGCAGCAGTAGCTTCAATTACATGCCGATTCGCAATTGTATAGGCGACTTCTGCTCTAAAGTAAGCTGCGTTAGATTGGTTATTAAAATCGTCCAACAATGAGAATAGTTGCCCGGGGTTAATATCTCCGTTCGGGACCCTAACATCGTTATAGCCAGTAAAAGCCAGTCCAGATTCGACTGTGATTCTTAGTTGTGAATACGTATAATTGTGTAAATTTAGAATTAGGGAGATAATAATTAGGGCTCTCATTTATTATAGCTTTTAAATGTTTACAAAACTAATAGTAGAAAGTTTAAAGAAAATACTTTTTAGCTGCTTTTTAGTTATTAGTTCAGTAGCGAATTGTCAGCAAAATGTTCCGAGTGTTAGAAAAACTGCTTTGTTTATTGAAGCCCTTGGTACTGGGGGTTATGGTTCTATCAATATCAGCAAAAATATTTACACATTTAATAAATTAGCATTAAACGCGAGGCTTGGTTTAGGAACGTATAATCTGCTTGACTTCCAAAGAAACTTTAATCCTGACTTAATTGTACCTATTGAAATTAATGCTCGCTACGGAGTAAAGCATTTTTTAAATATTGGGTTGGGACAGGTTATATCGAGCACTGTACAATCTTCATTACAAACATCAATTGAAAGAAATATCATTTTAAATTCAAGTTTAAGTTTTGGGTACGGGTTTAGTTTTGCGAGCGGTAAATTATTTACCGGTGTTACTTATTACTTAATTTTTGAACAAAATAAATCATTAACCCAATGGCCTGGATTAAAACTCGGGTATAATTTTTAGTTTCTGTTGAGGTATTTAGTTGTCATAATTATTTTAATTACATCTTGTAAAAAGGATCTAAAGAATACTTTGTCTGCAGACGGTAGCCGCATTAAAGTTATAGGTCATGCTGGAATGGGGATTGGTAATATTTACCCATTAAATAGTATAGAATCAATCAATAAAAGTATAGCTCTTGGAGTTGATGGAGTTGAAATTGATGTTCAGATGGCCAAAGACGGCATTCTAGTAGCTTATCATCATGAGAAATTAGAAGATGCAACTAGTTGTGAGGGAAGGATTTACGAAATTAACATTAGTTCGTTAGAGAATATTAATTACAAATATCCAATTTATACAGAATATAAGCTTGCTACTTTAAAAGAAGTTTTACAATCAATACCAAATGTTAATAATTATATCATTTCTTTTGATTGCAAGAACTTTAATCCTAACAAAACACCTGAATACATCAACACGTTTAATACTTCTCTACATAGTTTGATTAAAGAATTTGATTTAAAATCAAACTCTATAATTGAATTTAAGCATGCTGGTCTAATAGAACATTATAGAATGTTAGATTCTACTCAAAGTATTTTTGCATATACCGATTTTGATATAGCCTTAGAGTTTATAGAAAGTTATAATTTACAAGGGTTTGTTTCAGATTTAAATAAAATTACCCCTGAACAAATTATCTGGGCTAATGAAAATAATATTGAAGTCGCTTTATTTAATGCAAGAACTAATAGTAGAAACATACAAGCAGTAGAGTTGAAAGCAAATTATATACAAACAGATCGGGTTAATCATTTACTCCGAGTTCTTGATAGAAAGTGATGTTTATTTACCTTTTAATATTAGTTTTGACTCAAAACATGAGTCTTATGCTATATAACGGATTAGATCAATCAGACACAAATTGGAAAATCGTAAACGATGTTGTTATGGGAGGTGAATCTACCTCTAAAATAGAGTATAGCGAGTTAGGTTTTATGGAGTTTAGTGGACATGTATCTACAAAAAATAACGGTGGTTTTGCATCTGCTCGTTTAAAAATTAGTGAACCCAATATAAATGATGCCACTAAGTTAGAATTGTATTTTAAGGGAGATGGGGGAACCTATCAGCTAAGATTAAAGTCATCTATAGATCAGGAGTATACTTATATACAATATTTTGAGACTAATAGCGAATGGCAAAAAATTACTTTTTTGCTAGAAGATTTTTATCCTACTTACAGAGGTGAAAAATTGGATGAACCAAATTTCAATGACAATAAAATTTCTGAAGTAGGTTTGCTAGTAGGTAACGATAAAGAAGAGGACTTCAGTATCAAGATTAAATCCATCCAAGTTTTTTAAGGGTTACTAATAAATGTAGTTCACTTACTTAAATTGCTTTTCATAACAAATAATGTAGTTTTGCTCTCATGTCAAAAAAACGACTGTCTAAAGCATTGTTTGTAATTGTTTTATTTGCCGTTGCCAAAACAAGTATTGGGCAATTTAACGAAACCATAAGAACCGGCCGGCCTGGTCAATCAATTGGTGCTTATACTATTGGAGAAGGAGTACTACAATTTCAAACTGGCTATAACAGAAATAGCGTTGCTGAAAAATCATTGTTTGGTTTAACAACTTTAGAAAACACATATGATAATGTTCTTAGGTATGGTTTTCTTGAACGTGTGGAAGTTTCACTCGGTACAGCATATTTGTTTAGAAAAATTAATGGCAGCGGTATAAAAGTTGAAAATTCGGGTTTGTCTAAATTTTCAGTAGGTGGTAGAATAAATTTAATTGAAGAGAAAAATTTTTTACCTGCATTTTGTGTGCAAACAAATGTTTCTGTACCGATATTTAAGAATAAGCTTTATTCAGATTTATATGCTCCAAAATTTCTATTCTCGATCGTCAAAGGTTTAACTAATAATTTGTCATTTAATGCGAATGTCATCTTAATCTACGAATCGTTTAATTTTGAAAATAGTAGTCAACGTTATATAACAAATTTTGGTTTTGCTATTACCGATAATTTTTCTGTTTTTGCTGAATATTACTTAGATGTAGTGGGGGGAACTTATAATCACCAAGTTGATGGAGGTGGCGCTTTATTAATTACGGATGATTTTCAAATAGACTTTTCTGCCGGAAAAAATTTAAATACCGATTTGGGAAACAGCTGGTTTTTTGATACAGGTTTTAGCTTTAGATTCATTAATAAATAAGAATATTTATGAAATCATTTATACTTAGTTTATGCGTTATTTTACTGTTTTCAACATTAGGGTACACTGAAACGGATACTGCTATAACTAAAGAAGTAATTAAGAAAGAAGTTTTAAGTTTACAGTATGGTAACGTGGTTTTGGGAACTGATACAGTTCTCGTATTAAAACAAAAATCAGGTCCATTAACTGCTTTTGAAAGAGGTAAGAGAACACAGGGTTTACTTGAAGAAATTTGCTCTTCAAATAATTTTGATTCAGACCTTTTTTCTTTGAGACAGTCACCCAACTCTGCCGATATTAGCTACAGCTCAATCACAGTTTTGAGTGTTAGTAACCTAGATACTATTGGAACAGGATTAAATTTAGAACTTTTAAGTAAAAACTATTATGATTCAATAGTACTATCATCTATAGAGTATGAGCAGAGTATTGGCTTTTTTGCAACAGTAAAAAGAATTGTACTCTCAATATTGGTTTTTCTTTCCATGTTTTTGGTTATTAGATTATTAAATAAACTATTAACCGCGGTAAATAAGAAGTTAGTTCGCTTTTTGAAAGGTTATTTATCTAGATTAAAGTTCAAGAATTATGATCTTATTTCTAAAGAAAGGGAAGAACAATTAATTCGTTTTGTGCTGAAGTCTTTAAAATGGATTTTAATAGCTTCAGTCGTATATTTAACGCTTCCGCTGTTGTTTAGTATTTTTCCATCAACAGAAGGAATTGCTTCTACTTTGATTGGATATGTTATTAATCCATTATCAAGCTTTTTTGCGGCTATTATTGCGTATGTTCCAGAGTTAATAACTGTGGTCGTGATTGTGTATTTAACAAAGTTATTTGTTGACTTTCTGAAATTCGTTGCTAATGAAGTAGATTCTCAACGTTTGCAAATACCTGGTTTTTACTCAGATTGGGCTAAGCCGACTTTTTTATTGTTAAAAATCTTTGTTTATGCTTTTGCTCTGGTACTAATATTTCCCTATTTGCCAGGTAGCAAATCACCAGCTTTTCAAGGAGTGAGTGTGTTTTTGGGTGTGTTACTTTCTTTAGGTTCATCTGCTGCAATTGGTAATGTAATTGCTGGTTTAGTGATTACTTATATGCGCGCTTTTAAAATAGGAGACCGGGTTAAAATTGGCGATACTACGGGTGATGTTCTAGAAAAAACTATGCTCGTAACTCGTTTGAGAACTATTAAAAATGAAGATATTACAATACCTAATTCTGCTATTTTAAATGGTAATACCACTAACTTTAGTACAAATTCGAGCGCTGAGGGTTTAATTTTAAATTCTACAGTCACAATTGGTTATGACGTTCCATGGCAGAAAGTAGAAGAAATACTTATTAAAGCGGCTAAAAAAACTAATAATATACTTCAAAAACCTGAGCCTTTTGTTTTACAAACTAGTCTCGATGATTTTTATGTGAGTTATCAAATTAATGCATATACCGAAATGCCTAAAAAAGCCTCTAAAATATATTCAGATTTGCATAGTAACATACAAGATGAGTTTAATGATGCTGGTGTAGAAATTTTGTCTCCTCACTATTTTGCTGCTCGTGATGGAAATCAGATGGCTGTTCCACCGAACTATTTGCCACCTGATTACCAATCCCCTTATTTTAGAGTTAAGTCAGAGTCGAAGTCAGGATAGGATTAGGGTACTTACCTAAAACCGCTTAGAACGTTACTCAAAGTATCTTTAAAGCTATAACCGTCTTCTAATTTACTTTTGTTCAATTTTTTATACTCGACAAGTGCCCACAAAATAAGCTCTTTTAAAAATGGTCTGTCTTCTTTCGAAGTTGTTGGTTGATACTTATTAATTAAATTCTCAAGAGGTTTAATATCATTTAACACCTCTTTGTATTCTTTCTCAGAGCTTTCATCCAAAATTGTTATTTCCGATTCTTCAAAAAACCATTGTAATAACTCATCATAAGGTGTTTTCTCACCCTCTTTTTCAAGTTTTTCAATTGCCGGAAAAAGGTCTGGAAAAATTTCTTTTATGCCGTTGTTAATTAGCCTGTAAGCAACTATATCAGCCCCTTCTTGCTCTCCTTCGTAAACCAATTCTACCTTTCCGGTTATTGATGGAATTATTCCCATAAAATCATTAAGCCTTACAGAAGTTTTTTTAGCTCCTCCTATTAAAGCTCTTCTATCGGCAGTGCTAACTAAATTTTGGTATGCAGTTATGCTCATACGAGCACTTATGCCACTTTTCTGATCAATATATTCGCTTTCTCTGGCTTGAAATACAATGTACTCCAATAGGTCTTTTGCTAATTCAGGTACATATACTAGTTTTTCTTGAACTTCGTCTAAATTGGTTTCTTGTTGTGTTATACTTTTACTTATCGTTATATCGTACGGGTAGTGTGTAAGTATTTGTGAGCCAATTCTATCTTTAAGTGGCGTAATAATACTACCTCTGTTTGTATAGTCTTCTGGATTTGCCGTAAATACAAATTGCAAGTCAAGCGGCATCCGCAATTTAAATCCTCTGATTTGTAAATCGCCTTCTTGTAAAATATTAAATAATGATACTTGAATTCTGGCTTGTAAGTCGGGTAATTCGTTAATTACAAAAATACATCTGTGTGCTCTTGGTATCATACCAAAATGAATTACTTTTTCATTATCATATGATAGTTTTAAATTGGCAGCTTTTATAGGGTCAACATCTCCAATTAAATCGGCAATAGTGACATCGGGTGTGGCTAGTTTTTCAAAATATCTATCCGATCTGTGTAACCAGTTTATTGGAGTTTTATCGCCTAGTTCTTCAATAATTTCTTTTGCATATATTGAAATAGGATTTAGTGGGTCATCATTAATTTCCGATCCTTCTACAACAGGTATCCATTCATTAAGTAAGCTAACCATTTGCCTTGCTAATCTTGTTTTAGCTTGGCCTCTTAATCCTAATAAATTAATATTATGTTTAGATAAAATAGCACGTTCTAGCTCAGGTATAACTGTGTTTTCATATCCCCAAATTCCTTCAAAAACGTTTTCCTTATTTTTAAGTTTGTTTCTAAGGTTAAGTGCTAACTCTTCTTTAATTGATTGAGAGGTATAACTACTTTTTTTAAGAGCTCCTAGTGTGCTTGTTGATGGTTTTTTAGTTGTCATCGTACTTTTTTAATTCTGTTTTGTTCGTAATCTTCAAATATGAATTCTCCTAATCCTTTTAAACCAGTATAGAATGCTTTACCCTTATTTGCTGCTGTAAATTGTTGCACAAATTGCATCAAATAATTATCTTTTGCAATCATAAATGTTGTAATAGGAATGTGTAGCTTTCTTGCTTGACTGGCCATTGTGTAACATTTTTGAACAATATACTCGTCCAAACCATTGCTGTTTTTATAGTATGTGCCGTCTTTTAACCGAAGGCAACTTGGCTTACCATCGGTTATCATGAAAATTTGCTTATTGGAGTTTCGTTTTCTTCTTAAAATATCAATTGCTAATTGCAAACCTGCGACAGTATTTGTGTGGTACGGGCCAACATTTAAATAGGGTAGGTCTTTCATTTCTACAACCCAAGAGTCGTTTCCGAAAACAATGATATCCAAACTATCTTTTGGATATCGGGTAGTTATTAATTCAGAAAGCGCCATTGCTACTTTTTTTGCAGGTGTTATTCTATCTTCACCATATAAAATCATGCTGTGGCTAATGTCTATCATGAGTACAGTACTCATTTTAGATTTAAAGTGGGTTTCTTCAACAATTAAATCTTGTTCAGTTAATTTAAAGCCATTAATTCCATTGTTAATTTGTGCATTTTTGATGCTTTCAGTTAGGGCTACTTTGTCTAATGAATCTCCAAACTGATATTCTCTATAGTTTCCTGTTTTTTCATCTCCCTTGCCAAGATGATTTGTTCTGTGATTTCCACTGCCTTTTTTTCTAAGGTTTCCGAATATTTGGTTCAGAGCACTTTGCCTGATGGTTTGTTCCATTTTGGCAGTAATGCCTTTTCCTCCTTTACCATCTGGTTTTACTCTATCTTGTAAATAACCCCGTTTTTTGAGGTCTTCTACAAAATCATCTAACGTATAACTAGGGGTTGTTAGTTTGTACTCTTGATCTAATTGTTTCATCCATTCCATGGTTTCATCAAAATCGCCAGAAGTGTGAACAATTAGTTCTTTAAAAATATCAAATAGGGTATCGAAAGGATCTTTTTTTTCTGCTTCAAATACTTTGAAGGTAAATCCTTTTCTTGGTGTTTTAAAAAAGTCTTTGTTCATAGATAGATTAATGTAACAAGACTAATTTAAAAGAGTTTAAAACTCTATGTTCAAAAAAACAGGTTTTAAACTCTTTTAAATTCTATGAACTTTTTCTTAAAGTATTATTTATTAATAAAATTATTTAAGAATTGTAAGATGACCTGTTTTAGTCACCCTTTCTTCCTCTCCGTTTAGCTTTATGATATAATAGTAGGTGCCTGCTTTAACCAAGTTTCCGTTACTTGTTTCTCCTTTCCATCCTGCATTAATATCTTCTGTTGTAAAGATATTTTTGCCCCATCTATTGAATATTTGTAATTCGTAACTTTTGTATACAAATGGTAAACATGGGATATTAAAGACATCATTTACACCATCTTCGTTCAAGGTAATTACGTTTGGTATTTCAAAATCACAGTCTTGTGCATTAGGCACTAAAATAAATATAGTATCCGTAACACATTTAGGGTCTGGTAATGCATTATCGCATACTTGATAAATTAATGTATCATTACTGTATGTATTTGCTGATGGTTCGTAGTTTACAGTTCCATCACCATTATTAGTGAAAATCCCACCTGCAGAGCCAATTAGTCCGTTTGAGAAAACAACTATAATTTGATCTCCATCTGGATCTGTATTGTTGTCATCAAGATCAATATTTGTTAATTCAGTGTTTTGATCGTTATTTATAGTTTCGTTCCCCTGGTTAGGCGGTATATTCGATTGTGTCACTGTGATAAAAAGAGTGTCAGTTACGCAATTATTTACAGGTGTTTCGTTATCGCATACTTGATAAATTAATACTTCTTCACCACTAAAGTTTGGAGCTGGATTATAATTTACAGTACCATCACCATTGTCAGTAAATGTTCCTCCTGAGCTTCCGGTTAGTCCGTTTGGAAAAGTTACTGTAACAGGATCGCCATCAGGATCAGTATTATTATTATCCAAATCAATGTTGCTTAAAGGAGTTTCAGTATTTGTATTTACGCTTTCATTTCCTTTGTTGGGAGGATCGCTAATTGGAGATACAGTTATAAAAATAGTGTCTGTTACGCAGTTATTAACTGGTGTTGCATTATCACATACTTGATAAATTAGCGAGTCGTTTCCGTTGAAATTAGTTGGTGGCGTGTAATTTACTGTACCATCTCCGTTATTAACAAATGTTCCACCAGACGAACCTGTTAACCCGCTTGGAAAACTTACTGTTAATGGATCATTATCCGGATCGCTATTATTACCATCTAAATCTATGTTATTTAGTTCGGTATCCTCATTAGTTACTACTGTTTCGTTTCCTTGATTAGGAGCGATATTTACTTCAGAAACAACTATATATACTAATGCGGTGTCACATGTTATTGGTGAGCCAGTGTCACAAATAGAGTAAATAAAACTGTCCGTACCAAAGAAATTTATATTGGGTGTATATGTAATTAATCCAGTTGTGTCATTAATTTGAATAGTCCCATTGAATGGTCCTGAACCATTGACTACACTTACTAAAGAACTGTCTATTTGTGAAGAGGGTGAAAAGTCATTGTTTATTACATCAATATCAATTTCTTGATTCTCTGTTGTATAGGCGGTATCATTATTTGCTGTAAATGCAGCACATGCGACTGTGTTATTGTCTAAGAATATTGGATTTCCATTAGAATTAGTGTCTAATTGATAGTTTTCGATGCCAGATTCATTTGCCACTTCTAAATAATCGGCCATTCCGTTATTACCGTAAGGGCCGAATATAGTATCATTTTCAAAGTTTGCATTATGCCCAGATTCTAATGCATCAGGGCAATCATCATTGTCGGAATCTAAATCCAATGAACTCGGTATTCCATCACCATCAGCATCAGTGAAAATAGAGCAAAAGTCAAAATTGAAGCGTATATCCCAGTATGCTTCCGAACCGGTAGCCCCAGTTACTGAAATACTTGTTACAACAAAGCTATCTACAGGTTCAGTAAATGTAAATTCGTATTCTGCTTGTGGAGTTGGGCTTGTGTTTACTCCTGTTATTGTATTATTTGGAGCATCCCAAATTCCTCCATTAAAAACCTGCGGAGTTATATTTACTTGAGTTCCTTCAAAATAAAAAAGAACGCTTTGTGATTCATCAAAGGTTGAGTTGTCAGAGCCTATATTCGTAAAGCGAATACTTCCACTAAAAACGGGTTGGTCAAAACTTATAATTGATTGAGAACCAAATGTATTCTTTGCCCCCGCATTTCTTGAAAATCTCATATAGTCTGGAAAGTTATCGTATCTGGGTCTTCCTGTACTGGGAGTATAAGTGTAGGTAGTGGTCACAGTTCCGGAGAGTCCTGAAATGGAATTAAATATAACTACTAGATCGCCATTAACGGCAGATTCGTCCCAAACAAAGTTGGTGCCAGAGCAGTACTCTGTGGTGTCAGATATTCCATCATTGTCATCATCTAAATCTAATGAATTGATTATTCCATCAGAATCACAATCTCCAGTAGGGCTATTATCTGTGCATTGTGCATTTACGATACTTGTAGTGAATAGTAAAGCTGAAAAGCTTAAAATAAATTTTAGGTAACTCATATTCATTGTCAAATAATTATGTTACAAAAGTAACGTAATTATTTGACTGAATAATTATCGCCAATATTTTTGGTTTATCTACTTATGTGCTATCTCAATAACGTAATGAAGCCAGTTTTGGTGATTGCTTCTTCTCCTTCAAGAATCATAATATAGTAATAAGTTCCTTCAGGAACTAATTGTCCGCTTTCTAAACCTCCATCCCAAGCAATATTTATGTTATTTGTATTGAATAGCTCTTGCCCCCATTTATTGAAAATCGTTAATTGATAGTTTGTAAACCCAGTTGGTAAAAAAGGTATTGTAAATAAGTCATTGAAACCATCACCGTTGGGTGAAAATACATTTGGTAAAGTGAATTCACAAATATCAATGTCTAGGTAGTCAAAAATTCCATCCTTATCGCAATCATCTAGTATAAAGTCTTGATTATTATCTAATTCATTTTGAGTTAAAACGCCATCATTATCATCATCGACATCTTGATAATCTGGTATGCCGTCTGAGTCAGTATCTACATCTCCGTTAGTAGCGTTATTGTCATCTAGACCGTCTTTATTAACGTCAATTATGTCATCAATTTTTCCATCGTTGTCAAGATCTTGTCCTCCATCCTCAACAATATCATTTATTCCATCATTATCAGAATCTAGATCTTGAAAATCAGGTAACCCATCATTGTCAGTATCTGTTAAATCCCATGGAATTCCGCTATTATCAGGGTCAACTTGATCAGACCATCCGTCATTATCAGAATCTACTGGGTTATCAACCAATCCATCTTGATCAGAATCAACTCCACCTGCTTCAATAATATCAGAAATACCATCGTTATCAGAATCTAAGTCTAGATTATCAGGAATGCCATCTCCATCCGTATCTCCATTATTTGTGGCTGTAGCCAACTCGTCTGTGTCCAATATTCCATCATTATCATCATCTAAATCAACACTATTTGCTATTCCATCATTGTCGGTATCCTCAAAAACAGAAATAAATAATGTGTCGGTAACACATAAGGCAGGAGTAGCTGTATCACAAACAGTGTAGATAATGAAATCTTCCCCTATAAATCCATTAGGTGGTGTGTAGGAAATAATACCTCCCGATGTTTGAGTTATAGTTCCTCCCTGATTAGTAGTTGTATTTATTGTAACTATTAGGCTGTCTTCATCAACATCAATATTATTTAAAATTAGGTTAACGTTATTTGCAGTTTGATCTTCGGGTAATTCTATACTTTCATTACCTTGACTAGGTGAATCATTTATAGGATTTACAAATACAAAAATGGTGTCAGTTACACAGTTAACTATAGGTGTTTCGTTATCGCATACTTGATAAATAAGTGTATCGTTTCCGTTGAAATTGGTTACAGGTGTGTAGTTAATGGTACCATCACCGTTGTCAGTAAATACTCCGCCCGAAGCTCCTATTAATCCGTTCGGGAAGCTAACAGTAACGATATCACCATCTGGATCTGTATTATTATCATCTAAACTAACGTTTGCTAATACATCGTCTTCATTAACACTTACACTTTCATTACCTTGATTTGGAGAATCGCTAACAGGATTAACAGTAATGAACAAAGTATCTGTCACACAGTTATTGACAGGGGTTTCATTATCGCAAACTTGGTATATGAGAGTGTCATTTCCATTAAAATTAGGTGCTGGTTCATAGTTAACAGTTCCATCTCCATTATCCGTAAATGTACCGCCAGACGAGCCTGTTGATCCGTTCGGGAAACTTACCGTTAAGGGATCACCATCTGGGTCAGTGTTGTTGTTATCGAGGTCAATATTATTTAGTGGAACATCCTCGTTGGTACCTACACTTTCGTTTCCTTGGTTGGGAGGATCGCTCACTGGTATAACATTAATAAATACTGTATCTATTACGCAATTATTTGTTGGCACTTCATTGTCACAAACTTGATAAACTAAAGTGTCGTTTCCATTAAAATTTGGGATGGGAGTATAGTTAATAGTTCCATCTCCATTATTTATAAATGTTCCACCCGATAAACCGGTTAATCCATTAGGGAAACTTACCGTTATTGGGTCACCATCCGGATCGGTATTGTTGTTATCTAAATCTACATTATTTAATGAAACATCTTCATTGGTGCTCACAGTTTCGTTTCCTTGATTTGGAGGATCGCTTACTGGTATAACGTTAATAAATACTGTGTCTATAACACAATTGTTGGTTGGGGTCTCATTATCACATACTTGATATATTAGTGTTTCACTACCGTTAAAATTGGTAGCTGGCGTATAATTTACTGTTCCGTTTCCATTATTTATAAATGTACCACCAGAAGAACCTGTTAATCCGTTGGGGAAACTTACAGTTATTGGATCGCCATCAGGGTCGGTATTGTTATTATCTAAATCAATGTTTAATACAGAGACATCTTCAATTGCAGTAACATTCTCATTTCCTTGGTTTGGAGGATCGCTTACGGGGATTACAGCTATAAATACGGTATCAGTTACGCAGCTGTTTGAGTTATCACATACTTGATAAATAAGGGTGTCATTACCGTTAAAGTTATTAGCAGGCGTGTAATTTACAGTTCCATTTCCGTTGTTTACGAATGTTCCACCCGATAAACCAGTTAACCCATTTGGGAAACTTACGGTTATAGGGTCGCCATCTGGATCTGTGTTGTTATTATCAAGATTGATATTATTTAATGGTACATCCTCATTGGTGCTCACACTTTCGTTTCCTTGGTTAGGAGGATCATTTACTGCGCCCACAGCTATGAAAACTGTATCTGTTACGCAATTGCTAGCGTTGTCACATACTTGATAAATTAAAGTATCGTTACCGTTGTAATTGTTGGCAGGCGTGTAATTTACAGTCCCGTTTCCGTTGTTTGTAAATGTTCCACCCGATAAACCTGTTAATCCATTAGGGAAACTAACGGTTATAGGGTCTCCATCAGGATCTGTGTTGTTATTATCAAGATTGATATTATTTAATGGTACATCCTCATTGGTGCTCACACTTTCGTTTCCTTGGTTAGGAGGATCATTTACTGCGCCCACAGCTATGAAAACTGTATCTGTTACGCAATTGCTAGCGTTGTCACATACTTGATAAATTAGCGTGTCATTACCATTGAAATTGTTGGCAGGCGTGTAATTTACGGTTCCGTTTCCATTGTTTACGAATGTACCCCCTGATAAACCAGTTAACCCATTTGGGAAACTTACGGTTATGGGGTCACCATCAGGGTCTGTGTTGTTATTATCGAGGTCTATATTATTTAATGGAACATCCTCATTGGTGCTCACACTTTCGTTTCCTTGGTTAGGAGGATCGTTTACTGCACCCACAGCTATAAAAACTGTATCTGTCACGCAATTACTAGCGTTATCACATACCTGATAAATAAGTGTGTCATTACCATTGAAGTTGCTAGCAGGTGTGTAATTTACAGTTCCGTTTCCGTTGTTTGTAAATGTTCCACCAGATAAACCTGTTAATCCATTAGGGAAACTTACGGTTATAGGGTCACCATCTGGATCTGTGTTGTTATTATCAAGATCAATATTATTTAATGGAATATCCTCATTAGTACTTACACTTTCGTTTCCTTGGTTTGGAGGATCATTTACAGGACCTACAGCTATAAAAACAGTATCTGTAACACAGTTACTCGAATTATCACATACTTGATAAATTAAAGTATCATTACCATTGAAGTTGCTAGCAGGTGTGTAATCTACGGTTCCGTTTCCGTTGTTTACGAATATTCCACCTGATAAACCTGTTAATCCATTAGGGAAACTAACGGTTATAGGGTCTCCATCAGGATCTGTGTTGTTATTATCAAGATCGATATTATTTAATGGAATATCCTCATTGGTGCTCACACTTTCGTTTCCTTGGTTTGGAGGATCGTTTACAGCACCTACAGCTATGAATACCGTATCTGTTACACAATTACTAGCGTTATCACATGCTTGATAAATTAAAGTATCGTTACCGTTGTAATTGTTGGCAGGCGTGTAATTTACAGTCCCGTTTCCGTTGTTTGTAAATGTTCCACCCGATAAACCTGTTAATCCATTAGGGAAACTAACGGTTATAGGGTCTCCATCAGGAT
>JAHDEG010000017.1 GCA_020628935.1 Flavobacteriales bacterium
CCCGACCCGCTGATTACAAATCAGCTGCTCTGGCCAACTGAGCTACATCGGCAAACTAATATTTTCATTAAATTAAAAGAACGTCCTATTCTTAATAGTTCGCAAATTTACCTACTTTTTTTAATTTAATCAAACTTTGCAGAGAATTATTTAGTTTTTTTCTTTTCTATTTGTGCTTTAAGCGCTGTAACTGCTAAGTCTGTTGCTTTTTCAAAAGATTCGGCCTGTTTTTTAGCGAATAAATCTTTACCAGGCACCGCTAGTTTTATTTCAACTGTTTTATTTTCTGTTATAGAAGCTTTGTCAGCTTTAAGTGTAACCTCTGACGTTATTATTTCTTCATAAAACTGCTCAAGCTTATTTACTTTTTTATCAATAAATTCTAATAATTTTTTATCAGCATCGAAATGAATTGAGTGTGTTATTACTTTCATACTTTTTTGTTTTTAAGTTTAAGCTCTTGGATGAGCAATTTTATAAATATTTTTGATTTTATCCAATGAATTATGTGTGTAAACTTGAGTTGTATTGAGATTTGTGTGCCCCAACAGCTCTTTTATTGTATTTATACTTGCACCGTTATTTAATAGGTGAGTTGCAAAAGTATGTCTTAGTGTGTGAGCGCTTTTTTTAGAACTACTTGTAAGGTTTTTTAATTCCTTCTTTAGTAGCCTATTAATTTTCATCGGATACATTTTATTTCCATTTGAAAGAGTTAATAGATATCCGTCAGGAGAAATTTTGCTTTTTGTTTTTTGGTATTGTAGTTCTTTGATTAAAATTATTGTTTCATCCAACAATGGTATTATTCTCTGCTTATTTCCTTTACCTATTACTTTTAACCGTTTGTCGTAAAAGTTAATGTCTTCTATTTTAAGCTCAATTAGCTCTGATACTCTGATTCCAGTTGAATATAAAATATCAATAATGACTTGACTCACCACTTGATCAAAAGTATTGCTGTTAGTGCTTTTTTCTAAAGTATTATCGACTTTTTCACAGATATCTTTTTCGGTAAAGAATTTCGGAATTCTTTTTGGAGTTTTTAAGTATGCTAATTCTTTACTAGGATTGTTGGTATTTTTTTTTTGATTTCTACAAAACTTAAAATATGATTTGATTGTAGATATTTTACGATTTATTGATGTGTTTTTTAAACCAATTGATTTAAGTTGTGCTATAAATGATCTTAAGTGATAAAAACTTATCTGACTACAGGTATCGATATTATAGCCTTTTATAAGAAATCTCTCTGCTTGTTTGAGGTCTGATTTATATGCAGCTAGAGTGTGTTTAGAAAAGTTTTTTTCTTTTTCTAAAAAAGATTCGAATGCTGCTATGTAATAAAAAAAGGTATCCATCTTTGATGAATACCTTAACGATATAAATTAAATTATGTTGTGGGAATTTGAAAGATTTTATCCTTCTTGTTCTTCCATGAACTTACGTCTGTAAACAGCTTTCATGTTTTCAGCTCTTTTTACTACAGAAGGCTTATCAAATTGCTTTCTGTTTCTTAATTGCTTCAATGTACGCACTTTTTCAAATTTTTTCTTGAACCTTTTAAGTGCTCTATCTATTGACTCTCCGTCTTTTACTGGAATGATTAACATATTAAATACTAATTTGAATCGCGAATGTACGATTATCTTCTAATTAAAACAATTATTTTAAAATTTCTCTTGCGATTACTAACTTTTGTATTTCTGAGGTTCCTTCACCTATGGTACAAAGTTTGGAGTCTCTATAGTGTTTTTCTACCGGAAAATCTTTTGTATATCCATATCCTCCATGAATTTGTACAGCTTCAGTGGCTGTTCTTACGGATACTTCTGATGCATAGTATTTAGCGAAAGCTGATTCTTTAGTGACTTTCTTTCCTTCATTTTTTAAATAGGCTGCTTGAAAGGTTAATAATTCTGCAGCTTCTATTTCGGTTGCCATATCTGCCAACTTAAAGCCTATTGCTTGGAATTTTGATATTGGTTGGCCAAATTGCTCTCTTTCTTTGGAATATTTGACAGATGCTTCCATTGCTCCTTTTGCTATTCCTAATGATAGAGCTGCTATTGAAATTCTTCCTCCATCAAGTATTTTCATAGACTGAATAAAGCCTTCGCCTTCTTTGCCTAGCATTTGTGACTCGTGTACTTTGCAGTTATCAAAAATAAGTTCTGCTGTTTCAGAAGCTCTCATTCCAAGCTTATTTTCTTTTTTTCCGGAGGAAAATCCTTCGGTACCTTTTTCGATTATAAAAGCGGACATGCCATGTGAATCTCCTTTTTCTCCAGTTCTTACAATTACAACTGCAACATTACCTGAAATTGCGTGTGTTATGAAATTTTTAGAACCATTTATTACCCAATATTCACCTTCTTTTACTGCTGTAGTGTTCATTCCTCCTGCATCAGATCCTGTACCGGTTTCTGTTAAACCCCAGGCTCCAATCCATTCAGCGCTAGCTAGTTTTGGTAAAAATTTTTTCTTTTGTTCTTCGTTACCAAATGCTAATATGTGCCCCGTACAAAGTGAGTTATGCGCTGCCAGTGATAAACCTATTGACCCACATATTTTTGCAATTTCACTTATAGCGGTCACGTATTCAAAGTAGCCAAAACCTGATCCACCGTATTCTTGTGGAACTAAGATGCCCATAAGGCCTAATTCACCAAGTTTTTTAAAAACTTCAACAGGGAATTCTTGCGACTCGTCCCATTCCATCATTTTGGGTTGGATATTTGTTTTGCCGAAATCTCTTATCATTTCGGCTATCATTTTTTGGTTTTCGTTTTGACTAAAATTCATTCTAATATTTTACTAGTGAAACAATGTTATTGCTGTGTTGTTTTAAAGCTTCATCACCTTTAAGAAACCCTAGTTCTATAAGAAATGCAAAGCATTGAATATTCCCTTTAAGCTGCTTAACTATTTCGGCTACTGCATTTGCTGTACCACCTGTTGCGAGAAGATCATCGTGAATTAAGACGTTATCACCTGGCTTTATAGCGTCTATATGCATTTCAATTTCAGCTTTTCCATATTCTAAGTCGTAAGCAAATGAAACTGTTTTATGAGGAAGTTTTCCTTTTTTTCTCGCCAATACAAATGGGAGGCCTAATTTTTGGGCTAGATGAAAACCGTAAATAAAGCCTCTGCTTTCTATACCAACTATAGCATCTAAATTAAAGTTTTTTATTTTTTCTACAAATTCATCAGTAATTTCACTACTTAATTTTGGATCTTCAAGTAGTGGTGTAATGTCTTTAAAACTTATACCTTTTTTAGGGAAATCTGGGATTTCTCTAACGGTTGATCTTATTTTGTCTTCAACTTTTGTCATCAAAATTTAGGTAAGGTGCAATTTTATAATATAATTTCTGATCTAACAAGATCATCAGGTCATTTGGGGTTATATTTTTATTTTTTCTTGCTTTGATTATGACCGATACATCTTCTTTGTTTAAGTATGGATGCTTTATTAATGTTTTGTAGCTCGCATTATTAATGTTAATTTTTTTAATTATTGTGCTATCAACTGTTAATACCTTTTGTAAGTACTTGTAGGAGGAGGGCTTTACATTATAAACTTCATTTAACTGTGTTATTGAATAGTATCCTCCTAAAAGAGCTCTGTATTTAATTATACTTTTTATGAGGTATCCTCTAACATTAGCTTCATTTGCTAGTGTAAGCGAATCTGCAGAGTTAATTTCAACTGTTTTTGAATTGTAGCTTTTTTTAGTTTTATGATATGGCTTTTTATACGTTTTCTTTGGAGAGACTTTTTTTTTATACTTCTGTTTTGACGCGTATTTTTTTTTGTATGTTCTTTGTTTTTTTTGCTTTTCTTCTTCTATTCTTAATGAGTCTACTTGACTTTTTATTTCAGATAAGTTTAGGTTAGATTTCGGCTCAATACTTTTAATAAAAAATATGCCACTAATTATACTTAAAAGTAGAATTAGTAATAGTAATGTTCCGGAACGCTCTTTTTTAGAAAAACTAAAGTAGTGTTTTAAGAAATTTTTGAGCATATAATGATGCGGATCAAGTTTATCCTTTAATTTTTATTAGATATTTTTTTAACTCCTCTTTAACAACTGGAGCTAATAGAAATAAACCAATCATATTTGGAACCATCATAGCAAATATCATAGCGTCTGAAAAGTTAATTACAGAATTTAAGCTTGATGCAGCTCCAACTATTACGAATAAACAGAAAATCACTTTATAAGTATATTCTACCTTTTTGGTTCTTCCGAATAAATATGACCAAGCTTGAAAGCCATAATACGACCATGAAATCATGGTTGAAAATGCAAATAGTATTACTGCTAGTGCTAGTACGTATGGGAACCAAGCAAATACAGAAGCAAATGCATTTGATGTTACCTCTACACCTTGCGAGATTTCTGTGCCATATTGCATGATAGAGCCATCTTGATTTGTAATAATTAAAACTAGTGCTGTCATTGTGCAAACTAATACTGTATCAATAAAAGGTTCTAACAAGGCAACCAACCCTTCACTGGCAGCATATTTTGTTTTAACAGCTGCGTGTGCTATAGATGCAGAACCAACTCCAGCTTCATTTGAAAATGCTGCTCTACGAAACCCTTGAACTAGTACTCCAATTGTTCCACCAGCGATGCCTACTCCAGAAAATGCTCCTTCGAATATCTGGGCAAAGGCAGATGGTATTAAGCTGGCATTCATAAACAGAATTCCTAAGGCTGCTATTACATAAATTACGACCATAAAAGGAACTATTTTATCGGTTACTTTAGCGATTTTTTTAATTCCTCCAATAATAACTATTCCCACGAGTACAGACATTACTAAGCCAAATAACCAGCCATAGCCATTAACAAAACTAGCTTCTCCTCCTGTAACATTTTGAAACATAGTGAAGGCTTGATTTGATTGAAACATGTTTCCTCCTCCAAAAGATCCTCCAATGCACATTATGGCGAAAACAACAGATAATACTTTACCTAAGCCAGTAAATCCTTTAGCGTGTAAGCCCTTTTTTAGGTAGTACATTGGCCCGCCATAAACGGTTCCATTTGCATCAATTTCTCTGTATTTAACACCAAGTGTACATTCTGTGAATTTTGATGCCATACCCATTAACCCCGCAAGAATCATCCAAAAAGTAGCTCCAGGACCTCCTATGGAAATAGCAACAGCTACTCCAGCTATATTACCTAAGCCTACAGTGGCTGATAACGCTGCTGTTAGTGCTTGAAAATGAGAAACTTCTCCTTCGTGATCTCCTTCAACTCTTATTGTATCTGGGTTGTCACCATCTTCTGTTGTGCTAACTGATTTAGAAACTTCTACATTTTTATCTTTCTCTAAGTCATCATATTTACCTCTAACAATATTAATTGATGTAAAAAAACCTTTTATGTTAATGAAGTTAAAATATACTGTGAAGTATAAAGCACCCATTACAAGAACAATTAGTACCCAGGGTACTTGAATTTCTTCTGAAAATGGAATAGAATAAAATATTAAATTAACGAACCAACCTGTATAATCGCCAAAAATTTGATCTATTTTTTTATCTAGCCCCATGTCTTGGGCTTGTATATTAATAGTACTTATTAAGCCTAAGATTAATAGAAGGTTGCTTTTGAGTTTTCCGAACATTTTATTGAATTTGTGCAAATATAACCTAAGATTCTTATTCGAAAAACTATATTTTATCTTCTTGTAATTAGTTAGCCAACAGGTAACTGTTTTTTTATGATTTTTAATCCTTCTTCAAAAGAATGTGGGATATAGTTTAATTGTGTTTTAGCTTTAGATAAGTCGAAACCTGTTTTATGTGGTCTTTTGGCTGTTTGGTTTAGATAGCTAGAGTCTACCTTACTTATTAGAGTGTGATCTAATTTATATTCATTGGCCACTTTTATAGCTAATTCATAAATGCTCATATAATTTGGCCCTGATATATTAAATATCCCGTTCGCATTATTTAAACAGGCAAGAATACAGCCTTGAGCTAAATCTTCGGCTAGGGTAGGTGTTCTGAATTGATCACTAACTACATTAATTTTGTTGTTGTTTTCTAGGTTTTTTTTAACCCACAAAACAACGTTAGATCTACTCATATCAGCAACAACTCCGTAAACGAGAACTGTTCTTAGGATAGCCCAATTAATTGTAGAATTTTGAATGATTTTTTCTGCGGCTAGTTTAGATTCCCCATAATAGCTTACTGGGGCGGGATTATCTGACTCATTATACAAAGAACCTTTTCGCCCATCAAAAATAAAGTCTGTAGATAAATGTATTAGGTGAGTTTCGTTTTTTTTGCAGGCATTTATTAAGTTTTGAACAGCCATTACATTTGCCTCCCAACATTCGTTTTGATGATCAGTACACCAATCAACATTAGTTGCTGCAGCGGTATTAATGACAAAATGGGGTTTATGTTTTTCAATGATAATTTCAACATCTGTTTTATTTGAAATATCGAGACTGTGGTAAGTATATCCTTTTTTGAGAGGATGTCTATTACTTCCTCTGGAAGTAGCTATTAGCTTGATTTGAGAGGAGTACGATGATAGAATGAGGTCGGTTATTTTTTGTCCTAATAGTCCGTTTGAACCTGTAACAAGAATTTTAATCATAGCTCCCAAATACTTTTATGGTTTTTTTGAAAAATGTTTTTGTGCTCAAGCCAGAATGCGGTAATCAGATAAAATAGGATTGGGGAACCAAAAGTTAAAAAAGTTAAATAAATGAAGTAAACTTTAATTCGAGAAGACTTCATGCCGAGTAGTTCACCAAAGTAACTGCATACACCAAATAGGTTTTTTTCAAAAACAGATTGTATTTTATTGGATACTTTTTTAATCATAGCTTAAATAATTACTTCCTAAATCACATTCTAAACATCTTTTCTTATCACAATATTGTGTTTTCAGTTCAATTAACGCTTGCGATTCCATTGCATTTACTGCGTTCAAATTTCTATGACTCCATTTAGTAATTATTGAATTACTTTCTGGCCCAATAGCTTCGAACATTTTTATGGCATTTTCAACTAGATTATCTTGCCCAGTGTTTTTACCGTATGCAAACTTAAAAGGAATTATGAAATTAATTAGGATTGTATTCTTAATATCTTTGCCTAATAGTTTAGTAGACAATTTAGTTTCAGTATTAAATTTAGAGTGATTATTCCAATATTCACTAGTTGTTACATTTAGTTTATTTAATAATGAATTTATATTAGCTTCATATAAAAGCTGTATTAGATTTGTTCTGTCAAGAGTTGCTAAAAGGTTGGATAATTGAGAGATTTTAATTGTAGGGAAATTAGAAGGTCTCATCCTCATAAATTTAAAGCTTGTAGCTTTTAAAACTTGATAGTTATTTTTTAACCGTAGTACACTGAAATTATTTTTCAACTCTTTTATGTAACTATTATCAACAATAGCTTCATCAAGTAAACCAGATGTGCCGAATAGCAAGGCTTCTATTTCAATTATATTTTTAGTTCTGGATAGTAGATGTATTGGAGTTATTTTTCCTAACTCAAAAAAGCTATCTGCATTAACTTTAGTTCCGAAGGCTCTGAACAAGTGAGCTATAAACGCTTGATTCCAATCTCCTTTGAAATATTTTAATGTTTTAATTATTTGAATTGATTTTCTTTCTAATCTAGTGATTGTAAGTCGGTCTAAGAACAAGTTACTTTTAAGTGTTTTGTTTTTTACAATAATATTGTCACAAGGCACCCAGGAACTTTTGTTGTTATATAATTTAAGGTATTTATTAATAATACTTTTGTCTATAAATTCTGATAGTTGAATTGTGGGAATATTGTTTTCCTCTAGCTTAGATATGATTTTATCGTTTTTATATACTACGTGAGCAATAATATTATCGTAGGCTTGATTTTGATGATGTTTGTGTGCAAACCAATCGCTTGATTTAGTGTGAATTTCAACATTACCAGACCAAACCATATTATCATACTTTAATTTCGCTGCAAAAAAATCAGGACCAGAATTAGTATTTAACTCACCAGGCTTTAAGATTTTAATTGACCGCCCGTTTGTGTCTTTTAATTCTGTGTTAAGTAGGCCATGTTTCCAAATAAAGCTTAATAGCTTCTCATTAATTATTTTTTTATGAAATTCCACCTTTTAGTATTGATTTAATTTAGTTAAAACAATAAGGTGAGTCAAGTTTTATGTTTTTTGTTTTTTCTTTTTTGCCGCAGGAAAAAGGATGTTGTTAAGAATTAGCCGATAGCCAGGAGAGTTTGCATGTAAATTTAAGTCTGTAGGAGGATCGCCTACTAAGTGTCGGTAATCTCCCGGATCATGTCCTCCGTAAAAAGTCCACTGTCCTTTTCCGAATTCTCCGTGAATATATTTTGCAGTGTTGAGTGCTTTGTTTTCACCCATTATTAGTACTTCGGGTTTAATATACTTTTTATTGTAAGAGGTAGTTTGTCCAAAAAAGCCGTCAATAATTGTTTCATGATTTTGACATAGCATAGTTGGGATGGGATCCCATTTGGCTGAAAAATCGAACAACGTAAATTTGTCTTTTTCTTCTGGTATAGCGCTATGAAGAAGTGTGCCGTCAATAGTAGAGAACTCATAGTTCATTGGATTTCGATCTAATATATAGTCTTTAAAAGCAAAACTATTGGAGAAATCTAACTTGTTTTGAGCATTTGGATCTGCGGGGTCACCATCAAACATACTTTCACAAATATCAACACCTTCTGCTGCGAGAGCGATATCGTAAGAATCGGTGCCAGAACACATAGTAAAAAGAAATCCACCACCTGCAGTGTATTCTTTTATTTTAATTCCTACACCTAATTTTAGGTCAGATACTTTGTTAAAGCCTAAACGTTTTGCGGTTTCTTCAAATTCTGCAACCTGTTGTTTGTACCAGGGGGCATTTCGGTATGCTCTGTAAAACTTTCCGTACTGCCCTGTGAAATCTTCGTGATGTAGGTGTAGCCAATCATACAAGTTTAATTTTCCTTGCATAATTTCATCATCATAAATAACTTCATAAGGAATCTCTGCATAAGTCAACACAAGGGTTACTGCATCATCCCAAGGTTGTTTAGATTTAGGACTGTATACAGCTATTTTTGGGGCTTTTTCTAGTTTAATAGCATCTTTATTCACCTCAGGATTTGCGATTTCTTGCAGTATAGCTGTTGATTTGGCATCTGGAATTATCTCGTAAGAAACACCTCGTATTATACATTCGTTTTCTATGGTTTCAGACTTTTTACACATAAAGCTTCCACCATAATAATTTAGTAACCAATAAACCTCTACATCATTAGATATAACCCAGTATGCAATACCATAAGCCTTAAGGTGATTGCTTTGGTTTTCATCCATTCTAATTAAAATGTGAGAAGCATTAGCGATAAAACATCCACAAAGTATAAATAGAGTAAGTATGACTTTTTTTAATTTCATTCCTTTTAATATATAGAAATTATTTATTCCAGATCTCCCAGCTTTTTTCAGCTTGTAATTTTAACATTTCAAGTCCGTTCATTGTTTTGGCTTCTCTAGCTTTACATTTCTTAAGAAATAGGGTCTCGTTGGGGTTGTATATAAGATCAAAGACTAAATGTTGAGCGTTAATTTGTTTAAAATCAATGGGAAGTGTGTTGTTTATTCTCGGAAACATGCCTACAGGTGTGCAATTTATGAGAATATCAAATTCGTTTAAATTCGTTTTTTTGAGGTCTAAATAGTTTAAAATATTTAATTGTGAAGTTACGCTTGATGATGCATATTTAAACTTAATTCCCAAATTGTGCAATGCTAATGCGACAGCCTGAGATGACCCACCTGTTCCGAATATAAGAGCCGATTTATGTTTGCTATTGAGTTCTTTTTTTATGCTATTTTCAAATCCGTAAACATCTGTATTGTATCCTTTAAAAACTTTCTTGCCTTTTTCGTCAATAACCTTAATGGTATTAACAGCACCAACAAGTTCGGCTGTTTTGTCTAAAGCGTTTAAAAAAGGAATTACTTTTTGCTTATACGGAATAGTAACATTTAAACCGCTTAAATTAGCGTATTTAAATACACTTGATATTTGACTAATGTTTGAAAGTTCAAAATTTTGATACTTTGCTTCAAGATTTTGAGTAGTAATTTTTTTTGTGAAAAAATCTTTCGAAAACGAGTGGTCTAGTTTAGATCCAATTAAGCCGTAAATTTTCATTAATAAGTAGTCAGCGTTTGATCTATTTCATTACAATAAGCTAGTATTCCTCCTTCAAGGTTATATAAATTGGTGAAGTTATATTTTGATTCGAGGTGAGCAATAACAGAAGCTGATCTTTTTCCGCTTTTACAATGTATTATTACGGGTATGTTTTTTTCTATCTTACTTATCTGCCCGTCTATAGCTCCTACAGGCATTAAAGTTTCAGAAATATTTACAATTTCGTACTCGTAGGGTTCTCTAACATCTATAAGTTGAAACTCTTGATTATTGTCTATTTTTTCTTTTAGTTCAAAAACTGTGATGCTTTTCATCATTAGAACTATTTAGTGATTTTAGTTTGAAGAGATGTAATTTTGAATTACCTCGTGAATAATAGAACTCTTTTTAAGTTTAGGAGAGTAATCAAACATTTTGCTTCTTGCATCATAGTTTATTTGAAGTGCATCAGTAAAAGTACTTGTTGCATCTGTTTCTAAACCTAACTCTAAAAAATAAGCCGTTAATCTATAATATAAATCGGCATTATTTGGGTTGTAATTTAAACCCTGCTCTAATACTTCGATGGCTGATTCAGGCTTGTTGTTAATGAAAAGAGCATTTGAGTAATCTAACCAAATACTTGCGTTTTCCGGATCGAGCTTGGTTACTTTACTATAAATGGCAAATGATTCATCTAAGCGTTCTAGCTTTTGTAATAATTCTGCGAATAAATACAAATAATTAGGGTTGTCAGGATCTAACTCAAGTCCTTTTTTAAAATAATTTACTGATTCTTTTGGGTTTCCTAACAAATCCTTAACAATACCAATACCTAGCCATGCATTTGCGTTAAACGGATCTAAATCTTTAGACTTTTCATAATATGATAAAGCAATTTCGTAATCTTGATTATTTTCATAGGCTTCCCCAATTAAATAATGAAGATTTGAATCTTTGGGCTTAATAAGAATAGCTTCCTTGTAAACTTCGATGGCTTCTGTTAATCTATTTAAGAAAATTAGAGTATTTGCTTTGTTAATAAGCGCCCCTAAAAAATCTTCTTTAATAACAAGTGCATAATCGTAAGCTTCGAGAGCTTCAGTATGTTTTTCCATTCTAGAACATGCATAACCATAGTTAAACCAGGCTTGTTCTGAATATGGGTTTTCGTCAATAAACGCTTTATAAAAGGTAATGCTTTTGTCAAATTCGCCTAATTCTTCATAATTAAAGGCAATTTCTAAAACAGCTTCTTGATGGTTAGGATCTAATTTTAGAACTTTTTTAAAATACCTAATAGCAGATAAGTTATCTCCAAGATATTGGAATTCTAAAGCAATGTTAAATAGTATCTCTGAAGAGTCGTCATTAGAATGTTCTAGCGCACTTTTTAAAAGTTCAATTGCTTCTTCGTGTTCGCCAATTTGGCTGTAGGCAGAGCCTTTCATGAATAGTATTTCAGAATTGTAAGGTTCTTGCTTTTCAAGCTCATTTAGTAGACCTAGTGCTCTATCTTCCTTTCCAAATAAAATTAGAATCTCAGCTTGAAGTACTTTTAAGTGAACTGAGTTTGGAAAAAGGTATAATGAGTGTTTCAAAATAAATAATGCGTTGTTTAACTCATCTTTTTCAATAAAATATTGAGTTAAAATCTCTACCTGATATTCATCAAAATAGGTAGACTCTATGCCCGATCTAAGGAGCGCAAATTTCTCTAATAGACTATTTATTTCACCTTCATTATATGACGTAGCATGATCTCTCATTAAAACGAATTTAGCGAATAACCAAAAACGATCCCAGCGAATCACGTAATGTTATTAACATAAGTATTAACAATTATAACGGTAAATGCGACTAATCCTAATAAATATAAGGTTTGGCGATAAAGTGTATTTAGCTAAACCGAAATTTAATTTGGGCGTAACCCCGCTAAAAAGCGCGGTCGGGCTTTGCCATACAAGTCCTCGTTCGCTTTGCTCATTGTGGGCTTTCCTGTTCAATCCCTTACGCAAGCAAGTTTGTTTTTTAATATCAATTAGTGATAGAGACCGTAAAATATATATTTTTGCTCAAAACACTGCAATGACATTAATAAAATCTATATCAGGAATCCGCGGTACAATAGGTGGAGAGCAAGGTAATAACTTAACACCATATGATATTGTAAAGTTTTCAGTGGGTTATGGTACTTGGATAAAAGAAACAGCAGCGAAACCTAAGGTAGTTATTGGTAGAGATGCTCGTATTTCTGGCTCGCTCGTATCTAATATAGTGAGTTCTGTACTTATATCTATGGGTATAGATGTTATTGATTTAGGTCTTTCTACAACACCAACAGTAGAAATGGCTGTAACACACGAAAAAGCAAATGGGGGTATAATTTTAACCGCAAGCCATAACCCAAAACAATGGAATGCTTTAAAATTATTAAATGAGAAAGGTGAATTTTTATCTGCCGAAGCAGGTGAGAAAGTACTAGCTTTTTCTGAAACTGACGACACTGTTTTTTCTGAAGTAGATGATTTAGGTAAGCATATAATTGAAACTAATTATTTCAAAAAACATGTTCAGTGGGTGCTAGATTACCCTTTGGTAAATAAAGAGTTAATTGAAAAAGCTAATTTTTCAGTAGTAGTAGATGGCGTGAATTCTAGTGGTGGTGTTTTTGTACCTGAGTTATTAGAAGCTTTAGGTGTTAAAAAAATCAAAACATTAAACGCAGAACCAACTGGTATATTCGCTCATAACCCAGAGCCGTTACCAGAACACTTAACAGAAATTTCTGATACTATTAAGTCTGAAGGGTATGATGTAGGTGTAGTTGTAGATCCTGATGTAGATCGTTTGGCTTTAGTATGTGAAGATGGCAGCATGTTTGGCGAAGAATATACTTTAGTAGCGGTTGCAGATTACATATTATCAAAGAAAAAAGGAAATACCGTTTCTAATTTATCTTCTACCAGAGCTTTACGAGATGTAACTGAAAGTTATGATTGCGATTACAATGCATCGGCAGTTGGCGAAGTTAACGTAGTTAAATTAATGAAGTCTACCAATGCCGTAATTGGTGGCGAAGGTAACGGAGGTATTATTGTACCAGACTTTCATTATGGTAGAGATGCTCTTATTGGCATAGCATTATTTTTAACACATTTAGCAGAAAAAAAATGTTCAGTTACCGAATTAAGAAAGAGTTATCCAAGTTATTTTATTTCTAAAAATAAAATTCAGTTGGTTGATGGTATGAACCCTGACGATGTACTTAAAATGATGCATGAAAAATATGCTTCAGAAAAAGTAAGTACGATTGATGGTGTTAAAATAGAATTAAATGATATCGAATGGGTACATTTAAGAAAATCTAATACCGAACCAATAGTTCGTGTGTATTGCGAGAGTACTTCAGAAGAGTCTTCCAAAAAACTAGGTGAACGTTTTGTAGCCGAAATGAAAGCTTTAATGTAGTAGTATACTGGTTTAGCCTTCGAAAATAATATACGTTATACGTAGCTCGAAAAGTTAGTAAAAACCAGAAGCTATGAGCTTGTGAATAGATCGCTGGTTTGCACTTGGTTTTTGACAAGTATTACGCATATTATTTTAGTAAGCTTTTGCACAATTTTGCTCACTATAGCATTGTTGGCTTCCTTCCAAAACTTTATTAACCAATTTATAAAATATCCATTTGATATTCCCCTAGGGCAATTGAATTTTCTATCCTATTTTTGCATTATAATTTAATCTGAAAATTAGTATTCATATAACGCTCTATGAATGTATATTTTGACAATGCAGCTACTACACAAATTCATCCGGAGGTGATTGATGAAATGTGTACGGTAATGAAAGAGGATTATGGCAATCCTTCATCAATTCATGGTCCTGGTCGTAAAGCACGATCTATTATTGAAACATCCAGAAAAAAAATAGCTTCATTATTTAATGTTTCTCCTGGCGAAATATTTTTTACTTCGGGTGGTACTGAGGCCGATAATATGGCTATTTGGCAAGCGGTTAACGATTTAGGGGTTAAAAATGTAATTACCAGTAAAATTGAGCATCATGCAGTTTTACATACGGCCGAAGAACTTGCAAAACGAGATAAAATTAAATTACACTTTGTAAACTTATTGCCTAACGGACATGTAGATTTAAACCATTTAAAAGAATTGGTAACAAACATGTCTGATACATTAGTAACGTTAATGCATGGTAATAACGAAATAGGTAATTTACTTGATTTAGAAGCTACTAGTGTTATTTGTAAAGAAGGGAATGCTATTTTTCATTCTGATACAGTGCAAACAATGGGGCATTATCATATCGATTTAGAAAAAACACCTTTAGATATATTTAATTGTTCGGCTCATAAGTTTCATGGCCCTAAAGGGGTAGGCTTTATATATTTAAACGGAGATATACCCTTAAAACCACTTATTTATGGTGGTGCGCAAGAACGTAATATGCGTGGAGGTACCGAGAATATTTATGGTATTGTAGGATTAGCGAAAGCACTTGAGCTTGCTTATGATGATATGGAGGCGCACCAAAAACATGTTTTAGGACTTAAAAATTACATGATTCAACAATTAGAGAAAGAGGTGAATGATGTACACTTTAATGGTGATGCTAAGGGAGAATCGTTATATACTGTTTTAAATTTATGTTTACCGCAAACAGATAAAGCAGAAATGTTATTGTATTTATTAGATATGCATGGTATAGCTTGTTCTGCAGGTAGTGCATGTAGTTCAGGAACCAATATTGGTTCTCATGTTTTAAGAGCAATAGGATCTGATATGGAAAGGCCTTCTATTCGGTTTTCGTTTAGCAGATTTAATACCAAAGAAGAAGTAGACCATACAGTAAACGTTTTAAAAGAAATATTTAATTAAAAAGATGGAATTTATTCAATTTGAAAAGCAAGAGGGAGTAGGAATAATTAAATTTAATAGACCACAAGTCTTTAACAGTTTTACTGTTCCGATGGCTAAAGAAATACAATCGGCTTTAAGAGATTGTAGGGATGATAAAGAAGTGCGCGCTATATTAATAACGGCAAATGGTAGAGCATTTTGTGCTGGGCAAGATTTAAAAGAAGCAACTGCAGAAGGTGCGCCAACTATTGGTGAAATTGTAGATGTAACGTATAACCCAATTGTTAATTTAATTCATGAAATTGAAAAACCAATCGTATGTGCTGTTAATGGTGTTGCTGCAGGTGCAGGTGCAAATATTGCATTGGGTTGCGATTTAACATTGGCTGCTGAGTCTGCGAGTTTTATTCAGGCATTTAGTAGTATTGGTTTAGTGCCAGATAGTGGTGGGTCGTTTATTTTACCTCGTTTAGTTGGTAAACAAAGAGCGGCTGCTCAATTATTTTTAGCTGAAAAAATTGATGCCATTGATGCTGAGGATATGGGAATGATTTATAAATCTACTCCTGATAATGAGCTATTTGAAACAGCTTTAGGTTTAGCTACTAAATTATCTAAACGTCCTACAAAGGCAATTGGTTTAACAAAGCGTTTATTAAATGCTTCTGCACATAATAACTTAACCGAGCAGTTAAAAATGGAGCGCGATTTACAAGAGGAAGCAGGTAAAACCTTCGATCATAAAGAAGGTACTATGGCTTTTATTCAAAAACGTAAACCCAATTTTAAAGGCGAATAAATAAGTTATCATGAAAGTTTCTATAATAGGTTCTGGTGCAATGGGTTCTGGTATAGCCCAGGTTGCTGCTACTGCAGGTTGCGAAGTTGTTGTTTTTGACACAAATCCTGCATCATTAAAAAAAGCGCAAGAAAAGCTTACTAAAATATTAGCGCGATTGGTTGAAAAGAAACGAATTACCCCTGATGAATCTTCAAAAATAAATACGTTACATACGTTTACAGAAAACTTAGATCAAGTAACTGGAAGTGAATTAGTTATTGAGGCTATTATAGAAAACTTAGAGATTAAAAAACAAGTTTTTGCTGATTTAGAAAAACGAGTTGATGCAAATTGTGTGTTGGCAAGCAATACTTCCTCATTATCTATTGCTTCAATTGCATCTGCATGCAAGCATCAAGAACGTGTAATTGGTATACACTTTTTTAATCCTGCACCATTGATGCCTTTAGTAGAAATTATTCCTGCTATTTGCACTAGTGATTCCGTTACAACATTAGTACAAGAAATTATTAAAGGTTGGGGTAAAACAATTGTATTGGCTAAAGATACTCCTGGCTTTATTGTAAATAAAGTAGCTAGACCTTTTTATGGAGAAGCATTACGCATTTATGAAGAAGGAATAGCCGATTTTGCTACTATTGATTGGGCAATGAAAAACCTAGGTGGTTTTAAAATGGGACCATTTGAGTTAATGGATTTTATTGGTAATGATATTAATTACAAGGTGACAGAAAGTGTGTTTCAGGCGTTTTATAGCGACCCTAGATATAAACCTGCTTTTACACAAAGACGTTTGTCGGAAGCAGGGTGGTTAGGTCGAAAATCGGGTAGAGGGTATTATAATTATGCTGAAGGATCAGAAAAACCTAATGCTACTGAAGATGCTGAGCTTGGTAAAAAAATACTAAATAGAATTTTATGTATGCTCATTAATGAAGCGGCAGATACCTTATTTTGGAATATAGCAAGTAAAGAACATATTGATTTAGCTGTTACTAAAGGCGTAAATTATCCTAAAGGATTATTTAAATGGGCCGATGAAATAGGAATTGATACTGTGTGTAAGCAACTATCAGATTTATATAATGAGTATTTAGAAGACCGATATAGAACTTCTCCATTGCTTAAGCGCATGCTGCAATCGGGTCAGAAATTCTATAGTTAGTATTTTGAATAATTATTGTCATTATAAGTCTCCGCTTGGGTTATTACGCATTGAAGCTTCAGATAAAGGAATAACACATATTGTTTTTCGTGAGGATGAGGTTCAAATTAGAGCAAATAGTAAATTACTTAATAAGTGTGTTAACGAATTAACAGCTTATTTTGAGGATGGAATTTCTGATTTTACTGTTCCGCTCGATTTAAGGGGAACCGATTTTCAACTAGGTGTGTGGAATTGTTTACTTCAAATTACAAGAGGAGAGACAATAACATATAGCAATGTAGCCAAGCAATTAGGATCATTAAAAAAGGTTCGAGCGGTTGGTACAGCAATTGGTAGAAATCCTGTTTTAATTATAGTGCCTTGTCATAGGGTAATAGGAAAAAACAACAGCTTAACAGGCTATTCGGGAGGAATAGATCGTAAAAAGAATCTATTAACTTTAGAGTCTAAAACAATACAAACTCAGTTATTTTGAATTTACTTGCTTATATACATTGGAATTTTGACCCACAAATTATTGAAGGACTACCTTTTAGATATTATGGTTTCCTTTTTATTGGAGGGATAGGAATAGCTCTTTTGGTTTTAGGAAGAATATTTAAAAGAGAATCGATACCTGAGCAACATTTAGAAAAACTTTGGATTTACGGCTTATTAGGAGTTTTTCTTGGGGCACGATTGGTACACTGTGTTTTCTATGATCCGCAGTATTATATGGCTCACCCTTTAGAGATTTTATTACCAATTAAAGAAAATTACTTGGGTAGTTATACTTTCATTGGTTATAGAGGGTTAGCTAGTCATGGCGGTTTGTTAGGCTTAGCTGTTGCAATGCTTTTTTACATCAAAAAAACAGGCCAAAAGCTTTTGAAAACAGTTGATTTATTAAGTATTGTAATACCCTTAGGTGGAGTTTTTATTCGTTTGGCTAATTTAGTGAATTCAGAAATTTTAGGTGTTGAAACTACCGTACCTTGGGCTTTTGTGTTTGAGAAAATAGATTTTATACCTAGGCACCCAGCCCAGTTGTACGAAGCAGTGGTTTATTTATTGATTTTTGTAATTGTATTTACTGCTTATTTGAAAGTGAAAATAAAAACCGGTACCGGTTTTTATTTTGGAATATCCTGCTCTTTAGCGTTTATAGCACGTTTTTTAATTGAGTTTATAAAAGAACGTCAAGCGCATGGTGTAAGTGATGGTTTGTTAAGTATGGGGCAGTGGCTAAGTATTCCTTATATTTTATTTGGAGTTGCTTTTATATTTATTTCTTTGAGAAACAATAAAATTAGTACAGATAATGCCAATCAATAAAAACAAAATAGTAGAGAAAATGTATTCTAACGATGCGTTTAGCCAATGGTTGGGCATTAAACGAATTATTGAAGAGCCAGGTAAGTGTATTTTAGAAATGCAAGTTACTGAGCAAATGACCAATGGTTTTGGTATTGCTCATGGCGGAATAACATATTCTTTGGCAGATAGTGCATTGGCATTTGCTAGTAATGCACATGGTATACAAGCGGTGTCTATTGAAACATCTATATCTCACACTGCTCCAGTAAAAGAGGGAGATGTTTTAACAGCAACAGCTATTGAGAAAAGTTGCACTAATAAAATTGGTATTTATGAAGTGCAAGTAACCAATCAAAGCGAAAAAGTAGTTGCCTTGTTTAAGGGTACAGTTTATAGAACCGGTAAAGCTTGGTAAGTTAAACTTCCTGATCTAACAAGTCTGTAACAACATGGTACCTTGGGTCGTTAATTGATCGTTCAATAATACTATCAAGCTTAGCGTCTGCTTTAAGTAGTATTGTTTTACATTCAGGACTTAGGTGCGTAAGTTTAATCTTTTTACCAAGTTCAATGTATTTTTCTGATAAGTTTTTAATAGCTTCAATACCCGAGTGATCGCTTACTTTTGATTCAATAAAATCAATTTCTATGCTTTCAGGGTCGTTTTTAGGGTCAAACTTGCCATTAAAATCTTGAATAGATCCAAAAAATAATGGTCCCCAAATTTCATAAACTTTTGTGCCATCTGCTTTAATACTTTTTCGAGCTCTAATTCTTTTTGCATTTTCCCAAGCAAAAACTAAAGCAGAAATAATAACACCGGCAATTACTGCAATTGCTAAATCTTGCCATACAGTAATAGCAGAAACGGCAATTAAAACAAAAGCATCAGCTAAAGGAATTTTTCTTAAAATTCTAAAACTACTCCAAGCAAAGGTTCCAATAACAACCATAAACATTACTCCTACTAAAGAGGCAATAGGAATTTGTTCTATTAATGGAGCTCCAAATAAAACAAAACAAAGTAAAGCTACGGCAGCAACTGTGCCCGAAAGCCTTCCTCTACCGCCAGAGTTTACATTAATAATTGATTGTCCAATCATTGCACATCCTCCCATACCGCCAAAAAGGCCATTTAAAATATTTGCACTTCCTTGAGCAATACACTCTCGGTTTCCACTACCTCTTGTTTCTGTAATTTCATCAACTAAGTTTAACGTCATTAACGATTCAATTAAACCAACTGCTGCTAATAAAAACGCAGTAGAAATAATTAAGCTCCAATGGCCAGAAATACTTTCAAATAAGCCAAAAATTTGAAATTGAAAGCTAGGCAAAGATCCTTCTAAACCCGTTCCTCCACCATCTCTAATAAAAGAACCAACGGTGGGTACATCTAGCCCTCCAAAAATAGTTATAGCAGCAACAATAATAATGGCAGTAAGTGCGCCTGGTATTTTATTAGTGAGCTTAGGTAAAAAGTACATTATAGCCATAGTTAAACCAACTAATCCAAGCATAGTGTACATTTGTATGCCTTGTAACCATTGCATTGTACCATCAACGTTTTCCTTAAAAAGACCTAATTGTGATAAGAAAATTACAATGGCCAAACCATTTACAAAACCCATCATTACTGGGTGTGGTATTAATCGTACGAATTTTCCTAGTTTAAAAATACCTGCAGCTATTTGAATAGCGCCAACAAACAGTAACGTAATAAATAACCATTGTAAGCCTAAATTTTCAACCGGGTTTGCTAATTCTAGTCCTACTTGGTTTCCTTGCTGAATCATATGTACCATTACTACAGCCATTGCACCGGTAGCTCCAGAAATCATACCAGGTCTTCCGCCAAATAATGCAGTAATTAATCCCATCATAAATGCACCATATAATCCAACTAAAGGGTCAATGCCTGCAACAAATGAAAAAGCAACAGCTTCTGGTACTAAAGCCAATGCTACTGTTAAACCCGATAAAATATCGTTTTTAGGATTAAACGTAAAGTTTTTGAAAATACGATTCATAACCATAAGGCACTAAAATTTGCGCAAATGTAGTGGTTTAAAATACACAAAGTAATATTTAACCCTCATTAAGTTATAAGTTTTGAGTAGGAAGTTTTTAAATTATCTTTGCATAAACAAAATCATTATGTCAAAGCAAGCTTATATTGTTGATGCAATAAGAACACCAATAGGTAATTTTGGAGGAACACTTTCACCCGTTAGAACCGATGATTTGGCGGCAATAACCATTAAAGAATTAATGAGTCGTAATGCCAATTTAGATCCTTCAGCAATTGAAGATGTTTTGTTAGGATGTGCAAATCAGGCAGGGGAGGATAATCGTAATGTAGCACGAATGGCTTCTTTATTAGCAGGTTTGCCTTTTTCAGTGCCAGGAGAAACAATTAATAGATTGTGCTCTTCGGGCTTGGCATCTACTATTCATGCTGCAAGAGCAATTAATAATGGTGATGGTGATGTTTTTGTTTCGGGAGGAGTTGAGCATATGACTCGTGGCCCTTGGGTTATATCAAAAGTATCTAAGCCTTTTGGTAGAGATGCTCAAATGCATGATTCTAGCTTCGGATGGAGGTTTATTAATCCTAAAATGAAAGAATTATATGGTACGGATGGAATGGGCCAAACGGCAGAAAATTTAGTTGAACTATATAATATTAGTAGGGAGGATCAAGATATGTTTGCTTATAATTCGCAAATGAAAGCTACTAAAGCACAGCAGTCGGGTAGGTTAGCAAAAGAAATTATTTCTGTATCCATCCCTCAAAGAAAAAAAGATCCTATTGAGTTTTCAAACGATGAGTTTATTAAACCAAATTCTAGTTTAGAGGTGTTAAGCAAGTTAAGACCTGCTTTTAAAAAGGAGGGAGGAAGTGTAACAGCAGGTAATTCTTCAGGTTTAAATGATGGATCATCGGCAATATTAGTAGCATCTGAACAAGGATTGAAAGATCATAGTTTAAAACCAATGGCTCGTATTGTTTCATCTGCTGTTGCAGGTGTAGAGCCAAGAATTATGGGTATTGGTCCTGTAAAGGCTACAGAAAAAGCTTTAAAACGTGCTGGCTTAACTATGAAAGATATTGATATAATTGAGCTTAATGAAGCATTTGCTGCGCAAAGTTTAGCTTGTATTAGAGCATGGGGTTTAGCAGATGATGACCCTAGAATTAATCCTAACGGAGGTGCAATAGCTATTGGTCATCCACTTGGCATGACGGGAGCACGTTTACTGCAAACTGCTGCAATACAATTACAAGAAACAAATAAACGTTATGCGTTAGTTACCATGTGTGTTGGGGTAGGTCAGGGTTATGCATCTATTATTGAAAAATGTTAAGTATATGAGTTATTCAAAAACAACATATAGTTTTAATATTAGAGTAAGATATGCCGATACCGATCAAATGGGCTATGTTTACTATGGTAAATATGCCGAGTATTTTGAAGTAGCTAGGGTAGAGGCATTAAGATCAGTAGGTTTATCGTACAAAAAGGTAGAAGAAAACGGGCTTATGTTGCCAGTGTACGAGTATAATGTAAAATATATTGCTCCGGTATTTTATGACGATAACCTTGAAATAAGATCTACTATTGAATTACTTTCAGACTCAAGAATAGCTTTTGAGCATGAAGTATACGTTGATGATAAGGTAAAAACGAAAGCTAGAGTTGTTTTGGTAGGAATTGATCCTGTAAAAAAACGACCAATTAACATTCCGTCAGAGATTAAAGATTTACTTAATATTTAAATATTTTTTTTGCCTCAAAAGACTGGTTGTTTATGTTAATATCTAGTATATAAACACCACTCAGCAGTTGTTCGGCTGATATATTAATGACGGTTGGCTCTTGGTCTAAAGAAAACTCTTCTCTTATTAATTTACCCGTAATGTCATATAGTTTAATAGAGATGTTCTCAATTCCATGATAGGTTACTTGTAAACTTCCACCTAGGGCAAAGTCTTCTGTGTTTCTTATAAATAATTGATTTTTTATTTTATTTATACTATCAATTTGTACAGCTGTTGGGCAGGCGTATAATCCTTTTAAATTTAGCACATTACAAATTTCTACTCGATACTCACTGTTGTTTAAATCTTCATCTGCTTCAACTAATAATTTAGCTGCGTCTTCTAACGTCATATTTGAACTCCAACTGTAAGCGGATTCAAATAAAATTTTATCTAAATTCTCTCTTCCAATATCATTATGTATTAACGCGAGTGCTGATGAAAACATGGAACCATCATGATAAATATTACCATTTTTATCATCAGGGTATACTAAATTATTTACAATGCTTCTACCGCTCCAAAATTCATTGTGCCCATCCCATGTGAAAATATCTTCAGCTCTAAAATCACTAATAGATTTTGAATAAGAAAACGCTATATAGTCTCCAAAAGCCTCATCTAAACCTCTTCTTTCTGATCCAGTATTTGTTCCTGGAGCCATATAATGTGATAAAGCATGAGCGTATTCATGTACAATAACGTCTGCATCTTCAGCATCGTCAACTCCTCCCTCCCCGAAAGTTAGTTCAGGTCTATTGTTGGAAAAAGTGAAAAACGAATTATCTTGACCATTGCTCCCGTGCGTATCAACAAAAAGTTTATCCCCGGTAACGTTTAATCCAATACTTTGTAGGTATTCTTGATAAACGGTAATATGATAATAGGTGTTTATGTCTTCAAAACCCGACTGACTTCTGGTGAACTCAAAAAATGGTGTTGTGCTTGTAACTGGAGCTATAATAGGATTAGAAAACTCTTCAATTTTTAAATAATCATTTTCTAAAAAAAACACGCTATTTTCAAATGCAACCGGTATGTTGGTAGAAACAATTTCATTGTTTAAAGCATATGAATCATTATCTTGATTGTCTAAATAAGGAGCTTCATAGTTCGAATTAGCTGAGGTTAGTGGGTCGGGTAGAAATATGCTTGCAGAAATTATTGAGTCGGAATAGTACGTGTTTAAATCTTTAGTATAAACTAGTTCATTGTTCGAATCGTAGCCAATTAATTTATTTTCAGCACCATTTCTCATGGTATCAACTTTAACGCTAACTAACCCTAGTTTGGTAGGAAGTAAATAGCTATGGTTGTTGCTATTGCTTGCTATTATGTGGTTAGTAGGGATGTCAAAAAATAGGGAATTAATTTCACCCGTTTTTTTATTTACATTAACTTTCGCTTTGCAATTTAAAATTTCTTTGTCGTTTAAAAGTATCGCATAAAGAAAGTGATTACTATAAGAGCTTGTTGTTTTATGTTCTAGTTTTAGCTCGTAGTTTTTCAGTTCACTGATCTCATTTAAGTAAAAAACGGGGGATTGATTTTTCTTGTAATTCTTAAAGTCAAAAACGGAATAATGAGTAATATAGCTTTCATTTTTTGAACTATTATAATTATCTGTTTTTTTTTGACAATAAAGACCGTTACAGCCAAAGTAGTTACAAAATGAAAATACTAAGAAAAGAGTGAGTACTTTATAAATTTTTATCACCTTTAATTATTTATTCGGTATATTGAGCTTCAACCTCTTCGTTAGTAGGGAACACAAGTTCATGATCTCCCGCTTTTTTAATCCATTTGAGATACTTTCCAGTACCATGACATGCCCATGCTGAAAGCGTATCTGAAGGGGTCATATCTTCAAAATGATAGCATTTCCATGTGTGATCTTCTTCTTGAACGCAAACTTTTACATCAATGTGTTGATCGCAGGTATTGGTTAAAAATACCTTGTACGTTTCATCGTAAGAAACATGATACCCCTGCAGAGTTCCACAGTTCAAGCAATTTTGCCCCCATTCAGCTTTAGCTTTAACGAGACAGGTGTTTAAATCTTCTTCTCCATCTGGCTGAATTTTTTTAGTTCTATTAGCAACACTTGAGCTAACTAAAAAAAAGATTGTTAGCATGGCTACTATCGATCCCAAATATTTAATTTTTCTCATAACATTTATTTTTTACAGTAATTGTTTTTTAATATTATTTTAGCTTCTTCACTTCCCATCTTTTTTGCAAGATAAAAATCTTCACAAGCTTTTTTCTTATCTCCTTTCGCTTTTTCTGCAAAACCTCTGTTTATAATAGCATCTGTGTTTTCTTTATCAATAGATAAAACTTTGTTAAACTGTTCTATAGCTAAGTCATACTTCTCCATTTTGGAGTAAGCCATACCTAAGTTCCTATAAGCCCATTGATGGTTAGGCTTTATTTCAATAACTTTTTTAAAATCTTGTGCTGCTTTTTCATAATCTTGATCTAAACTTTGAGCGAATCCCCTTTGGTACAAAGCATTGTAATTTTCAGGGTCACTTTTTAAAAGAACATCAAAAACTTTAACAGCTTCGTTGTAATTTCCTTCAGAAATTAGTTGTTTACCTTTTTTTATGATTTCATCAGGTTCTTGTGCTATACAAAAACTAATAGTGAAAAAAAACAAGATTATGTTTAACAAGTACTTCATGTTTTAAATTTTTATTGAGGTGTAACCTGATTTTCTGATCCAAAAATTAGTTCCTTAAAAGTTTTTATAAACTTTTCTTTATCACCTGTCACATCAAAATTTATTCTGTAATAAGCTCTAATTATATTGTTCTTAATTATGTGTCTTTCTATACATCCAGCGCTAAATTTTCTGAGTTTGCCCGTTAAATCTTCGCTTTTTTTACATTTTACAATTACTGCATTTTCCTCCTCAGAAAAATATGGACTTGTAGCATCTAAAGTTTCTAAGTAAACGTAATCAATTCTATAAGGTTCTCCCCCCTCCATAAACTTTATAAGCAATCTTTTCTTTTCAAATTCTAAAACGCATTTACCTCCTAATTCTCCATTTAAGGTTTCTATTTTTTCTTTAAGTAAATTGGCGTTTTTTTTATCTAAAATAGTACCTTTCTGGGCGATAACATTCGTTGAAATAATAAAAGCGAAAGTGATCGATAGATATTTAATTGTGCTATAAAACATAAGCTGTAAATTAAGTTGTTAACTAATATATAAATACTTGTATAAAAATTCTTTAGTTTCACTTCTAAATTATTTGAAACTAATAGATCTCTTTTGCGTTAAAGAAGCTCCATTGTGAAACATAAATATTTAATCTAGTAACATCAAACACTATTCCAAAATATTCTTTTTATTCATTTTTGTAGGTATTCTTACAATAAATACCCTTGTATCTCAAGATTTCGCTCCCCTAGTTGTCTATGGTGGTTTTGATGTTGAAAATGGTAAAGTAAACAATGGAGGTACAATTAAATTAAAGAAAAACGGTACGGTTGTAGAAACTATTTCTGGTGAGTCTAAGTTTGAATTTGAATTAGAAGTTGGCTATCAGTATAGTATCGTTTTTTCGCAGAAAGGTTATGTAAGTAAGACTGTTAATGTAAACACTGAGGCTCCTTCAGATAGAGCTGAAATTGGATTTGCCCCTTTTGAGTTTGAGATTAGTTTATTTGAGCAGATGGAGGGAGTAAATACCGTAATCTTTAATCAACCAATTGCTAAACTACGTTATGATAGTGACTTGGATGATATTGATTATGATACAGATTACACTAAATCCGTACAAGCAGCTTTTAAAGAAGCAGAAGCAAATGCAAGGGAGGAGATGAAAAAACGGGAGGAAGAATTAAATCAACAGCGAGAGGCTGAGGCTGCACAAGCTGCTGCGGCTGCACAAGCTGAAGCGGATGAACGTAAGCGCTTAGAAGAAGAGGCTAAACTAAAAGCCAAAGAAGAAGAAGAGAAGCGTAAAGCCGAAGAAGCTTTAGAAAAGAAACGTCAAGAGGAAGAATTAGCTAAGAAGAAGCAAGAGGAAGAAGAATTAGCAAAAAAGGCAAAAGAAGAAGAAGAGAAGCGTAAAGCCGAAGAAGCTTTAGAAAAGAAGCGTCAAGAGGAAGAATTAGCTAAGAAGAAGCAAGAGGAAGAAGAATTAGCAAAAAAGGCAAAAGAAGAAGAAGAGAAGCGTAAAGCCGAAGAAGCTTTAGAAAAGAAGCGTCAAGAGGAAGAATTAGCTAAGAAGAAGCAGGAGGAAGAAGAACTGGCAAAACAGGCAAAAGAAGAAGAAAAAGCCCAAGCTGAAGCCGAAAAGAAGCGTCAAGAAGAGGAGTTAGCAAAAAAGAAGCAGGAGGAAGAAGAACTGGCAA
>JAHDEG010000018.1 GCA_020628935.1 Flavobacteriales bacterium
TGTACCAGAAAAATTATACTACCCAGATGCAAACAGCACATTAAGAATTGCTAGTGGTGAGGTAAAAAGCTACACCAACTACGACAACGAAAAAATGAATTATTTTACAACCGTTAAATCTATGTTGGCTAAGCACGATAAAGAAGCGGCAACTAACGATGAGTATTTCATTGTGCAACCCCTAGTCGATTCACTGCGAGCAGGTAATTTCGCGCCCTACGGAACTAGTGATTTGAATGTAGATTTTATTGCAACAAATCATACCACTGGTGGTAATTCTGGAAGTCCGGTTCTAAACAACAATGGTGATTTAATAGGTATCAACTTTGATAGAAGTTGGGAAAGCACGATGAGTGATTTTTATTTCAATCCTGAAATATGCCGAAACATAGCTGTAGACATTCGCTACATACTTTATATGATAGATAATTACGCTGGCTGCAAGCACATTATTAACGAATTAAACATTGTTAAAAACTAGTAGCTACTTCCTGTTTTACGTTATAGTTTGTACGTTGTAATTCGTTATTATTAATGGTTGTAAAGAGCTCATAAAATCGCTTTTAAAACCAAAATAATAAATTCATACAAAGTTCAAAGCTGTCACTTCACCCAGGGCTAAAAACTAATACCTCACAGCAGTAAATAATTATATTCTTAATTCTTAATTCTTAATTCTTAATTCTTATGCATTTATACAAAATAGTTAACGCATATTCATATTATTTATTAAATCCTACCGCAAAAATTGATTGTAGCTTAAACCCAGATTGTGATTTGTTTTTTTACAATCAAATAATCCTTAAAAAATATGATATTAACCAGTGGTTTAAATATTTAAGCAGCAACAACTTTAAATTATACGTAGTAATAGATCATAGTAATTTAAAGCTTTTTACTAAAGAAAATTTTAGGCAATATGAAGTGCTTGTTGCAGTAAACGATGAGCAAACTGATATATACAACTTTGGCAAAAGTCCAAAATCATTTGTAAATCCTGGTACCAGACATGATGAAATTTGGATTGAATTAACCGACCAAAAACAATATTCTATTAAAATTAGCAACAATATTGATCCAGTAGTTCTGTTTAATGATTTACTAAAAGAGATTAAAATAAATATTAATCAGAGTAAAATTAAAGATGAAAGCCTGTACAAGAATAGTCAAGAAATTTTTGAACTAGCATTAACAAAGTTGTTAAAATCAAGTGCTAGTGACAAAGAAGACTCAGGGGTTTCTTATATTGAAATAATCAGCAAAACAAAACTAAGAGTACTATGTAGTGTTCGACACATTCCAATTAGCCACACAATGGGAAGTTTCTTAGACGTTGGCGGATCTATGACTGGTAAGTTATACCAGCTAGTTAAAACGGCTTACATGGCAACTATAAACCCAGACTAATTTTAGTGAGCAGAAAAATGGGTTACTTTTCTAAAATAGACTTGTATCTATTGTTAAACAATAGATACTTATGACGAAAAAACTAGCATTGTTACTGTTTATAGGTTTACTAAACTTAACTGGTTTAGTATCACAAAATGATGTCATAGAAGCACCAGTTTATATAGGCTTGTTTTATCATGACCCCATTATAGGAATTCCCAATAAACCTTCAAACAATTACCTTAAATTAGCTACTAGAAGAAATGTTGGAATATTTAAAAACATAAGCACTACTTGGCTTGACTTTGAAATAAATTCTAACTTAAAAAAAGGTGGCAACAATACTTTTGGAGTAATTTTGTATGATGACAAAGAGGGTGATTTCATAAAGCGAAATAGATTTTACCTTAAATATATCAGACATCAAAAAATAAATCAAAAACTTACTTTAGCTTCTCAAGTTACTTTCGGAGGTTATATTTTTAGCATAAAGTCTAACAATATTACAGGCAGCATTGGAGAACCAGCTATTGATGGGAATGTTGGTTTAGGTATGTACACAAAATTATCTACCATTGGTATTTCAGTCAATCAATTTCCAAATTCCACTGTTCAACCCGTTAATCAAACAATATTATTGAAGCGACATTTTAATGTGTATGCTTCTCAAAGGTTTAATTTGCTGGATAGTTTATACATAATTTCAAGAGGTAATATCTATTTGATAAAGAATAGCGAAAATGAATTTAAAAATTTTGTTTCCATTTCAGCTTCAATAAATTATAAAATTTTAGGAGCAGGAATAACCTACAATCATATCACTGGCAACTATTTTTCTTTAAGCATAAACAAGCTTAAAACGAAAGGTACTGCCTCAATAAATGTTGAGTTAGCCTACTTTGCACCTAATAATAAATCGTTTGCGAAAAACACTAATACAATAGAATTAGCACTAGGATACAACTTTGCAAATAAGTTTAATAAATAAAATTCAATAAAGGGGTTACTTTCATAGAAATGGATTGTAATACTGGTATAAAACTTAAAATTATGACTAAAACAAAATCTCTACTCACGCTTTTTGCAATGCTATTTACTAGCTTTGCAAATGCACAAACAGCAAATTGTGATCCGCTAAACCTATCACCGGCTACTTATAGTGACACAAGTTTATTACCAAGTATATTAAACAATTCGGTTAACTTGATACTTTTTCCTGGCGATACACTAAACGGAAACGGTCAAGTATTATCAAATGGCGATATCGAGTTCTGTGGTAATTTATCTTTAAATTTCACATATCAGTATAACCAAACTGTTATTGTCAGTACACAAAATCCAAACTCAATCAGCGACATTGGAATTAACGGTCAAGAATTCTTTCCAACTACTGGTTTTTATACTGATCAATTTGTAAACAATGTAAACTTTCCAGTTACTCAAGCCAATGTAGTTGTCGACTTCGACCCTAATATCAACTCATTTACCTTTACAGGAGAAATTTCAAATATTACGTTTGAAGCATGTCAATTAATAATTACAGAAGTTTGTATTGATTCTGCCTTTTCTAACCCAAACGATACAACTATTACGGATCCTTGTAATGGAATTAATGCTGATTTCAGCACACAACTTACTGCTAATAATGGTGCGAACTTTACTCCAAACTACAGCTCAAACACTGCTAATTACTATTGGGAATTCGGAGATAGTATTGCATTTTCTTCAAATTCTAACCCAACATATAATTTTGATCAGCCAGGTACATACACCGTGTGTTTAATAATCTCAGATCCTTCATTAGGATGTAATGATAACAACTGTCAAAGCATAACTGTGTACACGCAAAATCCTAATGATACTACTATAGGAACAGATACAACTATCACAGATCCTTGTAATGGAATTAATGCAGATTTCAGCACACAACTTACAGCTAATAGTGGTGCGAACTTTACTCCAAACTACAGCTCAAACACTGTTAATTACTATTGGGAGTTCGGAGATAGCCTAGCGTTTTCTTCAAATTCAAACCCAACATATAACTTTGATCAGCCTGGTACATACACCGTGTGTTTAGTAATCTCAGATCCTACAACGGGATGCGATGAAAACAACTGCGAAAACATAATCGTGTACACGCAAAATCCTAATGATACTATTATAGGAACAGATACAACAATCACCACAGATCCTTGTGACGGAATTAATGCTAATTTCAGTGCACAACTTACAGCTAATAATGGTGCGAACTTTACTCCAAACTACAGCTCAAACACTGCTAATTACTATTGGGAGTTCGGAGATAGTCTAGCATTTTCTTCAAATTCAAATCCAACATATAATTTTGATCAGCCAGGTACATACACTGTATGTTTAGTAATCTCAGATCCCGCAATAGGATGTAATGATAACAACTGTCAAAGTATAACCGTATACTCTCAAAATCCTAATGATACTACTATAGGGACAGATACAACAATCACCACAGATCCTTGTGACGGAATTAATGCTGATTTCAGTGCACAACTTACTGCTAATAATGGTGCGAACTTTACTCCAAACTACAGTTCAAACTCAGCCAATTACTACTGGGAATTTGGAGATAGCCTAGCATTTTCTTCAAATTCAAACCCAACATATAACTTTGATCAGCCAGGTACATACACAGTGTGTTTAGTAATCTCAGATCCCGCAATAGGATGTAATGATAACAACTGTCAAAGTATAACCGTATACTCTCAAAATCCTAATGATACTACTATAGGGACAGATACAACAATCACCACAGATCCTTGTGACGGAATTAATGCTGATTTCAGTGCTCAACAAATGAATAGTAATGAAATAAGCTTTACTACTGATTATAACTCTAACACAGCTTTATATCAATGGATATTTGGTGATAGTACAGCATTCTCTTCAGAAATGAATCCAACCTATGATTTTGGACAATCAGGTTCACACTCAGTTTGCCTGTCAGTTTCAGATTCCTCGGGTTATTGTTTCGAAATCAACTGTCAGAACATATTTGTACCTATTCAAAATACGCCAGACTCTATGCTTTCTATCAATTCAACTATTTTGACACCTAATAATGATGGACAAAATGATTTCTACGAAGTTGAATGTTCTCAAGCTCAAATACTTGATCGCTTTGGTAATATCCTATTTACAACCCCTAACACTCCTAATTACCAATGGATTGGTTTGGATGCGGTTGGAAGCGAATTACCTATTGGGCAGTATATAATTGTATGTCCGGCTGAACAATCCGCAACATATGTAACTTTGATTAGATAATATATCTTTTGTTTAAAAAAAAACTAACAGATAACGAAATAATTGATTCTATTAAGAAGGGTAAAGCTGACAGCGTTTTACCCTTCTTATATAAAAACGTTCAACCCAAAATAAACCGTTGGATAGTTAAAAACAACGGAAATATTGATGAAGCACATGACATTTTTCAAGACGCTATTGTCAGACTCTACTCAAAAATAATTGACAGTAAATTTAAAACTGACACGAATATCAATATAGCTGGCTATATTTTTCAATCATGCAAAAACATGTGGATTAACAGGGTAAAAAATTTAAATAAAACATCAAATGAGTTACCAATTCATTTAAAAAATGAAGAATACCATAATAACAATGATAATAATGATGAAAAACAACAAAGAATAATTGAGCTTTTTGATCATTTAGGAGAAAGATGTAAAGAACTTCTAACTTACAGCGTTTTTTATAAAATGACAATGGAAGATATAAGTGTTAGGATGGGACTTAATAATGCCAATACTGCTAAAACAAAAAACTACAAGTGTAAACAAAGGTTAATAAAGCTTTTAAAAGATAATCCAGAATTACAAAAAATATTCTAAAAATTGAATAAAAACAACACATATCAACTTATTGAAGACTACCTTAATAATCGATTAGATTATGAAGAAAAGTTACAGTTTGAAAATCAACTAGAAACTGATATTGAACTGCAAAAAGAAGTTGAACTAACACGCTTAGTTAATAAAGCAATTGTTGTTAACGAGGAGCTTAGCATAAAAGAGAAATTAAAAAACATACGTTTAAAAGAAAGTAAAAAGAATAATATCAAAAAATGGATTGCTGTAATTACCACAATAATTGCATGCCTTGTAATTTTATTCTTAATAAAAAATACAAAACCAACTGCCCTTAATATTGACAAGAAAAAATTGAGCAAGAAAACACTTACAATTAAACAAAAAAGTGATATTAGTCTACAAAAAAAGGATCAAAAAACGCCTACTAAATCAAAGGTTAAAAATAGTAGTACAAAGCTTGATACCATTCATTTGAAGTCTAAAGAAATTGAAAGACTCACCGAAACTATTGAAAAAATTGAACCAGTAGGTCTAGCTCAAAATAAAATAACAAGTATAAAAAACGAGCTAAAAACTGACATCAATAAAGAAGAAAAAACAAATTCAGCAATTTTAAATAAGTGTAAACTAACGTTATTAGAAACAGATGTAAAAATTCTAAACTCTTGTAACGAATACACTTCAGGAAGTATAACAGTGTACTCTAATACTGCCAACGCGTTCTCTATTGATAATGGAGAAACGTATAGTAACAACCCTATATTTAGTTATTTGAGCGCAGGTTCATATAACGTGCTTTTTAAGGATAAATTTGAATGCGTTAGTAACACAATTAATATTTATATTGATGAATTTTTATGCAACTTCATCATTTCACCCAATAAAAGCTTATTCTGGGAATTGCCTGTTGAGAATTTTAAAAATGATAAACTACTTTCGTTGCAAATATTTCACAGTAAAACAGGTCAACTTGTTTTAAGTAAAAATATAAATACTGAGTTAGGTTTTACTTGGGAAGGAAAAAACGTTAATAATCAAAAACCCCCCGTAGGAGTTTATACTTACATTATTAAAGGAGTACAAAGCAATACCATGCAAAAAGGTGACATTACCATTGTTGAATAAGTATATGATTAGCTTGAAAGCTTTTTTAATAGCTGAATTGGCACTTAATAAGAAGCTATCAATTTGATGTAGTAGCTTTATAAAGCAAAAAAATAAGCTTAAGACCGGGAGTATTTTGTTCTGCTAAACATAGCTCTAAATTTTTCTTAAACAATTTTATTCATCATTTCAATTAAGAGTAAAGCGAAGAACTATCCTCAGAAATAATTACCTTACTTTAAGATGACTAGAAATACGATTTTTTCTATTTACCCAGATTAAATAAACTCAAATTATCAACACTTAAATTTCCCCTACAACAGACTCAGAAACATTAATAATATGATCACCTACTTTTTCCAAGGATTGAAAAACATTACTGTAAATCATGGCAGATCGTACTTTGTATCCAGGATCTCCTATACCAGTTAAATGCTGCTTCCTAAGTTCATTTCTAAACAAATCAATCTCTTTTTCAGCTGCTAATGCTGCATCTTTAGTTACATCATCGTAGCTAGGTGTATTAAGATTCTCAACCATTATTTCAAAAGCATGATCAATTTTATCACACATTTTATTAATGTTTTCACGTTGAGTTGGTGTAAAATAAGCTCTTTCTTCGTTTTTTAGCTCTATAGACTTAGATATCTGAAAATATATATCTGCAATACGTTCTAAATCATTACAAATATTAATTACTGACCGTAATCGCATACTTGTTTTCTGAGTTAACTCTTGTCCTGCCAAATTAGTTATGTACTCAGTAATTTCAACCTCCATACGGTCACTTATCTCTTCATATTTACTAATTTTTTTATGTAATCGTTTCAATGTTTTACTCTCAGTAGTATTAACCAATTCTCTAGTAAATCCGGACATTCTGGCGATAATCCCTCCAAAATGAGCAGCCTCATTTTGGAGCTCTACAGTAGATAATTCCGCTGTACGGACACTGGCCCCAAGAAACTTTAGGCGAACCTCATCATCTTCATCACCAGGTTTAGCTCTTACAGACCAAACAGCAACATTGGCAAGGTATGGTACAAACCCAAATAGCAGTATAACGTTCGCCACATTAAATACTGTATGAAAAGCCGCTAAACGCAAAGCATTATCATTTGATTTAAATATAAAAAACACAGCATCTTTAACAAGTGGTAATACAAAAGGCAACAAAACAACCATCCACACTACTCCAAAAATATTGAACAAACTATGTATTCGAGCTGCTCGCTTTGCAGAAACATTGCCTACTAAGGCAGCTAACTCAGCTGTAATTGTAGTTCCGATATTTTCTCCTAAAACCATTGCAGCAGCAATCTCTAGTGGCAACCAACCTTGAGCTACCATAGTTAATGTAATTGCCATTGCAGCACTCGAAGATTGCACTACAATTGTAATAACAGTACCTACTAAAACAAATACAACTCTTGAAACAAAACCATAATTGGAAAAATCAGTTAACCAATTTAATGCTCCTGTATTATTTTTAAGATCAGGAAGAGATTCTTTCAAAAAATCTAGGCCCATAAATAGAATTGCAAAACCCAATAAAAACTCTCCCCAGTACTTAATTCTACCTCTATTACTCAATAAGATTGGTATTGCAATAGCAAATAAAGGAATTGAATATGCACTTAGCTTAATTTTGAATCCCAACAAAGAAACAATCCAACCTGTAATAGTTGTACCAATATTCGCGCCCATTAAAACTCCTGCAGATTCAAATAATGTCAATAAACCAGCATTAACAAAACTTACTGTCATTACGGTTGTTGCAGAGGATGATTGTACCAAGGAAGTAATTAGTATACCTGTAAAAATACCTAAAAACCTATTTTTTGTCATTGAGCGCAAAATATTACGCATCTGTGAGCCGGCAGCTCTTTGAATACCATCACTCATTAACTTCATGCCATACATGAAAAAACAAAGTGATCCTAAAATTTGTAAAACATCTAAAAGTCCGAACTGCATAATCTTATATTTCTTAATTCAATATTTATAGCTCGGTTACGAGAGTGACAAATGATTACTTAAATAGTGTAAACTGCCTTAATAATAGACTGCAAATGTAGTTTTGCAATGTTAACTTAACATTAAGCCAATGTTAAACCAACGTGTTTTACCAGCCATGAACTAAATAAAAAACTTTAATTCATAATAATATGACCATCAATCTAATGATATTTATATTTTCGTGTACAAATTATAAACATTTAAACTATGGGATTATTTTCATTTATTAAAAATGCCGGACAAAAGATTTTCGGTAAAAAGAAAGAAGAAGAGCAGCCAGTTGTTCTTTCAAAAATTGATGCGCTAAAAGCAGAAGTTAACAGATTAGGCATTCCTGTTAACGGACTAGACATTGATTTGGCTGAGCAAGTTATTATTAACGGTTCTACATCTACAAACGCAGATAGAGAGAAAATCATTCTAGCGCTTGGAAATGTTGAAGGAGTAGGTTCTGTACAAGACAATATTAATGTTACAAACCCTGAACCAGAGTCTGTTTTTCATGAGGTTAAAAGTGGTGATACATTATCTAAAATTGCGAAAGAGGTTTATGGTGATGCTATGAAGTATCCACAAATATTTGAAGCTAACAAACCAATGTTAGAGCACCCTGATAAAATTTATCCTGGTCAAATTTTAAGAATACCTCAAGCGTAATTACTTGAAAATAAACAAAAAAAAAGCCCTTAACTGTCGTTAAGGGCTTTTTTTTTCTCTAATTTACAAAATTGGTTATTTCTTAGAATCTTCTTCTGGTTTAGATGCATCTTTAAACTCTTTTATACCCTTGCCCATACCTTTCATCAACTCAGGAATTTTTTTCCCTCCAAATAATAATAAAATAGCCAATAAAATGAAAATCATTTCGGTTGGTCCGGGCATCCACAGTAATTGAATATTTAGCATATTAATAAGTATTAAATTCAAAGTTATATAATTTAATGTCAATCTTCTAAGATCGCTTTTTAGAAAATGCTTTTTGAGGTTTTATTTTCAAAGGATTACTAGCAAATTCTTTCTCTCTTTTTCTTGTATTAAAAATATCGCAAGCTGTGTAAACCGCACTTCTAAACGATTGTTCGTTAGCTAAACCCTTTCCAGCAATATCATACCCCACTCCATGATCAGGCGAAGTTCTTACAATAGATAAGCCAGCTGTAAAATTAACGCCTTCCTCAAAACTTATGGTTTTAAAAGGAATCAACCCTTGATCGTGATACATAGAAATTACACCGTCAAACTTTAAATACTCTCTCGATCCAAAAAAGCCATCCGCACCAAATGGCCCAAAAACCTTAAATCCGTCTTTATCGGCTAAGCGCTTTATTATTGGTTTAAGTATTTTCTCTTCATAGTCACCCAATGTACCATTGTCACCTGAATGAGGGTTTAAACCTAAAAAAGCAATTTTAGGTAACCGAATACCAAAATCAGTTTTTAAAGAAGCCACAAAAGTGTTTAGCTTATTTATAATTAACTCCTCAGTTAAAGACTTTTCAACATCCTTCAAAGGTATATGACTAGTTATTGTTGCTACCTTAAGCACATCACTAACCATAGTCATCAAATAATTATCTTCATTAGCATAGTTCGCTAAAAATTCGGTATGACCAGGAAAGTTAAATTCTTCTGACTGAATTGTGTGTTTGTTAATTGGTGCGGTGACTAAAACATCTAAATTACGCGAGGCTAAATCCTCCACAGCACTTTTTAGTGATAAAAACGCATATTTACCTAAAGTTGAATCTGGATTTCCAAAATTTACTCTCACATCATCCTCCCAAGCAGGGAAAACATTTACACAAGAAGGCCTTAGCTTAGTTACATCTTTAACAATGTTTAGCTTAATATCATCAATTTCAAGTACTTTCTTATTATAATTTACAGCCTTCGGAGCACAATATAAAATAGGTGTACACATGTCATATATACGTGCATCTCTAAATGTTTTGAGAATTATTTCAATTCCTATACCATTTAAATCACCCACAGAAATTCCTACACGAACTTTATCGCTCATCTATTATTTTTGTTTAGTCAAAAAATCATACATTAGTCTAACCCCATAGCCTGTTCCTTCTTTACTTCTATAAGAATCTTTAGAGCTTAAAAAAGCAGGACCAGCAATATCAACATGTATCCATGGGTAAGCAGCTTTTCCTTTTTTATCCTTAGTAAAAATCTCTAAAAATTTACCTGCAGTAATTGCACCAGCAAAAGCGCCACCCACATTTTTTGCATCAGCAATAGAAGATTTAATCATTCCACCGTACTCACTCCAAAACGGGAAACGAACTATACGTTCAAATGTATCTTCCCCTGCCTTTTCTAAGCTTTTAAAAGTAGTATCTGAAGCATTTCCCATTGTTACTGAGGCAAAATTACCTATCGCTGCTTGCGCAGAACCCGTTAAAGTAGCAAAATCAAGCACTAATTTTGGTTTGTAATGTTGAGCGTAAGCCAATGCATCGGCTAAAATCATTCTTCCTTCAGCATCTGTATTTAAAACCTCTATAGTTTTGCCACTGTACATTTTAATAACGTCACCAGGCACATAAGCATTTCCTCCAGGGCGATTATCTGTAGCCGGAACTAATGCGATAACATGAACATCCGCCTTGTTTTTAGCCAATGAATACATTGTACCAATAACAGTAGCTGCACCTCCCATATCACATTTCATTTCATCCATAGAACCTCTCGTTGGCTTTAAACTCATTCCTCCTGTATCGTAAACAACACCTTTACCCACTAAAACATAAGGCTTTTTATTTTTTGCATTTTTTGGTTTCCACTCCATAATATTAAATGTAGGAGGATCAACACTACCTTTATTTACAGCTAAAAGACCACCCATTTTAAGCGCCTCTATTTGTTTTTTACGAAGTACTTTAACACTAAAACCCGATTCCTTAGCTAACTTCTGTACTTCAGAACTCATTTGTTCGGCAGTTAAATAAGATAAAGGTTCATTCACTAAATCTCTTGAGTAACATACCGAAATACAAAGATTGGCTAATTCAGAAACCTCTTTTGAAGATACCTTATCAGAAAATACCGAAACCTTCTTCAAAGAATTTTTTCGTTTTTTAGCATCAGAAAAATATTTTAAGAACTGATAATTAGATAAAACCATTCCTTCCGATAAAGCTAATATTTCATCCTTAGAAGAAAGTGAAGTAGTAACATTTACCTCCGAAAGCTTTAAACCATTAAGCTCAGTTGCTATTTTCGCACCTAAATCTCGATATTTTTCTATCAATCTAAATTTCTTTGACTCTTTTATGAAAGGAACCAAAAACAAGCTGTAAGCAAGTTTGTTGATGGTTATAAAGCTACTGCCGCTCTTTATTTTTTGAGCTACGTACTTTTTCTCTTCGTAGGTTAAAACATTTGAGGTAATTTTATTGTCTTTACTTAATAAAAGTACTTGATTATCGTTTTTTCCTACTTTGGAAGTTTTTACTAAAGATGTTTGCATTACTATCGTTAATTTTGAACTTTAAAGATAACAATAAATAATAGGCTAAGCATTTCAAAAAAAGTTAATTATGAATACTGACAATCTTTTAAACAGAGCTCTAAAACGTGATTTTTTAAGTAAGGAGGAAGGAATCTTCTTATATCACAATGCCTCTACAAGCGAGTTAGCATTTGTTGCAAATTTACTTAGGCAAGAGTCTAAAAAAAGTAATAATGTCACTTGGATAATTGACAGAAATGCAAATACCACTAATGTTTGTACTGCAAATTGCAAATTCTGTAACTTTTTTAGAGTTCCGGGTCACAAAGAAGCATATATTACAACATTAGATGAGTATGATAAAAAAATAAAAGAAACGTTTGAATACGGAGGAAATCAGCTCTTACTCCAAGGCGGTCATCACCCTGATTTAGGTTTAAAGTACTATGTAGATTTATTTAAAGAACTTAAAACAAGATTTCCTGAACTTAAGCTTCATGCACTCGGACCACCTGAAATTGCTCATATTTGTAAACTGGAAGGAAAATCACACACAGAAGTTTTATCAGCCTTAAAAGATGCCGGTTTAGATTCTTTGCCAGGCGCAGGTGCCGAAATTCTTAATGATAGAGTTAGGCGTTTAATTTCGAAAGGAAAATGTAAAGGAGCTGAATGGCTAGACGTTATGAGAGCTGCTCATCAATTAGATATTACTACCTCAGCAACAATGATGTTTGGTCATATCGAAACTATTGAAGAACGCTTTGAACATCTCGTTTGGTTAAGAGAAGTTCAAGCAGAGAAGCCAAAAGAAAGTAAAGGATTTTTAGCTTTTATACCATGGCCATTTCAAGATGATGATACCTTACTAAAAAATGTAAAGGGCATTAAAAACAGCTCATCTGCCGATGAATATGTGAGAATGATAGCTTTAAGCAGGATAATGCTACCAAATGTAGAAAACATTCAAGCTTCATGGCTTACAGTTGGGAAGGAAGTTGCTCAAGTATGCTTACACTCTGGTGCAAATGATTTTGGCTCAATAATGATTGAAGAAAATGTTGTTTCCGCAGCAGGAGCACCACACCGCTTTACTGCCGATCAAATTCAAGATGCCATACGTGAAGCAGGTTTTAATCCTCAATTAAGAGATCAGCAATACAATAACAGAGAACTACCAAAAGAAATAAAGCAACAGGTTATTGAATATTAGCGTTTAAATATAAAATAGTCAAAGACAATAGGTATGTGTATCTTTGTAAAGAAATAAGCAAATATAATTCTGCAAAAACTAATCTTCATATTATTACTAAGCATAGCTTTCACAAAAAGTTGGGCTACCCACAATAGAGCGGGAGAAATTACCTATTGCCATATCAGCGGCTTAAAATACGGAATTACTGTAACTACTTATACTGACGGATTATCTTGCCCAGCTGACAGGTGTGAATTATCCATTTCTTTTGGTGACGGAGATTCAGATACCATACCAAGAATTAATGGAATTGCTTGTTCTGGTTGCGGGCAATGCCCAAGATGTGGAGAAACAATAGTTGATGAAGGAAATTACGTAGTAAAGAAAAACATCTACTACACCGAACATACATTCTCTGGCGCAGGAACCTTCACAATGACCGTTGAAGACCCGAATAGAAATGCGAATGTTGTAAATATCCCTAGCTCAGAAAATGTTACATTTTTTTTGCAATCAACTCTTAGCATTGTTCCAGGCCTAGGCAATAATTGTTCACCATTTCTTACTAATCCACCTATTGACAGAGGTTGTGTAGGATTACCTTATATACACAACCCAGGTGCAATAGATCCGGAAGGTGACAGCCTTGTATATTCATTAGCCGAAAGCATAGGTAATGAAGGATTTGAAATTGATGGCTACGTTTTTCCAAACTTAGTACCTGGTTGCGAAAGTGGGAGTTTAACTATTAACCCTCAAAACGGAACCTTAATTTGGGATTCACCAGCCTGCCAAGGAGAGTTTAATGTTGCAATACTAATAGAAGAATACAGAAATGGAGTTAAGGTAGGATCTGTTCTTAGAGACATGCAAATAGATATTGTGGTAGATTGCGAAAATGATCCTCCGGTAATAGAATTAAACAAAACGGTTTGTGCCCTTGCAGGCGATACTATTAATGAACCAGTTTTAGCTTACGATATTAATCCTGAAGACATTATAGAATTAACAGGAACAGGTAGCCCATTAAACCTAGACTTTAAGCCAGCATTTTTCACCAATGTTGCAGGATCAGATAGTATTACGTCAAACTTTTTCTGGGAAACAGACTGTCAACATGTAATTTCAAGTTCATATTTTATGAATTACAGGGCAGAAGATAATAATCCTACCATACAATTAGTTGATTTTGAAACGATGTCTATTAACATTATCGCCCCAGCAATTGATAGTATTGACATTATCGCCTTGGGAGGAGAAATAGACTTAACTTGGGAAGTACCAACTTGTACAAATGCGAGTTGTTATAAAATTTATAGGAGGATAGATTCTTCTGGTTATGTACCCAGTGATTGTGAAACAGGAGTTCCTGCATCAGCAGGGTATGAACAAATTTCAGAAATAAATGACTTTAGCACCCAGTTTTTTGCAGATACAAGCAATCAATTAGTTAACGGCCAAAAATACTGCTATATAATAACCTCATGCTTTGAAGATGGAAGCGAAAGTCAAGCATCTAAAGAAATATGCACACAACTTAAAAGAGACGTAGCCATAATAACAAATGTGAGCATCTTTGTTACAGATACCATTAATGGTAAAGACACTGTACGATGGACAAATCCAACTGAATTAGACACTACAACGGCTACTGCTCCCTACCAATACAATGTTTTCAGAAGCTCAGGTTTTAACAACGCCAATACGCTCGTACATACAATTCCCTCCTTTAACGACTTTAGTTTGGCCGACACTGTTTTTATTGATAGTTTAATTAACACAACAGAAAATGCATATTCATACGAAGTTCAGCTCGTTTCTAACGGCAATACGGTTGGCAATTCATCTCTAGCATCCTCTATTTATTTAAGCTCCTCCCCTACAGATCAACAATTAAATTTATCTTGGAATGAAAACACGCCTTGGACAAATACAAAATATGCCGTTTATGAAAGAGACGACCTAGGAAATTTTGTGTTTATAGATACTGCTTACAGTAACTCTTACGCTCAAACAGGATTAGTTAACGGCAAAGAATATTGTTATTATGTAAAATCTTTCGGAGCATATTCAGAAGATGATCTTCCTTCCCCACTAATAAACCTTTCTCAAATTCATTGTAATATACCATTTGATAATGTACCGCCCTGCGCACCAACTCTTACCGGAGAATCTGATTGTATATTAGGAGAAAATGTATTTGTTTGGAATAACCCCAATAACACTTGTTCAGACGATGTTTTGAGTTATAACTTATATTTTAGCCCAACTACAACTCAAGAGCTTGTCAAAATAGACTCTACAGCTCTGAACCCTAATGACACAGTTTATTTCTACAAAGACTCTATCTCAATTGCTGGTTGCTACGCAGTAACTGCATTAGATTCAAATAAAAATGAAAGTCCTATTTCAGATACTATTTGCTTTGATAATTGTCCTGAATATAGACTACCAAACGTTTTTACCCCTGGAAAAGATGGTTTTAACGACTTTTTTGGCCCATTTCCATATAGGCAAGTTGAAAGCATTCGTTTAACGATATATAATCGTTGGGGAGAAATTGTTTTCAAAAGCAACAACCCTGATATTATGTGGGATGGAAAACATCAAAAAAGCAACTTTGCTTGCACTGCAGGGGTTTATTATTATACATGTGATGTTTTTACTATTAGATTATCTGGACTTGAAAAAATTCAATTAAAAGGCACAATTAGTTTAATAAACGAAAAAACAATTTTGCCACAATTTTAAATTTTTATGTTTACTGGTATTATTGAACAAGTTGGTGAAATTAAAAACATTTTTAAAGAAGGTTCTAATGTTCACTTTACTGTGCAGTCTGAATTCACAAGCGAACTTCAAGTTGACCAGAGTATTGCACACAATGGGGTTTGTTTAACAGTAACTAGTATAAAAGACAAAACCTACACTGTAACAGCCATACAAGAAACATTAAATTTAACTAACCTTAAAAACTGGAAAAAAGGCACACTTGTAAATTTAGAACGTAGTCTAATGCCTACTTCTAGAATGGACGGACATTTCGTCCAAGGCCATGTTGATACTACTATTAAATTTCAAGAAGTTATTGACCAGAACGGGAGTTGGGAGTACACCTTCAACCTGCCTAAAAAACATTTGAATTTAGTAGTTAAAAAAGGATCTGTATGTATTAATGGAATAAGTTTAACAGTAGCAGATTGTAGTAAAACAAGCTTTAAAGTAGCAATAATACCCTATACTTATGAGCACACGAACTTTAAAGCTTTAAAAAAGGAAGATTTAGTAAATATCGAGTTCGATATTATGGGTAAATACCTTCAACGATTCTTAGAAAACAGAACTATCTAACTATTTACTAACGAAGAAGTAGATTTTTTACAGTAGGATAGCATTTTACGAACAGACTTTTCGCTTTTACTTTTATCAGAAGGTGTATCAAAAAACTCAAAGAACTCTCCTCCTAAATCCATTACAGTATAAAAATGGTAAGACTCTAATTTAGATTCTGACTTTAATACCGTTTTGTATAAAATCTCAGTTGGTGTTTCAGATACAATCTCATATTCAAACACATCACTTCCAGCTTCTAAATCGGCTTTAAACATAGCCAAATCGCCATCATAACCCAAGGTAACATTAAATAAAGAGTTAATATTAACTACTAATGTTCCGTTTTTAGTTTCAGATATCTGAATATCTTTATTTGAAGTATCAGGAGTAGTAAGTAAAACTTCAAACCCATAATTGGTTAAATCCAAAACAACCTCACCACTTGGCTTAACTGCTTCTTCGTTTTTTATAGCCTCAACAGCATCTGGTGATTTTTTCTCAGTTGATGTAGTACATGAAAAACCTAAAAGCGCTAAAAATAATATACCTAATCTCATTCGTTTGAATTTGCTATTAAAGTATAAAAATGCTTGCTATAATAAAAATTAATTGTGCTAAATATGATAATTATTGAACTTTAGTTCACTTATTTACCCTAAATAATTTTTAGTGAATGATATACTTCGTACCTTTGCAAAATATTATTATTAGATGAATTTTAGCGACTTAGGCGTTAGTGAAGCCTTAAACACCCACTTAGAATCAATCGGATTTATATCTCCCACGCCTATTCAACAAAAGGTTTTAGAGTTATTTCAAACAGACAAAACCACAGATTTAATAGCTCTTGCTCAGACAGGAACAGGTAAAACTGCCGCATTTGGATTACCAGTAATTGAAAATATAGATTTTTCAAAAAAACAATCTCAAGCACTTATACTAAGCCCAACTAGAGAGCTTTGTGTGCAAATAGCAAAAGATTTAATTAAATATTCTGAGCCAGTACCAAATAGAAAAATTGTCTCCGTTTATGGTGGCGCACCAATAAGTACACAAGTTAGAGAACTACAAAGAGGTTGCCAAATTATAGTTGCAACTCCAGGGAGATGTTTAGACCTTTTAAGACAACGCAAAATTAACTTAGAAGATGTAAAGTATTTTGTTTTAGATGAAGCTGATGAAATGCTAAATATGGGCTTCAAGCAAGACTTAGATGATATTGTTTCCTACCTATCAACAAATGATTTCACAACCTTGCTCTTTTCAGCAACTATGTCAAGAGAAGTAAGATCAATTGCTTCTGCTTACATGAGTAATCCTAACGAGATTTCTGCAGGAAACGCTAATACAACAGCAAAAAACCTTAATCATTCTTACTATATGATTAGTGAGCGTGACCGTTACCCAGCACTTAAGCGGATTTTGGATATGAATCCAGATATTTATGGTTTAGTATTTTGCAGAACCAAAATGGAAACCGACCTTACTGCCAATAAACTAATTGAGGATGGGTATAGTTCAATTGCACTTCATGGTGATTTGTCTCAAAAGCAACGAGATATTGCCATGAGCAGCTTTAGAAATAAAAGTGTTCAAATGCTTGTAGCCACTGACGTAGCAGCTAGAGGTATTGATGTAGATAATATAACACACGTAATTCACTACAAACTTCCTGATGATGTTGAGAGCTACACACATAGAAGCGGTAGAACTGCAAGAGCAGGGAAAAGCGGGGAATCTATTGCTCTTATAAACAATAGAGAAAAATATAAGATTAAAGATATTGAAAGAAAAACCAAAACAGATTTTGTACATAAATTAGTACCTAGTGCAGAAGAAGTTTGCGAAATTCAACTCACTGATTTAATCGGAAAAATTAAAGATGTAAATGTAGATAAGTCTGTAATTGAGCCTATAGTGGCAAAAGCAGCTGAACAATTAGCAGATTTTTCAGCTGATGAAGTTATAGAGCGTTTACTTTACATGCAGTTTAGCCAGCTTTTAAATTATTATAAAAAAGCAAGAGACCTAAATGCATCAGAAAGCAGCGGACGAGATAGAGGAAGAGGAAGAGATCGAGATAGAGGAAGAGGAAGAGATCGCGACAGAGGAAGAGGAAGAGGAAGAGATCGAGATAGAGGCAGGGACAGGGATAGACCAAGAGCTGACAGAGGAAGAGATCGAGATAGAGGAGAAAGAAGCTACAGTAAAAATGGCGACTTTGACAAATTCTTTTTAAATGTTGGAGGAGTTGACGGATTAAATAAAAGCGCGTTAATTAGAGTAACATGTGATCATGCAAATATTGACTCCGGAAGTATAGGAAAAGTGACCGTAAGAGATAATTTCAGTTTCATTGAAATTGACAAAAGCAAAGCATCAACAGTTTACAAAAAACTTCAGCAGAATTTCAAATTCGATTCAAAACCAATTAAAGTAGAACAAGCTAACAGCTAATTTTTTAAAATGAATAATAACGACATTCGTAACATAGCCATTATTGCACACGTTGATCATGGCAAAACAACACTTGTAGATAAAATGTTATTGGCCTGCAAAACATTTGAAAAGCAAGAACAAGCAGGAGATCTTATTCTCGACAATAACGATTTAGAAAGAGAAAGAGGAATTACTATTCTAGCTAAAAACGTAGCTGCAGTTTATAAAGGAGTTAAAATTAATATTATTGACACACCGGGTCATAGTGATTTTGGTGGAGAAGTTGAGCGTGTTTTAAACATGGCTGATGGAGTATTACTTTTAGTAGATGCTTTTGAAGGGCCAATGCCTCAAACAAGGTTCGTTTTACAAAAAGCATTAGATCTAAATTTAAAACCCATCGTAGTTATAAATAAAGTTGATAAGCCTAACTGTACCCCTGATGAAGTACACGAAGCCGTTTTTGATTTAATGTTTAGCTTAGGTGGTAACGAAGATCAATTAGACTTTAAGGTAATTTACGGTTCTTCTAAAGAAAACTGGATGTCTAATGATTGGAAAAAGAAAACCGACAATATTGATGTACTGCTAGACTCTATAATTGAAGATATACCTGCACCTAAACGAAATGAAGGAACATTACAGTCTTTAATTACATCTCTTGATTTCTCAAGCTTTACAGGAAGAATTGCTATTGGAAAAGTTCATAGAGGATCAATAAAACCTAACATGCAGGTTTCTGTTGTTAAAAAGGATGGCAAAGTAACAAAGTCAAAAATTAAAGATGTATTTACATTTAAAGGGTTTGATAAAATAAAACAAGACGAAGTTTTCTCAGGAGATATTTGTGCAATTACAGGTATTGAAGGATTCGAAATTGGCGATACTATTGCTGATGTTGAAAACCCAGAGGCACTTCCAACCATTAAAGTTGACGAGCCTACAATGAGTATGTTATTTACTATTAACAATTCTCCTTTTTTCGGTAAAGAAGGAAAATTTGTTACTAGTAGACATATAAATGAGCGTTTAGAAAAAGAATTAGAAAAAAATCTTGCATTAAGAGTTTTACCAGGTGATACAGCTGATAAATTTCATGTGTTTGGTCGTGGGGTTTTACATTTATCTGTTCTTATTGAAACAATGAGAAGAGAAGGCTATGAACTTCAAATTGGTCAACCTCAAGTAATCACTAAAGAAGTTGATGGTAAAAAACACGAGCCTTTAGAGGAGCTAATTGTTGATACACCAGAAGAATTTTCGGGTAAAATTATTGAAATGGTTACCTTAAGAAAAGGCGATCTTTTAAACATTGAGAATAAAGGAGAAAGAGCCGTTTTAAAATTTGATATCCCATCAAGAGGAATTATTGGTTTAAGAAACACCTTTATTACGCTTACAAGCGGTGAAGCAATAATGACACACCGATTTAAAGAATTTACTCCGCACAAAGGAAAAATACCAGGTAGACAAAATGGTTCTTTAATCGTTATGGAAACTGGCAGTGCTGTTCCTTATGCATTATTTAACCTACAAGACAGGGGTAACTTTTTCATCCAACCAAATGCACCAGTTTATGAAGGTCAAGTAATTGGTGAAAACAGTAGAGCTGGAGACTTAAATATTAATGTTGCTAAAACTAAAAAGCACAGTAACGTACGTTCATCAGGAGCTGATGATAAAATTAAACTTGCTCCACCTAAAGAATTTACTTTAGAAGAAGCCTTAGAATACATTCAAGGAGACGAATATGTGGAAGTAACTCCAGAATCTATTAGATTAAGAAAAATTCTTTTGAAAGAAAACGAAAGAAAAAGATCTAAATAATTAAGCTGGGAAATTATAAAATATTTTATAATTTCCCAGTTACTTTTAAATTTTAGGTATGCGTAACATAGTTTCTTACTTATTTATTGGGTTGATATTCGTTCTTTATAGCTGTAACGGAGAAAAAAACAATACAACCAATAATTCAGAAAACCTTAAACCTGTTTTAGGAGGATCGCTCAATTTAACATTGGGCTCATACCCTACTTCGTTTTTTTCAACGAACGCAATAGATGAAAGCTCAGTAGAAATTATAAGCCAAATTCAAGAATGCCTAGTAACATACTCTTCCAAAACGCTAGAAATAGTTCCATTACTTGCTGAAAGCTGGGAAATAGATGACTCAAAAAAAGAGTATACATTTCATCTTAAAAAAGGGGTGAAATTTCATAATGATCCTGTATTTAATAATGCGAGTAGAGAATTAACATCTGCTGATGTAGTTGCTACATTTTATAAAATGTGTACCTATGGTGAAAATAACCTGATTTTTGATGGTAGCATCAAAGGGTTAATAAAGGGAGCTGATGCTTATTATGAGGCAACTAAAAACAATGAAAAGCCAGATTTAACCATCGAAGGAATTAAAGTTATTGATGATTATACAGTGCAAATTAGTCTGAATTATTCAAACTCAAATTTCATACAGATTTTAGGTATGCCTGCATTTTCAATTTTGCCTGAAAAATGCTTGAAAAAATACGATTCAGACTTTACTGTTGGAACTGGTCCGTTTATTCTAGAAAAGAAAAATAATAGAAGTGAAAAAATCCTATTGATCAAGAATAATGAATATCATTTAAAAGATTCAAACGAAATTACATTACCTTACTTAGATACTGTAACCTACATTATTTCAGGACAAAAAAATATTGAGTTAGCAGAATTTAAAAAAGGCAATATTGACTTAGTTTGGGGCCTTCCATCTAAAAATGTTACCGAAATTGTTAGCGAACAAATTGGTAATTTTAAACGCGATTCTGTTTACACCGTTGAACGAGTTCCTGAATACTCCACAAGCTACATTTCATTTAATACTAAGGCAGACGTTTTCAATAATGTAAAAATTCGCCAAGCATTCAACTATGCTATTGATAAAACTAAAATTGTAGATGATGTACTCCATGGAGAAGCCTATTCAATAGGTGAATTTGGTATTGTACCACCTGCAATGGCTGGCTACAATGTTAGTCAGATAAAAGGCTATGAGTTTAATGTTACTGAAGCTAAAAAACTGTTGGCAGAAGCCGGGTATCCTAACGGTAAAAACTTTCCTGAAATTGAGATAATTGGCAATGGAGACAACAAAAAAAACGTTAGCATAATAGTAGAAATACAAAAGCAACTTATTCGAAATTTAGGTATTAACGTTGGACTTCAAATAGTCTCTTTAAATGAGAAGTTAGCAATGGAAAGAAACGGTAAAGGAACTTTATTTAATTCAGGATGGACAGCAGATTACCCAGACCCTTCTGACTTTTTAAAGTTATTTTACGGGAAATCTGTTCCAAGTGACAACAGCCTTCCTTCTCACCCTAATACATCTCGTTTTCAGAATGCCGAATTTGATTTAAAATTTGAGCAGGCTATGCAAGAAACAAACGAATCTAAAAGACTGGAATTATTACTTGAGGCCGAACAAATACTTATTGATAATGCTCCAATAATACCTTTATATTACGGAGAGAATTATGTGCTTTTAAGATCCTATGTAAAAGGATTTGACTACAATGCCTTAAGATATCAAAATCTGAAATCGGTTTTCATAAAAAAATAAATACACATTATGTACAGAACCCACAACTGCGGAGAGCTAAATTTAAACAATAAAGACTCTAAAGTTACCCTATCTGGATGGGTGCAGAAAGTAAGATTACTTGGTGGTATGAACTTTATTGATTTAAGAGATCGATATGGTATTACACAAGTTACATGCAATCAAGATATCAATAACGAGATTTTTGAGTTGTCAAAACAACTCGGGCGAGAGTTCGTTATTCAAATTGAAGGTATTGTAAAAGAACGATCAAGCAAAAACAATAATATACCTACTGGCGAAATTGAAATAGAGGCTACACATCTTAAGATTATTAATTCTTCGAAAACACCGCCCTTTACCATTGAAGAAAAAACAGATGGTGGTGAAGATATCAGAATGAAATACAGGTACCTCGATTTAAGAAGGAAACCGTTGCAAGAAAAAATCATCCTTAGAAGTAAAATGAGTGCAGAGATAAGAAGTTATCTTACTAATCAAGATTTTTTAGAGATTGAAACGCCTTTCCTCATAAAATCTACTCCTGAAGGAGCAAGAGATTTTGTTGTACCCTCAAGAATGAACGAGAATGAGTTTTATGCGCTACCTCAATCGCCTCAAACCTTTAAGCAATTATTAATGGTTTCTGGTTATGACAAATACTTTCAAATAGTAAGATGCTTTAGAGATGAAGATTTACGAGCTGATAGGCAACCAGAATTTACTCAGCTAGATTGTGAAATGTCATTTGTTGATCAGGAAAGCATTCTTAACACCTTTGAAGGTCTAATGAAACACATGTTTCAGAAATTCTTAAATGTAAATCTTAATGATTTTCCTAGAATGACTTATGAAGATGCAATGGCTAAATACGGTTCTGATAAACCTGACACCCGTTTTAACATGCAGTTTGTAGAGTTAAATGAGCAATTAAAAAACAAGGGATTTGTTGTATTTGATAAGGCAGAGCTTGTAGTTGGAATAAATGCTGAAGGATGTTCTAGCTACTCCAGAAAACAATTAGACAAGCTTACAGACTTCGTTAAAAAACCTCAAGTTGGTGCTCAAGGATTAGTTTACATTAAATATAATGAAGATGGCACTTTTAAATCTTCTGTAGACAAATTTTTCAATTCAGAACAATTACAAGAAATAGCAAAGCTATTTAACGCTAAGCCAGGTGATTTAATGTTGGTTTTAGCAGGAAATAAGGATAAAACTAGAAAGGCACTTAATGAATTACGATTAGAAATGGGGTCAATTCTTAATTTGCGTGATCCTAAAGTATTTTCTCCTCTATGGGTAATTGACTTTCCGTTATTGGAGCATGATGAAGAAACTGACAAATGGCACGCAATGCATCACCCATTCACGTCTCCTAAAAAAGAAGATATTCACTTGCTAGATACTGCCCCAGAGCAAGTTAAAGCTAATGCATATGACCTAGTTGTAAATGGAGTTGAAATTGGTGGTGGATCTATAAGGATTCATGAGCGTGAATTACAACAAAAAATGTTTAGTGCCCTGGGCTTTACTGAACAAGAAGCTGAAGAACAATTTGGATTTTTACTTGGAGCTTTTGAATATGGAGCTCCGCCTCATGGAGGAATTGCATTTGGTTTTGACCGATGGGCAGCATTATTTAGTGGTGTTGAATCAATTAGAGATTGTATTGCGTTTCCTAAAAATAACTCAGGGAGAGATGTCATGTTAAATGCACCCGCAAGTATAAATAATGAACAGTTGAAAGAATTAAATTTAAGTTTGGCAAGCGAAAACTAAGTGTTTACTCTGCTTCTAAATCCCATATGTGAGACGAAGTGCTTAGTCCTGCTTTGAAGTAGTATACACCTCCCCAGGCATGTTCTACTTTCTTATAAACAGTTCTAGCTCCACCTTGAGAAATAGTAACAATAGTTATTTTTTTGTTTCTCTGCTCAAGATATTCAACGGTTCTGTCATAACCTAGACCTTCACGATCAATTTGTCGCCTTTCGTCTTCGCCTAAAAGCGCTTTAGGTGACCTCCTTTCATCATCCATTTCAATACCAGAAACCTGTCTTGCTCTACCATCATCAGACAATGTAGCATCAACTCTATTCTTAGAATCTTCCGACAAAGAACCTTTAACGGTACGGTTCTTGTCATTCATAGAGCCACTATTAGACTTTTTATTTGATCCGTCATCGGCTAGACTTCCATTGACAATTCTTCTACTATCTTCACCCTCAGAACCTACAACTGATGTTCTCTTATCTTGTCCTGAACCAATAGCTGCCGTTTTACGCCTATCAGCTTCTTCACCAACAGCAACCTTTTTTCGCTTATCATTTTGAATATCAAAAGCAGCCGAATTATTTTTGGGGGATTTGCCTCTACTGTCTTCTCCAGAACCTGCAACAACTTTCGGTACATCTCCTCCAGAACCAGCACTTATTTTGCCTTTTGATTTCTCTGCTTTTAACTTCTCTTGTTCTTCAAATTTTTTCTTAAGCTCTTTTTGCTTCTTCTTTTTTAATTCGATCTCCTCTCGTTTCTTTTTGGCCAATTCTTCTTCCTCTTGCTTCTTCTTAGCTAATTCTTCCTCTTGACGCTTTTTCTCGGCCTCAGCTTGGGCTTTTTCATCCTCTTTAGCCTGTTTTGCCAGTTCTTCTTCCTCCTGCTTCTTTTTTGCTAACTCCTCTTCTTTACGCTTCTTTTCGGCTTCAGCTTGGGCTTTTTCTTCTTCTTTGGCCTGTTTTGCCAGTTCTTCTTCCTCTTGCTTCTTCTTAGCTAACTCCT
>JAHDEG010000006.1 GCA_020628935.1 Flavobacteriales bacterium
AAGCATAAAAAAAACGGGAATAAAACTGAAAATTCAGATTATTCCCGTTTAGTACCCGGGGCGGGACTTGAACCCGCACGAACGCAATGTTCATTGGATTTTAAGTCCAACGTGTCTACCAATTCCACCACCCGGGCGGGTGGATAAAAACCAAACTTATAAAAGTTAAGTTTTTTGAGCGGGAGACGGGATTCGAACCCGCGACCCCAACCTTGGCAAGGTTGTGCTCTACCAGCTGAGCTACTCTCGCTTTTAAATTAAGAATACAGTTATTAACTGCAACGGCTGCAAAATTATGTAAATATTTTCTAAAAACAATACTTAAAACACACAGAATTAAAAATATTAGACAAAAAAGATTTAAACTCCGCTCAATTTCTTTATCTCATTAAGCTTCATTAACGCTTCAACAGGGGTTAAATTGTTAATTTCTAAATTTTTAATCTCATCTCTTATTTGAACCAATACAGGATCATCTAATTGAAAAAAACTCAGTTGTACATCATCTGACTTTGACTTTTCGAAGTCTACATTATTAGATGACTTAACAACAGAGCGTTTCATTGTTTTACTTTCTAATTGTTTTAAAACCTCATTTGCACGATTAACAACAACTTGAGGAACACCAGCAATTTTTGCTACATGAATACCAAAACTATGCTCACTCCCCCCTGAAATTAATTTTCTTAAAAAAATGATTTTGTTTTGTATTTCCTTAACGGAAACATTATAATTTTTTATTCGCTTAAAACTAGTGCTCATTTCATTAAGCTCATGGTAATGAGTAGCAAATAGGGTTTTTGCTCTTGAAGGTTTCTCATGCAAATACTCTGTAATAGCCCATGCGATTGAAATGCCATCATATGTACTTGTGCCTCTACCTATTTCATCAAGCAGGACTAAACTTCGATCAGATATATTATTTAATATACTTGCGGTTTCGGTCATTTCAACCATAAAGGTTGATTCTCCACTTGAAATATTATCAGAAGCGCCTACCCTTGTAAATACTTTATCAACCAAACCAATACTTGCTGATATAGCTGGCACAAAACACCCCATTTGGGCCATTATTACAATTAAAGCAGTTTGCCTTAATAAAGCTGATTTACCCGCCATATTTGGCCCTGTAATTATAATTATCTGTTGTTCTTCAGTATCTAAATAAACATCATTGCTAATGTATTCCTCCCCTATTGGTAAGCGCTTTTCTATAACAGGATGTCGTCCTTCTTTAATATCTAACACTAAAGAATCGTTAACCTCTGGTCGTGTATATTTATTTTTTATCGCTAAATAAGCAAACCCTGATAAACAATCCACTTGGGCCAAAATATTTGCATTGGCCTGTATAGGAGAGGTGTAACTACTTAAATCTAAAACTAACTCTTGAAACAAAGTAGCCTCTATTGTTTGAATTTTTTCTTCGGCTCCTAAAATCTTATTTTCATATTCTTTTAATTCTTCGGTTACATAACGTTCAGAGCTAACTAAAGTTTGTTTTCGAATCCATTCTGCAGGAGCTTTATCTTTATACGTATTTCTAACTTCAAGAAAGTATCCAAACACGTTATTAAACCCAATTTTTAAAGATGAAATACCCGTTTTTTCAATTTCTCGCTGTTGCAACTTTATTAGGTAATCTTTACCAGAATTAGATATCGCTTTTAATTCATCTAATTCTTCTGATACTCCTGTTTTTATTACATTCCCTTTTGAAAGTAAAGCAGGTGCTTCAGACTGCAGTTCTTTCTCTATTTTTTCTCTAATTAAATCACACGTATTTAACTGATCTGCTATTTTTTGTAACACCTTGTTTTTAGATGATGCACATAGTTCTTTAATCGGAACAATAGCATCCAACCCATTTTTAAGATAGTTAACTTCTCTAGGAGTAATTCTACCCGCTGCTACCTTAGAAATAAGTCGTTCTAAATCTCCCAATGTTCTTATATGAGAGCGAACACTCTCTAAAAAAACTTCATCCTTTTGTAGAAAGTCAACAACTTCTAACCTTTCATTAATCCTTTTCTCATCTTTTAGAGGTAAAACTGTCCACCGTTTTAGCATTCTCCCTCCCATGGGAGACATTGTTTCATCTAAAATATCAATAAGAGTAACCGCATCTTTATGTGGTGACTGTAGCAACTCTAAATTTCGAATAGTGAAAGGGTCTAACCAAACATACCTATCTTCCTCAACTCTTGAAATAGAAGTAATATGTTTTATTTTAGAATGTTGAGTTTCGCTTAGGTAATGTAAAATTGCTCCTGCAGCAATAATCCCTGCATTTAATCCTTCAACGCCAAATCCTTTTAAATTTTTAGTCTCAAAATGACTTGTCAATTTTTCCAGTCCAAAATCGTAGGTATACACCCAATCTTCTAAGCCAAATGTATTTAAATCTTTATCGAGCTCTTCTAATAGCTCTTTATCTTTATATTTCTGAAAAAGAACTTCACTTGGCAAAAAACTTTGCAGTAATTTTTGCACATGCTGTTTGTTTCCTTGAGAGACTAAAAACTCGCCCGTACTTACATCCAAAAAAGATACGCCAAGCACTTTACCTTCTTTAGTAACAGATGCTAAAAAATTATTTGATTTATGTTCAAGAATTTGCTCATTAAAAGCAACTCCTGGTGTTACGAGTTCTGTAACTCCGCGTTTTACAATTTGTTTTGTTTGCTTGGGGTTCTCTAACTGATCACAAATAGCAACCCTATAACCTGCTCTAACAAGTTTTGGTAAATACGTATCAACTGAATGATGTGGAAATCCTGCTAGTTCTAGTTTAGAGCCGCCATTATTACGATTTGTAAGCACAATACCCAACACCTTTGATGCTTTTATTGCATCCTCCCCAAAAGTTTCATAAAAATCTCCAACCCTAAATAACAATAATGCATCAGGATACTTTGCCTTAATGCCATTATATTGTGCCATTAAGGGCGTAATTTTTTTTACAGTTTCTTTTTTTTTAGTGCTTTTTGCCATAATATTTAACAAAGGTACAAGAACCGAGAAAAAAAGCTGAGCTTTCAATTATTTTAAAAGATTCTACAGATATTAAATTGACACAAGTAACATTATTTTTGTTAAAATTGTAATTGACTTATGAAGTCTTTAAGTACACTTATACTATCCCTTTTAATATTTTCTGTTGCTTATACCCAAAATTACACCCAAACAATAAAAGGTGTTGTTGTAGACAAGCAATCAGGATCTGAATTACCAGGAGCTAACGTAATTATAACTAGTGTTGAGCCAATTATTGGAGTAGCTACTGATGCAAATGGACGGTTTATTTTAGAGGATATTAATGTAGGAAGACACGCCATTAAAATTTCTTTGATAGGGTATGAAACGTCAACGCTATCTAATCTTGAATTAAATTCTGCAAAACAACTAAACTTACGTGTAGAGCTTGAAGAAACCGTTACTAATCTTGAAACTGTAACAATAACAGCTAAAGATGACAAAAGAGAGGCCCTCAACAAAATGTCAACGGTAAGCGCAAGAACATTATCTATAGAAGAAGCGGGGAGGTATTCAGGCGCATTAGCAGACCCTTCAAGAATGGCACAAAATTTTGCAGGTGTAAGTGGTGCATCTGATGACAGAAACGACATTATTGTTAGAGGAAACTCACCAACTGGCGTGTTATGGCGGTTGGAAGGAATTGACATACCAAGTCCAAATCATTTTTCAACACTCGGTAATACCGGAGGACCTATTAGTATGCTAAACATAAATAATTTAGATAACTCAGACTTTATGACAAGTGCGTTTGCAGCAGAATACGGTAATGCACTATCAGGTGTTTTTGATTTACAAATGAAAAATGGTAATGCCGATAAAAGAGAGTACATGGCCCAAATTGGTTTTAATGGTTTTGAATTAGGCGCTGAAGGCCCTTTTAAGAAAGGGGAAAGAGCTTCTTATTTAGTAAATTATAGGTACTCAACATTGGGTGTTTTCTCAAAATTAGGGATAGATCTTGGTACAGGTGCTGCTGTACCAGAGTATCAAGATTTAACCTTTAAAATAAACGCACCCATTGGCAAAAAAACAAGACTCTTTTTATTTGGTATTGGTGGCAATAGTGGTATTAATTTTTTAGCAGAAGAAAGTACTACAGATAATTTATACCTCAGAAATGCAGAAGACACTGAATTTACTTCAGAGACAGGAATAATAGGCACCTCACTAAGCCATTTTTTTAATAAAAACACCTCAGCTAAACTTATACTAGCTGCTACAAGCTCAAGAACAAAAGGCCTTGCTGAATCTGTAGACTCAAACTTTGTAAAACAATTTGTTACCCGGTCTTTTAACAGACAACAAGACAAACTTTCAGCTCATCTTAAATTCAATAAAAAATTATCCTCCAAAGATAATTTCACCTTCGGCCTCATGTATGATAAATACCTTTTCGATATGATTGATAGTGTTCTCATATTAGGTAATTATACTACAACTACCGATAATAATGACAATGCCGATTTATCTCAAGGCTATTTACAATGGCAACATAAATTTAGCAATCAGTTTACCATTAATGCAGGTATACACAGCCAATACTTTTTATACAATAATAATTTTGCAATAGAACCAAGGCTAGGGCTAAGATATAGTTTAAACAATAAACACACTATAAACATTGGTTATGGTTTACATAGTCAACTACAACCTATAACGCTTTATTTTGTAGATTTTGATCAGACAAATGACATCCTGCCAAATATAAACCTAGAGTTTACCAAAGCTCATCATTTTGTGATAGGTCACGACTTTTTTTTAACACAAAACATACGTCTGAAAACAGAGGTGTATTACCAGCAGTTATTTAATGTACCTATTGACACTTCTGAATCTAATTATTCTTTACTTAACGAAGGAGTCGATTTCGCACTACCTGAACGAACAGGCCTCACAAATGAAGGAAAAGGAAGAAACTACGGTGTTGAAATTACACTTGAAAAGTTTTTCTCGCAAGGCTACTATTTTCTGGCAACAACATCTCTATTTGAATCTAAATATACTGCAAGTGATAATATAGAGCGTAATACTGTTTACAATGGTAACTTTGTATACAATGTATTGGCTGGTAAAGAGTTTATAATTAACGAAAAAAACAGCCTCTCTTTTGATACAAGAATCACCTATTCTGGTGGAAGAAGATACACCCCTGTTAATATTCCGTTATCCGATTTTGTAGGGTTTCAAGTATTAGATCAAGAGCAAGGGTTTACAGAACAATACCCTGCCTATTTCAGGTGGGATTTTAAGTTAACCTGGAAATTAAACTACAAAAAAGTAGCCCAACAATTAGCCCTTGATATTTTAAATGTCACCAATAAACAGAATGTATTCACAAAAGAATACAATACAGAAACAAAACAGTTTGACACTACTTTTCAAAGAGGCTTTTTTCCAGTAATTTTATATAAGGTTTACTTCTAAAAATCCTCATTTAAAATTGCGCATAATTATTCATGCAAAGAGCGATTCTACATATGGATTTAGACACCTTTTTTGTGTCGGTAGAGCGCTTGCTCGATAGCAGTTTAAACAACAAACCTGTTTTACTGGGTGGTAGTAGTAACAGAGGAGTTATTGCATCTTGCAGTTATGAAGCCAGAGCATTTGGCGTACATGCAGGCATGCCTATGTTACAAGCAAAAAAATTATGCCCTAATGGCAATATTGTAAAACCTAGCATGGGTAATTATACTAAATACTCTAAAATGGTGGCTGATATTGTTAAACATAAAGTACCCATATTTGAAAAATCGAGTATTGATGAGTTTTATGCCGATTTAACAGGCATGGACCGTTTTTTTGGGTGCTATAAATACGCAACCGAATTGAGAGAAACTATTATTAAAGAATCAGGTTTACCAATATCGTTTGGCCTATCTAATAACAAAACAGTATCTAAGATTGCTACCGGAGAGGCAAAACCCAACAATCAAATAAAAGTAGATTACGGACAAGAGATTGCCTTTTTAGCTCCACTTTCAATTAAAAAAATACCAATGGTTGGTGCTAAAACATTTCAAAAATTAAATGGCTTAGGTTTTGAGAAAATAGAAAACATTCAACAGAGCACTGTAGAAACAATGACGCGTATTTTGGGGAATTACGGTAATATAGTGTGGGAAAAAGCAAACGGAATAGACCCTTCTATTGTTAAGCCATTTAGAGAACGAAAATCAATTTCTACAGAACGAACTTTTGAAAACGACACTAACAATAAACAAAATTTAGAAACCCTTATAAAGAGTATGGCAGAGAGTCTTGCTTTTCAACTCCGAAAAAAAGATAAGCTTTGCTCGTGTGTGGCTGTAAAAATAAGATATTCAGATTTTAGCACGTATAACAAACAAATAAAAACGCCTTATACCTCATCAGATCATGTAATTATGCCTCACCTAATTCAACTGTTTGAACAGCTTTTTAACACCGCCCGACCTGTCAGATTAATAGGTATTAAATTAAGTGACCTGGTAAGCGAAAATTACCAAACCAATCTTTTTAGTGAATCTGCCGAAAAAACGCAATTATACAAGGCCTTAGATAATATAAGAACTCAGTTTGGCGACAGAAGCATTTACAGAGCCTCAACAATTAGCAAAAAACCCTACAAAAACCACCCCAACCCATTTAATAAAACAGAAGAAGAAGATTAATGTATTATAAAGCAATTCGGGCTTTATCTTTCTAGCTTCATTAAAATATGGCACGCTAACTTAGGCGTAAAAGAGCTTCACAAGGGCGCTTTTTAAGCCTAAATTAGCCTAAGTCATTATTTAATAAAGGCTAGCAGTTCAATCCCGGCTATTTTCTTGTTGAGTCCGATTTGTGTAATACACACGAAAGAATAATTGTTATCAAAAACCCTAGCCCGGGAATGAAAAAACTAGCGGTTAATTTGTTATTAAACTTTTTATTTGTTTGAGTTTAAAAGCAACCTTGTGAAGCTCTTTAAACACAATTACAAATATGTTTAAAAACATATTAAGCCTAGGCTGAAATGCCGGAAACAGCTTCTACTTAATTTACCCTTTCAATCAAGCACAAAATAACTACCTTTGTAAACCAAAAAAACACAAACATTATGGCGTTTGGCAACATTCTAAAAAAAATATTTGGCACCAAATCTGATAAAGATATTAAGGTAATTCAACCTGTTGTTGATCAAATAAATAAAATATACCCTTCGTATAGCAATATCTCTAACGATGAATTAAGAGCAAAAACAGCAGAGTTTAAAAGTAGACTTGCAAAAAAAGTTGAAGGAGAAAACCAGCAAATTGCAGATTTAAAAAAGAAAACCGAAGCAGAAGGAATAAAGGTGCACGAGAAAGATGAAATCTTTAATCAAATTGATGAAATTGAAGAAAAAATCACTCAAATTCTCGAAGACGAATTAAAAAACATACTTCCTGAAGCATTTTGTGTAATGCGAGAAACAGCAAGGCGGTTCACCGAAAACAAAGAAATTCATGTTAAAGCTACAAGCCTTGATAAGGAGCTTTCTATAACCAAAGATTATGTTGATATTAGTGGTGATTCAGCTACTTGGCAAAACAGCTGGGATGCTGCGGGCACTGAAGTAGTTTGGAATATGGTGCATTACGATGTGCAGCTTATTGGTGGTATTGTTTTACATGAGGGTAAAATTGCTGAAATGGCAACTGGTGAAGGTAAAACACTTGTAGCAACACTGCCTATATACTTAAATGCGCTGAGCGGTAGAGGTGTTCATGTTGTTACCGTTAACGATTACCTGGCAAAAAGAGATTCAGAATGGATGGGACCTGTTTTTGAATTTCATGGTTTAACTATTGATTGTATTGATAAGCACCAACCTAATTCTCCTTCAAGAAGAAAAGCGTATCAAGCTGATGTAACTTATGGTACAAACAACGAATTTGGCTTTGATTACCTGAGAGACAATATGGCATCTAGCGTTAATGATTTAGTTCAGCGAAAACACAATTATGCCATAATTGATGAGGTTGATTCAGTTTTAATTGATGATGCTAGAACACCATTAATCATATCTGGACCAACGCCTAAAGGCGATCAACATGAGTTTAACGATTATAAACCTAAAGTTGAAAAACTATTTAGAGCACAAAGAGAGTACATTAACAGAACACTATCTGACGCTAAAAAGCTATTAAGCTTAACACAAGAACAAACAGCAAACAAAAAAGAATACGAAAACAAACAAAAAGAAGGTACCCTAGCACTTTTGAGGGCTTTTAGAGGTTTACCTAAAAATAAAGCGCTCATAAAATACCTTAGTGAACCGGGTATTAAAACCCAACTACAAAAAACTGAGAATTTTTACCTGCAAGACAATGCAAAAGAAATGCATAAGGTAGATGAAGAACTTTTTTTTGTAATTGATGAAAAAGTAAACTCCATAGAGCTTACCGAGAAAGGTATTGACTTAATTACCGGAAACACAGACGACCCTGAGTTTTACGTAGTGCCCGATATGGGCGGTATGATTGCTGAAATGGATAAGCAAAATTTGTCTGACGAGGAGAAGGTAAAAAAGAAAAACCAACTTATACAAGATTATTCTACCAAAGTAGAGCGTATTCACACTATGAATCAACTACTTAAAGCATACACCCTTTTTGAGAAAGATGTAGAGTATGTAGTAATGGATAACAAAGTTAAAATTGTTGACGAGCAAACTGGTCGTATTATGGATGGCCGAAGATACTCTGATGGGCTACACCAGGCTATTGAAGCGAAAGAAAACGTAAAAATTGAAGCGGCTACCCAAACATATGCTACGGTAACACTGCAAAATTACTTTAGAATGTACCACAAGTTATCTGGTATGACGGGTACAGCCGAAACAGAAGCGGGTGAGTTTTATGAAATATATAAGCTTGATGTTGTTGTAATACCTACAAACAAACCTATTGCGCGTGACGATAGAAACGATTTAATATATAAAACAGCCAGAGAAAAATACAGTGCTATAATTCAGGAAGTTGAAAAAATTATTGAGGAAGGAAGACCTGTTTTGGTGGGTACAACCTCGGTTGAATCCTCTGAGCTTTTAAGCAGAATGCTTAAAATGAAAAAAATTAAGCATAATGTATTAAATGCAAAACTACACGGTAAAGAAGCTGATATTGTAGCAGAAGCAGGTCATGCAAAAACAGTAACTATTGCAACCAACATGGCCGGTAGAGGTACCGATATTAAGTTACGAGATGGAGTAAAGGAAGCTGGTGGTTTAGCGATAATTGGTACCGAAAGACACGAATCCAGACGTGTTGATAGGCAATTAAGAGGTAGAGCGGGTAGACAAGGTGACCCCGGCTCTTCACAATTCTTTGTTTCATTAGAAGATAATTTGATGCGTTTATTTGGCTCAGAGCGAATTGCCAAAATGATGGATAGAATGGGACATACTGAAGGGGATGTTATTCAGGCTGGCATTATGACCAAGCAAATTGAAAGAGCACAGAGAAAAGTAGAAGAAAACAACTTTGGTATTCGTAAAAGATTACTTGAGTACGATGATGTAATGAACTCTCAAAGAGAGGTTATTTACAAAAAGCGGAGACACGCTTTATATGAAGACAGACTTTCTGTAGATATTAACGAAGCTTTATATGATGTTTGTCTTGATATAAGCCAAGAGTTTTTAGGAAATAAAGATTTTGAAGATTTCAAAATTGAGGTAATTAGCACTCTATCCATTACTTCACCTATTAATGAAGCTGAGTTTTTAAAAACAAACGAAACTGAATTAGCAGAAACACTATACAGAGCTGCATTTACACATTACAAGCAAAAATCTGAAGCGGTATCTAAAATGGTATACAATGCTGTTAAGGATGTTATTATTAACAACCCTGAAGCTTCAAATAACTTACCTCCAATTGGTTTTACTGACGGATCAAAAGTTATAGGTTTCCGTTTTGATAGAGATAAGCTAATGAACAGCAACGGTAAGCACGTTTTAACTTCTCTTGAAAAAATAATGACCCTCAATTTTATTGATGACGCCTGGAAAGAACACCTCAGAGAATTAGACGACTTAAAGCAAAACATTCAAGGCGGGGCTCAATATGAGCAAAAAGATCCTTTAGTTACTTATAAAATAGAGTCTTTCAGCCTTTTTGAACAAATGCTCGGTAAGGTAAACAAAGAAATTATCTCGTTTTTGCAAAAAGCGACATTATACTCTGAAAACCCTACTCAAAATGCGGTTAAAGAAACCCAACAAAACAATAACTTAAATAACATCACAACAACTCGTAACGATGTTGCTGCAAGTAGAAACAACCAAGAAAGTGTTAGAAACCAACAACAAGGGCAAAAGCAAAAACCTCAACCAGTTGTAGCTGACGAAAGAATAGGAAGAAACGATCCTTGCCCTTGCGGAAGCGGAAAAAAATACAAGCAATGCCACGGAGCAGCAGGCGCTTAAAAAAAAGTTATAAAACTTACAATATCTATTAGTCGTTAACGTTCATCTGTTAGCGACTAATTTGTGTGAAAGTGTTTCTAATTCGACAACTAAATTTACTGTATTAAGTGGGTGAAAAAGGCAAGCGCTTTTCAGAGCAATTCTTTTTTAATCTAGGTCTATTTCTTTTAGCCGTTGCAATTCCTTGTTCAAATTTTTTAATGAGTATTGCACAGTTTATACTCATTATAAACTGGTTTGTTTTCGGAATTATTGAAAGCTCGATTTTAAAACGCTTTATAACTTTTTTTAAAAATAAACATGCCGTTTGCATATCGTTACTCTACTTCATTTATTTGATTGGAGTAATATATTCTCCTGATTTTGGCAGTGGATTTCATGAGTTAAAAATTAAACTACCCCTTTTAGTAATCCCGTTAGTTATTTCCACCAGCTTAAAACACATCACAAGTAACACAAAAAAAAGAATTCCAATCGGGTTTGTAGGAGCAACAATAGTTAGTGCTTTTATTAACTTTTATATCTTTTTTTATACGCAAAGCAATCTTACAGACATCCGAGATATGTCAAAATTCATATCTCACATTCGTTTTAGCCTATGTATTGTTCTATCGCTATTTTGGATATTAAAATTAATTAAAAAGCAACAACCTTTAAAAAACATAATTGGTTTATTTTCCCTTGCTTGGCTAAGCTATTATTTAATTATTTCTCAATCAATGACAGGCATACTAATCGCTTTAGTTTCACTACCTATATACGGTATCTATTACTTTAAAAACCGAAAAACAAACTTCTTTAAAGTTTCAGCTTTTTTATTACTTATCCTTCCTGCTATTTACTTTTTTAACCTTATTTATACAGAAGCCTTTTTTTACTCAAAAGCCAAAAAAATTAATAACAGCTCATTACTACAAACTTCAAAAAAAGGCTATGCTTATGAGCATAAATTAGAAAATACACAAATAGAAAACGGGCATTACATATGGAGAAATGTTTGCTACCCAGAGCTACAAATAGCATGGAACAGTGTTAGTGAAAATAAATTTTGGGGGAAAGATAATCAGAATAACCTTCAATACGCAGTTCTCATAAGATATATGACTTCAAAAGGATTAGTAAAGGATTCTGAAGGATTTAAAGAGTTAACAAACGAGGATATATTAGCAATAGAAAACGGAGTTACCAATTACAGATTTAGTACAATGAATGGAGTTCAAAAGCGTATTTATGAAACACTGTGGGAGTTTGATTATTTTAAACATGGAGCTAACCCTGTAAACGGATCATTAGTTCAACGTTTAGCTTTTAATACTGTAGGATTAAAAACCGCAATAAAAAAACCACTTTTAGGGCATGGATCGGGAAGTATAACCGAGTCTATGAAATCAGAATATCTAAACTCTAGCTTAAAAAACAACCCCAACTATTGGCTAAAACCACACAATCAGTTTATCACCATTTTAATTCAATTTGGTTTTGTGGGGTGTATATTATTTATTGCTTCCTTAATCGCATCCTTCAATCTCACAAAAAACAACGTTTTATATACGGTTTTCATTATTACAGCTGTGTTATCTATGATAGCAGAAGACACTCTAGATACACAAGCCGGAATCACCTTTTTCGCATTTTTTCAATGCTATTTCGGACTAGAAAATTCAAAAATTAACAACTAATTTTTGAATGTTTAGAAAATAGATGTGAATTGAGCACTAAAGAGTTACCCATCTATATATAAGGTTTAGTATCTTTAACGTACTTTTTACAGGTAAAATGTCAAAAAAAATATCCATAGAATTTGAATATGAGTTCTTTGAATCCGTTCAAGAGCTCTCAGCCATAGATCAAAACTTGATTGAACAATCAAGAGTCGCAGCTAAAAAAGCGTACGCCCCCTACTCTAGCTTTAATGTAGGAGCTGCTTTATTATTAGAAAACGGAAAAATAATTTTAGGTAGCAATCAAGAAAATGTAGCCTATCCTTCAGGTATGTGTGCCGAAAGGGTCGCATTTTTTTATGCAGGAGCTCAATACCCAGGCGTAGCGATTACTACAGTAGCTATTTCTGCATTTACAGATAATTTTATTACACTAAAACCAGTAACTCCTTGTGGGAGCTGTAGGCAAGTAATGGCCGAATATGAGCACCTGCAAAACAAACCCATTAACATGTTATTTGCTTCAACACAAGACGAGGTATATAAAATAAAAGGAGCAACACCATTGCTTCCGCTGTTGTTCTATGAACAAAACTTAAAAACAAATGCTTAATTAAAAGTATTTTTCGTCCCCCAAAATAAATTTTAAGCTTCCCAAACTTGATCATTTATTATAAATTTGAGATATGGCAAAGAAAACTGAAAACGACAAAAAAAAAGACATCAAAAAGCACGACAAAAAAACATACATGCATTGGTATGAGTCTATGTTATTAATGAGACGTTTCGAAGAAAAATGTGGGCAGCTTTACACACAACAAAAATTTGGTGGGTTTTGTCACCTATACATAGGTCAAGAAGCTATTCTTGCTGGTATGGTTTCTGCTATGAAAAAAAATGATAATGTTATTACAGCCTACCGAGATCATGTCCACCCAATCGCGTTAGGTACCGATCCTAAATATATAATGGCCGAGCTGTATGGTAAAACCACCGGAACTTCTAAGGGTAAAGGAGGATCAATGCACATGTTTGATAAAGAAAGAGGCCTGTTTGGCGGACACGGTATTGTTGGTGGTCAAATAGGTTTAGGTACAGGTCTTGCTTTTGCAGATAGATACAAAAAATCCGGAAAAGTTACCTATTGTTTTATGGGGGATGGAGCCGTAAGACAAGGTATTTTGCATGAAACATTTAACATGGCTATGATGTGGAATTTACCTATAGTTTACATTATAGAAAACAACTTTTACGCAATGGGTACGGCTGTCTCAAGATCATCTAATGTTCATAATCTTTATGAAATTGGTGAATCTTATGATATGAAGGCAGAACCAGTTGATGGCATGACTTGCGAAGACGTATATGATGCAATAGATAGAGCTGCAGAACATGCAAGATCAGGTAAAGGCCCATATTTATTAGAAGTCAAAACCTATAGATATAAAGGTCATTCAATGTCCGATCCTGCAAAATACAGAACAAAGCAAGAGTTAGAATCTTTCAAAAAAGAAGATCCTATTGAAAAAGTAAAGGATACTATATTAAAAGAAGAGTACGCAACAGAAGAAGATTTGAAAAAAATCGGAAAAAAAGTAATGCAAAAAGTGCAAGAGTGTGTAGAGTTTGCAGAATCATCTCCAGACCCTGAAGCAAAAGACTTATACGAAAGCGTTTACATGCAAAATGATTATCCATTCTTAAATCATAAATAATGGCAGAAATTGTAAGAATGCCCAAGCTAAGCGACACCATGACAGAAGGTGTTGTAGCACAATGGCACAAAAAAGTGGGAGAAGAAGTAAGTGCTGGAGATTTACTTGCCGACATTGAAACAGACAAAGCCACAATGGAGTTTGAAAGCTTTCAAGATGGCGTATTACTTCATCAAGGAGTTGGCGAAGGAGAAACTGCACCTGTTAATAGTATTTTAGCCATTCTTGGAGAAAAAGGAGAAGACATAAAATCTATTTTGGAGGATAAAAAAAATACAACCGAAAAAACAGAAGAAAAGGTAGAGAATACTAAGGAGCAAGAGGATAAAAAAAGTGAGGAAAAACCTTCGAAAGAAGAGGTAAAAGATGTTGCTGAAAAAGATACATCAACTCATGTAGTTGCAAAAAAAGGAGAAAAAACCCAAGACCTCCCTTCAACAAACGATGGTAACCTTAAAATATCTCCATTAGCAAAACGACTTGCAAATGAAAAAAACATAAACCTAAACCTATTAAAAGGTACAGGTGATGGAGGAAGAATAATTAAACGAGATATTGATAATTATTCCGCATCAGGTTTCTCTGGAGGATCACAAGTTGAGTCTTACTCTGATGTACCAAACAGTCAAATGCGTAAAACCATTGCAAGACGATTGTCAGAAAGTAAATACTCAGCCCCACACTTTTATCTAACTATGGATATTGATATGGATGAAATTGTTAAATCACGAAAAATGATTAACGAAATTTCCCCTGTAAAAATATCTTTTAATGATTTAGTTGTAAAAGCAGCGGCAAGAGCACTACAAGATCACCCTGCTATAAATGCAACTTGGTTAGATGACAAAATAAGATATAACAATCATGTTCACATAGGAGTTGCAATAGCAGTGCCAGATGGTTTAGTAGTTCCTGTTGTACGTTTCGCAAATACAAAAAGACTTTCTCAAATTTCAAGTGAGGTAAGAGATTTTGCTGGCAAAGCAAAAACAAAGAAACTGCAACCAAAAGATTTTGATGGAAATACATTTACCATATCAAACTTAGGCATGTTCGGTATTGATGAGTTTACAGCAATAATTAACTCGCCCGACTCCTGTATAATGGCAGTTGGCGGCATAAGAAACGAGCCAGTAGTTAAAAACGGAGAAATTGTTCCAGGAAACAGAATGAAAGTAACCCTGTCTTGCGATCACAGAGTTGTTGATGGCGCAACAGGTGCTGAATTTTTGAATACGTTTAAGAAATTCTTAGAAAACCCGGTGTTACTACTTGGAGAACATTCAATTTAGAAACTACTAATATACACCAAACAAAAAAGCCGTGGTCGATTTCATCGCCCACAGCTTTTTTGCTCTTAAAATTGTTAAAAAATTAAATTAACCTTTAGCAGCTACAAGCTCTACAGTTAACTCAATGTCATTAGAAACAACCACCTCTTTCACTGGGTGATCAAACGCTACATCATATTTTTTTCTGTCAAATGTTAATGTTCCAGTAGCAGTAGTTATACCATTTTCTGTTGAAACCGTAATATTTTCAACTTTTTCAGTTCCAGTTTTACCTCTTAGAGTTAAAGTGCCCGTAGCAGTTGTACCCTCAACAGATGTAATTTCAAATTTTGCCGTTTTATGGTTGGCAACGTCAAAAAAGTCAGGTGAATTTAAATGACCAATTAAATCAGCCTTTGTATGGCCTTCCTCCTCAGTATATGCATCATCTAATGCTTCAATAGTTGTCATATCTACTACAAATGAACCGCCAACAACATTGTTTCCGTCCATCATTACTTTACCATCAGTTAGGTTTAATTTACCATTATGAGAATGCATACCTAAAACCTCTCCTTTCCATAAAACTTTGCTGTCTTCTACATTAACAGATACTTCTTCTGCGCTTGCAACTGGTGCCTCTGTGTGCTCGTGAGCATGCCCACTATGATCTTCTGCTTTTTTATGATCTCCTCCACCGCAAGATGCTAATGCGAAAGAAAGTGCTACACCCGAAGCAATAAATAAACTTGTTTTTTTCATGTTTTAAATTTTATTTTCCTCAAAGATACATTTTTTATGTATAAACAATAAATGTTTATACATCTATTTTTTAATTAGTTTTTCCCTTACTTCTATTTAATGTCACATATACTGCTTATTTTTGCACAAAATTGGGCTTATCATGAAACGTACTGAAATTAAATCGCTACTTAGTATAGAAGAATCAAATGAAAATATTCTTGTAAAAGGATGGGTTCGAACTAAAAGAGAGAGTAAAAATGTAGCGTTTATCGCATTAAACGATGGCTCAACAATAAACAACATACAAATTGTTGCCGATGTAAATACATTTGATGAGACGTTATTAAAAAAAATAAATACAGGTGCTTGCATAAGCGCTCAGGGCAATTGGATCGCATCTGCAGGCGGAAAGCAGGCTTTTGAGCTTCATGCAGAAAAAATAAATGTTTTAGGAGAAGCTGATCCTGATGAATATCCCCTACAGCCTAAAAGACATTCATTAGAGTTTTTAAGAGAACTCGCACATTTAAGACCCAGAACAAATACCTTTAGTGCTATTATGCGTGTTAGACACACCCTCGCTTATGGCATACACAAATACTTTAACGACAAAGGATTTGTGTACATGAACACTCCAATAATAACAGGTTCAGATGCTGAAGGAGCTGGTGAAATGTTTAAAGTAACTACATTGCCAGAAAATAATCCTCCCAAAAATGAAAGAGGAGAGGTTGATTATACGCAAGATTTCTTTGGCAAAGCCACAAACCTAACTGTATCAGGGCAGCTTCAAGCAGAGCTAGGTGCAATGGCCTTATCAAAAGTGTATACGTTTGGTCCCACATTTAGAGCAGAAAACTCAAATACAACAAGACACCTCGCAGAGTTTTGGATGGTTGAACCCGAAGTAGCTTTCAATGACATAAACGATAATCAAGATTTAGCAGAAGACTTTTTAAAGCAAGTTATAAAATACACGCTTGACACCTGTAAAGACGATTTGGCGTTCTTGAACAAAAGAGCTTTTGAGGAAGAAAAAAACAAGCCTCAAAACGAAAGAAATGAATTAAGCCTATTAGAACGTTTAGAATTTGTAATAAGCAATGAATTTGAACGCATAACTTACACAGAAGCGATTGATATACTTAGAAACTCTAAACCCAATAAAAAGAAAAAATTTAACTATCTAGTATCAGATTGGGGTATAGATTTACAAAGCGAACACGAACGATTTTTGGTGGAAAAACATTTTAAAAAGCCGGTAATTATTGTTGACTATCCTGCGTCTATAAAAGCGTTTTATATGAAGCTTAACGATGACAAAAAAACAGTAAGAGGGATGGATATTTTATTCCCAGGCATTGGTGAAATTGTTGGAGGAAGTGAAAGAGAAGAAAACCTTGAGAAGTTAAAAGAAGGGATGAAAAAAGTAGGAATTCCTGAAGAAGAGCTAAGCTGGTACTTAGATACTAGAAAATACGGGACAGCTCCTCATAGTGGCTTCGGATTGGGCTTTGAAAGACTTGTTTTATTTGTAACCGGAATGTCTAACATTAGAGATATTATTCCTTTTCCAAGAACACCACAAAACGCAGAATTTTAAAGTAAATTAAAATTGGTAACCGCAACAAAAATTAACCTCAACTGTATTTAATAGTAAGCACAAATTGCCTGTTATTTAACATTACCTTTTAAAAAAAACTATTATGGCTGGCCTAAACACAATAAAAGAAGCAATAGAAGATATTAAACAAGGTAAAGTTATTATTGTCGTAGATGATGAAAACAGAGAAAATGAAGGTGATTTTATTGTAGCAGCTAGGCACGCAACACCAGAAGTGGTGAATTTTATGGCTACTCACGGAAGAGGCTTAATATGTGCTTCACTAATGGAAGAAAGGTGTAGCGAATTAGGCTTAGAGCTTATGGTTTCATCCAATACATCCTCTCATGAAACTCCTTTCACAGTTTCGGTAGATTTAATTGGACAAGGTTGTACAACAGGTATTTCTGCCAGCGACAGATCCAAAACAATCAAAGCACTCATTGACCCTAATACAAAACCTGAAGATTTAGGCAGACCAGGCCATATTTTCCCTCTAAGAGCCAAGAAAGGAGGTGTACTAAGAAGAGCTGGACACACAGAAGCCGTAGTTGATTTAGCACGATTAGCTGGCTTAGAACCATCTGGAGCATTAGTTGAAATACTTAATGAGGATGGAACAATGGCTAGGTTACCCCAACTAGAAAAAATAGCAGAAAGATTTAATCTTAAAATAGTTTCTATTGAAGACTTAATTGCATACCGAATGCAGCACGACTCGTTAATAGATAAACAAGTGAAAGTAAAAATGCCAACTCAGTTTGGTGATTTTAACATGATCGCGTACACTCAAAAAACAACTGGAGAAGAGCATTTAGCACTAACAAAAGGGGAATGGAAAACAGATGAACCTGTTTTAGTAAGGGTACACTCATCATGCGTAACAGGTGATATTTTTGGTTCTTGTCGTTGCGATTGCGGACCTCAACTACAAACAGCAATGCAACAAATTGAAGCAGAAGGTAAAGGCGTTATTATTTACATGCAACAAGAAGGCAGGGGCATAGGCCTGTTAAATAAACTTAAAGCATATAAACTACAAGAAGAAGGTCAAGATACGGTTGAAGCTAACATATCACTAGGCTTTCAGATGGATCAAAGAGATTATGGCATTGGGGCACAAATTCTTAGAGACTTAAATGTTAAAAAAATGCGCTTAATGACTAATAACCCCAAAAAAAGAACAGGGCTTATTGGCTACGGATTAGAAATTGTAGAAAATGTACCCATAGAAATAAAATCTAACAAGCACAACAAACTTTATTTACAGACCAAAAAAACAAAAATGGGGCATGACTTAAAAATGGAAGATTAATCTATTTGTTACAGTGATATCTTTTCAAACAAATTAAACGTATTTAATTTTTCCATTAATACGTATCCAGCTACATCATTTTTTTTGCTCAAAAAATAACGGTGCTTGTCATTCTCTTTAACGCAATGCATAGAGTTGTATCTGACCATATACGTTAGCATACTCCAATCTAAACGAACTGCTCCGGTAGATCCGATACGCTCATTGGGTGGCAAAATACTGCCTAAATAATAAACATCCTCCAAAATCTCTTTATCTCTAACATAATATTCCCGATAAGTGAATGAGCAAAATAATAACAATGCTACTATTGGAATAATAAACACCACTTTTAAACGAACTAGTGTAGTAGTTTTTATCCGGTTAACTAAAACAAGTAAATAATTTGAAAAAAGAAACGATATTCCCAATCCAAAAAAGGGTAAAGAAGCAACAAAATAAAAACCCTTCTGAACTTTAGTAAGAAATAAGGGTAATGAACCAGATAAACCAACAGTAATAAAAAAACCAGCTAATAAAACGTTTCGTCTGTCAATTTTAACCACATTTCGTTTCCCCAAAAAATATACGATTAAACCAACTAAAACAGGCACTATAAGTTCGCTAGCTAATCTATAAAAGATATAAAACCGAGAGTCAACAGTGTGGCTTACTTCCTCTCCAATACGCTTTAGAGCCCTCTCAAAAAAGTACATTCTGAGCCCCTCTTTGGCTTCAGGTATAAATAAAATAAATGCGAAGTAAAGACCCACAACCCCTAATAGCAAAAAAAACGTTTCGCCAATTGCTTTCATCCATTTTTTCTCTAAGAAAATTGCATACAAAATAGGCACAGAAAGCGGGAATAAACCAGGAAGACCTTTACTTAAAGATGAAGCAAAAATTGCGGATACAGTTAAAATTAACCACACAAAATATCTATTATTTTTTTTGTGAAGGATAAAAAAGAATACCGCTAACAAACAAAAAAAACTCATGGTATTTTCGTGCATATTATTTGAATAAGACCAAAAACATACAGGAATAGATATCCAAAGAATTGGAGCAAACCAAGCTAATTTATTAAGTTGCTTTTTTGCCAGCTTTTTCCAAATTAGTATAATTAGAATGTAATTAACCAAAATCGTAAACAGTACATATAGCCTTTCTGTAAACCAACCATTGCCAAATACTTTAAAAAATAAAGCTTGCATACCAAAAACCAGTGGTGGTTGCTCATGAAAAGAAGTTAAATCACCAACATTATAATCGCTAAACTGAGGTAGCCAAAAAGTGCCATAGTCATTTGCTAAGTTTTTTGAAACACTTGTGTATAGCATAGCATCCATAAACATCCCTTCACTTACTAAACCGGGTAATGTAAGTACTAAAACTATAAATATAGACAGTAAATAAAACGGATTTATTTTAACACTCTTCAATGTAAATTGCTTTCAATCAAAAGTAACGATATAAAAACCGTTTTTTCTAAAACTTCAGTGTAAATTGAAGTAATTTGAGCGTTTATAGTTACTTTTTTCATCTAAATTTTAGTTATACATATAATATAACTATATTCGCATTCCAAAATTTTTGTAAAAAATGGCAAATCATAAGTCGGCATTAAAGAGAATAAGATCTAGCGAGAAGAAAAGACTTCACAATAAGTACTACTTTAAAACAACTAGAAACGCAGTAAAAGAATTAAAGAGTATTACTGATAAAAAAGAGGCACAAGAAAAGCTCCCTAAAGTAATATCTATGATTGATAAACTTACTAAGTCAAATATTATTCATAAAAACAAAGCTGCAAATATGAAGTCTAAGCTTACTAAAAGTATAGCTGCACTTTAATTTATAGCAGAGAAAATATTAAAAACATGAAAGCCTTTCCACTTTGGAAGGGCTTTTGTATTTTTAGGTGGTTACGTACACTGCCATGTCAAACAAAACCAAAAGCAATTCAATAAAAAACTGGTCAGAAGACGATCAGCCAAGAGAAAAACTAATTGTACAAGGCAGAAGTGTATTAAGCAATGCAGAACTTATTGCTATCCTAATTGGGTCAGGTTCTAAAAAACAGTCTGCAGTTGAACTAGCGAAAAGCATTCTGAGTTTTAGCGATAATAATTTAACGCAACTCGGTAAACTATCTCTCACAGATCTACAAAAATTCAACGGCATTGGTTCCGCAAAGGCAGTAACTATTGCTGCAGCGTTAGAGTTAGGTAGAAGGAGAAAAAATGAGAGCCCGACAAAAATTATAAGTATTACAAGTAGCAAAAAAGCATATGAGGCTATGGTTGCGAATTTACAAGACCTAGATCATGAAGAGTTTTGGATAGCATTACTAAACCAAGCCAATCACATTACTAAAACTATTCAAATCAGCAAGGGAGGAGTCACAAGTGTAACAGTTGACAAAAAACTCATATGTAAACACGCTATAGACCATTTGGCAAGCTCAATAATTCTTTATCATAATCATCCTACAGGTAACCTTAACGCTAGCAAGCAAGATATTAAAATAACAGAAGCCATTAAAGAAGCAGCAAATATTATTGATGTACAATTACTTGATCATATAATCGTTGGTAACAATAACTACTTTAGCTTTAAAGATGAAGGTTTACTTTAATTTATGTTAACCATATATTGTGAGCATATAACCAAAAGGACAGAATACATATTTGATGTAGTTTTTAATTATTTAATTAAAACTCCTTATAAAATAACAAACTCAAAGCAAGAGTTTACTGAGAGCAATAACCCAAAGTTTTCATACACATATGAAGGAGAACTAAACATAATACCTTCAGCCCTGCTATCTCAGTCATCTATTAAGCAAAACATAGACCTAACATGGCACAACCACAATAACCAGAAATGGTTGTTTAAAACAAACGGAGAGTTATTACCATTCGATGTTTTTTCATCTATTTTTTATCTCATCACCAGATATGAAGAATATACTGCTAATGATAATGCATTTGATGAACACGGACGATTTTTACTTGACAAAAGTATTCTTACAAATCATTACCAATACAAAAAACCATTAGCGCACATTTGGGCAGCTGAATTGAAACAAAAACTAACAGATAAATTCCCTCAAATACAGTTTGAAGAGAGAAAATATTCTGCAGAGTTAACTGTAGATGTTGATCAGCTATATGCTTATAAAAACAGAGGAGTAATAAATACTTTAGCAGGAATTTTAAAAAAATTAAGCGCGGGTAAGTGGAAACAATGTAAAACACAAGTAAATACAATCCTCCAACGTAAAAACGATCCATTTGATAACTTCACCTTTTTTAAAGAGATTAGTAAAGAGGTGGATCTCAAATACTTTATTCATTGCGGAGCTAAAGCCAAAAACGACCCTAGATTTATAAATAGTAATTCCAATAAAAAACGAATTAAACAATTAGCAGAGAATAGTAAAGTTTATATTCATCCATCCTACAAAAGCTTAAGAAATTCTAAATTAATCTCTATAGAAAAAGAAAAACTTGAGTTAATAATAAACAAAAAAATTGAACACTCTAGACAACATTACTTAGTGGCTAAGCTGCCTAAATATTATCAAAACCTATTAAAAACCGACATAAAACACGACTACTCACAAGGATATGTCTTAGAAAACGGTTTCAAAACAGGCATGTGTATTCCGTACCCTTACTTTGACTTATCAAACAACCTTAAAACACAATTAACAATTCACCCATTTCATGTAACCGACTTATCTATTTTAAAGAATGAAAAAAATCTGCAAGATGTGTATACTATAATAGATCAGATTAAAGCGGTTAACGGCACCATAAGCATTTTGTGGCACAGCGACTTATTTGCTCTACAAAACTCATCTGAAAAATGGAAATCTATATTATTAAAAATAGTTGAACATGCCACTGCATAAGGTAAAACATAAAAATATTGATTTCAAAAAATGGGATAAATGTATAAACAGCGCTACTAACAGCCATGTTTATGCCAAAAGTTGGTATTTAAATATTGTTTCACCCAACTGGCAAGGAGTTATTTTAAATGATTACGAAGCAGTTATGCCATTAACAACTAAAACTAAGCTAGGCATAACATTACTAAGGCAGCCTCCTTTTTGCCAACAGTTAGGCGTTTTTTTCACAACTGGTTTAAGCCCTGAAACTACACAAGCTTTTTATAAACACCTTAATAACTTTTGGCTAACCGATTACCAACTAAATTCAAGCAATAAAGTGACCACCGGTAAACAAAGAACCAACCATGAATTAAGCCTTGATAAAACTTATGAAGATATTTACTCAGGATTTAATACAAACACTAAGAGGAACATAAATAAGGCGAAAAAAGGTAATCTTGAAGCAATATTTACCTCAGATTATCAATCAGTAATTGCGTACTTTAAAAAAACAAAAGGTAAAACCCTTAACCTTACTGATGATTATTACGTAACACTTCAAAAAATTATTAGTGAAGGATTAAAAAGGAAGGAAATAAAAATAATTCACATCTTAAACCAACAAAAAGAAATGGTTTCGGGTGCTATTTTATTAGAACATCCACAAAGAACTTACTTTCTTTTTTCAGCGAATAATAAAAAAAATGCAGGTGCAATGCATTACTTAATAAATGAATACATTAAATTGAATTGCGAGCGTAAAATTATATTTGACTTTGAAGGATCAGACGATGAAAACCTTGCTAAATTTTACACTGGTTTTGGAGCTAAAAAAGCAACGTACACAAGAATAAAAAAAGGTATATTTAAACACATTTTATAATTTCAAATTAACATTAATGAACGTTCATATACTAAATGAAAAAAACTCTATACTTAACGAGTTTTTAAAAGAAATACGAGATGAGAACATTCAAAAAAACCAGTTTTTATTTCAAAAAAACCTTGAACGCATAGGTAATATAATGGCTTATGAAATAAGTAAGCAATTAGAATACCAGAAAGAAGAAATAAAAACTCCACTAGCAAACTGTAACGTTAATGTAATAAAACAGCAACCCGTATTAGCAACAATTTTAAGAGCAGGACTACCACTTCATATTGGTCTAAATCAGTTTTTTGATAAATCTCAAAGTGGTTTTATTTCGGCATACAGAAAAAACTCCTCCCCAACTGAGTTTGAAATTATTGTCCAATATAAAGCTGCACCTTCATTAGAAAATGAAATCCTTATTCTTTCTGACCCAATGTTGGCAAGCGGTAATTCAATGTTTGCAAGTTATGAGGCACTATTAAAACATGGTACACCAAAACAAACACACGTAGCTGCAATAATTGGGAGCAAAGAAGGACTCGATTATGTAATTAAACAGTTTCCTAAAAACACCCACTTTTGGATAGCAGCACTTGATGAGCAGCTAAATGAAAAAAGCTACATTGTACCAGGACTCGGTGATGCAGGAGATTTAGCATACGGAAGCAAATTATGACCCCAGAACAAATTGGTAAAATAATATCTGTGATTAGTATGGCAGGAACTAAAATGTTTTTTTCTCCGCCACTAGCATTTGGTCTAGATTTTACTGGTTATCAAACATTCTTACTTATACTTTTCGGCAGTACGACTAGCACTGTTTTTTTTTATTTTTTTGGTGGATGGGCTATTGAAGTCATTTCAAAAGTAACAGTATTTCTTTTTGGTAAAGGCGGAAGCAAAAAAAAGAAATTCAGTAGAACTAATCGTTTTATTGTTAGAGTTAGGAGTAAATTAGGCTTATTTGGTATAGCAGCTATTACCCCCTGCATACTTTCAGTGCCAGTTGGTGCTATTTTAGCGTATACATATTATCGTCATAAAAAGTCAACACTATTATATTTACTTGCCTCGTGCCTCTTCTGGACTTTAGTAATTGTTCCGGGCTGGGCTTTTGTTATAACACTTTTCAAATAATGATAGAAAAATACAATAATGGCGCTGAGTATACACAGTTAACATTCGGTAAATTAATTGTTCAAGAACCAATGACTGCCTTCACTAATTTTTTAGTGGCCGCAGTTTGCTTTTACTTTTATTTTAAATTAAAAAAACATTACATTAAACAAGGAGTTAATAAGTCTATTAAATTAAAAACAATCTTCTTTTTACTTTTTGGAGTAGCAACAACGGTAGCTGGCTTTGCCCACGGGTTTTATTATAAGTTCGGAATGGGTTTACACAAGTTGGGCTGGGCATTGGTGGTTTCTTCTCTTGCTACGTTAACCTGTGGCTTTATAATGAGTATTAAAAAACATCAAAAATTAATTTTACGAGGATATTTATTTATCACATTAATTTATCTACTCGTTCTGCCTATGGCTAAGAGTTTTGGGGCTATCACAGGTTTTTTAGCTTTTTCTTTAGTTGCCGTTGTTTTACCCACTTTAGTTAAAGAAAACCAAAAAGAACATTACAAAAAATACATGCTCTATAGTATAGGCATGTTTGCATTAACTGGTTTAGTGTTTGCTACTAAACTAACCATAAGTAAATGGTTCAATTTTAATGATTTAGCTCACATAGTAGAACTAATTGGTATTGTGTTTATTTACTATTCAGTAAAAGCAGAACAATTAAAAGAAGTGTGATTTTTTCTTAGTTTTTGTATCCAATCCACTTTATTACTTCTTTAAAACTTGCTTTTTTACCATACATTAATATACCCGTTCGGTAAATTTTAGCAGCTATGTACGTTGTTACTATGAATCCAATTACAAGAGCTAACATAGATAAACCAACTTGCCAAATGGGTATTCCCCCTCCTCCACCAACACCTACGGCAGCCCTAACCATCATTACTACAGGTGAAGTAAAAGGAATAATAGAAAACCAAACAGCCATTGCACCATCAGGGTTTTTAATTACAGAAGCTGAAATTATATACGCTAGCAATAAAGGCAGTGTTAACGGAACCATAAATTGTTGAGTATCTGCCTCATTATCAATAATAGAGCCTACAGCAGCAAACAATGCACTATAAAATAAATACCCCCCTATAAAGTAAAATAAAAATAAAGAAAGCATAACAGGGAAGTTAATTCTATTAATAATATTGTTAGGGTCATAAATATTAACCGATGTTAAGCTTTCATCTTGAAACTGTTTAGCAATATCTCCGCTCATCTGTAATTGCTGTATGGTTTCAGGGTTATAATAATCCTGAAAAAACAAGCCTTTAGCAGCCATAAAAACTACTAAAGTAAGTAATCCCCAGAGCACAAACTGTGTGAGCCCAACTAAAGCAATCCCTAATATTTTACCCAACATTAATTCAAATGGCTTAACAGAAGAAACAATAACCTCAACAATTCTATTCACTTTTTCTTCAATAACACCACGCATTACTTGAGAGCAATACATTATTATAAATACATAAATAAAAATGCCAAAAACAAATCCAATATATGCCTGATCTGAATTAACTTTTTTTTCATCACCAGGTTTCCCAATTTTGTAAGGGCTAAGATTAAATTCTGTATCTATTTTAGCATAAACAGCTGGGTCTATTTTATTAATTAGTAGCTTTTGGTGTTCTATTATACCTTCAACCTGCTTTTCTATTTTACGCTGTGTAAGAGCGCTTGGCATACTTTTCACAAATAACTTACCTACATTAGACGCTACAATGTTTTTTGGCAAATAAAGTACTGCAGTAAAATCAGACTCATGCAACAATGTTTGAGCTTGAATTAATGTAATATCCATTACTTCAAACTGTATCCCGGGCTGGTTTTTAAGGATGGAAAAGCTTGGATAGTTATCATCAACAACAATAATTTTTTGAGTTTGGTTATCTCGCACACTTAACCAAACTGAAAAAATCATTAGCGCTGCAATTAAAAACGGAGCTAAAAGTGTCATTACAACAAAGCTCTTTTTTCGAACACGAGTAAAAAATTCACGTTCAATAATTAGTTTTATAATGCTCCAGTTCATTATTTCTTAATTAGTTTAATGAAAATATCATTCATCGTAGGTAATATTTCATTAAAAGAAACTACCTCAACTTTTTCAATAATTGCTCTAATAATATCTTTTATTGAAATACGACCGCTCATTTTAACAATAGCTTCTGTAAATTCATCCCTTTCTATTATAGAAACTATTTCTCCGCCCGTCCATAATGTGTTGCTAAAAACAGCTGTATGACCCTTAAAAACAACACTATACATTCCTTCACTATACTGCTTTCTGAGTTCCTTTACAGGGCCGGTTAAAATAATTTCTCCAGCATTTACCAAAGCAATTCTATCACACAGTTCTTCAACCGATCCCATATTATGGGTAGATAAAATAATACTCGTGCCGGCTTCTTTAAGTTCTAAAATATGTTTTTTAATTAGCTCAGCATTTACAGGATCAAAGCCACTGAAAGGCTCGTCTAAAATTAGTAGTTCAGGCTCATGTAAAACAGTAGTTACAAACTGAACTTTTTGTTGCATACCTTTAGAGAGCTCTTCAATATACCTATCTCTCCAAGTAGAAATTTCTAGTTTATCAAACCAAATTTTTGCTTTTTTTAAGGCGGCTTCTTTCGTTAACCCTTTAAGTTGAGCCAAGTACAATACCTGCTCAGTCACTTTCATTTTTTTGTATAGCCCCCTTTCTTCAGGTAAGTAACCAATTTTTTTTGATAGGAAGCGAGCTTTGTTTCTTCCTTTTAAAATAACTTTTCCTTTATCAGGTGCAGTAATATGATTTGCAACACGAATAATAGTAGTTTTACCCGCTCCATTAGGGCCTAGCAAGCCAAATATTTCTCCAGAATTAACTTCAAAACTAATTTTCTTTAATATTGGTTTGTTGTCGTATGCTTTAACAACAGAACGTAACTCAAGCACTTTGGTCATAAAATCAAAGATATGTCGTTTTTGCGCATAAGCTTAATCCCAAATATTTTTTTTTGTTAATTTGATTTGTTCACCAAAGAACAACTGAGAGGTCTCTTTAAAAGAATCGGTGTAATCAGACACGTAAAACTGGTGTTTGGGCTGGGAGGAAGCGACTACTACACTATTACCTATTTTATTTAAAAAGTATTTTGCCACAATTTCTGCAGTGTTTAAAACGTCTACAGATTTACCATAGTACTCTGAAATAGCATCTTCTATAAGCGGGTAATGTGTGCAAGCCAATATAATAGCCTTAATAGATGTAAGTTCTTTTTTACTTAAATAAGCATTAATAATTGTTTTACTAATGTTGTTATTAAAAAATCCCTCCTCAATCATAGGAGCCAATAATGGCGTAGCCAAAGAAGTTACTTTAAGTACGGATGATTTTTTATTTATTTTACGAGGATATATTCTTGAACTAATTGTTCCTTTAGTTCCTATAACCCCAATTTTATCATTTGAATAATTGTTTAAAACATATTCAACTACAGGGTCGATTACGTTGTAAACAAACGCTTTACCATACAAATGTCGTTTTAAACTCTCAAAAGCAAAAGCAGAAGCCGTATTACAAGCAATAACAATATGTTGGCAATTTTGATCAATTAAAAATTCACCAATTTTTTTTGCATAAGAAACAATTGCTTCTTTAGACTTATCACCATAAGGCAGGTGAGCAATATCGCCAAAGTATATTATTTTGGCAGAAGGCAATAAAAGGTTAATTTGCTTTGCAACCGTTAAACCACCAATACCTGAATCAAAAACTCCTATAGTAGTCAAATTAGTAAAATTTTGTACCTCAAATATATCTGTTATAAAAAGAAAAAAGGCTAGAAGTAATGTAAATTACGACTAGCCTTCTTGATAGTTTTTACTAATTAATTATAGTGCTAAATGCTTTTTAACAAGTGGTAATAAATCATCTCCTTCTGGAGCGTGAATTACTACACCCGAAGCAGAATCAAATACGTGAGAATATCCGTTTTTATCTGCAACAACTTTTACTGCTGCTCTTGCTTTTTCTAAGATAGGCTCAAGTAATTCAGATTCTTTTTTCTGAAGTTCTTCCTGAGCAGATTGTTGAAAACTCTGAATCCTTTGCTCTAAATTATTAATCTCTTCTGCTTTAGTTTGCTTTAAAAGATCTGACATTTCAGAAAGCTTCGTTTGGTATTCTTGCAATTTACCTTGATACTCTGTAGACATTGCTTTTAATTGCTCTTCTAACGCCTTAGCCTCTTTTTGTAAAGATTCTTCAGCAGATTTTCTCTCTGGCATTACCAATAACAAATCGCTAGAGTTAATATAACCAATTTTGTTTTGAGCAACTGAGCTAAATGCGAAAGCTACTAATAAAGCTCCTATTGAAATTATTCTTTTCATGTGTGTTTTAATTTGTTATTATTTTAAACGTTTTACAAAAGTATTAATTATTTGTTATATCCCATCTTTTTTAAGACATCATCACTCTTATCATATTTACTATCAGCAAATAAAATATTGGACTGACCAGACTTATCTAGTATAAAGCTTAAAGCCTGCAAACGAGCTATGTCTTTAATTGCTTTGTATATCTCTTCTTGAATTGGCTGAACAAGCTCTTTTCTTTTTTGGAAAAGCTCTCCGTCAACACCAAATTTAGCTTTCTGAAGATCTTTTGCTTCCTTCTCCTTTAAAATAATTTCATCCTCACGTTTCCTTTTCATCTCTTCTGTTAACAATACTTGCTCAGACTGGTATGCTTTGTATAGCTTATCAATTTCGGTGTACTTACCTTCTATTTGCTCTTGCCATCTTACAGATAAATCATCTAATGCCTTTTGCGCTTCTTGGTAGGATGGTATTTGACCTAAAATGTATTCTGAATCAACAAATGCAAACTTTTGAGCAAACATTGAACTACACAAAATAAAAGTGCTAAATAATAAGAGTGCTTTTTTCATAGTTTATAATTTAAAATAGGAAGTTCAAATATAATGCCAAAGAAAAAATTAAGCATCACTTTTTGCAAGATTTGTTTGTTATCGCATTAAATACATTTTACCAAACCCTTTTTTAAAGTATTGGTCTGATGCGGTTTCTCTGGTTTCTATAGTCTCGTTATTAATTTTTGTTATCACTCTATATAAGTAGACTCCATTTGCGAGCTGATCTCCAAATTCATCTGTTCCGTCCCAAGTAAAATCAGTAATATTTCTTCCGATTTTTAACTCTCCCAGCTCATTTTTGGTTATTTCTCTTACAATTCGTCCGCTAACAGATAGTATTTGAATTTTAAAAACATCCGGTATTTCAGAACCTGTTAAGGTGAAGATAAATTTAGTACGAGTTGAAAATGGGTTCGGGTAATTCATTACCTGAGTAATGGTAGATCTATTAATTACTTCAAATGATATCAAATAATCTAAATCTCCCGATTTATTACCTGACTTATCTGTTGCTTGAACCCTAAGCTTATAAACTCCATCCTCCAATAATTTAGGACTATACTCAATGCTAAACACTGGGTTTTGTTCAGTAGCTTTCTCATAATTAAGTATTTGTACTCCTCCTTCATAAAAATTAACACGTGAGCTCTCTCCTGAAGGATTAATTAAGAAAACATCAAAGTTTGCGGTATCTTCATCTTCATCCAACAACAAAAATAAATTTTCATCCTTTAAAGTAATAAGTATGGATGGATTTGGGGATACTATGTCTCCATCAAGAATATGATTACCATCAAAAGTTACATCTAAAATTGGGTTTGTTTTATCGCCTATTACATAAAACGGAACTCGCAAAATATTATTAAAATGATACTGCTCGGGCTGCCAGGTATCACCTAAAGGATTAACGGTCATATTTAAATTATTCCACCCAGATTTGCCAAAAGTAGAAATGGATATTGTGTCTAATAGAGTTTCTCCTATTAAGAGTGAATCTTGTTTAGGATAAGTTATCTCTGACACCTCATTGCTATTAATCACCTGATAATTAACTAAAAGACTATCCATGTTTACACTACCAATATTATTTATTGCGATAGCAAATTTTACTGTTTGCCCTTCAAATACTGAATCACTTTGTAATAAATATGCTGTGTTTTGATCAATTGCAGCTTCTGGGGCTTCTGAATAAAGAATACGCCAGTACTTGTTTTGAGCAGGATATTGAGTGACTTCATCGCCCAAAGTAGCTTTTAAGCGTATGTAAGGATATTCATTCACGTTTACTAAATTTCCTAAGTTTGATATGCTACCGGATAACGTATTGAAACCAGCTAACTCAGCACCTTCTGGCGATAAAACCTGAAGTTGTATTGAATCTGCATTATTTAATTCAGTATTTGTAAAATTCCAACTTAACTCATTCCACTCAAAAGCAGGTCCAATTAAATCGGTTGATAAACTGCCCTGATCATCCGCACCTTTCATGTTAGCTGTAAGAGTTATTATCTCAGAATTTGAGTTTTGAGGCACAGTTTCCTTGGCTGTAGTTGCATCTCCTTTTTGGGCAAAAAATATCCAGGGTGTGCCGTCTGTTAACGTATCAATAGCTCCCGAACCCATGTTAGCAAAAACTTGTTCAACACCCGAGCTTGAAATTATAGGATTAGAATTAAAGTTTATTTGTGCACCACCAGTGTAAACCATAACGTAATGTCCGTCAGGAATTTTATTAGTTAGCATAGATGATAAAGAATCCATTTGTTCTTGATCGGTTGTTAAAAACGAAAAATAGTGTCTTAACCTGAAGCTAGGTTCGGGGTTTGCTGAATTGGGGTTTTTACAGTTATTGGGGTTAGGCTCTAAAAGGTTATTTCCGTTTCCGAAGTCAAATTCAGGATAGTTTATTGTATCTCCTGTATTGGTTATATATGCAGCCTCCCAAGGCAATAATGTCTGAGGATCTACTACCACTACAAAAAAAACAGGCTGTAAATTGCAGTTATTTCTACCATATTCTACACCATTTACATCAAAGCGAACACCATCTAGTTCAAATGAATTATTCGCAATTCTATTTCTGCAACTAATACTTGCTGTTGTGGTATCAAAACGTAATTCACGCTCAAACCTATCATAATTTAAACGGCTATAACTGTTGTTTTTAAACTGATGGAAATGATCTTGCCCCCACCCTCTTTGATTGTTTATATATTGAAAAGAATGTTCTCTCCATTTCAATGAATCAGGATTTGTAAAATAAGGGCTCGCTCGCCAAAAATAAACTACACTATCTGTTTGTACATCAAAAGTAGGGTTCCAATTTACAACTCCACCCAACTGAGAAACAATGGTTTGCTTCATAACAGAACTTGAGTAGGTATCTGTAGTATCCAACTGTATTATGTATTGTTGCTCAGACAACACCGGACTACTTGTAGATGCTTTGAGTGTTACTGGCAATTCATCAATTACAGCATAATTATATGGGTAAACGGGTATTAAATCATTAGAGTTTATAAACAAAGTTGCCTCTGCTACGGTCGAATTAATATTGTTATTTATTTCTAGGTGTTCATCAATCAAGTTTGAAGGATCTACCGAAACAGAAAACGTATTTAATCCAATACCATTTTGTACATCAACAGGTAGCTTAAATGTTACTAATTTTTGATAAGCGACTGGCGATACAAATTGTGTATAAACGGTATCAGAGCCTCCCGGAAAATTACGGGTAAGCTCTACTACAAATTGTGAGGTATCCATCTTTCCTTGATTAGAAACCAATACGTTTACCTCAAAACTATCAATTGCTGTTGTTATTTCTTGAGGACTAAAAGATAATTGGGGAGGAGATATTATAGCGTAATCTGGTTTGGGTGTGTTTGAAAATTTTAAGGATGGATCTCCATGTAAGGTCGTTTCTAGTGCTGTCGCAATATTGCTAAAACTCGGATTATTATTCACCATTTCTTGCAAGGCATTTGTTATAGCCTCTCCTATGGATTTGTTGTAATCATCAACCGACAAATTCTCATAAAACTTTGTACTAAACTGATTCAGAGAGCCAATTATTCCTAAATATGTTTGAGCAATAAATCCTACCGAACCTCTTTGTGGAGCTAAAATATATTCCTCACTTATACTTACTCCATCTTTACCATGTATATCACCTGACAAACAACCGTTTGAAAGCAAGAAGAAGTATTTTCCTTCATTATCGTAGTTTTCTGGACTATCAATGTTAATGTCAAAACTACCAGCCGAGGAATGCCCGAAAAAACTCATAAAATGAACACCTGAATTTACTAAATCTTGAATAGAATCTGCTAAATTAAACTCAATGGGGTCTGCCGTAGATTTATAAAACTCAAATACTTTAGCGCCCATGTTTTGAGACTCAATAATATCTTGGTAATTATTTAGGTAATTTTTAAAAGTAACTTGCTCAGATACAGATGTTCCGCCTCCGAAATGAAGAACTCTTTTAATTCCTAACCTATCTTCAATATCAGTACTTTGAATTGCGTTTAAATTTTGATCGTACTGAATCACCTTATCTAAGTAATCCTGCACTTGTTCGTTAGTAGTTGCAGCTAATCTTCCGGTAGGAATTGAAGGAGCGTCAGGAGTGCCATTAAAACCCTCAGTAAAAGAATTATCGCAAGCAGGCCAACTAAATGAGGGGATAAGATGATCATTAAAAATAGCCTGGTTATTTCTGTAGGTTTGGTCATCATCCATAATTGCTTTACCTACTAAAAACAATGATTTGGGTTTAGTTGTAAATGTATCCCAACAAAATTTGGTGAAATTTCTAATTGATAGGGGGTGTTTTTTAATCCCGAAAGAAAATTGATCGTATAACTCGTCAATAATTACAAGCAGTGCAGTTGGCGTTGTGGTGTTTTTGTACGCAACATAGTTTTCTGAGGCTAATCTTAAACTAGGATGCGTAATTAACAAAAAAGCATTTTGAGGATCTAAATTTTCGTAATTTGTAAAAAAACCAGACTTCGTAACTGGCACTAAATCGGTAACTTGGTCTATCGTATTATTTGTAAAAAAGTAGCATATTTTATTATCTGATAAATTGCTTGAGGCCGGAATTTGAGCTTCGATTGTATTGCCAGACTGAACTGTTTTTACACGTTTACCGTCAGTTAAGTCATACACAAAACTAGAGGTATTACCACTGAAATTTTCTGCCTTTAAATAGTATGGATTTAAACCATTGTTAACCAATTCAATTTTAAATGTTTGCTTGTTTTCAAGGTCAAAAGAATGAGGGTACTTTGCAGAAACCCAGGCTACAGTTTTACGCTGAGACCCATTACCCAAAGCTGGCACTAACTGAAAAGTAACATCCATTTGATTGTCAGAGTAATTATTAATTAAATACTCTTTTCTTATTGCCTTATGACCTACAAAAGATGTATCTAAAAAAGTAATTTGATTGCTCCCATAAGTACCGATTAAATTGTGGTTTAGAGGAGAAACTCCTACTGTTAAATAACTTAGCTCAATAGGGTTACTGGTGCCTGAAACTATATTTTGCAAACTTAACGAGCTAGTTATAGATTGCGTACCTCCCACACTCATCGCTGAACTCATAAAGCCTTCACCATATGTATAATAAGGGATATACTGCTGGCCCTGCTCCTTTCCGAAATAATAGGAGTTGGTGTAAGACACTGTTTCTTTATCGTAAAAAAAAGAGACTGGTGAGCCCGAAAAAGTTGTGTTAGTTACATTCTCTAATCGTTTGTTTGATAGCGTTGAGCCGAGTGTAATATAATAATAAGCTGTATCGGTAAATAGACTGTAAAAAGGATTGGTTTGTTGATCTGAAGTTCGGTACAGCATTGAATCTGCCCAACCATCATTCTTTTGAGCGTAAAACTCTACATAATCATTGGCATCAAAACTGTTATCACTTTCTCCATCAATGTGTATAGGAACTTCTTTCCCTCGCCCAAATACTTGTATGTTCTTGGGGTTGATGTTGTTAATATTAATTTGAGGGTTAAGTTGGTTTAAGCCAGCCTGTAAACTGTTGTAATTAATTCTATAAACCCCATCTTGTACAATCTTAAATTTTAAATATGGTTGTGTGTAATTAATCCACTCATTACCATATTGTTGAGACCACAGTGCAACAAAAAGAAATTGTGATACAAGTGTTAATAGTATATTTTTTTTCATTTCCTTCTATAGATGTCATACTTTAAGGAAAATACGTGAGAATATAATCCTGCAGACTGATCGCCAATATCTGTTAAAGCATAGTCAATACTAAATTGTTTAATTTGTACACCAATTCCCGCATTAGGTTGAACTGTTGTAAACGAACGATTTCCGAGGTCATTTTTTTCTTTTTGAATGTTACCGATTCCTAGTCTTAAAAATACCAGCTTTTTATAATTAGCTTCAATACCTGCATGCGGATCTACACTTATTGGATCTGCTGAAACCAAAACATTTCTTTGCCCATCTGTTGTGAGATCTGTATTAACTTCGGCTAATAACTCAAAGTTTTCACCTATTTGAAAATTATATGCTGCTCCCAAAATAACCCTTGGTAATGTAACCTCTGTTGAGTTTGTTGGAATTTCGTTTCCAGTAATCTGCCAAACTTCTTCTATCCTATCTGTTAATGAATATGACCAGGCGTTTACCGTAGTTGTAATATCTCTTGCAATCAGTCCAAATCTCCAATTGTTTTTTTGATATTGTGCCGAAACATCCACCCCAAACCCCCATGCTTTTGCTAGAGAACCTACTTTTCGGTGTATGACTTTAGCGGTTGCGCCTACGCTTAAGCCGGGTGTTTTGAGCTTTCGCGCGTATGAAAATAAAAAACCGTAATCTGCTGCTGAAAAGGTGGTTATGTTGTCGTAATTAATATTTCCTGATTCATCTATTAAATTAATTGTGTTTGGGATATCATCCACCCCAAAACGGATTACATTAGTTGAAAAACTAGATACAGAATCTATTTTAAAAGCGAAACCGCCATAATCAAACTTTGCAATGCCCGCAAAATACTCAGCATGCATGGCAGCTACTTGAACATCAGACTTAATATTAACTAACCCGGCAGGATTCCAATAACCGGCAGATACATCATTAACAGTAGCTACGGTGGTATTAGATCTGCCCATTGCATTTGCACCAACTCCTATAGCCATAAACTCATTACTATATTTAGGAGCTTGAGCAAAACCAACCATTGTGATGGTGCTAAAAATAACAGAAAATAAGTGCTTATGCATATTGAGTTAATAATTAATCTAAATTAGTATTTATTTTATTAACAGCAGATAGACTTAATAATTGTTTATGATTCGTAGTTTTTTTCCAAACTTACTTACCTCACTAAATTTATTTTTTGGGATTGTTGGTATAATTTTAACCCTAGAAGAGCAATTAACACTGGCTATAGTTTGTATTTTATTATCGGGGATAATGGATTTTTTTGACGGATTTGTAGCCAGATTAATGAAGGTAAGTGGGGATTTTGGGAAACAATTAGATTCGTTGGCAGATTGTGTGAGCTTTGGTGCTTTACCCGGTATTATTGCTTACAAGTTAATTACATTAAACCTTTCTTACGATTATAACTTTCAAGATGTTTTTAAACTTGATGTTAATGCTTTTTTAGCACTCTCTGCATTCTTAATACCCGTATTTTCTGCTTTAAGACTAGCCAAGTTTAACTTAGACACCAGACAAAGTGATACATTTATTGGACTACCAACACCTGCCAATGCAATTTTCTGGTGTGGAATCATCCTAATTTATGATTATGATTTACCTAATTACGTTAATAGTTTTTCATTAGCAATAACGGCTGTAATTGTTAGCCTGCTCTTGATTTCGGAACTACCTTTGCTAGCTTTAAAGTTTAAAAATTACTCTATTAAAGAGAATATGGTTAAATATATTTTCTTAGCCGGATGTATTGTTATCATTTTAATTTCTTTAGCAATGCGGAAATGGTATTTTAGCTTTTCTATTGTAATTATTTGGTATGTGATAATATCGCTGGTAAATAAAATGATGTTAAAAAAGGTTTAACTTTTACATGTGTAATAACGATGGAATTTATAGCCAAAATAAACATACTACCGCGTAAAGAAATACTTGACCCACAAGGTAAAGCGGTTAATAAAATCATAAGCCAACTAATAGTTAATCAAATATATGACCTAAGAATTGGCAAACGAATTGAGTTAACAATTAACGCTTCAGATAAAATAAATGCTCGCACAATAGTAGATGACTTATGCAAAAAATTATTAGTTAATTCAATTACGGAAAGTTATGAGATAGAAATTAAGGAACTATTAAACTAGTTTAGTTTACCGTTACTTTTATGTCTGTCTTTATCTCTATTTGTTTTTTTTTCTATGTTTTTTAGAAAAGCGGCTTCAAGGTTTACTCCTGTTTGATTGGCTATACATGTTAATACGAAAAATACATCTGCTAACTCGTCTGACAATTCGTTTTTAGAATCTGAAGGCTTTAAGCTTTGCTCTCCGTACTTCCTTGCCATTATCCGAGCTACTTCTCCAACCTCCTCCATTAATATTGCAGTGTTGGTTAATTCGTTAAAATATCTAACTCCGTATTTCTTAATCCAATCATCAACTACGGTTTGTGCTTCTGATATTTTCATAGTATTGTAAAATAAAAAGGCCGCTTAAGCGGCCTTAATTCTTTTATGATTTATTCTTTTTTATTTTTCGAATTTAACGTAGTTAGAAGGTATTTCGAAAAGAGAATCTTCAACTGATTTTTCCTCAATTTTCTCAGCTTCTAAGCTCATTCTAACGCTACCGTCCATCCCTTTTTCTGTGCCTTTAGTTGTGAACCTTCCGTCAATACCAGGAACTTCTAACCAATATTTTGAAAGACGATCTTTTCTGTTAAGTGTTCTTAACATAGCCTCAAAAAAGCTAAACTTTGTTTCATCTGTAACCCAATAAGAAACAATTGTAGACTCCATTTTACTCATTACAACCCATTCAGTACAATCGTAACCAACCATCTTTTGCTTTTTGCTTGTTTTAGTTACTTGAGGCGTTACTTTAACAGGTGGTTTATTATTAGTGGCATCCATGTATAGCTTTCTATCAGGACTTAAAGCTGTAACCATGTCTTTTTTAGTGTCAATTAACATAATACCTTTTACCTTACCTTCTGGGCCAAACTCGTCAATACGCACCTTTGATCCCTTAACGTAATAAGTATATTTTGTAATTTCTGATCCTTTTACTTTTTTAAAGTCTATAACCCCTTCAAATTGAGCGTTAGCCGAAGTTGTTAAAGCAATAAAAGCAGTTACAACCAGTGTTTTTAATGTTATTAATTTTTTCATTTTATTCAGTTTAATGTTACTAAAATAAGTATTTACTTGAACTATAAAGCAATTACCCTGCCAAATATTTAGTGAAACACCAAAGTTTATCACTAAATATGTATCTAGAAAATTAAACGATTATAATAGCATAAGGTTAATGATATGTTTAATTAGTTTTAGTTTAATTAGTTACATTTGCAAAAGCCTTTTTTTATGAGAGACGTACAACTGCACGATAAAACCTTTAAAACACTCATATCTGAAGGGGCTCTGAGCGAAAAAATATCATTAGTTGCCAAAAAAATAAATATTGATTATAAAGGCAAATGCCCGATAGTTATTGTTGTTTTAAATGGAGCTTTTATGTTCGCCTCGGATTTAGTAAAGCTTTGCACTTTTGACATGAAGCTAGTTTTTACTAAGCTATCTTCTTATCACGGAACAGAAAGCTCTGGAGAAATAAAAGAAATCATTGGTATAGATTTAAACCTTCTAACCGGTGAAGACATAATACTTATAGAGGATATTGTTGATACCGGAGGAACAATTAGCTACTTACATAATCAAGTTTCTAAAGCTAATCCAAAGAGTATTTCTGTTGCAACATTACTTTATAAACCAGATGCATATAAAAAAGACATTAAAATTGATTATATAGTTGAATCTATTGCTAACAAATTCGTTGTTGGGTATGGGTTAGATTATGATGAATTAGGCAGAAACCTATCAGATATTTATGTTTTAAAGGATTAAGTATGAGATTTATATCCCCACTAATATTATTTTTTTTCATCAATAATACACTAATTTCACAACAAGTTGGAACGAGTGCCCAATCTGAAGGTCTTGGTGGAATTACCACGGTTATATATAATGAATTTTCTGCTATTAACAATCCTGCAACCTTAGCTGAAAACAACTCATTTAGCATTGGATTAAACGTAAAAAGCCTTTATTTAATTAATGATTTACAATCTGGAATATTATCAACTAGCATACCTTTAAAAAATGGAGCTATCGGAGCTTATGTTAATACTTGGGGCATAGATCAATTTTTGAACTTCACAACCGGTATTTCTTATGGACAAAAAATAAACTCTAACATTTCTATTGGCGTCTCTACCTACTTTAGAAACATTAGTTTTGGGCAGCCATACCTTAATTTCAAAAGACTGGGAGCTAATATTGGGTTAACGTATAAGCCTATTGATAATTTTACTATTGGAATTTCTTTCTCAGACTTCATTGGAGCTAATTTAATAGAATCTGATACACAAGCATCTGAAAATTTATTTTTAGGGAGAGTTGGTGTAAAATACCAAATCTCAGAAAAAGTTTTTGCTATGCTCGAAGTTGAAGAAAGCGTTAGATATACTACTAGAATTAGGATTGGAGTAGGTTACAAGATCTCCAATTCGTTTACCGTAAGAGGTGGTATTGGTCTTCAACCGCAAGAATTGAGCTTTGGAATAGCGTATACTCCAACTAATCTAAAACTAAACATTTCTAATATGTTTCATTCTGTTTTAGGGCATTCACCTTCTTTATCATTGGGATACGTATCAAATAAAAATCAAAAAGGTGAATAAGCTATTTAAGACGTTTGTCATATCAGCTGTATTCATATTTAGTTTCAGTTATTTAAGCTTTTCTCAAAAAATTAAAAGCCTTGAACTACCTCCGCTATTACAGCAAAAAATAGAGGATATTTTAGAAAACAGCGAGACAGGAGAAATTGATGCACTTGCGCTGCAAAATAACTTATATGGTTATTTAGAATTTCCTTTAGATATAAACAAGGCCTCAAGAGAAGAGCTAAACGAACTCATCCTTTTAAACGATATGCAAATTCTCCAATTAAAAAAACACATTGCTGATAATGGTCCATTACTAGAAAAATATGAGTTACAAGCTGTGGAAGGATTTGACTTAGCAACTATTCAAGCAATTTTGCCTTTTATCACAATTGCTGGTAATAATGGTTTAAAAGAAGAATTACAAGGGAGGATATCTCAAGAGGCAGTAGTCACTTACAGAAGACTACTTGAAAAACAAGAAGGCTTTAGTGTAAATATTGATGAAAGTAGGCGGTATTTAGGAGATCCAAATTATTTATCGTTTAGATATAACGTTAAAACACGTAGGTTAAGTGCTGGATTCGTAGCTGAAAAAGATGCAGGAGAACAATTAATTAATCCAAAAAATAAGGTTGGTGTAGATTATTTATCGGGCTATGTATTTGCAAAAAACATTGGAATCTTTAAACGAGTTGCATTGGGTGATTATAAGCTTGAGTTTGGTCAAGGATTAAGTGTTTGGACATCTAGAGCATTTGGTAAAACAGCCGATATTTATAGTGTAAAGAGAAATACTAATACCATTGATCCGTTTAGGTCTATAGACGGTAATCCTTTTATGCGAGGTGCAGCGGCAATGATTAGAAATAATAAGTGGGAAATCACACCTTTTATTTCATACAATAGCTATGATGCAACAGTTAATAATGTTGAGACAGATAGCTCAATTTTTGGTCTTGATAACGATATTCAGTTTAGCTCCTTTTATTCTAATGGCTTTCATCGTACAGAAGCAGAATTAAATAAGAAGAATAATGTAAATATTTTGCATGCAGGAGTAATACCCAAGTACAAGTTTAATAGTGGTTCAGTAAGTTTATTAGCTGCAAACCGAACGATATTAAACGGCACTTTCACTCCAAGAATAGATAAATTCAACACCTTTGCTGTTGATAGTACAAAAAACTCAACTCAACTAGCTTTATCTTATGACTATATTTGGAAAAATATACTTTTCTTCGGAGAAGCATCAAGAAACTTAAATGGAGGACTAGGGTTAATTCAAGGAGCTATTATTAGTTTAGACCCTAAATTAAATTTAATATTTCATTATAGAGACTATGCAAGAAACTTCATTTCATTTGTATCAAATCCTATTAGAGAAGTCTCAAACACATCAGAAAGAGGCTTATATACGGGTTTAGAATTACAAATAACTAAAGGCATCTCATTTAGCGGTTATTACGACTACTTTAATAATACATGGCCAACAAGAAGCAATTACGGTGTTAATGGTGGATATGAATATTTAGCTCAATTAAATTTTATTAAATCTAAAAAAACGACTTTCTACATCCGTTATAGGGAAGAACAAAAAAGAAGGAATAATAACATCAGCAATTTTGCAAACTCAGATTTACAAACTAGGAGAAACTTAAGATTTCATTTACAAACAAAACCAAGTGAAACGTTTGTGTTAAAAACCCGGATTGAATTTAGCGACTTTAATTTTCTTGAAGATATAAGCAAAGGTGTATTATTATATCAAGACTTAAATTTTAGCCCATTAAATAGTAATTTTTCATACACATTTAGGTATGCACTTTTTGATACAGATGATTTTAATTCAAGAATTTATGCTTACGAAAATGATGTTTTGTATTCTTTCTCTGTTCCAGCATACTACTCTAAGGGCAGCAGAGTATATGGTATGATTAACTGTAGAATTGGTAGAAATATAAAACTGCAAGTTAGGTTAAGCCAAACCCTATATGAAGACCGAAATACCATTGGTAGTGGTTTAACCGAAATACAAGACAACTCTAGAACAGACCTAAGAACTGTTTTAAAAATTAAATTCTAGTCGTTTTTCAAATTTAGAGGTTATTACTATATCTCTTATATTTGCCAACTTATACAATACTTGAAAATGGTAGACATTTCAGCTTTAGAGTTATCAAATATTATTAATGGTGAAGTACAAGGTGATCCTAATGTTAGAGTAAATACCCTGAGTAAAATAGAAAATGGTAAGAATGGATCATTATCTTTTTTATCCGATTTAAAATATATCTCTTTTTATAAGGATTGTAACGCATCAATCGTAATTCTAAACAAAAGCTTTAAAAATTTTATTGAAGAAAAAAAATCGTCTACTTTAATTTGGGTTGATGATGCTAGAACTTGCTTTGCAGCTATACTGAAGTTTTACGCAGAATCTAAACAAATAAAAAAAACAGGCATTCATCAAAATTCAGTTATTTCTAAATCTTGTGACATATCTAATGGGGTTTATATTGCTGCTAATGTTGTCATTGGAGAAAACTCAAAAATTGGCGACAACTCAAAAGTATTCGAAAATGTAGTTATAGGAGATAATGTAACTATCGGATCAAATACAATTATAAAAGCTGGTGTTTGTATATATGATGATTCAATAATAGGTAATAATTGCACTATTCACTCAGGAGCAGTTATAGGATCTGATGGTTTTGGATTCGCACCTAATCAAGAGAATAAATATGATAAAGTTTATCATATTGGAAATACTATTTTGGAAGACCATGTTGAAATAGGAGCAAATACTACCATTGATAGAGGTACTTTAGGTTCTACCGTTATAAAAAAAGGTGTAAAGCTAGATAATCTTATTCAAATTGCTCATAATGTAGAAATAGGAGAAAACACTGTAATTGCTGCTCAAACTGGCATAGCCGGCTCAACTAAAATTGGCGCAAATTGCATGATTGGAGGGCAAGTGGGTATTGTTGGTCACATTGAAATTGCCAATGAAGTTAAAATAGCTGCTCAATCGGGTATTTCTCAGAGTATTAAAAAAGTTGGATCAATTGTACAGGGTTCGCCTGCATTTAATATCATGGACTACAAAAAATCCTATGTTCTATTTAAAAACTTACCCTCTATAAAAAGGAAAGTTGACTCATTATAGAATACGAATAAAAGACGTATGATAGAATATCAAAAAACAATAAAACAAGAATTCTCAGTTCACGGAAGAGGGCTACATACCGGTAAGGAAGTAACAATCACTGTAAAACCGGCTCCTGAAAATCATGGTTACAAATTTAAAAGGATTGATTTAGATAGTCAACCCATTATTAAAGCTGATGCTGACCTTGTCGTAAGCACTGAAAGAGGCACTACACTCGAATACAATAAAGCCAGAGTGTATACAACCGAACACTTACTAGCTGCATTGTACGGAAGTGAAATTGACAACGCTCTAATTGAGTTAGATGCTCCCGAACTCCCTATCATGGACGGTAGTTCAAAGGCTTTTGTCGAAAAAATAACTGAGGTAGGCATTCAAGAACAAAAAGACGTTAAAAAGTTTTTATACCTCCAAGAAAATATAAAATACGAAGATCCTAAAAAGCAGGCCGAAATACTTGCAGTACCCGATAACGAAATGAGGGTAACCGTAATGGTAGATTATAACTCGCCATTACTTGGAACTCAGCATGCTTCAATGTATAATTTAAGGGAGTTTGCTTCTCAAATTAGTAATTCACGGACGTTTGTTTTTTTACGGGAAGTAGAATTTCTATTAAAACAAGGTTTAATCAAAGGTGGCGATGTAGATAGTGCCTTGGTTATGGTGGATCAAGAGGTCTCTAAAGAAAAACTTAGTGAATTAAGAACATTATTTAATAAGCCAAACATTGACGTTCAGGGTATTGGTATGTTAAATAATGTAACTCTTAGGCATGAAAATGAGCCTGCTAGACATAAACTGCTAGATATTGTTGGAGATTTAGCTTTAGTAGGTGCTCCAATTAAAGGTCATGTTTTAGCAGCACGACCAGGGCACAAAACTAACGTTGAATTTGCAAGAATGCTTAAAAGAATTTTTGTTGGTCAAAAAAATTCAGCACCTGTATTTGACTTAAACAACACTGTTAAAGACATCAACCAAATAAAAGCCCTTTTACCTCACAGGCATCCATTTTTATTAATCGATAAAATCATTGAGCTTGGAGACGAGCACATTGTTGGAGTGAAAAACGTAAGCTACACAGAATCTTTTTTTCAAGGGCATTTTCCTGAAAACCCAGTAATGCCGGGGGTTCTTATAATTGAAGCAATGGCACAAACAGGCGGTATTTTAATTTTACAACAGGTACCGGATCCAGAAAACTACCTAACATATTTCATGAAAATTGATAAGGTAAAATTTAAACAAAAAGTAGTACCGGGCGATACCTTAGTTATGAGATTAGAGCTTTTAACACCAATTAGGCATAGTATTGTAAATATGAAAGCTAGTGCTTACGTAGGTAAAACTCTTGTAGCAGAAGGCGAGCTAATGGCTCAAGTATCCAAAGTGAAGTAATATGATTAGCAATAAAGCAGAAATTGAGGAGGGAGCAACCATTGGTAAAAATGTTACTATTGGAGCATTTACTTATATAGCAGCCGATGTCATAATTGGTGATGGAACTTGGGTAGGATCAAATGCAAACATATTAGATGGAGCAAGAATTGGCAAAGACTGTAAAATATTTCCGGGAGCAGTAATTTCTGCAATACCTCAAGACTTAAAGTTTGAAGGAGAAAAAACAACTGTTAAAATTGGGGATAATACAACCATTAGAGAGTGTGTTACCATTAACAGAGGTACAAAAGATAGATTCTCAACAGAAGTCGGCTCAAACTGCTTAATTATGGCTTATGTTCATATTGCTCATGATTGTTTCGTAGGTGATTATTGCATTTTAGCAAATTGTGTAAATTTAGCTGGGCACGTTACCATTGAAGATCATAGTATACTAGAAGGCTTGGTTGCTGTTCAGCAGTTTGTTAAGATTGGTTCTCACTCATTTGTAACTGGCGCTTCACTAGTTAGAAAAAATATACCTCCATTTGTAAAGGCCGGAAGAGAGCCCGTTCAGTACCTAGGTGTAAATAGTGTTGGCTTAAAGCGTAGAGGTTTTAATAACGATATCATAAGGCAAATCGAAGATCTTTATAGAATCATTTATGTTAAGCATAACAATGTCTCAAAATCTGTCACTATTGCCGAAAGTGAAATACCATTTAGTGAAGAGAAACTACATATCCTGAATTTTATTAAAGATTCAGAAAAGGGTATTATGAAAGGTGCTTAATATATAATTGATATTTCATTATGATAGATTCTTTAGCATTTATAAGCTGGACAGTAGACCCTCAAATCATCAAACTAGGACCGCTACAATTAAGGTGGTATGGTTTATTATTCGCATTGGGCTTTGTAATAGGCAATGCAATTACTAAAAAGATTTTTGCCCATGAAAATGTTTCAGAATCTTGGTTAGATAGTCTTAATATTTATATGTTGTTTGGTACTATTCTAGGTGCCAGGCTAGGTCACGTTTTTTTTTATGAATGGGGTTATTATTCACAACATTTATCTGAAATACCTAAAGTTTGGGAAGGAGGATTGGCTAGTCACGGTGCGGCTATAGGAATAATTATTTCTCTAATTATTTATTCTAAAAAAATAACGAAAAAAAGTGTTTTTTGGATTTTAGACATAATAGTAATATCGGTTGCTTTAGCAGCTTGTTTTATTAGATTAGGTAACCTTATGAACCACGAGATTATCGGTAATGTAACAGATGTGCCATGGGCATTCATCTTTCATAGAGTTGATCTACTTCCAAGACACCCTACTCAGTTATACGAATCAATATTTTATTTATTTATCTTCTTAATTCTTTTTTGGAGTTACTGGAAAAGAAAAGCTATAAATTCTCCGGGGCTACTTTTTGGAATGTTTCTGTTTTTATTGTTTACCTGGCGGCTTTTTATTGAGAGTTTTAAGGAAAATCAAGTAGCTTTTGAAAACGAATTAACTTTGAATATGGGGCAATTATTAAGCATTCCCTTACTTCTTATTGGTCTATACTTCATTTTCAGAAACAGCAACTACAAGCAGTTGTTAAAGTAGTATATAGCCTTAAATTCAAGCTGTATCTAGTTTCTACTTCTCTTGGTCTCTTAATCCATACAAAAACATCTCAGCGCACTTGTGCCACCTTCAGAGCGTTTATCAACTCCATATATTATATAATGTAAATGAAGGCACACACTAAAATAAAAAAACCGCCAGTCATTGAGAATGATTGGCGGTCAAAGTTTATAAATAGTAGAGATTAGTGGCCATAACCAGCTCCTTCATCAACTTCTCCCTCAGCAAGCGGAACTGTCTGAGGTATAAAATCTTCATCAGCACCTGGCTTACTGTAATCATATGGCCATCTGTGAACTGTTGGAAGTGCACCATGCCAGTTACCGTGAATATGTTCTACCGGAGTTGTCCATTCTAAGGTGTTAGACTTCCAAGGGTTTTGCGGGGCTCTCTGTCCTTTAAAAATGCTAAATAAAAAGTTAAATACAAATAATAACTGAGCTACTGCCCCTAATATTGCAAACCATGTTACAAGCTGGTTTAGTTCAAGCATATCATCAAACATTGGGAAAGCTGTATTTTCATAATATCGTCTTGGTATACCTGCTAAACCAATAAAATGCTGAGGTAGAAAAACTCCAAATGCACTAATGAAGGTTAACCAAAAATGAACATAACCTAATTTATTATTCATCATTTTACAATACATCTTAGGAAACCAATGGTAAATACCTGCAAACATTGCTAGTACAGCAGACATTCCCATAACGATATGAAAGTGAGCTACCACAAAATATGTATCATGCAAATTAATGTCCAAAGCGGAATCTGCCAAGATTATTCCTGTCACCCCACCAGTAACGAATGTAGAGACAGTACCTATAGCAAATAACATTGCTGGTGTAAAAATAATCCTTCCTTTATATAGTGTTGTTAAATAATTGAATGCTTTTACAGCAGATGGAATTGCTATAAGTAAAGTTGTAAATGTAAATACGGCTCCTAAGAATGGGTTCATCCCTGTGATAAACATATGGTGTCCCCAAACAATAAATGATAGAAAACCGATTGCTAGTATAGATACAATCATGGCTCTGTAACCAAAAATTGGTTTACGAGAATTAGTAGCAATTACTTCAGAACTAATACCTAATGCAGGTAATAATACAATGTACACCTCTGGGTGTCCCAGAAACCAAAATAAATGTTGAAATAAAACTGGACTACCTCCTGAAACATCTAATAACTGGCCTTGAACCATTATATCTGATAGATAAAAACTTGTACCAAAGCTTCTATCAAAAACTAGAAGCAAAGCAGCTGCCAATAATACTGGAAATGATAATACACCTAATATAGCTGTAACTAGAATTGCCCATATAGTAAGAGGCATTCTAGTCATTTTCATTCCTTTAGTTCTTAAGTTTATTATAGTTACAATATAGTTTAATCCTCCAATTAAAGAGGACGCGATAAAGATTGTCATACTAACCAACCAAAGTGTCATCCCAGTTCCTGAACCAGGAATTGTCTCAGGAATGGCACTCAGTGGCGGATAAATTGTCCATCCTGCAGAGGCAGGACCACCTTCAACGAAAATAGAAGCTATCATTATTACTGATGCAAGAAAGAAAAACCAATAAGATAACATGTTCATAAAACCTGAAGCCATGTCTCTTGCTCCAATTTGAAGTGGAATTAACAAATTTGCAAAAGTTCCACTCAATCCACCTGTTAAGACAAAAAATACCATTATAGTGCCGTGCATTGTCACTAAAGCCAAATATTTATCAGGACTCAATATACCATCTGGAGCCCAAACATCTCCTAAAATCCATTTTAAAATAGCAAATGACTCTCCTTGCCAACCAAGTTGTAACCTAAATAGAGTAGACATTCCCATACCTACCAAAGCCATCACAAGTCCTGTTACCAAGAACTGCTTTGAGATCATCTTATGATCTTGACTAAACACATACTTAGTTAAGAAACCTTCTTTATGCGGTATATGAATGTGCGCATTACCCTCGTTTGCTGTTGCTGCTACTCCCATTTTTAGTTTATTTCTAAGTTCTCTGCTAGTTTATTATCTACCTTTTTTGATTTGGTTGTTAAACCTTCTGAATCTCCAAATGTTTTTTTGCTGCTCAACCATTTATCAAAATCTTCCTGCGACTCTACAACTATTTTCATTTGCATATTGTAATGACTCGCACCGCAGATCTTATTACATAGTAATATGTAATCGAATTCAACTTGATCTTCGCCCTTCTCAGAACGTATCAAATTAATTTTCTCATACTTTCTCATCACCTTCGGGTCTTGTCTCATCTCGTTAGTAGTAATTGTAGGTACAAAAGTAAACTGAGTGTTCATTCCTGGCACTGCATTCATTTGAGCTCTGAAATGAGGCATGTAAGCAGAATGTATTACATCTTGTGATCTAATCTTGAATTTTACAGGAACATTAACCGGCAAATGAAACTCGCTTTTTACAATAATATCGTCTAGAGAATTAGGGTCGTTCTTCATAACGCCCGTTTGATTTGATCCTTCAATATATCTTACATTAGCCATTCCTAATTCACCATCTGCACCTGCGTACCTGGCATGCCAATCGAACTGGCGAGCATAAAGTTCAATAACAACTGGCTCTACTACTGAGCCATCAGCAGCCAGTACCTCTTTATCAGCATCCATAACATTATTCCAAATAGTTAGTCCGAAAATAATTATAAAGGCCAAAAATATAGATGGAATAATAGTCCAGAATAACTCAAGTTTATTATTGTGAGGAAAAAACTCTGCGGTTTCTCTTTTTTCTCTAACATATTTGAAAGCAAAGAAGAATAGCAACGTATTGATAACTACAAAAACGATATTTACAACTACCAAGTTTATATTCATTAAAGCATCAATGCTATAAATACTACCTTCTTTAAAACCGTGGGCACTTGCAGCCTTAGGTAAGAGTGCATCAGAATATTCAAAAATCAAGTATATATAGCCCGCATACAGCGCAATCATAAATACAATGAAAAGAATCGCGTTCCAACTGTTTTCAGAGGCAGATACATTTTCTTCTCTCTCACCTCTTAACTCTTTGGAAGCTTGGTACACCATTGCTAATCTAACCAATGCTGCTACACCCAAAAAAATTACTGCATATATTAAAAATGTGATCATATTTTTTATTATTTAGTACTTAAAGATGAAAATTAATACTCTCATCTAAATAAGGATTATTTTTTACAACTAAGTTTGCCTTACTAAGCGATCTGAAAACAAAGAACATAAAAACCCCTAAAAACCCTAACATCAATCCGATTTCTTGAAAACCGAATTCAAAGCCTGATTTTGCAACGGCTGGAGTTATCAGTAAATAAGCATCCATCCAATGGCCTAAAAATATAAATATTCCTACAAAAGTTAACCAAAACGGACTACGTTTATTTGCACTGTCCATAAGTAACAAAGTTGGAAAAATAAAGTTTACCAAAAACATACCAATAAATAACGATTTATACTCTCCAAATAATCTTGGTATGTAATATGTCACCTCCTCAGGGATGTTCGCATACCAAATAAGCATGAATTGAGAAAACCACAGATAGCTCCACAAAATACTAATAGCAAACATCCATTTTCCTAAATCTTGGATATGGCTAGAATTAACATATGGCATGTGACCGTTTCTTTTTAAATAAAGCACTATAAGAATCATTGCGGTTAGGCAAGATATCCAAATACCTGAGAAGATATACCACCCAAATAGTGTACTAAACCAATGTGTATCTATTGACATTATCCATAGCCAACTAAGTACTACAGAAGAGTAACCAAAAATGACTAAAAATCCAGCTGCAGAAGCGAAATTACTCATGTGCAGTTTAGTTCCTGCTTCTTTGTCTTCTTGTAAGGAGCGAGTCCTAAACATTCTCTGGAAGAATATATACAACCCTACAAAGAAAATGCTAAAGCCCCAAAAAACATATTGATTAAGAAATGGCTTTTTGCCAGCTATCAATCTATCATAATGCTCAGATGTAGGATCCATTACATCTGGATCCATCCAGTGGTAAATATGGTTCCAGTGCAAGCTAGCTGCTATAAATACAATTGCAAGTGGAATTGCACCCGGAATAATATAAGATGATATAGCCTCCATAATTCGTTTCAAAACCGTAGACCAACCTGCTTCAGCAGCATACTGAATAGACATGAAAAACAAGGCCGCAATAGCTATACCAAAAAAGAAAAACGAGTTAATTAAAAGATTAGTCCATAATCTTGTTGATCCATCATGATGTGTTGATTCGCTTACTTCATGAGCAACGTGTGATCCGTGGCTTTCAGTGTGAGCAACACGTGGATCACTACTTTCATGATTTGCTGAAAGTTCTGTTTTAGACTGATGAGCATCATTTTCACCATGATTATCAGACATTGCTCCGAATACTAAGGCAACTAATGAAATAACACCAATAGCCATTAGAATAAACGTAAATGTTTTTAATTTTCCACCAAAAACAAATTTATCTTCTAAATTCATTACGGTTGTTGTGTGAGAATCTCCCATTGTAATTATTATCTCTAATTAATAAACTATTCTAAATTCAACCCTACGATTCTTAGCTCGACCATCCTTTGAATCATTACTTGCCAAAGGTTTTGTTGAACCATATCCATGAGCGCTTACGTGATCACTATTAATGCCGTGAGAGGTTAAATAATCCATCACTGCATTTGCTCTAGATTTTGACAACTCCATGTTTTTATCAAAATCACCTTTATTATCTGTATGTCCATTTACTAATAAAACATAATTTGGATATTTTAAAAGCACTTCTTTAACTTTAACCAAAACATCGTATGAGCTTTTTTTAATTTTAGACGATCCGGTAGCAAAGTTTACACCCTTAATCGCTTCTTCCATTACTTGCGCAACTTCAGCTTCAACTTCAGGACATCCGAAGTAATCAGGTGATCCGGGGGTTTCGGGGCATTGATCTATATTATCTTCTACACCATCACCATCAGAGTCATTACTTTTAGTCCCATCACACGGCTTTTCTTTGCCTTGTAATTTTTGAACATAATGAACGAGTTTCCATCTGTCTTCTTTTGATATTTGTGATGCATGTGAACCCATCATACCTTTTCCATAATGAATACTGTGAAATATTTTTCCTTCAGGAAGATCTTTTAACTGAGCACTGTTGTATGCTGGTGGTGGACCTGGCCAGTTTTTGCTTTTAACAACCATACCGTCACCCTCTCCTGCTCCACCATGACAGTGAACACAAAATTTGGAATACAAAAGCTGAGCCTCTTCAATAACAACAGGAGTGCAGGGTATTGGGTTTCGCAACTCGGCACCTGCAGATTCATAACCTTCAGCCGTATTATCATAAGGATAAACATCAAAACCACGAGGTATGCTGTTTTTAACAGGCTTCAATGCAGAGAATCCTCCATTTCTAAGTGAATCCTCTTGATACGTCTCAATCGCATCGGTTCTGTACATATCTGGCATGTACTCTACACCCGGACTTTGGGGATCTGATTTACACGACTGGAAAACAGTCGAGCAAATTAACATTACTAATATAAATAAATACTGATTTTTCATTCTCATTATATTTAAAGCTTACCTCCCTTATGTTCGTCTTGCCATTTGTTTAACTCATCCCACTTATTCTCAAAAGCCAACGCTGCTTGCTGTGGCCAACTTGCAGGGTCATGAACTCTGTAGCGTGGTCCGGCAGCAGTTAGTATTACTAAAATATCAGATGACTTAGACTCAGAAAGTTGTTTAAATGTAAATATGCCAGCGCCATACAGTAATTCTTGTATTTTTGGCCCAATACCCTCAATTTTAACCAAAGCATCTTTTACAGTAGGTTCAGTGATTGCCGGAATAATAACGTTAGCAGGTTGTACATTAGAACTTGAAAAATTGTTTAGATTTAAGTGAGTTGGTTCCTCTCCAAGGTTTTTTTCAAAAATTTCAAAGGCACCAGTTGTTTTGAAAAGATCAATAATCTGGTTTTTAGTAAAGTTTTGATTGTAAATAGGATCAATCTCCATTGCAAAACAGTCATCGGTAGTTCTTGGGTCTGGATTTCTGGCTACGGCCCCAGGAAAAGTCCAATTTCTGATAAAATAAGTTATTGCCATGCCATGTGCAGCACACAATACTGTAAACTCAAATGCAATTGGAATGTAAGCAGGAAGGCCTTCAATTAAACTAAAGTTTGGCTTACCTCCAATGATCATTGGCCAATCAATTCCCATTACCCACCACATGAACGAGATACCAATAATTAAACCTGATAATCCAAATATAAAGGCACAAATTGCTAACCTAGTCCATGCGATTCCTACAATTTTTTCTATTCCGTGAATAGGAAAAGGTGAGTAAACGTCCGAAACTTTCAAGCCACTATCAACTGCCTGTTTAGCAGCTAAGCTAACAACTTCGTCATCATTATATAAACCGTAAATTTTCTTCATAATACTAATTAATTGGCTTTGCCACCATTCAATTCATCTTGCCATTTTTTTAACTCATCCCATCTTTGTTCATTAGCCATTTTCGCCTGGTTTGGCCAGGTTTTTGGTTCATGAGTTCTAAAACGTGAGCCTTGCGAATCTAATTTCAATTTAATATTTATCGGATCAATTAAAGATAATTGCTTGAAGGTGTAAATTCCCATTTCGTTAAGCAAACCACTTATAACAGGACCTATTCCCTCTATTTTAGTTAAGTCATCAGAATTTGCGTAAGCAGGCTTTGATGCTATTAACGGATTAATTACTGTTCCGTTTTTGTAGTTATTACCTGATGATTTCAAAATTGTTTTCAACTCATTTAATGCTAAAACAGGGAATGTTCTTGCATATAATAAAAACAGAGTAAAAAAGATTCCGATCGTACCTATAAATATTCCTATATCAACGAATGTTGGATGGAACATATCCCAATTTGAAGGAAGGTAATCTCTTGCCGTAGACATGATAATTACAAAACGCTCAAACCACATACCAATGTTAACTACTATAGAAATTATAAAAGATATTATTAAACTTCTTCTTGCTTTTTTAATAAAGAAGATTAACGGGCTAATAACATTACAAGACATCATAAACAAATATGCCCACCAATATGGTCCTCTTGCCCTGTTAAGAAAGGCATAAGTTTCATATTCAACACCTGAGTACCAAGCAATGAATAACTCAGATAAATAGGCAACACCCACCATTGAGCCTGTAATAACAATTACAATATTCATATACTCGTGATGCTTAACTGTAATGTAGTCTTCAAGGTTTAATACCTTTCTTGCAGTCAACATTAAGGTTTGAACCATTGCAAATCCAGAGAAAACTGCTCCAGCAACAAAATATGGAGGAAAAATAGTTGTATGCCAACCTGGTATTACCGAAGTAGCAAAATCCATACTTACAATAGAGTGTACAGAAAATACTAACGGAGTTGCTAAACCAGCTAAAACAAGGGAAATTTCCTCAAAACGAACCCAGGCTTTAATGTTACCCGTCCATCCCCAACTTAGGATAGAGTATATCTTTTTTTGTAAAGGTTTAACTGCTCTATCTCTAATTGTCGCAAAATCAGGTATTAGACCAATATACCAAAAAACTAAAGAGACACTAAAATAAGTAGAGATTGCAAAAACATCCCATAATAAAGGTGAATTAAAATTTACCCATAATGTTCCAAATTGGTTTTTGAATATACCGAATGGCATCATAATCCAATGGGCATTCCAAATACGTCCCATGTGCATTAACGGGAATAAACCAGCCATCATTACGGCAAATATTGTCATTGCCTCTGCAGAACGGTTAATTGCCATTCTCCACTTTTGACGGAAAAGCAAAAGCACCGCAGATATCAATGTACCAGCATGACCAATACCTACCCACCATACAAAGTTAGTTATATCCCATGCCCAACCTACCGTTGAATTTAAACCCCAAACACCAATACCTGTTCCAATAGTGTAAGCAATACAGCCTACCCCCCAAACTGCAATGATTGCAGATAAAGAAAAAACTATCCACCAGTATTTATTTGCTTTTCCGAACACAGGTTTTACCACATCATCGGTAATCTGCTTGTAGGATTTATCCCCAAAAATAAGGGGTTGTCTAATGTCTGATTCTTTGTGCATATGAAATTGTATTAAGCTTCAGATTCAGCTATGTTACGAACTTTGGTTAGATATTTAACATTTGGTTGTGTTCCTACCTCTTCAAGTAATGCATAAGCTCTGTCGTTATTAAATTCTTTTCGAACATTTGAGCCCGAATCATTTAAATCACCAAAGGTTATTGCATTTGTTGGGCAAGCATCCTCACAAGCCATTTTAATTGCTCCGTCTTGAACCTTATCTTTTTTCTTTTTTGCGTCAAGTTTACCTGCTTGTATACGTTGAACACACATACTACATTTTTCCATTACCCCTCTTGAACGAACAGTAACATCTGGATTTAAGACCATTCTTCCAACAGTGTCTTGAGAAGGATTAACATCACTAAACTTCTTGTATTTATCGTATTGAAACCAGTTGAATCTTCTTACCTTGTAAGGACAGTTATTAGCACAATATCTAGTCCCTACACAACGGTTATACGTCATTTGGTTTAAGCCTTCGTTGCTATGAGTTGTAGCGGCAACTGGACAAACAGTTTCACACGGAGCGTGGTTACAATGTTGGCACATAACTGGCTGGAAAACAACCTGAGGGTATTCTTCTGGCTTTTCCATTGCACTATACATTTCCCACGATCCTAAGCCTTCCTCTTCAGCTTTGTTTACATCCATGTCGCTAGAGAAATATCTGTCGATACGTAACCAAAACATATCTCTATTTCTTCTTACTTCATCTTTTCCTACAACAGGTACATTATTCTCAGAATGACAAGCTGTAACACATGAACTACAACCAATACAAGAGTTTAAATCGATAGTCATTCCCCACCTATGACCAAAAGTATCGTATTTGTGCGGAGCCCAAAGGTCTAACTTATCTGTTGTTTTCTCTTCACCATATGAATCTACAAGAGTAAGTGTAGGGTTGTAAGCGTCTTTTCCTTTTTTATAAGTGGCTATTGTTGTTTCATTAACAATTTTACGACCAATTTCAGGATCTTCAAGATCCTTATCCATTATAGTATTATGGGTTTGCGAAGATGCCATTAAATAAGTCTCGCCAGTAGATTCTATTTTAACATCTGTATTATAGAATAAGATATCATTTTGGCTATTAGTCGTTAAAAATGGATATGCATTTTTACCAATTAGCTTATCATCAACAATTGTTTTACCATAACCCAATGCTATACCTATGGTCTTCCTTTTTTGACCTGGTACTGGAAATACTGGTAATGATATTTCTTTACCAGAAGCCGTAACTTTAGCAATATTTGCAGGAGTTTCTTGTTGAAGGTTAACAGTGAAACCCATTTCCTTCATATCAACAGGGTTCATCGCAATATAGTTATCCCACACAACCTTAGTTATAGGATCTGGTAACTCTTGTAACCATGGGTTATCTGCATGACGGCCATCACCAATCGATGTTTTAGTATATAACTCCAATTCCCAATCTGACGATTTAATACTATAAATATTATCTGCCGCTCGAGCTAATTTATCTGAAGATAAGTTGTAGCCTCCTGTTAAAAGTCCGTCAATTTTAGCGGAATAAACACCGTCTCTCAATGAATTATTCCAAAAGTTTCTAAAACTTGAAGCACCTGACGTTGGATAGCCATCTTTATTCCAGTTGTCCTTAATGTTATCATAATACGTTCCATCAATATTCGCCCACGCCATTAGCGTTTCTTGAAACTGACGCGTTTTGTATAAAGGATTAATTACAGGCTGAATTAAACTATAGTTCGCATATGAAGGCTGAGCATCATTCCATGATTCTAAGTAATGATGATCAGGGCAAACAAAATCACAAAGCGCTGTGGTTTGGTTTGGCTTTGTATCTGTAGAGACCTTTAGTGATACTTTACTTAGTGCTGCGTTAAAATCGAGAGAATTTGATAAACTGTATACTGGATCTATTCCATTAAAAATTATAGCTCCAATTTTCCCTGATTTCATTTCTGAAACAAGGTTAACTACATCAGCGTCTTTACCCTTTTTTAAATAGCAAGGTCTTTGAATATCTATAGTGTTTGAATAACTACCTAGTAAATTATTTATTGAGTTAATTACTAACTGGGTATTAGTATCATTTGAACCACTAATAACAAGTCCGTTGTTTCTATTTTTCCATAACTCAGTCGCTATTGACTTTATTCCTGCACTCAGATTAAGATTGTCATCTTTTAGTGGAGATGACTTTAAAGCAGGCGCGCCTGCTTTTTTTGCAATCTCGTTATATAGCATGACGATTAACTTTCCCAGTTCAGAAGGTTTAACAGGCATTCTAACATCAGCATTTGAACCTGAAAGAGACATTCCTGTTTCAATTTGATAATGCTTAGTCATCCAATCAGCTTCTGGCTTTCTAACCTGAGCATACTGCTTGGTGTATGTTGTGCTCATTAACCAGTTACTCAAAAAATCCGCTCCGAAGCTCACAATAACCTTAGCTTTGTCAAAGTTATAGGTTGGAATTACAGCAGAACCAAAAGTATCGTTATTAGCATTTAGTATTGCCGAACTGGACAATGCATCATAAGTAACATGTTCAACTAGATTTAATTCTTCTAAATTAGAATAAGATGATAACCTACCTGCAAATGTATTTACTAAAGAAATTGTAGAAGGACTAATTATAGAATTAGTCATTATCACAACTTTTTTACCTGATGCGATTGTATTTCTTAATTTCTCTTTTATTTCTTTATCTGCATTTTCCCAAGAAATTTGGGTGCCTGCTTTTTGTGGAGCTGTAAATCTTTTAGAATCATATAAATCTAACAGCGAAGAGTTCACTCTTGCATTTATTGCCCCCTTCGTTAATTCTGAACGGTCATTACCTTTGATATGTATTGGTCTACCCTCTCTGGTTTTAACAAGAATGCTTGCATAGTCATTACCATCGTAATAAGTAGATGCATAATAATTAGGAACACCAGGCACGATTTCTTCAGGAAGAACTACGTATGGTACAGATTTAATAACAGGCGTTTCACAAGCAGCAAGTGTTGCGGCAGATACACTAAAGCCTAAGAACTTCAAAAAGTCTCTCCTTGAAGTAGTAGTACTTTCTAGGGGAGTTTTTGACAAGAAGTCTTCTACAGGAATTTGTTCTGCAAATTCTTTGTCAGCTGTTTTAAGAAACGTTTCGTCTCCTTCTAAATGCTGAACACTATTCCAATATTTTTTTGTTCCACTCATATTATGAAGTGTAAAATTTTTAAACTACAGTTAATAATGACATTTTGAACACTCTAAACCACCTATATCTTCAACTTGAAATACTTCAACATCTTTGTGTTGAGCTCTCAATTCGTTAAACATTTTTTGATAGTATGGGTTTTTAGCTACCTCACCTTCATCATCAGATGCGGCAAGACCCGCTACTTCCGTTTCTCTGTGACAGTTTATACACCAGCCCATTGTTAATTCAGAGTACTGGTATAATTCATGCATTTCCTCAACAGGACCATGACATGTTTGACACTCGATTTCACCAACCGTAACGTGTTGTGAGTGATTGAAGTAAGCTAAATCTGGCAAATTATGTATTCTAATCCACTTAATTGGCTTTTGCTCTCCATCGTATTTACCGGTTTCAGGATTAAAACCTGAAGCTTCGTAAATCTTAGCTATTTCTTCTGTACCCGTCCAGGTTCCTTTTTGTATTCCTTTGTGACAATTCATACAAACATTAACTGAAGGTATTCCAGAGTGAGCGCTTTTTTCAGCACTATGGTGGCAATATATACAGCTTATTCCGTTTTCACCAGCGTGAATTGCATGAGAAAATTTAATTGGCTGCTCTGGCTTGTACCCTTGATACACTCCAACACTCATAAGCGAATAATACAGTTGCATAAATGCAATAAATGCAACTAGAATGATTAATAATCCTGTTTGCAATTTGTGATTGGCAAACCAGTTAAGTAAGTTTTTAGGAAAAGGCAAGGGCTCTTTAAACTCTTTGTCATCTTTAACCGCTATTGACTTTTGCAATGAGTTTTTAATACTACCTAGCGCACTAACAAGAATTATAAATATAATGGCTAATGAAACTAACCACAGCATGGTTGTGTAATCAGTTTTTTCTTTAACTGGAATAAATGGGTTTTGTTTACCACCAGAATCAGCAACATCTACAGGCGGCTCATATGTAATTATGTATTCTTTAACAGCGAGAAGCTCTTCATCAGAAAGATGAGGCTGTGGAGTCATGACTGAACCGTACTCTTTATATAGTTTGTTGATGTAAGGATCTTTACCAGAGTTAACTATAGTGGCTGAATTTTTAACCCAATTTAAATACCATTTCGTTTTACCAGCGTCATCTCCTCCAGGAATTCTATCCCAAAAACCTTGAAGACCAGGACCAGTTCCTCTTCTTGCTCCCGGTGAATGACATGTAGCACAATTAGCCTTAAATATAGCCGCACCTTCTTCTTGAGCTAATGAATAATCGGTTGTAAAAACCAACACCATAAAGACTAATAACAAATACTTTACTTTTCCAAACATTTCTGACATATGTACTATTTTAGAAAAAATCCACTAAAACCTATTTGCAAATTTAGTAAGTAGAGTCACTTATGAAACCCTTTTTAAGTTAAATTCGGTAGCACGCCTCTTATTTAGAATGATTCTAAATAAAACTTAGGTCATATTATCCATCAATTTTAGAGACAATATCACTAACGCTGTAAGAATTTTCAATATTGTATGAATCGATTGATGTTCTTCTTAAGCTATGAAGATAGGCACCGCTATTTAGTTTTTTACCAAAGTCATAAGCGATTGATCTAATGTAAGTTCCTTTGCTACAATTTAATTCGAATGGAATTAAATTGTTTGATAAATCTCCGGTGACGAAGCTTGTTACATGAATTTCTCGAGCCCTAATTACAGGTGTTTCGCCTGCACGGGCTAAATTGTACGCTCTTTCACCATTAATTTTTTTAGCAGAGAAGATGGGGGCTATTTGACTTGTCTGACCTAAAAAAGAGTTTGCTACTCGTTTGCACTGTTCGTTAGTTATTCCTTCGGTACTATAAGTTGCATTAACTTCCGTTTCTAAATCATAGGAGGGAGTGGTTGCTCCTAGGTAAAACTCACCTGTATATGTTTTATATTTACTAATAAGGTTATCAATTTGCTTTGTGTATTTACCAGTACAAATTAAAAGCAAACCCGTTGCTAAAGGATCCAAGGTGCCTGCATGCCCAACCTTAATTTTTTTAATATTGAACCTTTTTTTTATAGTGTACCTTATTTTATTGACAACATCAAAGGAAGTCCAGCCTATTGGTTTATCTACCAAAATTAGAACTCCTTCTTTAAAGTAAGCCTCTGTTAAATCATCTTCTAGAGTAAACGTGTTAAGCATAGTGAAACACTATTGATAAAACTCCTACAATTAAGCAGTAAATTGCAAAATAAGTAAGCTTACTAGAGCGTACTATTTTAAGCATCCAACTACAAGCAAGAATACCTACACAAATAGCTACAACAAACCCCAATAGCATAGGCAGGAATTCTGAGGAGGTAAATATGATTTCACCTGAAAGTAGGTCTTTAGCTATTTTACCAAATATTAAAGGAATTACCATTAAAAAAGAAAACTGAGCGGCTTTTTGTTTATCAATTTTAAGTAAAAGCGCTGTCGCTATTGTACTACCAGACCTTGACACCCCTGGCAATATAGCTATTGCTTGTGATACTCCAATTAAGAATGAACTAAAATAAGACAATGGAGTGGTAGAAGTTGGTTTTAATTTTTCTGAAAGGTAAAGTAAAAAAGCCGTGAAAATTAGTGACATCCCTACTAGAAATAAATTCTGACTAAATAAACGTTCTATTTGTTCTTCGAACACTAATCCTACAAAAACGGCAGGAATCATTGAAATAATTATTTTAATACTAAAAACTTTCTCATCGTTCAATGTTGTTGAAAATAGGCCTTTTATTATACTTAAAATTTCTTTTCTGAAAACAATTAAGGTACTAATTGAGGTAGCAAAGTGAAGCACTACTGTATAGGTGAGGTTTTCTTCTGGAATGGCATTTTGATTAAACAAAGTGCCAACTAACTCTAAATGACCGCTACTACTTACAGGCAAGAACTCTGTTAAGCCTTGTACTATTGCTAAAATTATAGCTTCGAGAAAACCCAATTATTTTACTTTTTTAAAAATTCCGAGCATAACGATTGCATAACCCACTAAACAAACCATAGGTGCCAATGTGATTCTTCTGAATGCGAAAATTTCATCATAATGAAACTCATCGGGAGTTTCGGCTGCTCCACCGGACATTAAAACATAGCCCAAAACGAGAACTATAACTCCAACCGCTATGATTTTATAATTAGAAAATGGAAGGGCAAAATTGTTTTCTTTGTTGTTACTCATCTTAATAAAGTTTATCTGGATTAATACCTATGTATTTTCTTACAGCTAAAAATGTTGTTGTTACAGATATTACAATACCTACAGCAATTATTATCAAAAATAAAAACACTAACAAGTCTATATCTTGTCTCAAAAATATATCGGAATAAGATTGCTGAAAGTAATAAACTACTGCCGTTAATAAGCCTACAGATATACATCCTCCTAATAAACCTTGTAACAACCCTCTAACAATGAAAGGCTTACTAATAAATGTGGGGGTTGCACCCACTAATTGCATTGTTCTAATGATTAAACGTTTAGAAAACACCATTAATCGAATGCTGTTATTAATTAGAACAATTGATATTAGCAGTAAACAAGCGCAAAATATAAGTAACCAAAAACCAATTGTTTTTACATTTTCGTAAACCATTACCACTATGTCTTTTTTGTATGATACTTCTTTTACAAGTATATTTTCGCTAAGACTTTTTTCGATCCATTGAATGCTATCTGGATTTGCATAAGTTGCTTTTAGGTAAACATCTATAGATGCATCTAGAGGGTTGTATCCTAAAAAATCTTCAAAATCCTCACCTACTTCCTCCTTAAAAATAGTTTTTGCCTTGTCTTTGTCGATATACTCCGTTCTTTTCACGAATAGTTCTGCATCTAATATTTTTTTTAATCGAACAATATCGGCTTCTCGAGCGTCTGGTTTTATAAATAATCCAACTGCTATGTTTTCTTTAATATGGTCTGATGCACGCTTAGTGTACAATAAAAACAACATTAAAAAGCCTAATAAAAACAGTACCAAACTAATGCTTACAACAATAGATGCAAAGGACGATGTGCTGGTATTACTTTTCTGTTTTTTGGCCAATGGTATAAAAATTTCAAAATCAAAAATACAAATAACCCATTAGTGAAGCGTAATATTTAGTTTTTTTTAAGTTTAATACATTGCAATAAGCTAAAGAAACCATATAAGTGTATCAGTTTTACGATCTTTGCAACATAAACAGGTTTTTTTTTATGCAGTTTAAATACGTTGTTGGACAAGAGGAAGTGAAAAAAGTACTAAGACACTCTGTAAATGCGGAAAGAATTAGTCATGCTCAGCTATTTAATGGGTTTCCTGGTTCAGGAAACCTAGCTACTGCTCTTGCTTACGCACAATACATAATGTGTAGTAATAGAACCGAGAGCGACTCTTGCGGGATATGTTCGTCTTGTATTAAAACGTCCAAATACATACACCCAGATTTGCACTTTATATTTCCTGTTAACACTACTAAATCAGTAACCAAAAACCCTACGAGTGAGGCTTTTATGGGTGACTTTAGGGAGGCATTGAAAGATAATCCTTATATGGAGTATTCTGACTGGATGAAGTTTTTGGGTATTAATAACAAGCAGGCGTACATAAACAAAAACGATTGTGAGGCTATAATTGATAGTTTGGAGCTTAAGGCATACGAAAGCCCTTTTAAAGTAATGATTATTTGGTTACCCGAAAAGATGCATCATGCTGCGGCACCTAAGATTTTAAAAATACTGGAAGAACCAACAGATAACACAGTGTTTTTACTCGTGTCTGAAGAGCCACAATTGCTATTACCCACTATATTATCGAGATTACAAACGGTAACGTTTGCTAAAGTACAGCCCGAAGCAATTGTTGAATATTTAAAAGTACAAGACGAATGTAAAATATTTTCTGAGGAGGAACTATATATTGCTGCAAGGCTTTCGGGAGGAAGCGTCTCAAGAACGAAGCAAATAATACTTTTAAAAAACACTGAATACCAGAACGATTTAATTATGTGGATGAGAATGTGTTATGGCATCCACAAAGATGGAAACGCGAGTAAAATACTACTTTGGGCAGAAAAAATTCACAGACAAAACCAAGACCAGCAAAAGTTTTTTGTTGAATACTGCTTAAACATATTTAGACAATGTATTTATATAAACTATAAAACTGCACAATTGCAAATGCTTACTAGTAACGAAAAAAGTATTTTTGAACGATTTGCCCCTTCTATAAATTCTGCTAACATTGTTAAAATAACTGAGCTTTTTGAAAGCTGCCACTATCATATTGTTAGAAATGGAAATATTAAAATGTTGTTTTTTGATTTATCATTTAAATTAGCAAAACTGATTAGAGAAAAAGAAGAGGTTGCCTAACGTAACAGATTACTTATCGGTAAGTAATTTAAATGTTTTTCGGTGGTAAATAGATGCTCCGTGTAATTGTATTTGAGCTCTGTGAAATTCTGTAGGATAGCCTTTATTTTTTTTCCAATCGAATATGGGGTGTTCTTTACTTATACGCTCCATGTATTCATCTCTGTATGTTTTGGCTAAAACAGACGCTGCTGCTATTGAACAAAACCGTGCATCGCCTTTTATTTCGCAAGAGAACGGAATAGTTAAATCTGTTTTAAATCTATTACCGTCAATAAGTAAGCTGTCTGGCTTAACTTTTAATGCTTTTACAGCTCTCGTCATTGCTAAAAAAGAAGCGTTTAAGATATTAATTTCGTCAATTTCTTTTTCTGACACAAAACTCACTGCATAAGCCAGCGCTTGTTTTTCAATTATTGGTCTTATTAAATCTCTTCGCTTTGCGGTTAACTTTTTTGAATCGTTGAGGATTTCGAAGGGGAACGTTTTTGGCAAAATAACGGCCGCAGCAACAACAGGGCCAGCCAAACAACCTCTGCCTGCTTCATCACAACCTGCTTCTAAATGTAGTTTATTTAAATAATGATTAAGCATAAATTGCTTTTTGAATACTTTTCCACAATAAATCTGATGTGTTTTGCCAAGTAAATGTTTTTGCTCTTTTAACACCTTCGGAAATTAACTTAGAGCGAAGTTTATCATCTAAATGAATCTTTAGCATTCCGTTTGAAATATCGTTAACACTTTCAGGGTTAACGCAAATTGCAGCTGTGGCTGCAATTTCTGGGAGCGAGCTCACATTAGAGCATATTACAGGGGTTTCGCAGCTGAAAGCTTCAATAATTGGTATTCCAAATCCTTCAAATTTAGAAACATACAATAATCCTTTAGCAGATGGTAGTAACTTAAGATACTCTTGATCTGAAATTCGCCCTAAAAAAACAACATCGTTCGCATGCTTCATTGAAGCGAGTGTTTGCTGCATTTCTCTGGTCCACCATTTTTTATTACCAGCTAATAAAAATTTATCGGATGAATTTGAAGCTTTTTTATACTCATCAAAAGCTTTTAACATATTAATAATGTTTTTTCGAGGATGAATACTGCCTATAAAAAACCAAAAAGGAGAGCCAAAAGAATACTTTTTTATAACCTTTAAAGCCTCTTCTTTTGCAAGTGGATTAAAACTAGCATTCACCCCGTTGTAAACTACATCAATTAGCGCGGGATTAATGTTATAATTATTCACTATGTCTGCTTTTGAGAATTCTGAGACTGTTGCTATTCGTTCAGCATTACGAGCGAATTTCGGAAAATTATAGTTGTAATATTTTGCGTGAAAATAGGGTAAATTTTCAGGTTTATGTAGGAAGTTTATATCATGAATAACAGGCAATGTTTTAACATTACTCCTATTTATTGAAAAACCGTCTGGCGAAAGAAATAAATCTACCTTATTGTTTTTCAAATATTGTTTAACCGAAAATTGAAACCACAAGTACCAAAGTATTGGGTGTCTTGCTTGCGGAAATAGCACTACGGGAGTTACATTTTTACTGTAAACAAACTTGTCGTCAAACTTACGATCAAAAAGGAAAAAGAAATCTACCTCAGGGTGATCGGTAGTTAGCCGGCTCAACGTTTCATGGGTAAATCTACCAATGCCTTCAAGTTTATTATTGAGCAACAAACGTGTGTTTACAGCTATGCGAAGTTTACCCAAAAGCCGGTATCTTTTTTATATGATACTAATCTAAAAGAATTTAGAGCGATTATCTGTAATATCAGACTTCTCTTTTAACACATTATATGCTTGGTAATCAACTCTACTTTTATAAGCTTGGTTCAACTGTGTTTTATCTGCAATGCTGACCTCAGTGGCTGTTTTACCAGTAAGGTTTTCAAGCTTAATAAGAAACACGCCAAACTCACCTACAATTGGTTTTGAAACCTCGCCTTTTTTTAATGCAAAAGTAGCACCTATAACTTCTTTTTCTGCTCCTAAACCCGGTACTGTATATGCACCAAATGTAACGTTATCAGCAGTTTTAATAGTTTCTGACCACTTTGTAGCCGCAGTTTGAAGTGAATAATTACCTCCCAATTGCTCAATTAACTTTTCAGCCTTTTTTTGCTTGATAACTTCTTGTTCAATCTCAGTTTTAATTAGATCTAAAGAAGGAGTTCCCTTAGGTCGTGTCTCGGTGATTTTAGCAACCACAAAACGATCTTCAAGCTCAAATGGCTCAGAAACATCTCCTTTACTTCCTTCAAAAACCCATCTCACTAAGTCCCGGGAATCCCCTAAGCCTCTAATAGTTTTGTCGCTTTCTTTTATTTGAGCTGCATCTCTAAGTCCTTTAGCATTTTCTTCAAAACCACTTTCCGAGTTATTTAATGAGAATTTGCTTGCTAAATTATAAGCTGTTTCAATGGTTGATCTTGAAGGCACAATTTGTTTATCAATAGTTGCCACTAACCTTTTCTCTAGCTTTTCTGTTAAATCAGTTATTTTTATAATATGAAGACCTTGAGATGATTCAACTTTAGTGACTTCGTTTATTTCACCTCCGTTAAATGCAAAATCACTAATTACAGGAAGCATTCTTCCTTCTTGAAACCAACCTAAATCTCCACCGTTTTTACCAGTTTCTTGATCTTCAGAGCCTGTAGCTGCAACTTGCTCAAAAGGCATGCCCGATTGAATAAGATTGTAAAGGCTATCAATTTTAGCTTGCGCAGCTAAAGTGTCTCCATTGTTAATTCTTACAAAAATATGACTTGCTTTTGCTGAATCTGGAGCTTGCTTGATGTCAAGAATTTTCAATAGTTTTAATTTGCCATCTTCAGAATCTAGCACCGGACCAATTACCTGTTTTTTAGTGGCTTGTGTAATTAAAGTATCTAAACTAGCAGGAATAGTGTTTTTTGTGTAATATCTTATACTGCCCGCAGCTTTTGAAGCGTACGAACTTACAAACAAGGTATCATCTTTAGTTTCTTTAAATTGAACCTTAAGGCTGTTAAGCGTATTTCTTATCAACTGCTTGTCTTCTGCAGTTGGTGTTACATTGAAAGAAACGTATTTAATTGATCTAGTAGCGTCTGTTGCTTGATACTTAGCATCATTTTTATGTGCGTTGTAATATGTTTGCAAGTCAGCATCTGTAAAACTAATATCTGCATTTTCTATAGAAGAAAATCTTTTTGTAACATAACTAATGTTTGCAGATTGCGACTTGTTTTGAGCACTTAACTTCGCTTGAACGTTTGTTGTGTACAAGCCTTTTTTAAGCATGTTAAGATATTTTGTTTTTATATGGTCTTTTTGAATTCCTTCCTCAAAAGAGTTCCACCTTGCTTGCTCTTCACCTGTTTCATCATTTTCTAAATTTTGAATATAGTTAGAAACCGTTGCTGGATTAAACTGACCTGTTTGAGGATCTCCAAAGTTTTGAGCGATCGCAGGGTGTGGGTTTTTACCTTGTATTAACCCCTTCACAAATTCATTACCTGTAACTGAAAGTCCTAAATCTTTTGCTCTTTTCACTACAACAAGATCTTGTTCAAAGTCGTTCCATACTTGTTCTCTAATTTGTTCTTTTATATCATCTGGAACAGTGATTGTTTGAGCATTTTTTTTGTAAATTTCAACTTGCTCATCTACCTTATTTAAAAACTTATTATAAGGTATTTCTTCACCATTAATTTCTGCAATAAACTGTGGTTGTTGTGATGCACCCTGCCCACTTAAAAAGCCTTCGCCTAAAATAAAGCCAACTAAAGCTACACCTAAAACTATAATTACCAGCATAGAACGCTGACGTATTTTACCAATAACTGCCATAAGATCAATAATTAATCGGGCGAATATACAAAATTAAGGGTTGAAATTACAAGCTATTGATTTAGGTAATTGATTGTTATTAATGAATTATAGCTAAAAACATCAAAAACTAGGGTCTAAAAACATTTGTTAACCTATAAAACCTGTAGTTTAATTAGGTCAATTCTGTTTTCGTTTACTTCCTTAATTTTAAATACAAAATCGTTGTATAAAACAACTTCGCCTTCTGAGGGGATATCTTCTTGTATATGAATAATCATCCCTCCTAACGTTTCTACACCATCAAATTCAGGTAGTTTTAAGTCATATTCTTCATTTAAATAATCAACCTCTAGTCGAGCAGAGAATAAATAGTTATGCTCATCAATTTTTTGTTCAACTAAGTCTTCTGTGTCGTGTTCATCTTCAATTTCACCAAAAATTTCTTCAACTATATCTTCAACAGTTAACATACCAGATGTTCCACCAAGTTCGTCAACTACAATAGCTATACTTTTCTGTTTTTTAATAAATAGCTCTAGCACTTCGCTTGCAGCCATAGTTTCTGGAACCACAAAAATAGGTAGCATTACACTTTTAATACTCTCTGGGTTTTTAAAAAGCTCAAAATGATGAACGTAGCCTATTATGTTATCTATATTTTCTTTGTAAATAAGTATTTTGGAAAGTTCTGAATTAATGAAAGTGTTTTTCAATGCTGTGATGGACTCATTAAAGTCTAGAGCTATTATTTCTGTTCGGGGTATCATACATTCACGGGCTTTTAACTCCCCAAAACCTAATGCATTTTGAAATATTTGCACTTCATGTTCCATGTCTTCATGGTTTATATTTTCTGTGGCTTCTCTTAGGTAGTTATCTAAATCTACTCTTCCAAAACTTTCAGATGTAAGGCTGGAATTGTCATCTGGATTTTTAAATAACTTAAGAAATAAGCTAGCCAAGCCGGTTATTAAAAGAGCAGGCAACAAAAGCAGGTAATAAAAAAACATTATTGGAATAGCGAACAATGAAAGAACGCCATTTGCATTGTTTTTAAAAATACTTTTAGGCAAAAACTCAGCGGTAACAAGTATAACAAGGGTTGAGAATACTATTTGAAGTATAAATACAAGTACAGAATTAGCGATAATATTAAATAAAATGGGATCAATAAGTTTGGCCATAAAAATTCCATACACAACTAATGCTACATTATTACCTATTAACATAGCGCCTATAAAAGTAGCTGGGCGCTCTTGTAAGTATGCTAGAATCCTTCCGGAAAGAATACCTTGTTTATTCTTTAGTTCAATTTGCAACTTATTTGCAGAAACAAACGCGATTTCAACTCCTGAAAAAAAAGCAGAAAATAATATAGTTACAAGAATTATTGGTAATTCAATTGGCATTATTCAGGGTTTTTTAATCTTGAAAAGCGCCTAAACAAATACATTGCTAAGGCTATAAAAGGCATTGATATTAATACATAATCATAATCAACCTTTTGACTTTGAATATAAGCAACTAATACGCTAGTCACCATGAAGGTTACTAACCAAAATACTTCCATGATTTTATGGTAATTCTTCATCTTTAATATTAAATATCCCCTTAACTTTTTTAATCTTATATTTTGTAAAGTTACCATTTGAAATTAAAGTATCACCATACAACACTTCATCCTTAGTTGTTATTTTAACAAATTTGTTTGTATATATAGAATCTTTTGTCTCATCCCACCACAGCTCTTCGGTATTTAATTCATCACCATTCTCGTTAACTATTACTACACTATCTTTCAAAAAAATGCGTTCATCAGGCTCATATTTAATAGCATATTGAGCTTTTATTTGAGAATTCACTGTTCCTGTTCTATCATAAAAATCGATATTTAATCCTTCTAAAAACTCTACATACGAAGAATCTTCATTAATTATATATCGATCTAAGAACGGTGCGGTAAGCACAAATTCAATTTTAGCAGAATCTGTACTAATTAATTCTATATCTTCTGCTGATTCTGAAGGAAGATTGTCTAATGTTAATTCATTCACTTCATTAATATCATTTGAACAAGAACAAACGAAAGCTATTAATAAGCAATAAAAAAGCCCTCTTGCAAAGAGGGCTTTAGGTATTTTTAAGGCTAACACAATTGCAGTTTACAGAAACTATCTATTGAATCTTACCTTAGTTGATTCATTGATCCAACAACCAACGGTATAGCTACTGCCCTCAGTTATATTATGAAAAAAGCAATCTTCTTTTGAAGGGAAATAGGCTGAATACTTATTGATGTTTTTTGTTGCTTCAGCAGCTACTGATTCATCAACACTCTTTGCTTTGTAAAACTTATCTATTGCTACCCAATACGCAGATTTTTTAGTACAATTGTTATCTCCGCACTGTCCAGCGCTTGCTGCATAAGCCGTGCCAATTACTATGTATGCTTCACCCAGGTTAGGGTTTAACTCTAACGCTTTGTTGGCATATGTTCTGGAAGAGGAATACTGTCCGGTTTTTAGGTAACATTTTGAAGCGTTCATAAATGCCTTAATTTTATTTTCGGAAGTTGTAGCTAGTTCAGCAGCTTGAATAAAAAAGGGTGCTGCTTTTGCGCAATTATCTTTTTGATTAACCCCCAGAGCTACTGAAGACTCGTAAGATGGGTTCGCTTTATGTAGGGTTGATGCCGCCTTAAAAAACAGCTCGCTATCTGTACAACCTTTTTTGTCTAAAATTTTAGTTATTGTCTTTAATAGAGCCTCGTTATTTGGCTCGGCCTCATACTTTTTAGAGTATAACTCATTTAAATCTTCACAACTAGCTACTTTACTAAAAATTTTGTCAATTTCATCATACACCTTTTGGTAACCACTTTTACTTGACTCACTTTTTTCTTCGTCTGATAAATTATTATCTAAAGTAGTGCTTAACTTATCATATACAGTTAATAACTCTTGTTTGTATGCAACATCTTTAGTTTTAGCATAAAGAGAAAATAATGACTTGTAATAATAATATATCGCGTTAGGATCAGAATCGTCAGCTTCCATTTCATAGGCCTTAGATAATAACTTGTAAGCTTCTTCTAAACTATCAGCTTTGTTGTATTTATATAGGGTAACACCTTTTTTCCCTAAAACATATCCTTCCTCCCCAAAGTTTTTCTCTCTTAAGTCAAGTAAGCTTAACATTGCATCTACTAATTCTTGTTTTTTAGCATCGTCCGTTTCAGCTTTAATTAATGCTTTGTACGCTTTTCCTCCATTAACATATATTGACTTATGTAATTTAGGACAAAAATTAAGTACCTGTTGCAGTGGAATTATTGCTTGCTTGTATTCTTTTTGCTTGAAATATTCGTTGTATAAAGAATAGTTTTTTACGCACTCAGTACTGTCAGCTGGTGTTTCTCCGAAATTATACGCTGCTTGAGCAAAACTTGATTGAACATTAAGTAATACTGCGAATAATAATATGACTGATGATTTTTTCATAATTTTTTTTTAATCGTATTTTCTTTTTCTAAACCATTTATTTGAAAGAGCGGGGCTTAAAGTAAACCCTGCATATAAATTGTAAAACAATTCTGAATATTGAGCATCAATAGCTCCATTTGTAAAAGAACCAATTTCTGTGCCAAACGTAATCATACTCTTAGATCTGTTATATTTCACTTTAGATGAAATAGGTATTCCAAAGCCCAACGTTGCGCTCTGGGACACTAAATCTGATCCTGAAATTTGAATATAATGTTGTTTCTGCTTTGCCCCTACACTTAGTCTAAATGGATCTGCTAAACCATCTTTTTTTCTTTTTAGAAGGATTTGCCCACCTACCCCAATTTCTGTCTGATTGCTATATGTTTCAGATGTTTTGGTATAACTAAAGTTTTTCCAATTTTGAGAATTGTAATCCATATAAAAAGTAAACACTTCACCTAACTTAAGTGAAATTCCTAAACCAATTTCTGTAGGAATTGTTGATTCCAAGCTACTGTTTGCAAATGATATAGTATCTATCGTGTTTACAAATGAAGTTTGATAAGATGTGCCTATTTCACTAACCTCCGTTTTTAAATTTATGGATGAACTATAGGTAAAACCTACTCCTAAAGTAGCCAAATCAGATAATTTACGATCAGCCATTAAGCCAAACTTTATTCCAGATCCTTTTGAAAATGAAGATTGTTCGTTTAAATAACTAAAGGCATTGGCCTGATTGAAGGTAATTGATTTTGTTTTTTGAATGTTTCCAAACATGAAATTTCCTTGCAATCCAAGAGAAAGGGTAGACAAGCTATCAACTTTTAATTTTCTAGAAAGTGATAAATTGAATGTGTTTATTCCGCCTGAAGCAAATGCTAGGTTTGATGATGTAAAATCGTTTGTTGTTTGTGTTGTTCTTGATAAAAAACCAACTCTAGAATATGGAGAAAGACCAAAACCAAATCCCCATTTATCTTTTTGTATCGGGAAAAAAAGTTGTACATGTGAAAAACCCGCACTCCTATTTGTTGCCTCAACATTGCCTTCTCTAATTCTTTGGCTATAACTTGTTAAACCTAAATCAAAATACGTTTCTTTTAAATACCCGCCAAATGCAGGATTTGATAAGTTTACCCCAGAAATTGGTATATAAGCATTACCTATTCCTCCAAGAATTTTTTGATTAACATTTGTAGGTTTTTCAACTAGGCCTATGCCATAGTTACTAAATGGTGAAACACTATTTTGTGAATACGCTACCCTTGTAATTAATAATGTTAGAAGAATTATGTAGTTACTTTTTTTCAAACTTTATTTTTCTTGTAGGGCGAGGTTTAATCCTTCCAATACCAAATTTTCATGCACAAAGGTCGGCTTTTTAAGTTGCTTATCAAAAAAACATGCATCTCCACCTGTTAAGATCACTTTTAAATCTGTTTTTATTAGCAAATATTGGTTAATTGTTTCTCTTAATTCTGCAGTGATTCCATTTACAACTCCCGAAAGTATAGATTCGTCTGTATTATCCCCAATTAAAGAAGTGCTTTTAACATTTTTTATTAGCGGCAACCTATCTGTAAAGTAATTCAAACTTTTAAACCTCATGTGCATTCCTGGTGAAATTGCCCCGCCAATGAATGTGTTTTCAGTAACATAATTATACGTGATACAAGTGCCTAAAGCAATTATAAGAATATTTGAATTTGGGTACTTTTTTATTGCAGCGAAACTCATTGCTAAACGATCTTCACCCAGTGTTTTAGGGGAGGAATAACTGCTCTTCATCGTTTTTAGAACAACCTCGTTAAACTTGAATGTTTTGACCCCAAAACTTTGAAGTTTAGTAATTATTTCTGTTTCTAGAGCATCTACAGAACTTATTACAGCGCTTGAAATAGAAATTTTTAACCCTGATATTAAGCTATCTATCTCTTGTACACTTTTTGTGTTTGAAAATTGCAAGAATTTATAAGGCTCATTACCTTTAAAAATAGCAACTTTAGTATTTGTATTACCTTGATCTATGACAATATTAAAACTACTCATCACATACGAAGTTAGTCAAAGATCAATCTTAACGCCTTTAAATTGTTAGTTTTGATAAACTTTAATAACAAAAAATAATTTAAGTACATAAAGCTTCTGTGGGGAGCCTATTAATTTCTGTTTATGTGTAAAGTATAATAATAGTAGCTTTGTAAAGTGAAAAAACTGGTACTATTTAGCCTTTTTTTGTTTGTGCAAAACGTTTTAGTCGCTGGTAATTCAGTTACTGTTAGAACTCAAAAAAAACTTTTCTGGACGGTTAGCGGGGATAATATCTCTCTATCTGAAACACCAATTTCGAACGTAAACAAATTTGAAATTGAATTGATAAACGATAGTAGCTTTTCGCTATTTCACACAGAAAGACCTGTTGTTGTAAATAATAAACAGTTAATGGTTGGTGCTTCTAATCAATCAGCTAGTGCTTTTACCTTTCAAAAACAAAAAGGCAATGTTTTACTTTCGATAATTGATTCGGGAATTGTATACTGGGTAAATGATAGTTTAGTTTTGCAAAAAAGTAGTAAACTGAGCCAAAAATTTATAGTAAGCAAATATAATTTTACTGAGTACACATTCTATAGCAATAATGCACGGTGTTTAATGTATTTGGGGTTCGTATTTATTTTATCGGCTATCATTTTATTTACTTTTTATAATGAAAAATACGATTTAGTCCTTCTTGCCCTGGGAGGATTGTTTCTTAGAATATTTATGGCAATATTAGATCCTTCGCTAGGTATTTGGGACGAACAATACCATGCTTTGGTTGCTAAAAACCTTATTAACACTCCATTTACTCCCCAACTCTATAAATCAAGTATCCTTAACATTCACAGTCTAAACTGGATAAACACCAACGTTTGGCTTCACAAACCCCCGGCGTTTTTATGGCAAATAGCGTTAAGCATCAAGTTGTTTGGCGCTAGTGTCTTTTCTGTTCGATTACCCAGCATTTTAATGGGCACCTTTTTAATAAAATTAATATATGATATCGGTAAAAAATTAACCAACAATAAAGTGGGTTTTTTTGCTGCGTTTTTGTTTTCTATTAACCATTATATATTAGAGTCTGCTGTTGGTGTTTACGGAACAGATCATAACGACATTTCATTACTTTTTTGGGTTACACTAAGTGTTTGGGCTTGGTTAAAACATGAAAATTCTAAAGAAACAAAATGGGCTGTTTTAGTTGGTGCTTGTAGTGGGGTTGCTGTTTTAACAAAATGGTATGTTGGTTTATTTGTGTTTTTACCTTGGGGAATTTCTTTAATCACTGAAAGTAAAGGATTGACAGTTCATAAATTAAAGCCGTACTTATTAAGTTTTATAATTTCAACCTTGATTTGGGGCAGCTGGAAATTATATATAGCACATTCGTTCCCAGTAGAATATGCTATTGAAACTAGTTTAATGAAAGCACATTTTTTTGAGGCTATAGAAGACCATGGAGGAGGATGGTTGTTTCACCTAAAAAATTTAGTGACTATTTACAGAATTCCTTTTGCACTAATTATTTTACTGACTTCGGTAGGTGCACTAAGTGTCAAACAGAAGCCCGCTATTTTGGGGAGTATTGCCTTTGTATATATTCTTTTTAGTGTTGCAGCTACTAAGATGACTAGTTTTACAATAATGGTATTGCCTTTTATATTAATTCTTATTGGTTCAGGAATATATACCTTTTTAAGTTTTACTTTTTTCAAAAAAATAAAACCCATTTTTCTACTTATAAGTTTTGTTGCTATCGGTTATGTCAATTTTGATTTAAATAAAATAGCAGAAAACCATGTTGAAGACAAAAATGATATTATTGAAAAACGAGTACTTCGTAGTGAGTTTGTAAAACAATACAAACAATGGAATGACGTGCTCTTTAACATTGAAAAAACCGTTTTTATTGGCTGTCCAAACTACGAAGCGGTTAATATTATGTTTATGACAAATTGTGAGGCGGCATATGAGTTTTATCCTTCGGAAAGGGATATTTTAAACATTCAACAAAAGGGGTACAACATTGTAAATGTTAATGCATTTAACGCGCCAGAATATATAATTAACAATGAAAATATACTAACTAAGCAACTAAATACAACATTACTAATACTTTAACAATGAAAAACACGATATTATATATTACTGGGACAAGTAGCGGAATTGGCAAGGCACTTGCCTTAGCTGCTTTAAATAAAGGAGCAAGAGTTATTGGTTTTTCACGTACCTGTACAATAACACACTCACTTTACACTCATAAAACATTAGACCTTAGCTCGCACGACATTGATTTTAAAAATGAGTTTAAGTTAGCTGCCTCATTTGATAGAATTGTATTAATCAATAACGCAGGAACACTGGGGGAAATTAAACCTCTTGGCGATATTTCTAAAGAGTCAATTTCAAAATCTATTCAACTAAATTTAACAACTCCCTTTTTGTTTATCAATGAGTTTGTTAGAGTCTTTAAAAATTCATCTCAACAAAAATTCATTTTAAATATTACCTCGGGTGCTGCTAATAATGCATATGATGGCTGGAGTGAATACTGCACTACTAAAGCTGGGATTAACATGTTAACAAAGGTAGTTGTTAAAGAACTGGAATTACAAGGTGAGAAAAGATTTACGGTTTTTGGAGCTTCGCCTGGAGTGGTAGAAACAAACATGCAATCCCAAATAAGAGGTGCTAGTGAAAGTGCATTTAGCTCAAAAGATAAGTTTATTGAAATGCATGAAAATAAAATTAATAAAACGCCTGAACAATCAGCAAATGAATTATTGGATTTAGTAGAAAACCCCAATAACTATCATGGATTATTTCCTGACTTTTGGCAGGGTTAACCGCACTGTTTTTAGAAAAAGAACAGCGACCTTACTTTTTAAGTCATTAAAATATTTATATTACTAAAAAGTTACGTAAACCAATATGATGGGCTCTCGATTTATCATTTACTTCATTTGTTCAATTGTTATATGCTCTAAGCATTTATCGGCACAAACAGATAGCACATTAAAATATCGGTTTGATAAAGCGAGAAACCTTTTATTATCGGGTAAAACTCAAAAGGCTCTTCCGTTACTGAAGGGTCTAAGCACTAGCTTCCCTGAAAACTCAAATATTTCGTACTTACTTGGTGTTTGTTTAACAGAAACAGATGAACCAACCGACATGTCTATTTACTATTTAGAAAAAGCCAAAAAAGATGCTTCAAAAGATTACTCTCCTAACACTCATCTAGAAGAACGCGCACCAATATTTGTACATTACTTTTTGGTTGTAGCCTACGCACAAAACAGGTTGTGTTTAAAAGCACAAGCGGCTTTAGAAAATTTTAAAGAAGCTTATGGTGACCAACGCAGAGATTTTTATATTCAAGATGGAGAATGGTGGATTGAAAACTGCCAAACCCCAGAAGAATTAGTAAAAACTGAAGCTCCCAGCAAAGAGATTTTCGAGGGTGAACTTATCGAACAAGAAGTACCATTGCCTAAAGAAACTAACTCACGAAAAAAAGAATATATTACAAAAGCTGTGCATTACTCAACATTTAATAATCTGTACGGTGTACAAGTAGGTGCTTTTTCTAAAGTTGTACCTATTTATGATTTTAAAGGCTTAAAAAATGTAAATGCCTTTATGGATAAGAAGGGGATGATACGATATGTAATAGGCCATTTTTCGAGTAGAAAACAAGCTGAGTCTCTACTAAAAGTCGTTGTTGAAGCTGGATACCCAGATGCATATATAGTAAATGTTAATAAAGAAATAAAATACAAGGATGAGCTTGTAATATATAATAACCAATCTCTCTTAAAAAAGAAGGAGTCACCTGACAATCAGATTAGTTTTAGTGTACAAATAGGTGCTTTTAGAGACTCAATACCAAATGATCTTGCTCAAAAATACCTACTGGTTGATGATATAAAAGAAATTAAACAAGATGATTTGGTAGTGTTAATTTCTGGACTGTATAAAAATTACAAAGAAGCCTCAGATTACAAGTCTCAGTTAACCGAAATTGGTATTCCGGGCACCTTCGTAATTGGTATTAAAAATGGTGAAAAAATAATTTTAGAGAAACACCACATTCAAGATTAGTTAAATTATATTTTAACAAATTGTTTTCTTAATATTAAGTCTTCACTTACTAGTCTAATTTGATATGTGCCCTTATCAAGATTGCTAATAGCAAAATATATCATGGTCTGAGAGTTGTCAAGGGTGTTTGAAATCACTTTTTTACCAGATGTATCAAATATTTCAACACTTGATATTATCCTGCCCTCATTCATTTGTATATATAACTCATTTTGAGCTGGGTTTGGAAACAGAGTAAACCCTTTGTTTTTAGTAGTTAAAAAATCATTTAATCCCGTCTGGAAATCATCGCAATGTTTGTTTCCTTCAGCATCATACCAGCATCCTCCATCATTAATTGGAATTACTACCGGCAAACCAGATAACTTCACATTTATATCAGACTTATTTCCTACCACATTTGTTACTAAGGCATTTGGGTTGTTTTCTGAATAGTCATCAAACGAGTTATCCCAACCTAAGTAATAATAAGCCTCTTCACTTTTCAAAGTCATGCGTGTATCCGGAAGAGATATTGTAGTTGCCAAAGAAGAAAAAATAGGATATGTATTATCTTCAAAATCTAAGTCTGTTGGCTTCCATGCTACTAAATGTGTTGGAAATCCGTTTTCATCCCCAAAAATATATGCATATACTCCATTAGCTCCCCCATTTAAATCGTCATCAACTTCCATAATAGCTTTTAAGAATCGCTTATCTGATAGGTCAGAGTTTTGTAATTTTTTTAAGCTTTTAAATGCCTTTTTAGGATCATTATTATCTAGGTCATTGTAAATTCCCGTTGTACAATATTGAGGATACTCCCATGAATCAGAAAAAGCATACACGAATGACTTGTTTACATTATAGCGATTAGCTAATAAATATGCTCTCATAATATAAGCCGCCTGAGAAGATTCACCTAATGAGCTACATCCGTCTCCATGAGAGCCCGAGTTCCAACCAAATTCTGTAATATTTACCTTTCCATGAGGCATATTTTGGTTTTTCCAGTCTATTAAGTTTTTAAAGAATAAAAATTCACTGTTATGTCCCTCAGGTCGCTCACCTACTCCAAAATAAGAATTATCTATGGGGTTTGCGTAAGGGTGTATAGCTACGTAATCAAAATAAGACCGAACATCTGCTGGAAACATATCTTCAATATATTTTTCTGTTGCTCCGTAATGATTTGGGTTGTCATCATGAGCAATAAATGCAGCTGTTGATAATTTTAATCGCCAATCTGCTTTATCTGGCCCATAATAATTTTTAAAAACATTAATTGTTGACCTTAACATTTTTGCATATCCTTCTCTGCCCGGAAAAGGATTACCCCAAGGTTCGTTACCTATCTCTAGTACATCAATTAAAGCAGGGCGGCTTAAATCGTTGGGAGCATATGTTTCCAAAAAAGGGATTAAATAGCCCGCAAAGTTTTGTTCAATGTTGTTTATTCCACCCCACTCCTCTAAAGAATACCATTTATCGGGGTAAGATCGTGTAATTGTTTGGTTTGCACAAGTAGACTTTCCTTCATTTTTAATAAATAAAGCCTCAAGACTCGCGTAAACCTCTTCAAACTGATAGTTAGATCCACTCCATTTGCAATAAAACCCTTTTTTACTTGAAAAACCACTTTTGCCCGAATTAGGATTAGTAACCTCGTCACAATCTCCGGTGTTACACCATGTATTGCTGCAATCGCAAGTATTAGCGTTAAGTTTTTTTTCGGAAGGGAAATAACCGTATTTGTAATCTATTTCCATATGATAAAAATCTCTTAGAGAGTTAATCACACCTGGCTCGGGTAATCCATTAGTTCCAATATAGTTTCCTCCGTTAGCACCTATTGTTTTACCAATTGCGCTTTCTGAAGGTACATTTGGCAGCACTATATTTTGATGAGGTAGCAACCAAGTTTGAGAACTTAAAATTTGAATTGAAAAAAAGAATAATATCGAAAGTATAATAGTTTTCATAGGTATAAGATTTAATGAAACATTAGACGTTGATTAAATAATATTCTAATTATTAAGACTTGATCCAAATTATATTTGGTGAAAAGCGGTATAAATAGCAATTAATACGTAGGAAAACTATTTCTATTCCTGTTGGTTTATACATTATTATGAGAAATTATTTAATTGTTGGAGGATCATCAGGTATAGGAAAATCGGTTGTTGAAAAATTAAGTGACGAAAATTCACGGGTGTTTTCCACCTATAATAACACTGTGATTTCTGAAAAAAATTATTCCTATTTAGATGTAACCGAGTCAGAAATAAATTTTGACTTTTTACCAGAAAAACTTGATGGAATAGTTTATTGCCCAGGTAGTATCAACTTAAAACCTTTTAATAGAATTAAGCCTGAAGAATTTGCTGCTGACTATAATTTGCAAGTTTTAGGTGCTATTAAAACAATACAGAATGTTTTACCCAAACTTAAGAAATCTGAAAATGCATCTATTGTTCTGTTTTCAACTGTTGCAGTTCAAAATGGTTTTAATTTCCATAGCCAAGTTTCAGCATCCAAAGGTGCTATCGAAGGGTTAACTAAAGCATTGGCAGCAGAGTTTTCTCCTTCAATACGAGTAAATGCTATAGCTCCATCCTTAACTGATACCCCATTAGCTGAGAAACTTTTAAATTCAGAGGCCAAGAAAGAAGCTAATGCTCAAAGACATCCTCTAAAAAAAATAGGTAGTGCAAGCGACATTGCAGAAATGGCTGTGTTTCTTTTATCTGAAAAAAGTAAGTGGATTACTGGACAAATTATGAAAGTAGATGGAGGAATGTCTACTATTATAAGTTAAACGAAACTTATTGAAAATATTACTTACAGGCGCGAATGGTTACATTGGCCAAAGACTTTTACCGTCACTTATTGATTTAGGACATAATGTTGTTTGTTGTGTTAGAGATAAACATCGCTTCAATATTGCCAACTCTTTATTACAATTAGTAAATGTTATTGAAGTTGACTTTTTAAAACCTGAAACGCTGGTTAATATTCCTAGCGACATTGATGCTGCATACTACCTTATGCACTCAATGTCAACTTCTGATAATTATGTTGAACTTGAAAGGCGGGCAGCTAACAATTTTAAAGTAGCAGCTAACAAAACATCTATTAAACAAGTTATTTATTTAAGTGGTATTAGCAACGAAAAATCGCTTTCTAAACACTTAAAATCGAGAAGGGCTGTCGAATTTGAGCTTACTAGTAAGGGGTATAACTTAACAGTATTAAGGGCTGGTATAATAATAGGATCTGGAAGTGCCTCTTTTGAAATTATAAGAGACTTAGTAGAAAAACTACCTGTTATGATTGCCCCAAAGTGGCTAAACACAAAATGTCAACCAATTGGCATTGCTAATGTAATCGAGTTTTTATCAAAAACACTTTTAGTTAGAGAAACGTACAATAAAAATTTTGACATTGGCGGACCATCTATACTTTCATACAAGCAAATGTTGATGGGATATTCAAACATTCGAGGGCTAAATAGAAAAATTTATACAGTACCAATAATGACTCCTAAGCTATCGTCCTACTGGTTATACTTTGTAACTTCAACATCTTACAAGCTTGCAAAAGCTTTAGTAAACAGCATGAAAATTGAAGTTATTTGTAGAAACAACACGCTCTCTCAAATACTTAATATCAAAACTATCACATATGAAGAAGCACTTAGGAGAACCCTAAAAAAAATTGATGCAAATGAGGTAGTGTCGAGCTGGACAGACTCTTTAATTAGTGGGGTATTTCAAAAAAATTTGTCTGATTTTCTTTTAGTACCAACGTACGGTTGTTTCATAGATAAACGCTCACAAAAAATTGAAAATCATACCTCAACAATTAATAAAATTTGGGCAATTGGTGGTGAGACGGGCTGGTATTATGGTAATTTTCTTTGGAAATTAAGAGGCTACCTTGACAAACTCTCTGGTGGTGTAGGATTAAGAAGAGGGAGAACACATAAAAACATTCTTCATAGAGGTGATGCAGTAGATTTTTGGAGAGTACTATTTGCTGATAAAAATGCTGGGAGGTTACTTCTTTTTGCCGAAATGAAGTTGCCAGGTGAGGCTTGGTTAGAATTTAAAATTGAAGAGGATAAATTAATCCAAACTGCAACGTTCAGACCTAAAGGAGTTTTAGGTAGGCTATATTGGTATAGCGTTTTACCATTCCACGGATTAATATTTAAGGGGATGTTGAATAAGTTGGTAAAAACTTAAATCGAGTAAAACTAGTTTAAAATAACTGACTTAAACACTTTAGTATATCTAAACTTTAAAAGTGTGAATTAATTTACTGTTTCGACATTTATAAAATAAAAATAGAGAAATTAAAAAGCACTAACCTACCAATATTAGATCTGTTTTTCAAATCCACTTTTGAATTTACCAGGCCCAATTTCTTTTACTCCAACACTGCCCAATGAATATCGTAATGGCCTTCTCACTGGTCATCTAACATAAATTATCTAATTGAAAAAATGTCGGACAGGCACAAAAAAAGCGTTAACAAACTGAATGTTAACGCTTTAATTTCTGAAGGTGTGGTGCGGGAGGGAATCGAACCCCCGACACAAGGATTTTCAGTCCTTTGCTCTACCGACTGAGCTACCGCACCTACAATTAAGGAAAGCAAATGTAATAAAATATTGTACTTATAAAAAATAACCGATAAAAGATTTTTTTAATTTAATTAAATTTAAAATTATGCACTCCCCTTACAAAACCAGATATCGAAAAACCAAATGTATTTTAGGTTAATAATTCTTTAAAATAAGAATTGTTATTACCTTGTAATAAGCACAATAGTTAATTGCTCAAATAAGTTAATTGCTCAAATATGTTTAAAAAAAACCTTCTGTACATTCTATCAATTTTTCTTTTAACAACTTCAGCATACAGCCAAACCCTGAGAAATACGCTTAGAATTGATGGTCAAATAAAAGAAAATAAAGATAAATTAGAAAATGTTACCGTCACGCTATTATCAGATGGTGAAATTTTAAATAAAAAAACTACTAAAGGCTCTGGCAGGTTTACGTATGAAATACCTCTTGAAAACAATTATTTTTTAGTTTTTTCCAAGCCTGGTTACAGAAGTAAGTATGTAGAAATTATTGCAACAAATATACCAGAAGCTGACGCAAATTATGGGTTCGAGTTTGGAGGATTAGATGTCTCATTATTCAAAAACATCGCTAGGCTAGACGACAACGTATTAAACAAACCAGTTGCAGAAATAGTATACGATACCAACCTTTATAAATTCACTTTTAATGTAAATTATTTTAAAGAAATAGAAGAATCTAAAGATTCACTAGAACAGCAAATTGCGTTACTAAGCAAAAACAAAAAAGAACTTGAAGAACTTCAAAAACAGGCACAAATTAATGAAGAGGAAGAGAAAAAACGATTTGAAAAAGCTCAAAAAGAGGCGCTTGTTAGACTAGAAAAAAAGCAAACCGCTAAAATAAAATTATCAGAACCTATAGAAGAATTAAAAACTGAAAACACCGATTATTTAGTCATACAAGAAAACATAAAATTAGAAAAAGAACTATTAGAACAGGCGAAAAGAGACTTAATTGCTGAACAAGAAATGATCGAACAAGAACTTGAGCTAGAAAGAGAAGAAAGGCAGCGACAAATTGAACAAGAAGCCGAATTAAAAAAGCAACAACAACTTGAACAAGAAATAGAAGAAGAAAAAGCAAGGGTTAAGAAACAAGAATTAGCCAGAGAAAAAGCGAGGCAAGAAGACAGTTTACTTACCGTTAACAATAAAAAGTTAGTAGAACAAGAAGAACTGAAGGCCGAGGCTTTAGCCTATGAAGAGGAAAGAAGAATTGCTAAAGAGAAGAAAATTGCTGAGCAACTTAAAAAAATTGCTGACGAAGAAGAAAAACAGCGTAAACTTTATGAAAAAATCCAAAAACAAAAAGAACTTCAGGCTCAACAGTTGATTGAAGCTCAAAGAAAGGAGCTAGTACAACGCGAAAAAATTCTTAATGAGCAAGAAAAAGATTTAGAGGCTTTACAGCCAGGAAACTCTTCAACAGCAACCAACTCTGAAAAAAGAGTGTTTAGAAAAGGAAACAAAACAATAACCCTATACACCATTAACAAAGGGGAGGTAGAAATTGAACTTAAAAAAGTAATTGCCGATTGGGGTGGCCAGTACTATTTTAAAGATAACGTTGCCATAACTAAAGTAGACTGGGATTTAGAAACAAAAGATTTATAGAGTAGCAAACTCTCTTTTAAGTTGATTAACAAAAAATCAAGTCTTACACCTTATTCATAAACGTTGATAAAGCAAGACCCTAATTTTATGTGTACTGGCTTAGTATATGAGTTAAGCCTGTTACACTATAAATAATAAAAGGGATTCCAAAACGCTTTGAAATCCCTTTAGCAGTAGCGGGGGCCAGACTCGAACTGACGACCTTTGGGTTATGAGCCCAACGAGCTACCAACTGCTCCACCCCGCAATATGCAGCAAATGTAATAAAACAATTTCAAAAAATAATGATCTTATTGAGTTTATTATCAATTATCTATATTTTAGCTATAAGCCAATGTGAATTATTATTTTCGTTTTGCAAGAAAGTTCACACGATTAAACCTATCAAGGTATTCACCCCCCTCCTGCCATATGAAACCAGAAACCGCTATTCCAGAAAAACCATATCTTATCGCTGTTGGTGCTGTTTTATCATCAATACCTCCTAAAGCAATAACTCGCATTGAGGTTGTTTTAAGAGATTTTTCAAGCTTCTCTTTTGTGAACGGACTAGTATGACCCTGCTTAGAAATACTATCAAAAACCGGGCTCAAGAACACATAGGTAAATTCATTATTTCTATAACTTAAATCAGACGTTGTATGAACTGAAGTAGTCATAACTATATTTGGCATTCTTATCCTTAAATACTTTTTCATTAAAAAATAACGCAAACGTTTTGCTTTTAATTTTCTTGTAAAATGAACTCCTAAAAGTGAGTAATTAAATATCAGCTTATGATGGTTGTGAAGTACTATTTTACCATGGTAAACCTCAGGGATGGACTCTATTAATGCCTTCAGTTTTGATAGTGATGGATTTTTTTTTCTAATATGTAAAATGTCCAACCCTTGCTTAAAGAGGTTTGTAATTTTTTCTCCTTCGCTTTTCAAATAAGAACTACTGGTAAAAACAATTAGTTGCATGGTTAAATCTCTTGGAGTAATGCGATAAAATTACTGTCTTCTTCGAGAATATTACCTAAAACAATAATATCAGCCCCTGCCTTAAATACTTTATCACAAGTATCAGCTGATCTAATTCCCCCACCAACAATTAATGGAAGGTTAGTTGTACGCTTCACCACACTAACCATTTCTGTGCTAACATTACTTTTTGCACCACTACCTGCTTCCAAATATGTTAATTTGTGCCCTAACTGTTGCCCAGCTAATGCTGTAGCAGCAGCAATGTTGTAACTTTCTGATGGTATAGGCTTGGATTGGGTCATGTATTCAACAGCCGTATCAACACCTCCACTTATTAAAATATAACTTGTGGGTATTGCTTCTAAACTTAGTTCTTTAATCTTTGGAGCGGCATTAACATGATCTCCAATTAACATCTGTGGGTTTCTACTTGAAATAACAGACAATAACAACAATGCATCTACTTCTTTCGATAAATGACTAGCACTACCAGGAAATAAAACCACAGGTAGCTTTGTTCTTGACTTGATATAAAGTACTACTTCATCAATATTTTCAATAAAAATAAAACTACCTCCAATCAAAAACAATTTAATAATTGGTGTTGAATTTGCTTTCATGACTAAGTCATCCAAATGCCTTTTATCTTTATCAGGATCTACTAATATCCAAATAGACTTTTCTGAGGCTTGCTCCTCTATATATTTCAAAATTGAGGCCACTTATTTATCTATTATTTTTGTGAAGGATAATATATACGAACCCATGTTTTTAGACATAACAGTTTGTGATCTGTGAGTAGATTGCATTTGAAAAACCCAAAAATCATCAGAGGGGCTAATTTTCTTAACTACAATATCCTTTAAGTAAACTTTATCTTGATTTTCTAAATGTTTAAAAAAAGCCTCTTTTGCGGTCCATAAGTAAACAGTATTAAGATTATATTCTTGCAGTATATCGTTTTCTTTTTCTGACATAAACTTATTAGCGGTGCCAGAACTAATACTCACGATATGCTCAACATCCACACCAATAGAATGGTCTGCAATTGCTATTGCAACTATGTCTTTACTATGTGAAATAGAAATAAACTTGCCGTTATCAAGAACTGGTTTGCCGCCCTGCGTGTGCGTGTACGTTAAGCTTTCCAAAGCTATATCAGTAACACTTTCTAAAATGTACCACACTGCCGCCTTCTCGTGAATTCTTTTTTTGTGAAATCCACCAAATTCTTTTTTTGCGATTTTATAATACTTTTGATATACCTCAGTATACATTAATTCAGAAATGTCACATACCCAAATAGAAGATTGGTCGTTTCTAAAAGTATGCTTTATTCCCTCTATATCCTTCAACTTTAGTACCTTTAGTTTAAAATTTAATTGTGATGATCAGTATAAAAAAAACATTATTACTCCTGTGTTTAGGATTTTTTTGTAAAACAATACTAGCACAAAATTATTTATTTCCTGTAAAAGTGGGCGATAAATATGGTTATATAGATAAACTTGGTAGAACTTTAATTAACCCCAGCTTCGATTATGCATACCCATTTAAAGACGGTCTTGCAAAAGTTAGATTAAACGATAAGCTTGGGTTTATTAATTCCACCGGAAAATTGGTTATTGAAGCAATATACACAAGGGCTTATGATTTTAGTGAAGAAGTTGCCGCGGTTAAAAAAAATGACCAATGGCTTTATATTAACAAAAATGGAGGTACAGCTTTTAGCCCAGCCTGTGAATACGCTTATCCGTTTAGTGACGGTTTAGGGAGGTTACAGATAAGTTTTAACAAATTTACTTTCATTAATAAATCAGGGGAAATTCTATTAACTGTAGAAAATGCCGGAGTTTATGATTTCAAGGAAGGGCTTGCCAGGTTCGAAAGAGAAGGTAAATGGGGTTATATCAACAAGAAAGGCGAAGAAGTAATTCCCCCTAAATATGCTAATTGTTTCGATTTTAGTGAAGGGTTAGCAAATATAAAAACAAATACAGGTCTAAAGAAATGGGGCTTCATAAACAAAGCCGGTGACGTTGTCATTAAACCAGTTTTTGATAGAGCATATTATTTTAGTGAAGGTTTGGCGTTAATTCGTGTAGGAGATTTTAAAACGGGTAAGTACGGTTACATAAATAAGAATGGAGATATTTTAATTAAGCCTGTATACGATGGAGGGTTTCATTTTAAAGAGGGTTTAGCCAATGTTGGGCTGGCAACTGGTAAGGATTTAAAATGGGGATACATAAACAAAAAAGGAGAAATTAAGATTGCTAGGCAGTTCAATTACCCTGCTGATTTTGCTAATGGGCTAGCAAAAGTTAAAATAGGAAATTACCAATCAGGAGTTAATGGATATATAAACAATACTACGGGTGACTTTGTTTGGAAGGCAAAATAAGCGATATTTACATTATAATTAATTAACATGAGTACACAAACAATGGAAAAAAAGGTAGCTTACAAAGTAAAAGATATTTCTCTTGCTGAGTGGGGAAGAAAAGAGATTACCTTGGCTGAAGCTGAAATGCCAGGCTTAATGTCTCTGAGAGAAGAGTACAAAAACGAGCAACCATTAAAAGGTGCTAGAATAGCAGGTTGCTTACATATGACAGTACAAACTGCTGTTTTAATTGAAACATTAACTGCATTAGGTGCCGAGGTAACTTGGTCTTCATGCAATGTTTTTTCAACACAAGATCAAGCGGCAGCTGCAATAGCTGCAACAGGCGTTCCTGTATACGCATGGAAAGGAATGACTGATGAAGAGTTTGAATGGTGTATAGAACAAACTATTTTCTTTGAAGATGGTAAGCCACTTAACCTTATACTTGATGACGGTGGCGATCTAACAAACATGGTTTTTGACAAATACCCTGAGTTGGTAGAAGGAATTAAAGGCCTCTCTGAAGAAACAACAACTGGAGTACACAGACTTTATGAAAGAGAGAAAAATGGCACTTTATTAACCCCTGCAATTAATGTAAATGATGCTGTTACAAAGTCTAAATTCGATAACAAATATGGATGTAGAGAATCATTAGTTGATGGCATTAGAAGAGCAACTGATATTATGATTGCCGGCAAGGTAGCTGTTGTTGCTGGATACGGTGATGTAGGTAAGGGTTCTGCTGAGTCATTAAGAGCTGCAGGAGCAAGAGTTATTGTAACTGAAATAGATCCTATATGTGCTTTACAGGCCGCTATGGAAGGATTTGAGGTCAAAAAAATGGATAACGTTATTGACAAAGTCGATATTGTAGTTACTACAACTGGTAATAAAGATATTATTGTTGGTAAGCATTTCGAAAAAATGAAAGATAAAACTATCGTTTGTAACATTGGCCACTTCGACAATGAAATTGACATGGGATGGTTGAACTCTAAGTACGGTAGCACTAAAAATACAATTAAACCTCAAGTAGATATGTACACTCTTAAAGGTAAAGATATCATTGTTTTAGCTGAAGGTAGGTTAGTAAATTTAGGATGCGCAACAGGACATCCATCATTTGTAATGTCTGCATCGTTCACAAACCAAACACTTGCTCAAATTGAACTTTGGAAAAACAGTGATAAATACGAAAACAAAGTGTATACACTTCCTAAAGAATTAGATGAGAAAGTTGCTAGATTACACTTAAATAAGATTGGCGTAGAATTAGATGAACTATCCTCTGATCAAGCAAGCTATATTGGAGTAACTGTACAAGGTCCTTACAAGCCGGAGTATTACAGATACTAAAATTATTAAACACATTAAACAAAAGCCTCTCCAAATTAAATTTGGAGAGGCTTTTGTTTTTAAACCGTAAATACTGGGGATTATTGACTTAAAGCATAAAATCGTATATTTGCACTCAATTATAAACTCCAACAATGTTTAAACAACAATTACAGATACTTGCAATTCTTTTAACCTTTGTTTTTAACACCTCTAATTTATTTAGCAGTCATTTGATGGGCGGTGTACCAACATACCGGTTTCTTGGGGAAACATCACCAGGAAGTGGTGAGTTCTTATATGAAATAAACTTCAGTATCTATTTAAATTGTGATGCAACATCGTTAGTTGATACTATTCAAGCTATCGAAGTCAATATCTATCAAAACGGGATAGGAAATTTTAATCCTCTATTTCTTGGGTTAGAACTTCAGCCAATTGATTCAGTACCATATGAAGCTCAAACAACTAGTGACTGCACGGTAGGGCAAGATGTTTGTATTAATGAAGGAATTTTTAGAGATACCATTATTCTTGATGGATTTTCTCAAAGTGGCACTCCAGTTGCGGGTTATCACATAATCTATAATAATTGCTGCAGAAATGGAAATATAGATAATATTTCAGACCCTGGTGGTGCTGGCATGGGTTTCTATAGCTATATTCCTGGCCCAGCTTTAACACCAAATAGCGCTCCAATTTTCACCAACAGTGTAGCACCATTTTTATGTATACAAGATTCAATTAACTTTTCATTTAATGCGTTTGATCCTGATGGGGATTCGTTAGTATATTCTTTATTTACTCCTTTAGAAGAACCAACTAGTACTGGTAGCAATCTAAGTTTACCCATACCAACTGTAGACTTTTTGCCTGGCTATACTGAAACTAATCCATTCGGAACGGGCAGCCAATTAGAAATCAACTCTGGTACAGGTATAAGTGAAATATTCATACCCAACCAAGGAGCTTATGTATTTGGCATAGAAGTGAAAGAATACAGAGATGGGGTTTATATCTCCTCAACTTTTTTAGACATACAAGTAAATACAGTTGTTTGCCCACCAAATGAGTATCCAGAAGCAGCAAATAATATTGGTGATACTATCATATATGAATTTGAAGTTATTGCAGGTGAAAATATTTGTTTTCCTATGATTTTCACAGATGCTGACAAGGATAGCTTAGAAATTGTTATTAATGGAGAATTATTTGACTCAGGCCTAACACCTAATCCAGCGATATTATCTGACACTGTATTAGATTCTGGTTTTGTATCTGTAAATTTCTGTTGGGAGACAATCTGTGAGAATGGTCAAGATTTACCCTATTTTTATTATGTTGATGTCATTGATAACGGCTGTCCAAATAAATCTACCCCTATAGTTTATAAAGTGAATGTGATTCCTTTTAGGTTGAACCCCTCATTTCCGGGTATATGTGTTGGCGATACCGCAAACCTACAGGTTGGTTATGCAGAAAGCGTAACCTGGTCACCTGATTACAACATATCTAGCTTAACTGATTTTAACCCGCAGGTCTGGCCTGATTCTTCCTCAAACTATGCAGTTACAGGAATTGACTCTAACGGTTGCATTGATTCAGATACGGTATTAGCAGTTGTGTTTCCTTTTCAAGAAACTTATGCAAGCAATGATACCAGCCTGTGCAAAGGAGATCCTGCCAATGTTTCAGTAGCGGGTGGTGTTTCTTACGTGTGGAGTCCAAGTGATTATTTAGACGGAAATCCAACACTAGACACCTATGTTATTAATCCTGACGAAACAGTTAATTATTCCATTACCATAAATGATTCTTACGGTTGTAAACACTTTGATGAAATACTTGTTGAAGTTTTTGAACTTCCAGTGGCATCAATTGAGTATGATTTGATATATGCTTGTGACTCAGTTGCTGTAAACTTAAAAAATGAATCTACAAATACTGTAAATCAAAATTGGTTTATTAACAACGATTTATTCACTGCCCAAAAAGATTTTTCATATGGAATTGATTATGCAGATAGTATTTCTGTTCGCTTGGTTACATTGAACGGGAATAATTGTGCCGATAATACATCTGTTTTTATAAAGTCATTAAGTAGAGAAGAATTTTTTGATATTGAAATACCTAATGTAATTACTCCAAATGATGATGGTTTTAACGATTCTTTTTTACCTATAATAAACAGCGCATTTTTAGAATGCGGTACATTTATAAAAATATATAACAGGTGGGGTAAAGAGATTTTCAGTTCAGAAGAAACTGGCTCTCTCCACTGGGACGGTAAAGGAAATAATGGAAATGAGCTTGAAATAGGCACCTATTATTATGTACTCCGCTTAGATGAACAAAGATCACAAGGCAGCATAACTCTTTTACGCTAAGTAAACGATATAACATCTGTCTATCGTTTTGTTAATGTATGGAAAATTTTCTAGCAGTTAGTCTCTTCTTCGATATTAACTGTTTTCATTTTTCCTAAACCAATATACTCTCCCTAAAAGTATCGTTTATTTAAAACACATTAAATATGGGTTAGGTTCTATTGCAGGTTGCAGGCTCCATAACCCAATGTTATTGACAGAACCTTCTTTTTTTCGTAAATTCGACTTCCATTTCAAAATAAAGTAAATGCATAACTATACTTTTATTCAAATTTTTTGTAGCCTTTTCTTAACAATATCAAGTTATTCGGCATTATCTCAAAGCACCAATTCATTAGAAAAAAAATTAAACCAAGTATTTAGCCCTAAAATAGTTGAATCAATAACTTCTGACTCAGAAAAAACTGCTTATTTTGACTTTTTGACCGAAAAGTCTTTTAGCGTATCTATCGGAAAAAACGATAAGAGTATTCCTGTTGCAAATACTTTCACTAAAAAACAAAACAATGTTGTTTCCACAATATCAGCTGAAGAGTTTCTATCAGAATACGAAAACGGTACCTTAAATATATTAAGCTTTGAGCTAGCCCGTAGGGCTGATGAATATAAGTATATCGCACTGGGTAAAACCGGTTATGTGCTTGCTTTATTCCCTTTAAACAACTTTAGCACATCTAATAAGTAAGAAAATATGAGAGTAATGATATTTTTCGTGCTAGTTCTAGTCGGACAGACAGCTCTATCTCAAATAGTTATATCGAACGGATCAGTTAATACATGTTCAGACACTTTATACGATTCAGGAGGTGATATAGCAAACTACAGTAATAATGAAAGCTTTGTTTACACCATATGTCCTGATAGTATTGGAAAACAAAGTAACCTCTACTTTAGTAGTTTTGACCTAGGAAGTGGAGATATGTTGTGTATATATAGTGGTTCAACTACTTCAAGTGAACTAATTGGTTGCTATATGAATGACGAGCTAGACTCTGTCAATATACTGCATGGTAACGCTTGCCTAACGCTAGAATTTACATCTGATGGAGCGAATACAGGCTCCGGGTTTGTTGCATATATGGTGTGTTCTCCATTTTGCCAAGGGATAGAATCATCTTTAACCTCCACACCAGATGCTGACTCATCTAACATAATTGGCATATGCCCAGGAGAGCAAGTTGTTTTTGACGCAAACATTTCTTTTCCGCAGAATAATCAGAACTACAACCAAAGTATCAATTCGACTGACTTTAACTGGAATTTTGGCAATGACTCTTCCTCTGCAAATATCACAGATTCCGTTACTTATGCAGAAACAGGACTATATAGCGTAAGTTTAAATATTACTGATACTATTGGTTGTGAACAAGAAAAAATAATTGGGTTTGTTTTAGTTAGTGGGCCAGCCAATTTAAATTATGCTTTAGTAAGTAATGACACTGTTTGCCCGGGTGACACGGTTAGCTTTTTAATTGACCCAGCAGAATCTATACAAACCTCATTTGTTTTTGATAGTGGAGGTGCTGTTGCTTTGCCTGACGGTGATGGAACATCTTATCAGTCTTCTTTTATGATGGCTAATGTTGGGGGAGCAACAATAAACGAGTTGGCCGATATTTCATCAATATGTGTAGATATAGAGCATTCATACATGAGGGACTTAGAAATAAAAATTGTTTGTCCAAATGGGCAAGAAGCTGTTTTAAACCAGTTTGTTGGTGCTAATGGACAGGTTTTTCTGGGTATACCAGTTGAGGGTGATATAGGAGGTACGCCAGTACCTGGTACTCCCTTTACTTATTGCTGGAATATGGCTACAGGTACAGACACCTGGATTGAATACGCAGACGCTAATTCCCCTTCTACACTGCCAGCAGGTGACTACCTTCCCTTTGAATCTTTTAGTAATTTATTCGGATGCCCAGTAGAGGGAGAATGGGAGTTAATTATAACAGACTCACTACTCTCCGATAACGGTGTACTATTTTCGTGGGGATTAGATTTTGGACCATCTATTTTTCCAGACTCTTTAGACTTTACAGTGCCATTAACATCAATAAACTGGTACTCTGAAACTGACTTACTAACTGACACAACGAATTTATCACTAGTTCCTGCAAATGACACAACTTATTCGTTCACTATTACAACTACTGATGCCTTTGGCTGTATGTTTGATACTGAAATCACACAAGATATTGAAGTAATGGAGCTACAAACAGCTTTGGATATTAATCAAGATTTGTGTGACACAAATGAACAAGCAACAATAACTGTTCAGTTAATTAATTCTACTGGCCCATTTAATTATGATTGGTCTACTGGTGCTACTACCAATCAAATAAACAATTTAGGCGTAGGGTTATACTCTGTTACTACTACAGATGTTTTTGGCTGTACATCAACCAATACAGGAGAAATAGTTGAAGGAAGTAATATGCTTGTTTCTGTTGAACAAACAGATCTGAATTGTTTTGGAGACCTAGGAGGTATAAACCTAACCGTTACAAACGGGCTTGAACCATATAATTATGAATGGGAAATTGACAGCACATTAACTACTAATGTATCAAACTTACCAGCTGGCACCTACAATGTTTCTGTTTCAGATACAGTAGGATGTGTTAGACAATTGGCCATAACATTAACTCAACCAGACTCATTATACGTTTTGGATACTACTATTACCTCTGTTATTTGCAACGGTGAAAGTAATGGTTCAATAACAATTAATACTGCAGGGGGAGTTGAACCATATAATTACGAATGGAGCAATAACGTAACAAACAATTCAATTACAAATCTAATGGCCAATACATACACTGTAACAATTACAGATGCTAATTTGTGTTCGTTTTCCGAGAACTATGTTGTTACCGAACCAAGTATACCCGTTGTAAATAATTTAACCATCAGATGCTTAGGCGAGGGTGTAACAGCTGTTCCTTCAGCCGCTGCTGATTCATTTATTTGGGGGAATACAAATTGTGCAGATACTAACTTTTGTTTTATAGAATCTCCAGGGCTATATTCCTTACAAACATTTGATATTAACGGATGTACTTACAGCAATAATTTTGAAGTGTTTCCTGCAACTAACATTCCTGTTACCATTGGTGAAGGATGGTCTAATTGTGGGGAATATGTATTAGAAGTTACAAATGTAAATGAAACGTCTACTTATGAATGGTCTGAGGGAACAAGAGATACTGCAATTATCGTTACTGAACCAGGTGCATATTCTATTTTGGCAGATGATGGGCAGTGTATAAGTAGGGACGAATTAATGATTTTTGCAATTCCTGCATTACCAGAAGACACCATACCTAATGTTTTCACTCCAAACAACGACAATATAAATGATGAGTTTTACATTAAATTAAACCCATCAATACGTTCAAATAATTTTGTCATCTATTCAAGGTGGGGTAAAGAAGTATTTGCCGAAGAAACAACTTTACCTATTTGGGATGGAATAAATAAAGGCAGTAATGAGTCTAAAGAAGGATCTTATTATTGGATATTAAATTATACAGAGCTTTGCACAGATAAAAACAAAGTATTAACTGGCAATGTAACCTTATTGAAGTAGTTGAGCATTAAAACTCTTTTATAGGCTACTTATACAAAAGCTCTCATTTAAACTAAGTGAGGGCTTTTATTTTATCCTGCAGAAATTTCGGTCAAAACTTATTATATTTATAGGTAATGCTTAAAAAGTACAACCTTAAGACTCTTAAAACTCTTTTTCTTTTGTGTTTAGCTGTGTTCACCAACCAACTAAGTGCACAGTTTTACAATGGAACATCATCCATGACATTCGGAAAAAACAGAGTACAAACAGAAGATTATTATTGGGAGTATCAAAAGTATGACTCCTACAAAATTTACCATTATGAGGGAGGAGACAAGCTAGCTTTATTTGCAGCAGATATTGTAGATAAAACCATTAAAAACCTTACTCAGCGAGTAGACTATTACCTAGATGATAGAGAAAGGTTTAACATAATGATTTATAATAAAATTGAAGAATTTAGAAAAAGTAATATTGGCTTAAATGAGGCAGAAGACAATTTGGGAGGAGTAACAAGAATATACGGGCGAAATGTTTTCGTATATTTTAATGGAGACCACTACACCTTTGAACAAAACATTAAACAAGGGATATCAAGAGTGTTAGCTCAACAAATGATTTTTGGAGGAAGCTGGATGGAAGTCGTTAAAAATTCAGCATTACTTACAGTGCCAGATTGGTATTTAGACGGTTTAGTATCCTATTTATCCACCCCATATTCAGGAGTAGAAAACAACATTAAAGACGGAATACAATTTAAAAAGTATTATAAATTTAACCGTATAACCAAAAGCGAGGCTACTTATTACGGACATGCTATGTGGGCCTATATTGCGGATGTTTACGGAGAAAAGCTTATCAAAAACGTATTATACATGTCGCGAGTAAGCAGAAGTATCGAAAGCGGCTTCACCTATGTGCTAGGTGTTCCTTTAAAAACATTACAAAAAGACATGCTTGCTTATTACGAGCGTAATTACAATAAGAGCAAGATTAATTTACCCGAATTGCCTAAGAAAAAAGATAATACCTTTATTAAAACCAAAAAAAACAAAGAATATTACCAGGTTAAACTTGATGAGGATGGCAAAAAAATCGCTTATGTTGAGAACAACTTAGGAAAAATAAAAGTTTTTATTAAAGATTTAGAATCAGGTAAAAGAAAAAAAGTTTTTAAGAAAGGGTATAAACTACAAAGAGTAACAAATACCGATTACCCCCTTTTGGGCTGGCACCCAGTAGAAGAAATGCTTTCAATCATATATGAAGATCATGATGAGCTAAAATTGAGATACTATTTTCTTGAAACTAAAAAAAATGAAGAAAAGCCAATATTTAAATTGCAAAAAATAAAATCTTTCGATTATTCTCAAGACGGAAAAACAATGATCGTTTCTGGGGTTGCAAATGGGCAGTCAGATATTTATTTGTACAAAGTTGGACCCAATACACAAAAGCAACTAACCAATGATATTTATGACGATTTAAATCCTGTATTCATAGAAAAAAATAAAATCCTATTTTCCTCGAATAGAAAAGACGATACATTAAGGGCTGCTAAAAAATATATTGAAAAACGAGACTTCTCCACATCCTTCGATTTATTCACCTTTGATATACTCAACACCAAAAAACCATTAAAGCAAGTCACAACTACAAAATTTTATAACGAAACTCAACCAAACACATATGATTTAAACCGATTTTCATACATAAGTGATAAAAATGGGTTCAAACAAAAGTTTATCGCCAAACAAGATAGTGCAATAAGCTCAATAGATACTACTATACACTATAGGTTTTTTATGAAATCCGAACCAATAAGTGATTATAAAAAAGATGTTTTTTCGTACAGTTTTTCCAAAGTTGGGGGGGTAGGTGCCGATGTTGTTTTCAATGACGGTAAGTATAATTTTTACGTGTTTAATAAAACAGACTCCTTGACTAAGAGTACTAATTCTAAAGAAGTTTTTACACCGGCAAGCGGCAACTCAAAGAATTTAAATCCTACGCAAACAGTAAACTATACTCTAAGTGAAGAACCGGCTTCTAAAGAGAGCTTTAACCCTAAAACCTACTCCTTTTATACCGAACAAAACAAAAATGAAATACCTAAGCAATTGCCTATAAGCACTAATGTAATTGATACAAGCACTACTGAACCAAGTATTCGAAAAAAAATAATTCCTTCTACCCGCTCGTATAAATTGAATTTCATTGCAAGTGACATTACATCTAAATTTGATTTTAATTTCGCAAATCAATTGTACCAGTTTTATAATGGAGGGCCTTATGTTCCACCAGGTATGGGGTTAGTTTTAAAAGTAGATATGATTGACCTTTTTGAAGACTATAAAATCGAAGGAGGTGTTAGATATTCATTAAACGGTGGTGCTAGAGAATTTTTTGCTTCGTTAGACAACAGAAGCGGACGATGGGACAAGAAATACTCGTTTCAGAGACTGGTCACTCAATCTGATGGTGATTTTTTTAGTACCAAAACAATTACTAATTTATTAAAAGCGAGGTATGCATATCCATTTAACGAGGTTTCAAGTATTCGTTTAACCCCAATGTTACGAAGAGATAAAGGTATTGTACTTTCAACTGATGTTGCAACCGCAAGTGCTGAAGATGTTTTTGATAACTGGTTAGGTTTAAAAGCAGAGTTTGTTTTTGACAACTCTTTACACAAAGATTTAAATTTATATACTGGCTGGAAATTTAAAGTTTTTGGAGAGCATTACAGAATTATTGATGAAACTGAGACCGATTTTTCTGTTGTTGGTTTTGATGCTCGATATGCTCAAAAACTACATCGTAACCTTATTTGGTTTAACCGATTTTCAGGAGGAACCAGTTTTGGAGCTCGTAAACTTGTTCATTACTTAGGTGCCGTAGAAAATTGGGCGCGATTTACAGCTAATCCAACCTTTGATTTTGAAACTCCTATCTCACAAACTGCTGGGTATTACTATCAAACCATTGTACCTCCTCTTAGAGGTTTTATTCAAAATGCAAGAAACGGAAATAGTTTTGCAGTTATAAATTCTGAAGTTCGCTTTCCTATTGTTAAATATTTTTTCTCAAACCCAATTAAATCAGAATTTTTAGCAAACTTTCAGATAATAGCCTTTGGTGATATTGGCACGGCTTGGACCGGAGTACAACCCTATTCAAATGAAAATGTATTTAACACAAAAACAGTTACCGATGGTAATATAACAGTTCTAATTAAAAACCAAGTTGACCCTATTGCAGCAGGAATTGGGTGGGGTCTTAGATCAAAATTATTTGGGTATTTTGTTAAATTAGATTACGCCTGGGGAATTGAAGACGGTGTTTTTCAAAAACCAATACCCTATCTCTCTATTGGAACAGACTTCTAATTTTGTGTATGATAGATAAAATTAAATCACTGTCAGCTAAATACTTTCAAGAAATTGTTTCTATTCGTAAACATCTTCATAAAAACCCTGAATTATCATTTGAAGAGTTTAATACAAGTCAATACATAAAACAATTACTTGATCGCAAAGAAATACCTTACGATAGCATTGCAAACACGGGTATTGTTGCAACAATACTTCCTGAAAAATCAACCAATAAAAAATCAATAGCTATCAGGGCCGAATTAGATGCTCTACCTATTACTGAGCAAAACACTCATGATTTTGTTTCAAAAAACAAAGGTGTTATGCACGCCTGTGGCCATGATGTTCACATGGCTTCTTTAATAGGTACAGCATATATTTTAAACGATTTAAAAGCCGATTTGAAACAGCCGGTTAAAGTAACATTTCAGCCGGGAGAAGAGAAATTACCAGGCGGAGCTTCTATTCTTTTAAAAGAGGGTTTAGTTGAAACACATAATATAGATAAGATTATTGCTCAACATGTAGCACCAAGTTTACCTAGTGGGCATTTTGGGTTTAGAGAAGGAGTTTACATGGCCTCTTGTGACGAAATATATATAAATATAGTTGGCAAAGGAGGTCACGGAGCACTTCCACACACTTTGGTTGATCCAGTTTTAATATCGGCACACTTAATAACGGCATTACAACAAATTGTAAGCAGAAAAAATAATCCTACAACAGCCAGTGTATTAAGCTTTGGCAAAGTTATCGCGAACGGAGCAACAAACGTAATACCAGATAACGTTTTATTAGAAGGAACTTTTAGAACATTTAATGAGCAATGGAGGTATGAAGCGCATCAGCATATTACTTCATTATGCGAGAATATAGCAAGAAGCATGGGAGGAAAAGCAGAAATAAATATTGCTATCGGTTATCCATCCTTAATAAACAGCCCCAAATTAAGCGCAAAATGTAAGACATTAGCAAAAGAGTATACAGGTGAAGATAATATTGTAGATCTAGACTTAAGAATGACTTCAGAAGATTTTGCATTTTATTCTCAAAAAATTGAAAGTTGTTTTTATAGGATGGGAGTAGCCAATACAAAAAAAGGGATAGTACATCCGGTGCACTCATCCCTTTTTGATATTGATGAAAAAGCTCTTGTTAAAAGTGTTGGGTTAATGGCATGGCTAACAATAAATAGTTAACCACAATAATGTATGTAACTACTCTCCTATTAAAGCAAGGTTAATTTCTTCGTTAGGTATAACCGGATCTTTTTTAATTAGTTTAATCTTCTGATAAACAGTCTTTTTCCTATTGAATTGAATGTTTTCAATAACCTTTTCCTCCATACGGTAGTGTAATATAATGTCGTAATCTCCGTATGTAAGCTCATCCACTAAATACTGCCCTGTTTTATCTGTTCTTAGAGTTTGCAAAACACTTCCATCTTTTTTAACCTCAATGCAAACATTCTGAATAGGCTCTCCAGTAACAGTAGTTATGGTGCCCATGATTTTACCTTGAGCGTGTGTGTTTTTGAAAACCCCAAAAGACATTGATGCAATAATTACATATAGCAGTAAGAATTTGAATTTACTTTCAAGGGCTTTTAATGACAATTTTATATCCGGTAACGCTTTTTTGCCTCCACTTTTAATTCTTTTATTTAATAATTCGCAAAATAAAATATGTTTTTTTGTTTCCATAATTTCAATTTTTAAAATATTAATAGTTAAATGATCTACTTTCAAAATATATTTTAATGAAAGAGGTCTAACAATAAAGTCCTTAGCTTTATTAACACGCGAATGTTGAAAACATTACTAAAACACTTGTTATCAACACCTTAAAAAAATGACTTAATAATAGCTTAACATCATTTTAACACAAAAAACAGTACTATTAATGCAACAGCGTATCTTTGGGTAATTATTTTTAGCTAAACATGAACCTAGCAGCAGTAGATATTGGATCAAATGCAGTTCGATTTCTGATAATGGAAATTTCGGAGGCAGATAATACCGTTAATTTCAAAAAAAGAACACTAATAAGAGTACCTATTAGACTAGGTGAAGACGTTTTTACAAAAGGTCGGGTAGAGACTGAAAAACTGGAGAAGCTTACTCAAAGTTTAATAGCTTTTAGAATGCTAGCAAAGGTATATGAGGTGGAAAAAATGAGGATATGTGCAACCTCAGCTTTAAGAGAAGCCTCTAATGGAAATGAAATTGTTAGCTCTTTAAAGAAAAATCACAATATAAAAGTTGAACTTATTGATGGTAAGGTAGAGGCTGATATTATCCACAGTAACGCATATGAAAGTAATATCATTAAAAAAGATGTTACTTATCTTTTTGTAGATGTGGGTGGAGGTAGCACCGAACTTTCGCTAATGAAGGATGGAAAAACCATTAACTCAATTTCTTTAAAACTTGGAACTGTTAGAATTCTCAAGAAAAAAGACAAGAAAGAAGACTGGAAAAAACTTAAAAGCTGGGTTGAGGAAGTAACCAATGAACATAATGTTAAAAGCATACTTGGTTCGGGAGGAAATATAAATAAACTGCAAAAAATTAGCAGGAGCTCTAAACAAGATTTCAACCTCAGCAAACAAAAACTAGCCAGCCTGTATAATAACCTAGCACCATTAAGTGTAAAAGAACGAATTACTACCTATAACCTTAACCCCGACAGAGCTGATGTAATCGTGCATGCAGCTAAGCTTTTTATGAAAATTTGCGAATATAGTGGCTGTGAAAACATAATTGTTCCTAAAATAGGCCTGTCAGACGGAATGATAAAAGTGATGTATCGAAACTTTAAGCAAAAAGAAAACTAGAAATGTACTTTCTTTTTAAATCAAATAAAAGCTTTGTTCTAATAATAGCAATATTAACTTGTTTGTTGTTGTTTAACACTAGTAATGCTACCTCAGCAATATACATGCTAAATGGAAACATGAATTGGTTAATTACTATTTTCACAAATGTTTTGATAGTAACTAACTGCGTACTTTTTAACATTTCATTAGAAAAAAACAACTTAATATCTAAACCGTCACACGTTCCTATTATTACTTATATGCTAGTACTAGTAGGTGCTTTTTATATTTGTAAAATTGATTTTCAGGTAATTTTAAGCCTAGCAATCACCCAATTTGCATACCATCTACTAAATTCTGCTGAAATCGCTAAACCAAGTATTGGTCAATATTTTAATGTCGGGTGCCTACTGGGTATAGCTAGTTTACTTTTTTTTCCAGCGTGTATATTAGTAGCTATGCCTTTAATGTTTATTAGTATTTATACTAAGTTTAGTACAAAATATTATCTAAACACAATGTTGGGGTTTGTTCTGCCTTTTTTAATTTTTTGGGCGGTGAATTATCTGCTTTATTTTAGTTTTGAGTGGTATTTAAGCTTTCCAGAACAAAAGAATCCTAATTCGTTAAGAGTTGCACATTTAATTGGTCTTATATACATATTTATTATTACAATGTTAGGTGTGATTTATACGTTAAAGAAATTTACAAACTATTCACTCTCCTCAAAAAAAGCATTAGGTGTGTCTGTAATTGCCGCAATAGCTATTTTTGTTAGCTTCATGTTATTTAAGCAATATAAACTTATACTGTTTGTTTCACCTTTATTAGCTTTAGCTATTAGCAAATATGTTGTGGAATCAAAAAACAGTTGGGTGTCAGAAGCTGTTTTAAGCGGGTTACTAATTTCAATTATACTATCACAATTTTAAAAACTCTGAAATAATTGAAACTGTTTCATCAACAGCAATCTCAACATCTTCGTTTAAAACTATTTTATCAAACTTATCTGCTAAGCTCATCTCTTGGCTTGCTTTATTAACGCGCATGTTAATTTTTTCTACAGACTCTGTATTTCTTTTTTCCAATCGGTTTCGTAAGGCTTCTACTGAGGGTGGTTTAATAAAAATAGAAAGGGCATTTTCTCCGAAGTATTTCTTAAGGTTTAATCCTCCAATAACATCTAAGTCAAAAATAACGGTACTGCCTTTAGCCCATATTCTTTCTATTTCTGACTTAAGGGTGCCATAAAATTGGTCGGGGTAAACTTCTTCCCATTCAATAAACATATTATCATTAATATGCTTTTTAAAGCCGTCTACACCAACAAAATAATAATCTACTTCTTGCTTTTCGTCTCCTCGCCTCGCCCTGCTTGTTGCAGAAACAGAAAACTCTAAGCCAAGGCTTTTATTATCAAGTAAATGCTTGACAATGGTTGTTTTACCCGCGCCTGATGGAGCAGAAACAATTATGCATTTACCTGTGGGTGCTTTCATTGTTTAAAATTAGCAAATAATAAAACTCAATACTAATGTTTTTATGCGTTATAAAATGTTAGCACATTGTTCTTTAATCTTTTCTAACTCATCTTTCATTTTAACAACCACTTTTTGAATATCTAAATCATTCGCTTTAGATCCTGTAGTGTTAATTTCTCTTCCTATTTCTTGACAAATAAAGTTTAACTTTCTTCCCTTAACCTCAAGTGTATCCATAGTTTCAATAAAAAAATCACAGTGGGCTTTAAGTCTTTGTTTTTCCTCTGAAATATCTATTTTTTCGGCATAATAAAGTAGCTCTTGTTCTAACCTTGATCTGTCTAACTGGTCGTTATCAATAAACTCTTGTAAACGCTCGTTAATTTTAGCTCGTTTTCTTTCCATTCTTAACGGATCAAAACTAGCTACATCGTTTGATAAGCTATTAATGAGTGTGATTCGCTCAACCATTTCATCATAAAGTTTTTCACCTTCTTGTTTTCTAAACTCAACTACTTTCTGTAAAACCTCTATAAATGTATTTTTAACAAATGTTTCATCAATTATAACCTCTTCCTCCTCTTCTTGTTCAAGTACATTAGGCAACCTTAATACATCAGCAAAGCTTATTACCTGAGTTTTTATAGGTGAGTTTTCTGCTATTATGTTTAACTGATCTAGGTAATCAGAAACTATGCTTTTATTAATGTTTAATTTTTTTTCGAACTGTTCTTTTTTGAAGGATATATTTACCTCTATTTTACCCCTAAACAATGTCTCTGAAGCCAGCTTGCGTAAATCTATTTCCAAATGCTTCATTGAATTAGGAATTCTAAGAAAAATATCAGCTCCTTTTTGACTGTTAAGTGTTTTAACCTCAACAATAAGCTCAAATTGACCATCGTTTTTTTCTACTCGACCATATCCGGTCATTGATTGCGTACTAGACATTAATTTTTGATTTACTTTTAAAACTTACTAAATATACAGCTATACAAATTAAAGATCCTCCCAAAACCTTTATTAAGGTGAGCTCGTCTTTACCTAATAGTATTGCAACGGTTGTTGCAATAAGCGGCTGAAGATAAATGTACACACTTACTGTTGTAGGGGGTAATTTACTTATAGCATAAAAATTTAGTAAATAGGTGAAAATGGTTGTACATATAACTACAAAAGCCAACTCACACCACACTTTAGTAGGGATAACACTATAATCGGCACTAATAAACTCACCTAATCCGAAAGGAGCTACAATTAACAAACCAAATAAAAATATCCACTTTAAAACCGTAATGCCGTTGTACTTTTGAGTAATTGATTTAACTAAAATTATATACAAGCCATAGCTTAGGGCATTAATAAATACAAATAAATCTCCTATAAACGTAGTTGCTGCAAACTCAAGCTTTTTATTTAATAGCAGTATAGTTAAACTACCTGTTATACCTAAAATTGCTCCCAAAACTTTACGAGACGTTATTTTATCTTTTAGTATTATAGTTGAAAGTATCATTACAATTACCGGTGCTCCTAACATTAAAATAGATGCGTTAATCGGACCGGTTATACTTAGGCCCTTAAAAAAACAAAGCATGTTTATACCTACACCAAACATGCCACATAAAAAGATTCTAGGGAAATCTTCTTTACTGATTTTTTTGGGTGTATTTGAAAAAGAAGAAATGGTTGTAAACACAATTAAACCAACGGCAACCCTAATAAAAACAAGACCAAACGGACCAATGTATTCTGGTATAATATCTTTCGCCCAAACAAATGCAAGGCCATAAAATAAAGCTACCAAAAATAAGGCTCCATGTGCTTTAACTTTTAGGCTCATTACTTTTGTTTTTTAAAAATTGAATGTTGCGCTTCAAGCCTTCAAATTTAGTTCTTTTTACTGCCGTTTTTTTAAATACTTCGTTAAAGGTTTCTTTCGTTAACTCCTGCCATTCGGTTTTGTTCATCCCTAACAGCTTAGAGTGTGGTGAAAAAAGTGGTTCGTTGTGGGGTTTAGAAAAACGGTTCCAAGGGCAAACATCCTGACAAATATCACAGCCAAACATCCAGTTTTCAAACTTTCCAGAAACATCCTTTGGTATTTCTTCTTTCAATTCTATTGTAAAGTAAGATATACACTTAGAGCCGTCAACTTTATAAGGCTCATGAATAGCATCCGTTGGGCAAGCATCAATACATTTAGTGCATGTGCCACAGTAATCTTTAATTGGGCCGTCCACATCTAGCTCTAAATCAATAATCAACTCGGCTAAAAAAAAGAATGAGCCTGCTTTTGGGTTAATTAAATTTGCATTTTTACCTATCCATCCTAGCCCACTTTTAGCTGCCCAGGCTTTTTCTAAAACGGGTGCAGAATCTACAAAAACTCTTCCTTCAACCTCTCCTATACGACTATGTATTTCTTGTAAAAACCGTTTTAATTTATCCTTCACTACAAAATGATAATCTTGCCCATATGCGTATTTAGATATTTTATGGGAGGATGTTTCATCTTGTTGTTTGGACGGATAGTAATTATACATTAAAGAAACTACTGACTTAGAGCCAGGCACCAGTTTTTGAGGATCTAAACGTTTATCGAAATGGTTTTGCATGTAATGCATTTTACCGTGCATGTTTTTGTTTAACCAATCTTCTAGTCGAGGGGCTTCTTCTTTTAAAAACCCTGATTTTGAAACACCACAAAATGCAAAGCCCAATTCATGGGCAATATTTTTAACTATTTGGGTATAACTTTGTTTCAACACAGGTTGCTAATTACACCAAAGGTATTACTTTAGATGCTATGCTTGAGAATTCAGAAAAATGTTATGTCTTTTTTGATGGATATTGTGTTTTATGTAATTCGTTTGTTCAATTTTTAATAAAAATTGACAAAAAAAACAAGCTCCTGTTTGGGAGTATTCAGGGTGAAACAGCTAAAAAGCTTCTTAATAAAAATGCGCTTCAAAATCTTTCCTCGGTACTTGTATTACACAATAAAAGAGTGTTTATTAAATCTTCTGCAAGCTTACATATATTTAAGGTTTTGGGAGGGTTTTGGAAGTTGCTGTTGGCTCTAAAAATATTCCCAAAATGGTTTAGAGACCTTGCTTACGACTTTATTGCAAAAAACAGATATCGTTGGTTTGGTAAGCGGGAGCAATGTCGTTTGCCTAATGAAAGTGAAAAACAAAAAATTTTGCCATAGCAAGGATGAATTAATAATATATTTGCCAAAAAATTAAATACAATTAAAATGATTGGGCTTTTATATGGATTAATTGCGTTTATGATTTTGTTTCCCATTGCTTACTTCTCGTTTGTAGAAATTGCAAAATATATTCCTGTAAACAACAACTATCGTTTCTATGAAAATAGTGACATTACTATTTATGTAGTATCGAACGGAAAACACACCGATTTTATGTTACCAAGTAAAAACAACGTTTTTAATTGGATTAACTACCTTAACTCTAACAACTTCAAGCAACCACACAACCCACAATATCTTAGCATAGGCTGGGGAGACAAGGGATTTTTCATTGATACACCAGAGTGGGAAGACTTAACTTTTAAAACATTTGCCAATGCTTTGTTTTGGCCTTCACCAACCGCAATGCATACTACATATGTTTATGAAAAGCCCGCATTCAACAATAACGTAAGTGAAATTAAAATTAGCATTAATCAATATGAGCTGTTGGTAAATTATATTACCGATCATTTTCAGCAAAATAAAAACATCCCCATAAAAATAAATTGTAAAAGTCATTACGGTACAAATGATTGTTTTTTTGAAGCTCATAAAAGCTATCACGCATTCAGAACTTGCAATAACTGGACAAATATAGGGTTAAAAAAAATGGGGGTTAAAACCGCTGTATGGGCACCTTTGGCCTCTAATGTAATGCATCACTTACCAAAACCAGCAAAACAAGAAGAGCGTATTTCTGTTGTGTAAACAAAACACGCTTATGAAAACGCTTTATAAAACAATATCCTTTATATTAATCACTTTAATTTTTGGATGTAGTAGTCAAAGTCAGACCAATGTTGGCTCAGGCAAAGTTGATTTTTCTTATTGGTTAGACGGCAAAGCAGAAGTTGCTGTTTATAGCCTAAAACAAAACAGATATAACGATATTCATGACGGGGAAGTAGTAAACGTGTTTGTTGCAGAAGACTTTTTGGAGGATAAACAAGTTAAAAACGAAACTTATACTAGCAAAAATTCTATAAAAATTTTAAAAAATATTCGTACAACAAAATTCAATACGGGTATATATGACTATTCTATTCACACTTCATCATTTACTCCTATCGATAGAAGTAAATATGAGCAATCTTTAAAGATTGCATGCTCTATGCAGGAGTGGTGTGGTACCAAGTATTTACAGTTAAACAGAAGAAATAGCAAGTTTAATATTAAATCATTTTCTTACTTTGAGAAAGAGGGAGATGAAACATTCACCATAAATTTAGCTACACAAGAAGATGAACTACAGAACATAGTTCGCCTAAATCCTAAACTACTTCCACTTGGTGAAATACAGATAGTTCCTTCATTTGCTTATTTACAATTAATGCATAAAAAAGTAAAGGCATACGCTGCCACTGCCACAAATAAAGGCTATAAAAGAAATGATTTTGAAGGAGAAAACCTAAACGTGTACTCATTACAAATAAAAGACTTACAAAAAACCCTGCAAATATATTACGAAGCCAATGCACCATATAAAATAGTTGGGTGGAAGGAAAGCTACCCTTCTGCCTTTGATGGTAAAATAAGAACTACAGTTGTTACTTTAAAAAGTGTTCAAAGACTAGCTTATTGGGGCTTAAACTCAAAATCAGATAGCACAAAAAGAGTTGAATTAGGTCTGGATTAATCACTCTGTTCTTCAAAAAAAGGGAAACATCTATTAAAAGATGTTTCCCTTTTTTTGTTGTCCGGGAAGGACTCGAACCCTCAACAAAGGTACCAAAAACCCATGTGTTACCATTACACCACCGGACAATTCAGAATTCAAAATTAGTATTTTTTTAGTTAACAGTCAATTGGTTTATAAAACTTTTAAATAATTATTTTTGTTTGGTGTTAAAACCCTATAAAAATGGCGTAAACAGGTTGTTTACTTTTCTGCTTACACATAAATCGTTAAATTTAAAACACATGCAGGTTTACAAAAAATTTCTACTCTTAATCGTGTTTTGTATTAGTCTTTACTCATGCAAAAAAGACCCCATAATTAACCAAGAGTTTATTGGTGAACCTGTTGATACTATAATTGGCAACACGCCTGTAGTGTACGATCCGCAGCCTTATAATATCACATTTCCTGAGTGGTTTAACATAAACCCTATAATACCAGCTGACAACCCTTTAACGGTAGATGGAGTTGCTCTGGGTAGAAAGTTATTTTACGACCCTATTTTATCTGGTGATAGTAGCCAACCCTGCTCTAGCTGCCACAAACAAGAGTTTGCTTTTACCGATGGCTTAGTTACCAGCACAGGTATTGATGGAATAAACGGCAATAGAAACTCAATGGCTATCATAAACATGGCGTACACGTTTGGCCTAGCTTGGGATGGATCTGCAGAAACACCAGAAGACCAAGCATTAGAACCCGTACCTAACCCTATTGAAATGCACTTACCATGGAATGAGGCCGTAGAACGATTAAAAAACCACCCCAATTACCCTACTGATTTTTACAAAGCATTTGGAACAACAGAAATTGACTCTATGCACGCAGCCAAAGCACTGGGGCAATTTATGAGAATTTTGGTATCCTCCAATGCTAAAATTGATGATGTATTTAAAACAGACCCCCTAAATTTATCCATCTTAACCGAATCAGAATTTAATGGTTATGTAATTTATACTTCTGAGGATGGAGATTGCTTTCATTGCCATGGTTTACCACTAACTACCGACAATGAATTTCATAATAACGGACTAGACGAAACATTTACCGATTTAGGCAGAGCTCTAGTTACCGGAAATGCGTTAGACGAAGGTAAATTTAGAAGTACCACACTGAGAAACATTGAGCTTACCGCACCATACATGCACGATGGCAGGTTTGCAACCTTAGAAGACGTTTTACAGCATTATAACGAAGGATTACATTTTTCTGAAACGTTAGACCCCTTAATGAAAAACATTGACCAAGGAGGATTACTTTTAGAACCCGAAGAATTAAACGATTTATTGGCCTTTTTAAAAACCTTTACCGATGAAACGTTTATTACCAATACAGAGTACTCCAATCCTTTTAATTAAAACTTAATCTTCTTACCTTTCTAAAATGAGTTCAATTTTAATTATTGATGACGAAAAAAGCATCAGAAACACACTTCGTGAAATATTAGAATACGAAAAATTTAAAGTAGAGGATGCCGAAGATGGTAAAAAAGGACTAGAATTAATAAGAAGTAAGGATTACGGGCTAGTAATGTGCGATATTAAAATGCCAGAAATGGATGGCCTTGAGCTATTAGAACGCGCCAGCATATTAAAGCCAGAAACACCAATAGTTATGATTTCTGGTCACGGAACCATTGACACAGCAGTTGAAGCTCTAAAAAAAGGTGCATACGATTTTATAGCAAAGCCACTAGACTTAAACAGAATATTGGTTACGGTAAGAAACGCGTTAGATAAAAACACACTAGTTGCCGAAACAAAACAACTAAAGCGAAAAATAAATAAGTCGAAAGCAATTGAAATTATTGGTGAATCTGATTGTATTAACGAAATAAAAGCAATGATTAATAAAGTTGCACCAACCGAAGCTAGAGTTCTTGTTACGGGAGGAAACGGATGCGGTAAAGAGCTTGTTGCAAGGCAGCTACACCAAAAAAGCGAAAGAGCAAAAGGCCCTTTTATTGAAGTAAATTGCGCTGCTATACCCTCTGAACTTATTGAAAGCGAATTGTTTGGGCACGAGAAAGGCGCGTTTACCTCAGCTGTAAAAACCCGTCAAGGTAAGTTTGAACAAGCAAATGGAGGCACCATTTTTTTAGATGAAATTGGCGATATGAGCCTATCTGCGCAAGCGAAAGTGTTAAGGGCATTGCAAGAAAACAAAATAACACGTGTTGGGGGAGATAAAGAAATAAAAGTAAATGTGCGAGTTGTTGCTGCCACCAATAAAAATTTAAAAGAAGAAATAAAAGAAAAGAATTTTAGGGAGGATTTATATCATCGGTTGGGCGTAATTCTTATACATGTACCCGATTTAAATGATAGAAGAGATGATGTACCTCTTTTAGCGAATCATTTTTTAGAACTTATTTCTAAAGAGTACGGAAGCATTAAAAAAGATATTACCAATGAAGGATTAGAACTTCTTAAAACTCATAATTGGACAGGAAACATTAGAGAATTACGTAACACTATTGAGCGACTAATTATTTTAGGAGAAACTCCTATTTCGGCTAACGATATTAAGAAGTTTGTTTTGGTTAAATAGTTAATATTCATTTACTGAATTTGTTTAATCGATTCTTCCATAAAAGTGCTTTAGTCAAAACCTCTATACTTGGTAGGCTTGCTTTTGCAACTACCTGCATTGAATATTACGTAAAAGAAAACAACTTAAAGTCTATTTGGATAGATCGATTAATTAATAAATTATGGGAGTTTACTAATTCAACTGATTTAGGAATCTGGGAATATGAAATTGGTGACTTGAACCCACATAACATTTTAGATTCTCATCCCTCAAATAAGGCTACAGATTACAAATCTCTTTCAGAATCAGACTTTGAAGAATTAAAACAGTTGTATAATAGCTTATACCCGGTATTTATAGAGATGATTTCAAATACAATTGAAATTGGCTGCGCAAATTTATATGGTGGAGTAATTAATAAACTAACGCTTACTCCTACAATGAGAGTCTATGATATATCTAAAAAACTACAAAAAGATGTTCCAAATATAAAACCCTTTACCATGTCAAAATTTAATGAAGCTCATGGATGGGGAAACCCAAAGGCAAAAGAAAAATTTAAGTCTACAACATAACTAAACAAATATTTACCCAACCAACTCCTCTAAAACCTCTTTACTTAACTTCTCTTTGGGTTCGTCTTTTATAATATCTTCGGCTAATTCTGTTTTTTTATCCTGAAGCTTTAATATCTTTTCTTCAATAGAGTTTTTAGTTATAAACTTAACGGCTACAACACTTTTCGTTTGTCCTATTCTATGCGCACGAGCTATGGCTTGTTTTTCAATAAAAGGGTTCCACCAAGGGTCTAGTATAAACACATAATCGGCAGCGGTTAAGTTAAGCCCAGTGCCACCTGCTTTAATAGATATTAAAAAGGTGTTAACATCAGGGTTGTTTTCAAACAAATCAATTTGCTTTTTTCGCTGGTTAGCTGTTAATCCTCCATGTAAAAAAGCATACTTACTTCCTACCTCATCAAAATGAGCTTTAAACAACTCTAGGTACGATACAAACGAGCTAAAAATTAATATTTTATGTCCAGATTTTGTAATGGTATTCCATTGATCTATTACATCATCAAATTTACCGCTTGGTTCAGTATCATAACCAGCTAAAGCAGTATGATTAGCTAGCTGTCTTAATTTAATTAACGACTGTAAAACATGCACATGATGTTTACCACTGGTTGGCTGAAATACATTTAAGATGTAGTTTCTTACCATAGATTTTTCTGCTTCGTACAATTTCTCTTGAGCCTTGCCCATTTCTGAATAAAACACTTTTGTAGTTAGCTCTGGTAAATCTTTTGCTACTTGTTGTTTGGTTCTTCGTAACAAATACGGGTTAACCATTTGATATAATTGCTTCTTTTTTTCTTCGCTTTTTTTCTTTTCAATTGGCGTTATAAACTCCCGTTTAAAAAAGGTATATCCTCCCAATAAATTAGGGTTAATAAATTGCATTTGAGACCATAAGTCTGACAGTGAATTTTCTATGGGCGTTCCACTTAAAGCTAGTTTATTATTTGCCTCAAGCATACTTATAGATTTAAATACTTTTCCGTTTTTATTTTTAATTTGCTGGCTTTCGTCCAACACAACATACTCCCAATTAATTTGTTTTAGCAAATCAATATCTCTAAGTGCGGTGTGGTAGGTTGTTAAAACTACATCGCAGCCCAATAAGCTTTCGTGAGTTTTCGAACGTTTAGGACCGGTATGATCGCATATTTTAAGGTTGTTGGTAAACTTTAACAGCTCTTGTTTCCAGTTATAAACTAGTGAGGCTGGTAAAATAATTATTGCCTGAAGCCTGTTTACGTTATCATCCTCCCCAGAAAACATATTTAATTGCGATTGTGTATTTGCCTCTACCTCATCTTGTTTAATACTATTTTTTTGAGCTCTAGCATATAACAAAACGCAAATGGTTTGCAAGGTTTTACCCAAACCCATATCATCGGCCAAACATCCTCCCAGGCCTTTATGATACAGGTTTAGCATCCAATGAACACCATCTATTTGATACGGCCGTAACTGCGCATTGATATCGTTGCTTAAAACGTTCTTTAATACATCTAAATCTAATTCAGCCTGTTGATTTTCTACCAAACCGGCATCTTCTAAAAGTGTAAATTGACTTTTTGTATATCGTAAAAATTTCTTTTGATCGCTCCCAAACCTTGATAACTGCTGGTATTTGGTCATCCACTCTTCAGGAATAATTAGTGTTTTATTATTGGGCAGAATGTAAATTGGGTCGTTGTTGCGTATGTTTTCTACCAGTTGATTAAATGGAATATTATACTCTCCCACTTTTACCATTATATAAACATCAAACCAATCGTTGCCTTCTTCTACAGAGTACGCTATTTGTGGAATGTATTGATATATTTCGTTTTCGTTTACCGATAACTTAGCTGTTTGTATACCTAATTCTTGTAATTTACTAGCGTTATTAATAATCCACTCATGTAAAATAAAAGAGGCTTTTGCAGGCTTGTTTTGTAAGACAAAAGTACCCGATGCGCTTTGCACTAGGCCTAGTGTTAATAGCTTAGAAATGTATTCTTGTTCTGCAGGCCGGTTTCTTATAACCTTTATTATTTTTATTTCGTCTCCCTTGCTTTCTAACGACAATTTTTGGCTTCTAGAATCACTCCAGTTAAAAAAAGTACTATTACTATAAAGTAAAACAGGTTCAATTGCCCACTCACCAGTAAAAACATCCTCTATAACATCAACCTTGCAACCGTTTAAGGTTTTAGATTCAATCATTTTAAAACCCTCAGCGTTGATTTCGGCCTTTGAAGCTACTTTTAAAATAAACGTTTCAAAGTACATTTTCACCGTTTTTTGAGGGATAAATAACTGGTCTTTTTGGGTAAATGGCTTTAACATACTCCCGTTAATGTGCGGAATATGAAAAAGGTTGTTATCTATTTTTACCCATGCCGGGTTGTTTGATATTACTTGAATATCTTTTTCTAAAAGCTTTATTCTGTAATCTTTCTCAAGAAGCTTTAAGGTATAAAGTACCCCGTAATCTTTCAATTTAAAATTAAGCTCTGGTTTAATATCTTTTATATGAAAATACACTTTGTGAGCATGAGCTTCTTCCTTTCTAGGCAAATCGTACGTGAGCAATACTTTGCTTTGAAATACAGCTTTTAAAAAATCGCCCATTTGTTTCCAAGTGTAGCTTTTTATTTGTTTAACAACAGCATCGCCTTGCTTTAAAACATCGGGTAATGCTAGCTTTTTCTTAGGTTTACTATTAAACTTATCGGCTAAAAATTGCTCTGTAAACGTTTCTGCTTTTTTTATTAAAGCAATGGTATCGTTAGATAAATTAAAGTTAAATGAAGGAATGGTTGCACTTGTTGCTTTTTGCTCAATATACCCCTGCTTACCATTTGCATTTTGTTTAACAATATATGCATTAGGTAAAAAAATATCAGGCGCAACCTCATAAATATTAAATACAACAAAATACTGATTCATACTTTTTTAAATTAAGTGAATCGATAAAGGTAATAAACACCATTAAAATGATTGTTAGTCAGGAAGAGAATTATATAAAGAAATAAGCTTTTTTTCTTCATTTTGCCACTGATATTCTTTGGAAGCAGCAATTGCATTTGCCTTTAAGCGATTGTACAATTCTGAATCGGTTAGTAACTTATTAATAGCGTTAGCTATATTTTCTGGGGTGAGCTCATCTAATAAAATAGCGACTTCAAATTCATTATTAAAGGCTACATACTCAGGGTAAGCCATTGCTATTTGAGGAACAGCATTGTGCAAATAATCAAAAAAACGATTGCATAACGAATGGTGGTTGCTTAAGCCATCGTTTGAAAACAGAGTAATACCAACCTGAGCTTTAATAGTATGTTTTTCTAACTCCGCAGGACTAATATATCCTGTAAAGTGAATCTTGTCGGTTAAGTTTAGTTTTAAGCTATCGTTTTGTAATTTTTGATAAAGGTCTCCTTCACCACAAATGGTAAGACTACTTTTTATGTTTGGCATTGCCTGAATGAGTTTTTCTAAACCTCTCCCATGATTTACAGAGCCTTGGTATAAAACTCCGTTTCTTGGTTTCGTTAAGTCTCTTTGCTTAAATACTGCAATGTTTCTAACAATTTCAAAATTTTTAGTGAACCTGCCTTCAAATAGTTTAGCGTATCCTTTTGATATAGTATAAGCAGCAGAAACTGAGGGCAAACAAATGTTTTCAACTATTTTCCAAATCCATTTGGTAATTGGCCGTTCTACAACCTCTTCCATTTCAGTAAAGTATTCGTGTCCATCAAACACTAAATGCGTTCGTCTTATTTTTGATGCCAAGTAATTAGCTAGTAAACTATCTGTATCTATAGCGTTATTAGCAAAGGCTTTTTGGCTTATTAAAAAAAAGAATAACCTAAGGTTGTATTCCAAATAAAAGAGCTTGCCTGCATCAAAAAAACAATTAATTCTGTGTTGATTAAACGATCTTTCTTGCAGGTTTTTAGAGTTTTTTCTTTTACGACCAACTAACAAAACATCATACCCAGCCTTTATCAATGACGAACAAATTTTTTTCATTCGCTGGTCGTAGTTTAGGTCATTTGTAACCGTACATATTATTTTTTTAGACTCACTCATTAATGTTTTCTGCGATCCACTTAGGGGTTATCAATACTTTTTCGCCTTGTTTTATTGCATATGGAGGATCAAAAGGAGGAAAGTATGTTGCTCTGTAATAGCGAAGAATTTTTTCATCCTCCCAACTTAAATCTATTTTTTTAATTGTAGCCATTTCATTTCTGGCGTGGTAAGAACTTAATCTGCTTTTAACTAATTCGCTTTGCTTAGTTCTAATATAATCTCCTTCAAAAACTTTACGAATATTATCTTTAAAAAGAACGATTGACTTTTGATATGTTAGCTCATATAAATCTTTAACATTTATACCTTCTGGTATATCAAATCTGCTTTCAAATAGAATATCTCCAGCATCAACACTAACATTCATGACGTGCAATGTTGTACCAAAAATTTTTGATTGATCAATAATTGCAAATGAAAATTGATTACAACCTCTATACTCTGGCAATGGAGCCATGTGTAAATTAATGGCTAGTTTTTTAGCTAATTTAAGGTGTTTTTCTTTTAATATTTGATGATACTGAACACTTAATAAAAAATCAATATGGTCGAGTTTGAACAGCTCTTCTAAATTATTTAAAACCGATATTTCATGCTTTTTGCACAAACTATAAATGCTCTTATCGGTAGAGGTTAAGTGCTTGTTTTCGTTACTTAACACACCAATTATATCAAGTTTTAAGGGTTTTTTATGTTCTATGATATGCAACAGGCATTCGTAGCCTATATCTTTACTTCCTAAAAAAACGATATTCTTAAAATCTGCCTCTTGCATTAGTCTTCAAGCAAATTTAATGTTTAATTTAGTAAGGTTCTGTATGCGATATCATCAACTTTAATAATTTAATGACTATTCACAACAACTACTCTTTAAAACCGCACAATACTTTTGGAATTGATGTACAATCAAAGTACTTCGTAAAGGTAAATAGTGTTTTTGAACTCAAGCAAGTACTTAGTAACGAGATATATAAAAACGTTCCTAAGCTTATTTTAGGGGGAGGAAGCAATATATTATTTACAAAAAATTATGAAGGATTAATTATTGCAATTAACAACAAAGGCATTGAGGTTATTAATGAGGATGAACATTACAGATACATTAAATTTGCGGCAAGTGAAGTATGGCACAATGCTGTACTATTTTGTGTAAATAATGGTTTTGGAGGAATTGAAAACCTCTCATTAATCCCTGGTTCTTGTGGGGCCGCACCTATTCAAAACATTGGCGCTTATGGTGTAGAAATTAAAGACGTTTTAACAGAGGTTGAAGTCTTAAGTTTAAACACAATGCAAATTGAAATCCTTAAAAACACTGATTGCAAATTTGGATATAGAGATAGTGTGTTTAAAAACGCATTAAAAGGTAAAGTTGTTATACTGTCAATCACGCTAAAGCTTTCTAAAAACCATACGCCTAACGTAAGCTATGGAACTATTGAACAAGAGCTTGAAAAATTAAAAATAAGTACCCCAAACATTAAAGATGTAAGTAATGCTGTTATAACAATTAGGGAAAGTAAATTACCTAACCCTAAAGAAATTGGTAATGCCGGAAGCTTCTTTAAAAACCCCGTTATTACTAATCAACAGTATAATTTATTAAAAGCGAAACACAGCGAAATACCTGGCTACTCTATGGGTGAAAACACAAAGGTACCAGCTGGTTGGTTAATTGAACAAGCTGGATGGAAGGGAAAAACCTTTAATAACTATGGCGTGCATAAAAAACAAGCACTCGTTTTAGTAAACTATGGTGGTGCTGAAGGAAAAGCAATTTACAAGCTATCTAACGACATTATTACTGATGTAAATGCCAAATATGGTATTAAGCTTAACAGAGAGGTAAATTGTTTGTAACAGTTACTTATGTAAAATATTGGGCACAAAAAAACCCCAAATAAAACATTGAGGTTTCTATTGTTATACTATATTACTTACTAGTTGTACTCAAACGGCACAACTCTTGAAGACTTTATTGCTGAAAGAATTACATAAGACTGCATTTGTCGTATCTCTTCGATTTTACCTAATTTGTCTGTAATTAGTTTATCCAAAGACTGAATATCTTGAACCATTACTTTTATTTGATAATCAAATGAACCCGTTACTTGATAAACCTCAACTACCTCATCAATTTCTGCAATTTTATCTTGAAAACTATTAATTGCATTATCAAGTTGTCTGGTTAAAGAAACCTGAATAAAAGCTTGAATTCCAATGCCTAATACCTTTTCATTTACAACTGCGTGATAACTATCAATATAGCTATTTCTTTCAAGTTTTCTTACACGCTCTAATGTTGGTGCTGGAGACAGTCCAATTTTATTTGAGAGCTCAAGATTTGTTATTCTTCCTTCCTCTTGAAGTATTTTTAAAATCTGAAGATCTATCTTATCTATTTTAACAGCCATGGCAGAACAAAATTTTACATTTCTGCAAATATACAATAACAAAGCCCATTATTACAGTTTTAACCAAAAAAACTACTTAACAGGGTGTTTTTGATAAATAACAGGTTTACTTGGGGAAGCATCTGATTCTAAACTAATTACAGAGATATTTAAAAGGTAAACATCATCAATAACGCTATTTGGTATGTACACCATTTCAGTTATCGTTTTGTGCTTTATAACTTCAGGAACGTTCCAAAAAGCTTTATGTGCTAATAATGCTCCATCATCTTTTTCCTTATCGATAGATGGTAAATCAACCAAAAGGTGCTGTATGCCTAATGCATTGCAATATTCAATTGCCGACTCGCTGAAATATGTAAAATTTGTATCTGTATAGTTTTTAGAGCATTTGCTTGTGTCGTTTGGAGTAGTTCTAACAATTAGTGCCTCGCAATTATTGTTAAACTCTTTTAACTGACTCTTTAATACTTCTTTGGTAATAACACTGTCCTTACCTTTCTTTATGGCATCAACCGTAATTAGTTGAGCTAAAAAATGAAACTTTTTTAAGCAATTATTAATGGTATAATCTCCTTCAATAATATGCCCCACACACTCGGTGTGTGTACCGTTACCATGGGGTGTAATTGATAGTGTATTAAAATTAACCGAGCCTCCTTCAGATATTGACCCTACAAATCCATCTGCCCTTACTGGTTCTATTTTAGGAGGATTTGCAAACCAAGCGATTGGTTGATTTTCAGAATTACTAATTGGTATAGAAATATCTATTGGGTTATTTAAATCAAAAGAGTAAGACTGGTTTTTAATTTTAATGGTTGAAATCATTCTATAATGTCTGTTTTTAGAGCAAATACAGTATTAACTAACTCCGTGTTTTTAAATTAAATACCCCTTATTCGTACACCCCTATTTTAAATTCTTGCTTATTTCCAATACCATCTGAAACTCTAAGTAAATAAAACTGCTTGGCGAGAGTAGTTAAATTAATAGAAGTGTTATTAAAGAAAATAGGCGCACTTAACATACGTTTTCCTGTTAAATCATACACCTCAAATTGAGAGCCCTCTTTGAGTTCTGACCCAAAATATTTTAAGTTAAACATACCGTTACTTGGGTTAGGGTAAACTCCCCAATTGTGCTTAGATGCATTTTGGTTAAGGGTGTTTACTATTACACTACAGTTTTCAACGGTTATTAGCATAAAAGCAGTGTCATTAGGGCAAGATGATTGGGTTGTCGTTTCATATATTATTATGTAAGCGCCCACACCCGAAATTGAAGGATTAAAAATTCCGTTATTTAATGCGCCAGAATTATTTGCGTCAATCCATACTCCAGTTGTATCTATCCCTTCTGTTAGTAGCTCATAAAGGTTAATTGCTTGGGAGGATGTATCACAAATTGTAAAAAAATTATCTGCACCCGCTGAATTAATTAAATCGATAGATAATCTCGTTATTACAATACTATCACAACCTAGTGAATTTATTAATGTATCTATATATGTACCTGGTAATGAGTAACTGTTGTTGCCAACATTGGCAACAGTTCCTTCGCATAATATGAGATTATTATTATATAATACACTTGAAGATACACTTAACGTTGTATTAACTATACTATCACAGCTTAATGTGGATAGTAAGGTATCTGTATATGTGCCTGATTGGTCATAAATATTTGATCCTATTTGTATAAAACCACCTTCACATATACTAACGTTTTGGTTGGTCATTAAATTAGGAGAGACCTGAAGCTCAGAAGTAACTATACTATCGCAACCTAGTTGGGAGGTTAGTGTGTCAATATAAACCCCAGGGGCTGTATAATTACTACTTCCTACATTTATTGCTTCTCCTTCACATATATTGTATAATTGACTCGATTGTAAGGTGCTAGAAACTGTTAAGCTTGTTGTTACAATACTATCGCAACCAACCTCAGAGGTTAGAGTATCTACATATTCCCCCGAAATATTATAAAAATTATTACCTACTTGTACTACACCACCAGTACAAAGCTCTATCTGTTGGCTTGTGTTTAACTGTTGCGATACGGTTAAGTTTGTTACCACAACACTATCGCAACCGTTGGCAGCTGTAAACACATCAGCATATATACCTGCTGATGTATATGTGTTATTTCCTACAGTTAGTGATCCTCCTGAACATATTTCTTTGTTAGAGTTGTTTATTATTTGAGGAAAAACGTTTAAAGTAGTAATTATTATACTATCACAACCCATTGAGGTTAATAGAGTATCGTAATATCTTCCTGACTCTGTGTATGTTGAAGCACCCACATTATAACCTTGTCCGAAGCAGCGCTCAACAAAAACACTTTTAACAAACCTTGGCAATACGTTTATTTGAACAGACAATACGCTGTCGCAGCCGTTCACAGTTTGAAGGGTGTCTGAGAAAAAACCCGCTGTGTTGTATAACTCTTCCTTATGAATTATAAATTCACCTTCGCAAATAGTATATGTAATTGTATCGCTATAGGATGGAAATACCATTAAGCTCAATTGAACAATACTGTCGCAACCCAAAATAGTTTGCAGAGTATCTACATAATTACCGGGTTGAGTATAAGAAGAAGACCCTACCGTATAGTTACTTCCTTCACAAATCTCAGTTTCTATAAATACTTCAAAAGTAGGATTTACAGTGAGCTCTGTCATTATAATACTATCGCAACCAAAAAATGACTGCAGTGTGTCGTTATATGAGCCTGCTTGAGTGTAAAAGCTATTGCCAATAAAAAATGTGTCTCCTTCACAAATAGCTTGATTTACCAACATAGATGAAGGCTGGACTATACTCAAGCTTGTTGTAACAATACTATCGCAACCTAAACTAGATTGCAGCGTATCTAAATATACATTTGTTTCTGTATAAACATTGTTACCCACCATTGCAGAGTCTCCCTCACAAATAATTATTGTTTGAAAAAACTCTATGGGTTCTAGCACTGTTAAATCTGTGGTAATTACACTATCACAACCTAACGTATTATTAAGCGTATCGGTATATATTCCTCCATCAACATATGAATTGTTATTGTAAAAAAGGGTATCGCCTCTACATATTGTAATTGATTGATTTGTAATAACTACCGTGTCAATTATGCCGTTAATTAATGTCCAAGATAAGTTGGTGTCAATGTTTTGTAGTATACCTGCTGAAAGGTTGGTAACTTGGTTTATTAATTGAGAGCTTCCTCTACCTTCATTAAAATTCAAGTAAACCTCCAAGTTTTGTTCATTACCTTGTAATACTGAGTCTGAAAACAATATCGTTTCGGAGGTTGTTAATGCTTTATTCCAGATTTTAAACTCATCTATCGTACCGTGTAAACTTCTTTTGCTATCTGATTCTATATAGTCAGAACCAATTCTATGGGGAATGGAAAAGCTAATATCTGAACCTGCGCTGTTATGATCAATATCTAAAACCCCATCTATATATGCTTGAAATCGATTGTTTATTTTATCTCTCACAAATACTAGGTGATGCCAAGTATTATCTCTTAAATCAGTGCCTCCAAAAACGTCAATCTCTCCTGAGTTCCAAAATATGTTAAGTACGCCAGTGCTATCTATTTCAAAACTAGAAGACGGAGCTTCAAGACGATTTCCTAAAATAACCCCTACTCTTTCTAAAGAATCTAAATTTTGAGTTTCAGAAAACGGAATTTTTACCCAAACATCAATAGTACCTGAAGATCCTCCTATGTTTAGCGTATCGTTTAGTTGAATGTAGCCGCTGTCACCTTTAAAAACTAATGTTTTTCCACAGTTCATATTGCTTGGCGGAAACACTTGTGAAATTAATGTTAAATTTAAAATTGCGATGTAAAAAGTAAATAATATTCTTTTGTTCATAATAATTACTGATTTTATAAATCTGTACTACAATACTAATATTTAATTAGGTCAAAATAAATTTAAATATATGGTTTGCGGGCATTTGCATTTTAAAATACAAAAGCCCCAACCCATTAAAGGATTGAGGCTTCAAAATACATATTAAATTTATTATTTAACTATGTTAAAGGTTTTTGCTAAAAATTTATTGTCTGTTCTTACCTCAATTAAATACGTTCCTTCGGAAAGATCTGAAACATCCAATTGCATTAAGTTAACATTATTAATTACTTCTGATTTAATAAACTGCCCTGAGATATTAAAAACGTTTACTGTTGCTGTTTCTTTATTTGCTAACTCAATATTTAAATAGTTTTGAGCTGGATTCGGATAAAAACTAACTTCCAAAGGCTGAGCAAAAATATAATTTGCAGAAGCAGCCTCGCCAGGGTTTAATATCTCTTCTATTGTTTGACTATTCGCATTTACTATATCACCAGAAGGGTCTAACAATAGGGTTACTAAATGTATATTATTTAAATTGTAAGCAGTTGGTACAGTTACTGTGTCAAACGTGTACGTATAGGTCATACCTGTTTCTGTGGTGTTTGGTAGGCTACCTTGCACCCCACCAAAACCACCTACTAATATTCTGCCTACATGGTCATAAACCATTTGAGCTGCTGGTACTGGATTAGGGAGATTTTCATATCCCGCCATTTGGCCTTCTGATCCTCCAGCAAAATAATTTTCTTGATTAAAACCGCTCGAAGTACCTGTTACGCTATCTTCAACAAGGATAACAGCTAATCTGTAATCGCCCATTGTTTCTGATAAGAACGTTGCGCTAGATGTAATTACCATTCGTCTTCCTATTGTATCAAGAGTTAAATCACTTATTGGGCTAGCGGGTGCTGGAGTTTGAATAGCCTCTAAAAAAGCGTTTTCTATTGCAGCAAATGATCCGGTAGATACGTCTGCATTTCGCTCCCTAATCATCGAAGGGAAACCTTCAAAATCCAAACCGTTATCATATTCTGTTACTCGCATGGGGTCACCATTATGAGCAGCAATACCAATAAAATAATTTGGGTATTTCTGAGTCATCCTATCCAAGAAAACAGCACCTCTTGGGCACCAACCACACCAGGTTCCGGTACCCTCTTCAACAACTACTTTTTTAGATGGAGCTGGTACTATACCATTTACAATTACTGTTTTTGAATCATTTGTAGGATTTGAATCTATAAAACCATTGGGGGTAGTTGTTTTAACTACAATTTCGTTGTTGCCTGGTTGCAAAGATAATTCTTCAAGATGAGTAAATGTCATGGTTTGTAATGGAAGCAAATTTAATCCACTAAAAGTTTGTGAAAAGGTATTATTGTTGCTTGTCCACTCAACATTGAAACTAGTTATTGGGTTTGTTCCAACGTTTAACACAACACCTTCAACTTGAACTGATGTTCCTGATAAACCGTCATTCGACATAGTTAAAGACTGTATACTAGCATCGTTCTCCGAAGGCTCGTAAACCGATACATTATCTAACCCAAATCCAAACATCCAACCTCCATTATCGTTGTATTTAAACCCGATTTTTACATCAGATTCTCCTGTGTAATTATTCAAATTTATTATGTCTGTTTGCCACATTGGATCGTCTCCTTCGATAGTTTTTAAAACTGCCCAAGTAGTACCTCCATCGACAGAAATGTGTAAGGAAGCTGACTCTGTAACACCTCCATACGTTCCGCCAGCATATAAGTAATCATATTTTAACTTGGGAGTAGTTGCTGTTGATAAATCAAAAGATGCTGTTTTTAAAAATTCATTATTTTTAATACAGTTACACCCATCATCATTAGTAGCAATTAAGCCATTACTTCCGTTTGAGGGGATAGTGAAATAAGTACTCGACAGACTAGCTGAACTACCAATAAGCCATCCCCCATCAGAAGCAGAGGTTTCTTGTTCCCATCCCATAGGAAAATTGGATCCTTCGAAATCCTCACTTAAGTAAATATTTGCATGTGATACACCTACCATACAAATGATTAGAAATAATAATGTTGTAAAATTTTTCATGTTGGTTTTAAATTGAAAAACAAAATTAGATATAATTAATGATTTTATCTTTTTCTACCTCCTTTCCAGCAAAATAATACTACTTGTTTTATAGGTGATTTTATAATTCTTATTTAAAAGGTTTTTTATTCGATCTTGAATTTGTGTTTTGCTTAACGGGTAATCGTCATTATCGTTTGGTGAAAGTAAATAAAACTGTGGTGAAACATGATCGTTAGGAAAACTATATATACTATCTCTAAAGGCAATATGTGGTATAAATCTTTGTTCAGCACATACTGATGCATTAGGGCTTATTTTAGAAATTGCGAACATAACATCACTTCTAATTAAATCAGATTTGTAATGAGATAAGCTAAACACGTTTATTCGTGAGGAATTAAACCAAAACGGGTGAACTATATTACTTGTAAATGAATATAAACAACCTACTATTAATATCCTCTTTATTAATCTCCTTAACGAACTATACCTTAACGAACTCAATACTTCAGCAGATCCACAGGCAAGAATGGGTGCAAACTCTACAGAATAGTGAAACGTTGGACCCCACTTTAAAAAATCATCATTAAAAAATTTTTGACCAAATATGGGGATCAGCATAATTAAATAATTGGGCCTGAAAACTAGCAACCACCCCCCACTTAGTAAAAAGTAAAGCCAGGTTGTTTGTTTAACTGAATTTAAAGACTGAGTTTCCAAATGATTAACAAACAAAGATTTAACGTAAAAAAGTGGGTTTTGGAGGATGTTGATAATAGCCTCTGAGAATGAAGTGCCTAATACAGAAAAATGAAAGTGCTTGTACTCTAAGCCATGTGTTGTTAATAATGGGATAACTACTTTCATTATTAACACAAAGTAGCCGAGTGATAAAACAAACGAAAATAAACCTATTAATCTTTGCACTTTGTTTACACTAAATGACAGGGAGATACCAAGTGAAACAAAAGCCATCCATAGCGCCATGTTTTCTTTTGTTGTGCAAATAAATAACACTGCGAATATAGATTTGAAATACTTCTCTTTACGAACAAAATATAAAAACCATGGTATAACGCAGCTCGCTATAGTGTTATCGTGATAATCATATGCTAATGCAGAGAATAATCCCCAAGACATTAAAAAGACTAACATATGAATGCTTGTATGTTTATTACTAAAGGTATTAGCAAATTTAGCTACTCCAACTGAGCCAATTAAAGCGAATATAATTTGTATAATTAGTAAGGTATAACTACCAAATAGCCAGTATAATGGCGAAAAATATATCGGTGTTAATGAAAAGTGGTCACTTAAAATGTTATCAAATGCTGGGTACATTACCGTGTTTTTACTCCACATTAAATGAGAGTAATGGTATAATGCTTGATTGTTTATACCTAAATCAAAACTATAGGTTCTGAAATTGTAATGATTTAAAAATGATAAAAGAGAAAAAACAACACCAAAAATTAAAAGTATGAGGTATTTATGATCTCTTTTTTGACCACCAGGTTGCATTAAATATAAAGTACGCTTTCTACTGAGTCAATTACCCGCTTAGCATTAGGTAATGACTCGTTAATTAGGTTTTTAGCAAAAGGTAAAGGTGTATCTGCTTGGGTTACCCTCTTGATTGGAGCATCTAAATAATCAAAAGCATTTTGCTGAACATGGTATGTAATTTCACTAGCAATTGAACAAAATGGCCATGATTCTTCAACAACAACTAATCTATTTGTCTTCTTAACTGATTGCACTATAGTGTGGTAATCTAACGGCCTTATAGTTCTTAAATCTATTACTTCGGCTTGAATACCTTTTTTTGCGAGTTCATCAGCTGCCAGGTAAACTTCTTTTAAAATTTTACCGAAGGAAACTATTGTTACCTGCTCGCCTTCTCTTGTAACGTTGGCTTTACCTATAGGCAGCAAGTATTCTCCGTCTGGTATCTCTCCTTTCTCTCCGTATGTTTTTTCAGACTCAAAGAAAATAACAGGGTCTTCATCTCGTATTGCCGCTTTTAATAGCCCTTTTGCATCATAAGGTGTAGATGGTGTTATTACCTTTAAGCCGGGTATGTGAGCATACAGTACCTCAAAACTTTGTGAGTGTGTAGCTGCTAGTTGCCCTGCAGAACCATTTGGCCCTCTAAAAACAATTGGTGTATGAAACTGACCCCCTGACATTTGTAGCATCTTTGCAGCATGATTAATAATTTGATCCATCGCCAAAACAGCAAAATTAAAGGTCATAAACTCAATAATTGGTCTCAGTCCGTTCATTGCTGCACCTACACCTATACCCGTAAAACCAAGCTCTGCTATTGGAGTGTCTAAAACTCTGTCTTCACCAAACTCATCAAGCATTCCCTGACTTACTTTGTATGCACCGTTGTACTGAGCTACTTCTTCTCCCATCAAAAACACGTTTTCATCTCTACGCATTTCCTCTGACATCGCCTCCCTAATTGCCTCTCTAAATTGTACTTCCCTCATTTGAATTAAATTGATCAGTTAAAAGTATCTAAAAATTTCTTTTTAATTGCATCTTGTTCTGTCTTAAGTACATTTTCAATAACATATACATGTGACAGATTGTTGAATGAAACTGCGGTTTTCAAAAAAATCTTATAAAATGGCTCTCCGGGTATATCTTCTATTTGTTCAACATAACCAATCGTAACTCCTTCAGGGAAGGTTGAAGAAGCTCTACCTGTAACAACCAAGTCTCCTGCTAAAACATCTATATTCTTAGGAATGTCATACAATGTTAAAGTAGATTGATCTTTTTGTTCCCAGACTACCCTCCCGGAATAACCAGACTTTTGCAACACAGCGGGCAACTCTGTTTTGTTATTTAATAAAGAAATTACCGAACAAAAGTTTTTGGAAACATCTTTTACCACACCAACTAAACCGTCTGAGGTCGTAACTCCCATTTCAGGTCTAACTCCTTGTTTAGAACCAATATCAAGTATAATATAATTTACGGGCTGGCTTAAAGAAAAATTAACTACTTGGGCATTTAAGTATAAATATTTTTGATCATAAACTGTATCGTTTATAGTGATCCTGCCATTACTACGTTTATAAAGAGCTGAACGACTATCCTGCTTCAGAATTGCATTTTCTTTAGCAAGCCTCTCATTTTCTTCTTTTAAATGTAAATATTGCTTTAAACCAGACGTTTTTTTATGTAATGAACCTGATAACTCAAAGTAAGATGTAAAAAATGAAGTGTTGTGGTAATGATTGTTTTTTACAATTAAGGAAACACTAATTACAAAAAGAAATAAAAAATTTAGTTGAAAACGGTAACCCCAAATTAATTTAAAAATGTTGTTCATTTACAACAGTATTTATCGCATTAAAAACGGGAACTTATCAATATTCTTAAGTGCAATGCCTGTGCCTCTTGCAACTGCTCTCAAGGGATCTTCGGCAATGTGTACTGGCAACTTCGTTTTTTTAGATATTCGTTTATCAAGCCCCCTTAACATAGAGCCCCCTCCAGCCATATAAATGCCAGTTTTATAAATATCGGCAGATAATTCAGGTGGAGTCATTTCTAACGCAAATAAAACGGCCTCTTCAATTTTTGAGATAGATTTATCAAGTGCTTCTGCTATCTCTTTATAAGAAACATAAATTTCTTTCGGGATACCAGAAACTAAATCTCTACCATGAACAGCGTAATCTGGCGGAGCATCTTCACCCAAATCAACCATTGCGGCACCAACATTAATTTTTATTAGCTCTGCAGTACGCTCGCCGACTAAAATATTATGTTGACGCCTCATATACTCTTCAATATCACTCGTAAATTCATCACCAGCTACACGTATTGATTTGTCACAAACAATTCCTCCCAAAGCAATTACAGCAATTTCACTAGTCCCTCCTCCTATATCAACAATCATATTGCCTACTGGCTCCTCAACATCAATTCCAATACCAATAGCTGCCGCCATAGGTTCATGAATTAAATATACCTCCTTAGCCCCTGCATGTTCCGCTGAGTCAATTACTGCTCGCTTCTCTACCTCTGTTATTCCTGAAGGAATACAAATTACCATTTTAAGCGCAGGAGAAAATAGACGTTTTTTATTGTTAAACATCTTTATCATTTCTCTGATCATATACTCAGCAGCATAAAAATCAGCTATTACACCGTCTTTTAAAGGGCGAACAGTTTTGATGTTTTCATGAGTTTTGCCGTGCATTTGTTGTGCAGACTTGCCAACCGCAATAACTTTTTCGGTTTTCCTATCTACAGCTACTATTGAAGGCTCATCAACAACAACTTTATCATTATGAATAATAAGCGTGTTGGCTGTGCCTAAATCAATTGCTATTTCTTGTGTTAAAAAATCGAAGAACCCCATAAGAGTTTTATTGAATGAAAAATATGTTCTAAAGGTACAACAAATACAAATAAAAAAGGCCCTGTTTAGGGCCTTCAACAATTTATTAAGTTTAAATTACTAGTTGTAAATTGCTTCTTTGTTGAATTTCTTAGTTAACAAGTAATAAAAAATAGCTCTGTATTTGTTCTTATTTGAAGAACCAAAAACTTCTATAACTTCTTTAATAGCTGCGTCTAACTCAGGCCCGTCCTTTAGTCCTAACTTTTTAATTAAAAAATTTTGCTTTACAGTGTTGAGTTCTTTTTCATCAGAACCAGACACAGTTGACGCATCTTTTCCGTAAATAGCTGGGCCGCATCCGGTAACTACTTTTTCAAATAATTCTTTATCGAGGTCTTTAATTCCTAATTTAGTAGTCATTTCTTTTGTGTAAAGCTCGATTAATTCCTGTTTTTTGCTCATGATAAGTTTATGTTTATATATTGATATAATTGCAATTTAAAAAATTTTAATTAACTAAAGAATATTTGAATTTTTAATACAAATACTCATTAATAGTTTCCAGAAATTCATGAGAATGAGAAAAATTGAGCAGACACCAGGTTTTTAGAATTATTAACTCCTCTTTACATAACCACTTTTTGGATTTAACCAGCTCTTTAGAAAACAGTTTTTTGTCGAAACTTACTGATTTTAAAACTTTTTTAGTCATTTCAAGCATTTTCATAAGTCTAATATTTTAACTTTTTAACAGTAAAGGCAACAATATTGTTATTGCGCTACTGTTAATAAATGTAAAAACAGCTTCTACATTTAATTCAATCAAACAATAAACTCATTGACGACCTATGAAATTAATTTTGACACTCAAAAAAGGAAAGTTCTTTGAGATTAAATGTTTGGTAATAATTTTGGTGGAAAATCATATTTTACTACATTTGAAAACTTCATAAATAATATTTAACCATGAAAAAGATATTTCTATCATTTACAATTTTTGCAGCTATAGTTTTAATGAACGAGATAGCATATGCTCAAGAAAGTGAAAACATTGCTGCGCAAACAGAAGAGGTTGCAGAGCAAATTGTTGAAGAAGTTGCTGAAAATCCAATATCTGAAACAATTGAAGCTGATCAAGCAGAGGAGGAAAAAACATTTCACCAATCTGTGAAGAAGATTTTTATTGATGGGGGAGCCTTTTTTATGGGAATTGTTTTGGTTTGTTTTATACTCGGCTTGGCAATTTGTATTGAAAGAATAATCTATTTAACGATGGCAACTACTAACTCTGAAAAGCTTTTAAGAAATGTTGAATCAGCTTTAAGTAATGGGGGTATAGATGCTGCAAAAGAAGTTTGTAGAAATACATCAGGACCTGTTGCTAGTATATTTTATCAAGGCCTTGACAGACATGAAGAAGGACTAGATATGGTAGAGAAATCAGTAACAGCATATGGAAATGTTCAAGCCGGATTACTTGAAAAAGGTGTTTCTTGGATTTCATTATTCATTGCCTTAGCACCAATGCTTGGTTTCATGGGTACGGTATTCGGTATGATTGGTGCATTTGATGCGATTGAAGCAGCAAATAATATTTCTCCTGCAATTGTTGCTGGTGGTATTAAAGTTGCACTTATAACAACTGTTGCTGGTCTTATTGTTGCAATTATACTTCAGGTGTTTTACAATTTTATCGTATCTAAAGTGGATTCAGTACTTAACGACATGGAAGATGCTTCAATATCACTTGTTGATCTATTGATAGCTCATAATAAAAAATCATAATTAATTACTAATATTTAAAATTATGAAGTTAACCTCAATCATTTTATGGGTACTAATGATCGTTTGCATAGTTGTTGCAGCGCTATCACTACTCGGTGATGTACACAACCCGATGCTATATACATCATATATACTTTTGGTTATCGTTAGTATAATAGCTGTTGGATCAGGTATTGCTGCTGTAATAAGCAAAGGAACTTTTAAGAATGTAATAATTGGGCTGGGTGCAGTGGGAGCTACGGTACTAGTGAGTTACTTGTTTTCTTCTGATCAAGTATTACCACTATACGGAGATATTACAAGCGCTACCTCTAGAATATCAGATGTATTACTGATTTGCATGTACATTTGTATGGCTTTAGCGATTGGATCTGTTGTTTACTCAAGTATATCACGTCTATTAAAATAATTTATGGCTAAAAGATCAGCTCCAGAAATAAACGCAGGATCAATGGCTGATATAGCCTTTCTCCTACTAATATTTTTTCTAGTTACTACAACAATGGATAGTGATTGGGGTTTAGCCCGCTTACTTCCCCCTCCACCAGAAGAAAACGTAGAACAAGACGATATTAAAATTAAACAGAGGGATGTTTTTGTAGTTCTTGCAAATGCAAACAATCAACTTTTAGTTGAGGGACAATTACTTGATATAACAGAATTAAAAGATAAAGCCAAGGAGTTTATTGCAAACAAACAAAGATTAGAAACGTTACCTCAATTAGAAGATATAAACGTGGCTATTTCTCAAGAGAGAATAAATGCATTATCTAGCAATGAATCTGCAGGTGATGAACTAAAGAAATGGCAGAAAAGACTTAGTGCAGCAGAAGTTTTGGGTGATTATACGATCTCAAAACAGGTTATTTCTCTTCAAAACGATAGAGGTACATCATATGAGCTATATATTCGGGTTCAAGATGAATTGGCATTAGCATATCAAGAGCTAAGAAATGAAATGGCAATGGATAAGTTTGGCGTTAATTTTAATAAACTTGAAGAATTAGCCGAAAAAGATGCTGATGCTGAGAAAAAATACGAAGCGATAAAAGTAGTATATCCACAAAGAATTTCTGAAGCAGAGCCTAAAGATGTAACTGGTTCTTAAACACAATATTTTTTAAAAATATGTCCAGATTTAGAAAAAAAGATAATAAAGGAGACCAAACACTTTCAACAGCATCATTACCTGATATTGTTTTCATGTTGCTTTTCTTTTTCATGGTTACAACTGTAATGCGTGAGGTTGACCTTAAAGTAAAGCTTGAACAACCAGAAGCTAAAGAAATTCAAAAACTTGAAAACAAAGCACTTGTTAGTTACGTTTACATAGGTGAGCCATTTAATTCTGATAAATATGGTACTGAACCTAGGATTCAATTGAATGATGACTATGCTACTATAGACGACATTCGCCCATTCGTAGAGACATTTAGAAGTACAAAAGATGAGCGAGAACACTCGAAACTAACCACATCGCTTAAAGTTGATAAATCAGTTAAAATGGGTACGGTCACTGATGTAAAGCAACAATTAAGAAAATCACAACAATTAAAAATTGTTTACGCAACAATGCCTAAAGACCAGTAGTTGAAATGATTGTATTTAAATTTGGTGGGGCTTCTGTTAAAGATTCAAAGGCTTTTTCCAATGTAGTAAATATAATTTCTAACAGTAGCTCTGAAAAAATTATTGTTGTTGTATCAGCAATTGGTAAAACAACCAACAGTTTAGAAAAAATAGTAAAAAACTATTTTGATAACAATTTAGACGAAGCAAGGGTAGAATTAGAACACATAAAATCTAACCATTACAAAATTGCAACGTCTCTGTTTCCAGAGAATCAATTATCAGCTATACTTCAAAAAATTGATAATCTATTTGTTGAAATCGAATGGGTTATAGAAGATGCCCCTAGTAGAAGCTTTGATTTTGAGTATGATCAAATTGTTTCAATTGGAGAGTTACTTTCTTCAACTCTTATTAGCGAATATCTAAAAGTTTGTGGTTTAAGCAACACATGGATTGATGCTCGTGATATAATTGAAACCGATAACTCTTATCGAAACGCGAAAGTAAATTGGGTTAAAACATCTGAAAATTTCACACATAAAAAAAAGATTGTCAATACATCAATAATAGTTACTCAAGGCTTTATAGCAGGAACTAGTGAGAATTTCACTACCACATTAGGAAGAGAGGGTTCAGATTTTTCAGCCTCTATTTTTGGATATTTATCCAACAGTAAGAGTGTAACCATATGGAAAGACGTAGAGGGGGTAATGAATGCTGATCCTAACAAATTTTCTAACACTATTAAGTTAGATAAGATGAATTATGAAGAAGCAATTGAGCTTTCTTACTATGGCGTTTCAATCATCCACCCAAAAACAATTCAACCGTTAAAAAATAAAAGCATCCCTCTATATATTAAATGTTTCAACAAACCAGAAACAAACGGAACCGTTATAAGTGAGCTAAATTCTTTTGAGGAAAATAAAATACCATGCTTTATTATCAAAAAAAATCAAGTTAAACTGTCTCTAACCCCAATTGACTTCTCATTTATTGCTGAAGACCATTTACAAATAATTTTTGCTTGTCTATCCTCCTTAAAATTAAGAGCTAACCTAATAGGTATATCTGCAATAACTTTTAAAGTTTGTTTAGATAAAAGTGAAGAGTCTATTGAAAAAATAAAATCTCAATTATCAGCCGGTTACAACATTGTTGTTGAAAGAAATGTAGAACTTATAACAATACGCAACTATAATGAAAGCACTGTTAATGAGCTTACAAAAGGTAAAAAAATACTGCTGGAACAATCTAACAAAATTACTACAAGAATAATAACAAGTTCAAGAGCATAAAATTAATCATTAAAACTAAATGCGTGAAGCGCTATTGAAGCAGCAACGGCAACATTTAATGAACTTGTTTTTCCTTTACCGTTTATTCGTATTTTTTTTTCCGATATTTTTAATATCTCTGGTGATACCCCATCTTCTTCCGAACCCAAAACCAGAGCAGTAGGCATCTTCAGGTACTTAGCTGATAAATTTTCATCTCCTTTCTCAGTTATTGAGAATACCTGTAAACCACTTTTTTTAAGGTAACTAACTACATTTTTGAGACTTCCAACTTTGCAAAGTTTAACGTTAAAAATGGCACCTGCAGAAGTTTTAATTGAATCATAATTAATTATAGCAGACTCTCTTGATGGAAAAACAACTGCTTCTACACCAAAGAACTCAGCAGAACGAATTATAGCACCAAAGTTTCTTACGTCAGTAACACGATCAAGTAACAGTATAAATGGTGTTTTTCCTTGCTCAAAACAACTAATAACAACTTCTTCTATATCATAAAAATCTACTGGAGAAATAAACGCAATTACACCTTGATGGTTTTTTTTTGTAATTCTATCTAGTTTTTGTGAAGGAACTTCATTCCACATAATTTTGTGGGCCTTAAGCTTATCCTTCAAAGTCTTAATTAGTACAGAATTAGATCCTCTTAAGAATAAAACCTTATCAATACTTTTTCCAGCAGATATAGCTTCTTCAAGAGGTCTTACACCAATTAATATGTCAGTTTTAAAACTATCCTTCATCGCAAAATTCAATAAGTGTTGCTTGCCAACATTACTAAGGTACACGCCTCTACAACCTCAATATTATTGCTTCGTAGTTTGTCATAAATCAACGGATTTTCAGTACCCGGATTGAATATAATTCTGTTAGGCTTTAACTTAATAAAGTAAGAAATATAATCACTTTGAATGGAAGAATTGATGTATAGAGTAATAGTATGAACTAAATCGTCATGTATCCTCTCATTTGCTATTTCCCAACCATTGACCACTCCTTTTTTGGAACCAATAGCTAAAATTTCATAACCGTTTTCATGAAGTTTGTTTAAGGCCTTATAAGAATACCTTTCAGGCTTAGTTGATGCTCCAATAATTAAAGTTTTACGTTTCATAGTTAATGAGATTGCAATAAAGATATTAATTTATTTGCACAGAAAACATGATTTAATGATATAGGTGTCGGAGCAAAAAAGCACCATAAACACGAAATAATGAGACATATACAAATAGAATTTTTAAATATTAAAAACATTCGCTACTTTTGGCCAAATTTTATTTCAATTATGAAAATAACAAATGTTTTCTTTTATTTGGTAGGGGTAGTTTTATTGGTTGGATGTAATCCACTTAATAAGATGGTTAAAAATCAAGCGCTCGTTAAATACGAAGTAGCACCAAACCCACTAACTCTTAAAGGTGAAGAAGTAGCCGTTACTATTAGTGGTAAGTTTCCACCGGAATATTTTAATAAAAAAGTGATGGCTGAAGTCACTCCAGTATTAAAGTATCCTGCAAATAGTGAAACCCCAACAGTTAAAAAGCTCAAGCCAATTGTTTTATTAGGTGAAGCTTTAGAAGGAGAAGGTAAAAAAATATCTTATGAAAAAGGTGGTAGCTTTAATTATACTGATAAAGTGAAATATGAGAAAGATATGGAAACTGCAGTTTTAGTGTTTGAAACTGTTGGCACTTTTAAGAAAAAAACGAAAGCTCTTGAAGATAAAAAAGCAGCTGATGGAACTATCATCACACAACTTTTAGTTAAAGGAGACGAGAAGGTGATAATAGCAAAAGACAAATTTGTAAGAGTTACTCCAGCAAATTTCACAGCAGATATTAACTATCTAGTAAACTCACCTGTAGTAAGATCTCAAGAATTGAGAGCTGATGATATTAAAAACATGAATTCTTTTATTGATAGCGCTGAAGAAAAAAGAATTGTGGTTAAAAAAATTGATGTTTCTGCATATGCATCGCCAGATGGTGAGTTACTAAAAAACCAAAACCTAGCAAGTAACAGAGCTAAAAGTGCTGTTAAGGCTGTACAGAAGATGTACAAGAAGCTAAAAAAAGAAGCTGGTCAGTCTGATGAGTTTTATACTGCAGAGGGTAAAGGTGAAGATTGGGAAGGCTTTAGAGCTGCAATGGAAGCATCGAATATTGAAGATAGAGATTTAATTATCAGAATTCTTAAAATGTATGAAGACGTAGAAAAGAGAGAAAAAGAGATAAAAAACTTGTCGAAAACATATGTTGCAATATCAAGAGACATCATGCCTAAATTAAGAAGGTCATTAATTACTCTACAAGCAGAGAAAACAGGGTTTAGCGATGAGGAATTAAAAAACTTATCTTCAAATTCACCTGAAATGCTTAATCAAGAAGAGCTTTTAAAGGCAGCAACGTTGTTTGATGATATGAATAAGAAGTTAGCAATTTATAAAGCTGTATCTAAGCAATTTCCAAATGACTGGAGAGGTTTTAACAACGCTGGATATGTTTACTTTATGCAAAACAAACTTAGTGATGCAAAAGCAGAGTTTGAAAAAGCTTTAGCGGTATCTAAAGAGCCTGCAATTAATAATAACTTGGGTGCTGTAGCTCGATTAATGGGTGACAATGAAAAAGCTAAAGAGTATTATGGAAAAGCTAACGGAGCTGGCAACGAAGTTTCTTATAACAAAGGAATAATAGATGTTATGGAAGGAAACTATACTTCGGCAGTATCTAATCTTAGTAATTACAAGTCATTTAACTTGGCTTTAGCTCAATTACTTAACGCTAACCCTGATGCTGCTTTAAAAACACTTGAAGCTTCAAAAAATAAAGACGAGGCAATGAGTCTTTATTTGAAAGCCATCGCCTCAATGAGAAAAGGAAATTCAGATGCAGCAATAACTAGCTTAGGGAAAGCTATCGCAAAAGATGGTTCATTAAAATCTAAGCTTAAGAAAGACGCTGAATTTATTAAATTAAGAGATAACGCAGGCTTTACAAGCTTAGTTAACTAATATAGAATTTACAAGATTACCAACCCCCAGCGTTTCACGCTGGGGGTTTTTTTTTGCCAATCCACATTAAGTATCATAAAACTAGCAGGCAGTTTTAACAAAATTAATGCGTCCAAGTCTGTGAAAAAATGCAAAATCTGAGGTTCCGGTTTTTTTATTGCAATACTTAAGGTTATTTTTGCGAATTATTAAATGTCTAATATTCCCGATCACATAAATATTAACAATGTTCCTAACCATGTAGCCGTAATTATGGATGGCAACGGACGTTGGGCCAAAAAACAGGGCAAATTCAGAGTATTTGGACATAAACACGCCATTACATCTGTGAGAGACACCGTTGAAGCAGCGGCAGAAATAGGTGTTAAGTACCTAACATTGTATGCATTTTCAACTGAAAATTGGAAACGACCAAAGCTAGAAGTGACAGCTTTAATGAATTTATTGGTAGACTCATTAAATAAAGAGCTGCCCACACTAAATAAAAATAAAATACGACTTAACTATATCGGAGATATAAACAGTTTACCGTCTTCTTGCAAAACTACATTGTTAAAAACAATTGAAGCAACATCGGAAAATGAGCATATGACCCTTACGTTGGCTTTGAGTTACAGCTCAAGATGGGAAATACTAGAAGCCACAAAAAAAATAGCAGATAAGGTAAAATCTGGAGAAATAGATAGTTCAGAAATAAATGAAGAACTCTTTAATCAGCATTTGTGCACAACAGAAATGCCAGACCCGGAGTTAATGATACGTACCAGTGGTGAACACAGAATAAGCAATTTTTTACTTTGGCAACTTTCATATGCCGAACTATACTTTACAGATAAGCTTTGGCCCGATTTCAGAAAATCTGATTTTTTTGAAGCCATAGCAAATTTCCAAAACCGAGAGCGAAGGTTTGGACTAACAACTGAACAACTTGAAAAAAAGAAATAACATCCGTTTAAACATAGTGTTGGCAATAGTTTGTGTTTTTTATACAACATTTGTCTCAGCCCAGTTGAAAAACATGGGGTTTGAAACTCCAACATATAATAAACTAGAAATAGTACAAATTGATGTTGAGGCGCCAGAAAATGTAGATAAGCAAGCAATCATACTTATATCTGGTCTCGAAGTTGGTCAAAACATTACTATACCCGGAGATGCTATACCCAAAGCGATTAAACAACTTTGGACGCAAAAATTATTCTCTGACATTCAAATTGAAGAAGTAAAACGAGATGATAGAGGCATTTATCTTAAAATAGTTTTACAGCAGTTAACCAGACTTTCGCGGTTTTCTTTTGAAGGAATTTCAAAAACGGATGCCGATGATTTAAGAGAAGAATTGGGTCTAATTCGTGAAATGTACATTACCAACCACATTTTAACAACTACAAAAAATAGAATATCAAAGTTTTATAGAGAAAAGGGATATTACAATGTTGACATTAACATCAAGCAAAAAGCAGATACAATTATTAAAAACCATGATATTCTAATCATATCAATCGTTAAAAAGGCAAAGATAAAAATCGATGAAATTATAGTTGAGGGAAATAAAGTACTAAGTGATTCAAAAGTTAAAAGACAACTTAAAGAAACCAAACAAAGAATAAAATTTGATCCTCTGTATAAGTTTCACAAACTTGTCGCAACAGGAGTTAAAAGTCTTTTTAAACCACAAGAGCAACCATTTTCTCAAACACTAAGTGAATACTACGCGCAAAGGGTTAATCTAACTATATTTAAGCAGTCGAAATACTTGCAAAGCAATTTTGAAGGAGATAAAAACGCCTTAATTGCAAAATATAACGAATTGGGGTATAGAGATGCACAAGTCTCATCTGACACTATTTACAAAAGTAGTTTTGATGGAATAAACCTTAAATTAACCGTTAACGAAGGAAAAAGGTATTATTTTAGAAACATAACCTGGTCAGGCAATACAAAGTACTCAACAAAGGTTTTAAATAATATTTTAAATATAGATAAAGGAGATATTTTTAATCAGGCCCTTTTAGAAAGACGGCTTTTTATGAGTGCTAACGGTACAGATGTAAGCTCTCTTTATATGGATAATGGTTATCTCTTTTTTCAATTAACCCCTGTTGAAGTATTGGTAGAAAACGACTCTATAGATATTGATTTACGTATTTATGAAGGAAAGCAAGCACGAATTAAAAAAGTAACCGTAATAGGCAATACAAAAACTAATGATCACGTAATACTTCGTGAGCTTAGAACCGAGCCCGGCCAATTATTTAGTAGGGCTGACATTATTAATACGCAACGATCACTTTCTGCTCTCGGTTTTTTTGATCCAGAGCAATTAAACGTAACCCCAAAACCAAATCCGGCTGATGGAACAGTAGATATTGAATACATAGTTGCAGAAAAACCTTCTGACCAATTGCAGCTTTCTGCAGGTTTTGGAGGAAGGTCTGTATTTGGAACGCTTGGTGTAACGTTTAATAATTTTTCTACTAAAAACTTTTTTAAGAAAGGAAGTTGGCAGCCATTACCATCAGGTGATGGACAACGTTTAAATATTTCTGCGCAATCGAACGGAGCTACCTATCAAGGATATAATATTTCATTTACCGAACCATGGTTGGGGGGCAAAAGGCCAACTTCATTAACTGTATCTGCTTGGCATAACTTGCAAAGTAATGGGGTTAGAAAATTTATTCAAGATTCTGTTGACGTTTCTGGTAATAAAGTACTTAATGATAATAGAGTATTTGTAAAGGTGAGTAGTTTATCTGTTGCTTTAGGGCATAGGTTTAGAAGGCTAGACGATTACTTTACACTTACGCACGAGCTTACATATCAACACTACGGACTTAAAGATTGGAGCCAGTTCATTTTTAACAACGGAGAGTCTAACAACTTGTTTTATAAGGCTACATTGTCTAGAACAAACTTAAACGACCCTATATATCCTCAGAGTGGGTCTCAAGTGAAAGCATCTATTCAGTTAACTGCGCCATACTCTATATTAAATGCAAAATTATCTAATAACCCAATAGATTACGCAAATGCACCAGACCAGCAAAAGTATAAGTGGGCAGAATACTACAAAGTAAAGTTTGCGGCAGATTGGTATACAACCATAGTGGGTAAAATGGTACTTAAAACTAAGGTAGGATTTGGTTTCTTAAACAGCTATAACGATGATATTGGTGTAGCCCCTTTCGAACGCTTTTATTTAGGAGGAAGTGGTCTTACAAACTTTCAGTTAGACGCAAGAGAAATTATTGCACTTAGAGGTTATGATGATACACAGGTGTTTCCTTTAGGGGATAAAGAAGCTAGAGAAATTCAATCGAACGGATTAACTAATAATACGGGGCAGCCTATTGTATCTAAGTATACTATGGAGTTAAGGTACCCAATCTCGCTTAACCCACAGGCAAAAATATTTTTCTTAAGCTTTTTAGAAGCGGGTAATACATGGAATAATTTTCAAACCTTTGACCCATTTACCGTTAAACGTTCTGGAGGATTTGGTATAAGAGCATTTTTACCAATGTTTGGCTTACTTGGTTTAGATTGGGGTTACCGATTTGATGATGTGGCTGTAAGACCACTTATGCAGCGTTCTCAAATTCACTTTACAATTGGTGCCAACTTAGGTGAACTATAATAAACCACTTTGGTTGTTACCTGTTTAATTTAACCTAAGATTTAATAAATTTTATGCTAATTCTGTAGTGAAAATCAAAAACCCTAACCCCGACAGAAACGGCTAGCTTGGTGCGCATGAAAAGCATTTATTTGCCTTGCTTTTTTAAGAGCGACTTTACGAAGCTTTCAAAAAGGAAATTAGGCAAATGCTTTTAAGGGGTGCCAACTAATAGTGTATGGCGGGAAATAGTTACAGAAATTAAGCCATAAAAGTTTTCCTGCTTATAAAATAGTAATTAATTACCCAACCTAATGCTAAACCAATCATTGTGCCCACAATTGCACCTCCAATAATATCTAATGGATAGTGCACTGCCAAATAAACACGTGTATAAGCTACCAAGGTGGCCCATAAAAAAAGCATCGCTATCCAAAATTTCTTGGGGGCTACTAATGTTGCTATATAAGCCGCCAACCCAAAACTATTTGTAGCGTGGGAAGAAACAAAACTATGCTTACCGCCACAATAGGTTTTTACGGTATGTATAACATCCATTAATATTGTATTATGGCAAGGGCGGTATCTTTTAAATACATCTTTAAAAAACACTACCGAAATACGATCGCAGTAATATATAAGCAACAAGGCACCCAGTATAGCAACAAAGCCATCTCTTGAACCTAGTCGTTTAAAAATAACATAAATAAATAGTAGGTACATGGGTATCCAAACCAGCTTATCGGTTAATAAAAGCATGGCATCATCCCAAAAGGGAGTGTTGTAACAATTTACTAAAATAAGTAATTGTTGATCGAGCTGTTTTATATATTCTAATAATGCCAAGTGATTGGTTTTAATTCAAAATTAATTGCTTTTCACTGAATATTACTCATTCCTGCTAAAAACTAACTAAATGAGTTTTGTTATTACCTAAGCCCAACAACTAAAGAGAAATATACCGAACTTTGTTATGCATATTAATTAAGCAAATATGAAGGTTGAATTTTCAAGTGAAACATACAAGCAAGTATTAGAAACAATTATTCCGTTTCATAAATTTTTAAACTTAAAAGTACTTGAACTTAAAGAAGGATACTTAAAAATTGAAGTGCCTTTTAATGATGTTTTAGTTGGCGATCCAAGAATTGAAAGATGGCATGGTGGCGTTATCGCTACTATTATGGATGCCGCTGGTGGTGGTGCTGCTTTAACTTTTTTAAAAAACCCTAATGATAAAATATCTACCCTTGATATGCGTATTGATTACTTAAAAAGTGGCGGTCCAAAAGCTATAGTTGCCGAAGGATGGGTTATTAGAAAAGGATCAAGCACATCGCACGTTAAAATGAAGGCCTACCATGCCGAAGCCCCAAACGTTGTTTTAGCTGAAGCAACCGCAGTTATGGATTTAAGGTTTACAACGAAATAAATTATGGCAAATTTAACCGAAAACGAAAAAAGAAAAGCGAAAAAGGCCTTTAACCGCCTATTAACTATTATGGATGAATTGCGTGAGCAATGCCCCTGGGATAAAAAACAAACAACAGAATCGCTCAGAAAACTAACTATTGAAGAAACATACGAGCTTGTTGATGCTATTACAGATAATGACCCTCAAGAGGTTAAAAAAGAATTGGGCGACTTAATGTTGCACCTTGTTTTTTATAGCAAAATAGCTTCTGAAAAAGGCGACTACACCATTACTGATGTTTTAAATGGCGTTTGCGAAAAGCTTATTAACAGGCATCCGCATATTTATGGTGACGTTGAAGTAAAAGATGAACAAGAGGTTTTGCGCAACTGGGAGCAAATTAAATTAAAGGAAGGAAAGGGAAATAAAATGGTACTTTCTGGTGTGCCTAAATCGTTACCGGCAATGACGAAAGCAAACCGGATTCAAGAAAAAGTAAAAGGCATTGGTTTTGACTGGGAAAATAAAGAGCAAGTTTGGGACAAGTGCATTGAAGAAATTCAAGAACTGCAAGCCGAAGTTGATAATAACAATAAGGCAAAAATAGAAGCCGAGTTTGGCGATGTATTATTCTCTCTTATAAATTACGCACGGTTTTTAAATATTGACCCAGAAAATGCACTTGAAAAAACAAATAAAAAATTTACTCGTAGGTTTAACTACTTAGAAACCAAAGCCAACGAGCAAAAAAAGAAATTAAGCAAAATGAGCTTAGAAGAAATGGATGTTTTTTGGAGAGAAGCCAAAAAAATAGAGTCAGAGAACTAGTTTTTTTGAACCAATTCTGCTAAAAGCTCTATCCAATCATCTCGGTCATTTAAGCTTTCAACCAGCTGAATTTTTTCGCCACCATGCTCTTCAAATAGCTCTTGGTATTCGTCACCAATTTCAATTGTGGTTTCTAAACAGTCTGCAATAAATGCTGGGGAAAACATAAGTAGTTTTTTATCTCCCATTTTTGCACGTTTAATTACCTCTTGGTCTGAGTAAGGCTCAATCCATGGTGTTTTACCTAAACGCGATTGAAAACAAACTGTGTAATCTGTTAAATTCATTTTAGCAGCTATTTGCTTTGCTGTTTCAAAACATGTAGCCTTGTAACAATACTTGTTTTCTTCGGTTACTGACTCATGACAATTTCGGTCGGTACACAAGCCGTCTTCATACACCTTATCTACCTGACGCTCTGGTAAACCATGAAAGCTAAACAACACATGATCATAGTTTTCTGGTTTGTGAGCTAAACCTATTTTGGCAAAAATATCAGTGAATTTTGGGTGATCGTAAAACTGAGATATCATACGTAAATTGGGTATTACGTACCAGTTTTTCATGATTCTCATAATTTTTTCCAGTACTGAACCTGTAGATGCAGATGCATACTGAGGAAATAAAGGTAAAACTATTATTTCGTTAGGGTTGCTTAATCTAATACGTTCTAATACTTTATCTAACGAAGGCTCTTGATACCTCATTGCAAGTTCAACAGTATAGTCACTACTTAGTGTTGCTTGTAACTTTTTTTGAACAGCCTCCCCATAAATCAATAATGGTGACCCATCTTTTGTCCATAGTTCCTTATAAATTTTAGCAGACTGTGGGGCTCTAAAAGGAACTATAATTAAGTTCACCAAAAATTTTCGTAACAACCAAGAGGTGTCTATTACTCTCGGGTCATTCAAAAACTCTGTTAAGTAAACTCTTACATCTTTTGTACTTGGCGATTTTGGTGTTCCTAAATTAACAAGTAAAACGGTTTTTTTTGTGCTATTCATCTTCTTTAATTATCCACTTATTTTCTTGATCAAATCCTCCCTGAAGCTCAATAGGGTCGGCATAGTAAACAACCCTTTCTGCTTGCTTTTGTTTTAAGAGATTTCCTGCATCCCATTTATCATTGTAGTTTTCATCAAATATTAAACGTAATCTATAACTTCCTTGGAGAACAACTTCGAATGTTGCCAAAGTATCTGAGCCCATAAGTTTTTCTTCAATCACTTTATCATTAGTGCCTAATAACTGAATTATTTTATTGGAAGAATCAGGAATAACCCAAGTTAAATTAGCAAAGTTTTTATCATCGTCAACAGAAAATGTGTAGAGTAGAGTGTCTCTATTTATTTGTTTATAAACTGATGTTAATGCTGAAGGCAGAAACTGGATCGTGTATGTGTTTAGGGGTTCAGTATTTGCCTCAAAATCTAGTTTGGTAGGGTTTTCGGGGTTAATAAATGTTTTAATAGGAATAATTACACTGTCGCTAGACATTATTTGAATAGAGTCTTGTAGGATGCTTAGCAAAGGTGTATTTAGTGTTAGCGATAAAGCTGCTGTTGGTTTATATGTGGATGTTTTGCTTTTAATATTTACTGGTGGAGCAACTGTAGATGTTAGTGAAGGAACCCGAATAGTATCTTGAATGTCATCAAAACTTAAAATAAGCATTGTTGAGTCTAAAGATTGTAGCAAGACAGTATCGGTAAAAATAAGCTGGGCAGAATCGGAAGCTTCTTTTTGTAAAACATAATAAGCAGTACTATCAACTTTGGGAAGCTCTATTTTTGTAACAGCCTTTGAAAAAATTAAAGATAAACATGCATAGTTAGTGCTTTTAAAACTCAATAATGCAAGTTTAGGTTCTACCAATTCTTTAAACATTTGTAGTTCAAAAAAATTGGTGTCTGGTACTGTGATTGCTTTACTTAAAAAAGCGACCTCTTCTGAAGGGTTATCATATTTTTTGTTGTTGTTTTCCTCCTTTAAAGATAACAATTGGTATTGCCCTTCTTTTAAATTATTAAAGGTAAACCCACCTGTGTTTTTTGTTTTGGTAATGTAACTAGGTAATGTTTTGTAAAGTGAGCTATCCGTAAAAACAGACTGTTCATACAACATTACCCAAGAGTTGATAATCGGTTCTTTTGTAAAAGCATCTTTAACGCTTCCGTCTGCTGTTAAGGTGTCAATAACATCGCCTGTTGAAAAAACAAATAAATTACTGTCTAAAGGATTGCTTTCGGTTATATCTTGTACCGCTTTACCAAAGTTGATGCTATATGTTGTATTCGCTTTTAAACTGTCTAATTTTTTAAGTGATAACGTTTTGCCATTAACAGTCATTGTTGGAGAAGGAAATATGGGAGGAGAAATAACAACCTCTGTTTTCTCACTAAGTAATTGCACAAATTCGTCAAAGCTCACACGTATTTCGGAGGATAAAAAATTAGTCGAATAATTTTGAGGAGTGCTACTAACAATAATTGGTGCAACCTCATCTTTTATCCCTCCTGTTAAAGGAACTCTTTGAGCACAAGCAAATACTAAAAAACATACTACTAGTTGCGAAAACAATATTTTAAATGTTCTAATCAATTATGAGCTTATGGTTTTTAATAATGGTAATTACTTTATTCATGTATAAAACGTCTGTTTCATTAAAATTAGCCAGTTGTTCAGAGTCTAAATCAATTACCATTTTAACTTCATCATTTACTATAACGGGCAATACTAACTCCGACTGAGTTAGGTTAGAACAAGCAATATGGCCTTCAAATTTATTTACATCATCTACGCAAATAACTTCTCTTTTTTGCCAGCTTTTACCACAAACACCTTTACCAAAATCTATTCTTGTGCAAGCTGTTGGACCTTGAAAAGCACCTAATAACAACTTGTTATCAGATACATAGTAACATCCTACCCAAAACCAATTCATTGTTTCTTTTAGAGCAGAAAATAGATTTAATAGATTTACTGTAACACTTACTTTTTCATCAATAAGTGCTGCAAGTTGGGGTAATAAGGCTAAGTATTTTCCTTCTTTTGTTGTGGCTGTATTACTAATTTCCATAGTTTCTGATACAAAAATACAACTAAAACGCTTTTGAGAGTGCTAATACAAACTTACTTATAAAGTGAATCGTACACTAAAGCCCGATCTTAGGTTTGATGTAGGGAAGGATGTTGATATAAAAGGTGTTGTGCTTAACCAATCAAAAAAGTAACGAACGTTAATTTTGCTCGTTAATTGATAGTCTGCTGCCGTTTTTAAAGAGTATACTTTTTGGCCTGCAGAAGCTATGTTTTCTCCTTCAATGATTTTTCTTAAAATAGTTCGGTTGTTACGGAGTGAAAAATCTGCTCTTAAATTTAAACTGCTTGTTACACGCTTTCTTTCGCCCGGTAATTTAAAAGGAAACTTAACTTTAGGCAATACATAACCAGACCCTATTACAAACTCTAAACCGTTAATTTCTGTTACTTGAGTGTTGGGTATACTTAGGGTAATTGTTCTGTCTTTTTTAATCTCAAAGCGAGCCTGAAGATTGTTTTTTGTTTTAAACGTTATATCAACTTTAATAAGTGGAGATAGTTGCTCAGAAATAACTACTGTATTTATTTGATAACGAGGTATAAAGTTGTTACTGAAATCTGTGCTATCAGTATAAACCGTTCCGTTTGGACCTTCTTCTTGGTTTTCGGTAAATAAAATATTACTTGTATATGAACCAAATGTAAGACTCGATTTATACCCATGACTTATGGTAATGTTTCTGACTTTATCTTTAAAGAATTTCAGCTTTTTAAGCCCGGTATAATTCATTCTCCAATTAATACTGGGTAAGCTTCTCAATGGGTTTAGCTTAACTTCGTTTGGATCTTTTTTAGAGTATGCTGCTAAAAAAGCAGGGATTAAAACCTCTTGGTTTGATTCATCATAACCAGCCTGATAATTTGGATCTGAAGACAAAACTCCTGAGTTAGGGTCATAGCTAGGCGAATACCCTTCTCTTTCGGCTGCCAGTCGGCTAGAAATTACTTCTCTGTTTACTAAAAACGCACTATTAATTTGAGAATTGTAGCTAGAATCTATTTTGGCAAAAGCAGTGCCAAGAGTCATATAAGACCTACTAAAGTTACCTGTTTCAATATAGCTTTGCTGCTGAAAGCCACCAATAGAATCGTTCCAATTAAAAAATTCATTAGTGTTAAAACCAAAAGTTGAGTTGGCTGTTAAATCGATTCTTAAATCTTTTATAGGCTCTATACTTCCTCTAAAATTAAGTTGCTCGGTTTTGGTTGTAGTGTGCTGAGTTGGTATGTTTACTCCCTGAACAAGCCAGCCTTGAGATGCGGCATATGGGGCAAAATCTTCATCTTTAGCGGCACCAACTACATCTTGTAAACCAAAGATAAATGGAACTCCAGGAGAGTTAAACCTGTTATCCATACCCATTAAACTTGTTTTATTTTTAATCCCAGGTAGCAATAACCCATTATCTTGGTTATACGTTACAGATGCGTTTTTAAAGCCCATTAAAAATTTAGCGACTCTATCTACAGCTGTAATTTTATCTTCATCTTTTTCTTTCTCTTCCTTCCTTATTTCTTTCTTTGTTTTGGTGGAGTCTTCAATGGTTGATTCTATTACTTTTTTAATTTTATTATCAAGTACTGTTTTCTTCTTTTTCTTTTTGTCGCGTTCTGCCTTTCTAAACTTTTGCTTCACTTTTTTCAAATAAGGTACCTTATTGTATAGGTTAAGGAAGTTGAGATTGGTGTTTACCTGGTAGCTATTAGAGTTTTGTATGGTGTGCCCTAAGGAGTCGGCCGCAAATGGCGCTCTTTGCCAATTATAGCTTGAAGAATACCTTGCTGTAGCACTCATCCAATTAGTAAGTGGAAATTTATTTAATGGTACCGTCCAGTTTAAATTAGATTGGTGTCTATAATCTGTATTTGTTCCTCCTTTTGAGATGTTAGAAAAAACAGAGTCTTTCCAAAGTTTAAATCCATCAGGGTCTTCTTTACGATCAACCTTTCCGTATGGCTCCTCAATAAGTGCGGTGTTGGTTGCGTTGAAATCAAATTTTAGGTTATTTGTTATGTCGTACGCTAAATTATATCTTCTAAACCAGTTGAAGTTTTTATTGTAAAACGGGGGTATTTCTGCCCTAATTCCTGGGTTTGTATTTCGTGTAATTCTTTCGTTATAAAAACGATCAATATCTGTACTAAAGCCATATGATTTTGGTCCTAAAAACAAATTCATATCTTTTATTAATTTCAAATATTTCGATTTTAAAAACTTAGCGTTTTTAAAGGGTTCAAAATTAATTGGCTTAGGGTTAAAGCTATACGTTAAATTAGCTTGATGCGTAACTGTTAAGTCTTTATTAATGGTAAAGTTGCTCCTAAAGGTTTCTGTAAAAGCGTATGAAGCCGTAAAGTTTGATATATCAAAAAACCGCGGTTTTGCGCTGCCCGTTCTTTGCCGTTTAACATTGGTTAGGTTAAAACTTTTTTGAACGGTTTGATCTCTTACAATAGAAAGTAATGAATCTACATATGCATCATCGGCAATTGGTGAATTGGTTAACACATCTAATTCTACATCAGGGTCTAACGGGTTAAAACGCGGTGTAATTACTCCTTTAGAATAACCCAAGTACATTGGTGCGGATAAGCCTATTGGCTTTGGTAAAAACTGACCAAGATCTGTTTCAAATGAAATATCAAACTGTTGTATTGTTTCTAGTTGGCGCTCTGCAACTCTCTTATCAATACTTCCAAAACCAGGGGTACTCATACTACCAGCAACAGAAAGGGTTCCTAAACCAGGCATATCGGTAACTAATCTACCTATAGCCGCCCAGCCGCCATCATTATCAAAGTCGGTTAAACGCAATTCATTAAACCAAACCTCAACACATTTTGATACGTTGTCATCTTTAGGGTTTTTGATACCCACCATTACTGTTTTAACTGTGCTTAGGTTAGGGTTACCAACAATTATTATGTTATTGTCTGGGTAGTTAGGGTCTGGCCTTGAATACGCTTTTTGAAATAGAGCTGCATTATTTTGAATTTCGACATTACGTTGTGTTTTAATCGCTTGCAACTTTGAAAACTCTATGTCAATATTATTTAGTGTTGGCCATACTTGTCGCTGTGCATTTTCGTCTTCTGGGTTATAAAAACCAGGAGCAGTTACTTTTAATGGTAATTCGTACTCGTAATAATTATTTTCAAAATCAGTACCTAATCTAATAAACACCTTAAGCTCGTCATCTTGTAATAGGCTTTCTCCTTCTACAGCTTCACCGTGGGTGTACAATTGTAAGCGATTATACATACGAACATCGTAATCAAAGTTTCTGTAGGCTGCCTGAAAAGCTCCGTCTGGTAAATCACAGGTTTTTAATTGTAGTGCCTGCTCATTTTGACGTTGCTGATTAATTGTTGTTAAATCTACCTGACGATCAATATCTGGTGGTAACACGTAGTTTACGGGTGTTTTACTCGCGTTTTCCTCAATATTTACCGCCCCAATATCAAAACTACTAAACTGATCTTCACTAACATATTCACCCGCTGCTTTGTTATCGCCATCATATTTTCTCCATTGCCCAGTCACGAGTTCTAATCTTGCAAAACGTAAAAAAACAGGGTCTTTAAATCCTTTTACGAACATCCTCATAAAGCGAACAGAATTCAACCCTTGAATATCACCAATGGCTTTTCTATCTTTATCTCTCACAGGGATTCTGAATTGATACCAGTTTACAGGTTTACTTCCACTTGGGGTTTCAACAGGAGCATTATATACGCTAGAAATGTAGTTGTCACCAACCGCACCAGGGTTAATTGATCCACTAGAAATATCTACTTCGTATTGGTAATAGCTTTCACCATAATTTATGGTTTTATCGTTATTTACATCTTCGGAGTTTGGTAAGGTAGAAGCCGTTGTTGGATAGCCATCAGCATTAAGTTCACTGTACTGTTCTGAAGTTGGTGAGTTTCCTTCTAAACCATTATAATTTTTATACCGCTCTAATATATCAAGGTTTTGTTGATCGTAATCGTCTCCCAAAAAATAGTGGTAATCATCGGCAGATATATCTTGCAATGCTTGTGTGTAAGCTACTGAGTTTGTCCCGTATAATGCTTCAATACGATCTAAGTATTCTTGCTGAAAAAAAGTTGCTTCTTGTTGGTTTGCCAACCCATCTAAACCAACATCTTGGTATTCTCTAGTTTCGGGGTTATTATCAAATGCATCTAATAAGTAGGGTACAGAATTAGGAATTACCCTACCCCATGGTGAAAGTGTATCGTCTGTTAAGTCTTGAGATTCTTGTTGTGTTGTACCTAGCCCATTCTCAAAAAATCGCTGATCATCCCTTAGAATATCTTCCGAAATATTACCTATGTTAAAATATAACTTACCATTGGTGGCAGCATCAGGAAAACCTGGTGTGCCTGCCTCTGCATAAGGATCCATTAACCAGAACTGGATGTATTCTACATTTGATGCATCAAAATCGTTTGTATTAATCTCTCGCATTATTCCTCCCCAACGCTCTTCAGGGTTTTTAAGGGATCCATCATCATTAATACCTGCACTGTACTGAACACCGCTTGTATCTCTACCATCTACATCGTAATTGTATGGTCCTCTTTCGTTAGGATAAAAAGCTAAATCAAACATAGCTACTTGTTGTTGTTGGGTTGCAGCTAAATCTTTATTTGGGAAAACCTCTGTCTCATATACCTGGCGCATGAAGTGGTTAGATTGTATTTCTGGGTCGGTTATGCCCTCAGGGGTTAAGTTATTTGTTCTGTAAAAAATAGATGGGTCAATGGTATACCAGGCTAGTTTTGCTCTACCATAACCATTTGCGAGATTAGAAGATGTCTCACCTTCTGGAAACAACCCTGGTTGACCTTGAGGTGTACTTGCTAATTGCCATGTTGCTTGAGAACGCAATTCAATAGTAGATAAACTTCCTTCGAAATCATCTAGGTAGGAAGTACCGTCTTTACCAATTGCTTTTGAGTGACCAGGAAATAACTTTGCATACTCTCCTGTAAAATTAATTCGTGATTTTCCTTTAGAGGATAAAAAGGGCATTTTATCAATCAAATCGGTTAAAAATTGTGACTGATCGTTGTATGCAACATCTACACCTAACATTGTGTTGTTTATAGGTTCGTTCCCCGCATTTACTTTTTGAGTTATGGGTCGCTCCGACAGTCTCATTAAGGTACCACCTAGTTGAAGGTTTTTATTTACTTCATAATCAAAACGGGCGCCAATTAAACTTTTTTGTTGAACAGCAAATAGCGAATTGCTTTCAAAAGCAATTTTTATAGGGGCTGCCGCTTCAAGAATAGATGGGTTAATTATTTTAACCCGTCCGAGATTATAATCTACTGTATAATCGGCATTTTCGGTAAGTAAATTGCCTCCTTGGGTTACTGAAACTGACCCTTCAGGTAAATTAAATGCACCTAAAGAGAACTCAGAACTAACATCTGATTGATACTCACCTTTTATGTAAAATCGGTTCTTTTGAGGATAGTTTACTCGAGCTAGTGACTTGGTGGTAGTATAGAGAGAGTCAAAGGCAAATTTGTTTGCAAGGCTTTCTTCACCCGATAAAAAAGCATCTTTTAAACCATCACCAAAGGGTTCAAGTTTTGGGAAAATAACACGTGCACGTTCTGGCATTATTGTTATGGGAGGATCACTTAAAAAATCGAAGACTCCATCACCGGTTTCAACTCTTTGGTTGTTTACAGTTAGTTTATCAAGCCCCATTACCTGAATAAGTGCTCTATCTTTTACAGAGCCTTCTGGCAAGTAATTAATTTCTACTCCCGTGGTTGCATCTAGGTACCAAACATCTAACCTAAATCCTTCTTTTTTTACTTGATACGCATTTCCGAGGCTATAAATGTTTTTCATCATTAAATCCCACATAGGGGCGTTAAAGTCGAGTTCAACACTTTTAATCATCTTTAAAATAAGCGCTTGCTCTCCGGCAATACCATCTGTTGAAAATTCACCTACCTGGTATGTTTTACCTCTGTATGTAAATTGAAACGCCACAGCTAAAGCTTGATCGACAGGCATTTCGTTATTTAATGAAATATAACCTAGTTGACGATTAAGAGTGTAATGCTGTCCTTCTTGCAAAATTTCGGCTTGCGAGATGGTTAAAAAATCTCTTCTGTCTTCTAAACCCAATCCTTTTAAAACACCTACAGCACCCGAAAAACCTCTTACAGCAGGATTGTTTGAAACTTGACCGTATAAGCTGTTTGCGTTAGACTGTGGGATATCGCTAGTACTGTTGTCATTTATTGAACTATTAAGTAAACGATCTGTAATTGCAGTACCTAAATCTTGAAATGCGATTATATTACGTGTGTTATCAAAAACATTTCTTGGTGTTTTATATACTTCAATTTTGGTAATGTAAAACTCTGAATTAATTAATGGAGGATTTGCGACTGCTTGCTCGTATTTATCTCTAAAAAAATGATCTAAAAAAAAGTGTTTATTAAATTCATACTCATCAGCTTTTACTTCAAATTCTTTTACCTGAGAACCATTTTTAATTTCAATTTCGTCTTTTTTACCTTGTTGCTGTGAAAGTATAGTTGTTACATTTAGCTTCCCAAATTTTAATCCTGTTTTAACTCCAAACAACGTCTGGCTTCCTGTAATTAGTGAGCTACGCAAGGGCATAGATACATTACCCAATTCAATAAGTTGAATAATATCATCTTCTTGGCCTGTGTAAGTTAATTTGGTTAAGTTTTCAAAATTAAACATCGCCTCAGTATTGAAGTTTAGGTTTAATTTCATTTTATCGCCAATGGAACCAAGTAAGTTAAATTGAATTTTTTGATCAAATAAAAACGTTGTTAGTCGTTGTTGTTTTAATGGAATGGCTGGGTTTTCTGTTTTAGAACTCTGCAACCCAAGAATAACCTCAATTGACCCTTGAGGCTTGATGTCTATAACATCGCTTCCAAAAATTCTGTCAAACACCTCGTTGTTTAACTTTATTTGCGGGCGAAAGCCTTTTTCTTCTTTTTTTGCTTCTAATTCCTCTGCTTTTTTTTGTTTCCAAAAGTCATCTAAAGATTTTGACATGTCATAATCCAAATATTCATCTAGAGACATAGAAACAGGCCTTCTGTAATCCATACTATTACCCACTTTTTGAGTAACAATATACTGACCCGTATTTTCATCAAACTCTGTAGAAGATTTGATGTTTGAAGGAGTATTTAAATATAAACCACCTTCATTTGGGCTTTGAACAGGGGAAAAACTTTCATCCTCTAACGGAAATGGAAGCTCTATTTCGGGGAGTTCATTTGTATCAATAGCTAACTGAGCATAAGTAGCTTTTGAAAACAACAAAACAGCAACAAAACAGGAGTATTTTAAATATTGGACCAAAAAATTATAATTGTTTTAGTGCTCTTTTTATTAGTTCTTCTACTGATGCTGTAGGTGTTTCTTTAACAATTTTACTTATTGTTTTATTAGCAACCATTTTGTTAAATCCAAGAGCCATCAATGCAGATAACGCTTCATCTTGAGAAGTATTGCTTTTTCCTTCAAAAATTTCTGCTTCGGCACCTAATGTTACTACTTTGTCTTTAAGATCAATAACTAAACGTTGAGCTGTTTTGGGGCCAACTCCCTTTACCGATTTAATAACAGGTACGTTATCTGTAAGTATTGCATTTATTATTTCACCGGGCGATAATGACGATAACACTAATCGGGCAGTATTAGTGCCAATACCAGAAACCGAGATGAGTTGCGTAAATAACTCTCTCTCCATTTTAGAGGCAAAACCAAACAATTTTTGGGAATCTTCTTTAACTGCAAAGTAGGTATAAAACTTACTTAAGTTAGTTGCTAAGGCTTTTTCGTAAGTAAATAACGAAATGTTTAGTAGGTAACCAACACCTGAAACATCAATAATGACGTAGGTTGGAGTGAGTTCATCTACTTTACCTGAAATATATTCGTACACACTGGTGGTTTGAAATAAACCGCAAAGTTATAAAATTGGTTCAATTGAGGTTTATTTAATGCAAACAAAGATGGTTGTTTTTTATATGTGCACAGATAATCTGTACCTTTGTAGGAAATTTTGATAGCTTTTTTTCGAAACAATCGTTTAAAAGCCTTTTTATTGATTAATTATGGCACATAAAGCAGGTTTTGTAAGCATTATAGGAAAGCCAAATGTTGGAAAATCGACATTAATTAATGCTTTAATTGGTGAACGTTTAGCTATTACTAACCCAAAGGCTCAAACTACGAGACATCGTATAATGGGTTTTTTAAACGGGGAGGACTATCAAATTGTGTTTTCTGATACTCCAGGAATACTAGATGCTAAGTATGGTTTGCAAGAGAAAATGATGGATAAGGTTTTGGAAACATTTCACGACTCTGATGTTGTTTTGTTTGTAGTAGATAACGAACAAACAAAAATTGACAACGAAGAGATTAAAACCAAACTACTGCGACTAGAAATACCTATAATTTTACTCGTAAATAAAGCTGACCTTCTTAAAGAGGAAGAGGTTGAAGATTTAAGGCTTAAGTGGGCTAAAGAACTACCAAAGGCTGAGGTTAAGTTTATTTCTGCACTACACAAAGTGCATATTGACAAGCTGGTTGATAAAATAAAAGAAACGCTACCTGAATCGCCCGCTTATTTTTCGAAGGAAGATTTTACCGATAAGCCCGAACGATTTTTTGTTTCTGAGATTGTTAGAAAACACTTGCTAACCCTTTACATGCAAGAAATACCATACTCTTGTGAAGTAATGGTGGAAGAGTTTAAAGAGGATGAAAGAATAATACGAATTAGAGCGATTATTTTTGTGGAACGCGATTCTCAGAAAGGAATTATAATTGGCAAGGGAGGAAGTCAGATTAAAAAGCTTGGAATTGAATCTAGAAAAGACCTAGAAGTGTTTTTTCAAAAGCAAATATTTTTGGATTTAACAGTGAAAGTTCAAAAAAATTGGAGAAACGATGATAAACTACTTAAGCAATTTGGATATTTGCAGTAATCTTGCCCCAGATAGCAGTGTAAAGCTATTTTGCTAGAATACTTGTTTAAGCATGAGTTTGATGAGCGACCAAAGGAAGCTACAGCAAAACATAGCGAAAACAGTTTTATAGCTAAATACTTGAAACGAATAGCTGGATAAGGCACATAATTTTAATTCATAAACATATTAAATGTCATTTATTGTTGCAGTTGTAGGAAGACCAAATGTTGGAAAATCTACTTTTTTTAATAGGCTTACAGAGAGTCAACAGGCGATTGTTGATCGTACAAGCGGTGTGACCAGAGATAGGCATTACGGAGAGACCATTTGGGGAAATAAAACGTTTAGTATAATTGATACTGGAGGGTTTACAAGCGGAACCGAAGATGTTTTTCAGGGAGAAATTAACAAGCAAGTTAATATGGCTATTGATGAGTGCGATATTATCGTGTTTATGGTGGATGTATCGACAGGAATTACTGATTATGATGAGCAGTTGGCGAATATTTTAAGACGCTCTTCTAAGCCGGTGATTTTAGTTGTTAACAAAGTTGATAATAGTAATAGAGTGTTGGAGGCTAATAATTTTTATTCGTTAGGTTTTAAAGAACTGTTCTCTATTTCTGCGGTTAATGGTTCGGGAACTGGTGAATTACTGGACAGGATTTCGGAATCCATACCAGAAAACCATACAGAACCCAACGATAGTGATTTACCTCGCTTTGCTATTGTGGGAAAGCCCAATGTTGGAAAATCATCATTAACCAATACCTTACTTGGAAAAGATAGGTCTATTGTAACACCTGCTGCAGGCACAACAAGAGATTCTATTGATAAAACCTATAGTGCCTTTGGGTTTAATTTTGTTTTGGTAGATACTGCAGGACTTCGAAAAAAACCAAAGGTTACTGACGACTTAGAGTTTTACTCGGTAATGAGAACGATCAGGTCTATTGAACGCTCTGATGTTTGTGTGCTCATGCTTGATGCTCAAGAGGGTATACAAGCCCAAGATGTTAACATTTTAAGCCTCATTCATAAAAACAATAAGGGTTTAGTTGTAGTGGTTAATAAGTGGGATTTGATTGAAAAAGACCATATGACATCACTAAAATACGAAGAGAAAATTCGGGAGCGGGCCGCGCCTTTTACTGATTTCCCTATTGTGTTTACATCTGTACTTGAAAAACAGAGAATTCATAAGGTTTTAGAGGAAACTACTAGAGTTTACTCTAACCGAAAAAAAAGAGTGAGAACATCTACCATTAACGATGAACTATTACCTCTTTTAAAACACAACGGCCCACCTATTTATAAAGGCAAACAAATCAATATTAAATACATTACTCAGCTACCTGGTGGTTATCCTTCTTTTGCGATTTTCTGTAATTTACCACAATATGTAAAAGATGCTTACAAGAGATATGTAGAAAACAGAATACGCGAAATGTTTGATTTTAACGGTGTTCCTATTAAAATATATTTTAGAAAATCAAGCTAAGATAAATGATGATATCTGTTATAATACCTGTTTTTAATGAGTTGCAAAACTTAAATGAGTTAATTACTCGTTTAACGCAATCCATTAACAAAATAGGGTTAACAGATAGTTCTGAAATACTGTTTATTGATGATAATAGTACTGACGGTACTTACGAATATCTTTCTGAAAGATCTCAAAAAAACAATCAAATAAAGGTTTTAGGTTTTACTAGAAATTTTGGGCATCAAACTGCCCTTTATGCGGGTTTAGAACATTGTAAAGGTGATTTCGCTGTAATTATGGATGGTGATTTGCAAGACCCTCCCGAATTAATTGAACAATTATATTCACATTATAAGAGTGGCTACAAGGTTGTAAATGCCAAGCGAACAAAAAGAAAAGGGGAAACCTTTCTTAAGAAAACTACTGCCGTTATTTTTTATAGGTTTTTAAAAAAAACTACCTCTTTTGATATTCCTGTTGATACAGGCGATTTTAGATTGATTGATCGCTCTGTAATTGAGCATTTAAAAAATATGTCTGAGCAAAATAAATACATCAGAGGACAAATTGCTTGGTTGGGTTTAAAAACTACGGAAGTTGAATACGTAAGAGAAGAACGAAAATACGGAAAAACATCCTTCTCTTACTCAAAAATGTTTCGGTTTGCAATGGATGGTATTACTTCTTTTTCAGATGTACCCATTAGATTAGTAACTTTTTTAGGCTTGTTCTTCTTTGGGGTTTCTGCACTTATTATCTTTTATGCTTTGTACTCTTATTTTTACCTTGAACGTTACATAACCGGTTGGACATCTCTAATTATAAGCACCATGTTTATTGGTGGAATTCAATTATTGTGTATTGGAATAATTGGGCAGTATATCTCTAGAATGGATAAAAATTTAAGAAAAAGACCTTTTTATGTTTTGAAGAATAATGATTAATTATAATGTCTGTATATTCTAAATAATTCGTAAGGAACTTTTATTATATCGTTTAGTTTTATTTTTGAACCCCCTACCTCTTGCCATTTTTTTAGTGGATATTCCTCAATTTGTTCTAAAGCTGCTTTTTCTCCGTACAAATTTTTATAACGTAACAAAATCTCAACATCAAACAACCATTTGCTTATAAATGGTTGTTCGAAAAGAGACTTAACAACAGTAGCATCAAAAACTTTCGCACCACATTGTGAGTCATAAACAGGTAGTTGTGTTACTATTCCTATTCCGGTAGCAATTATTCTGCCTCCATAGTGCCGAATTCCATTCCGGTCAATTTTAGCGCCCATTCTTTTTATTCGGGAGCCGAAAACCACAGGTACATCTTCAACATGTTTGGCCATTGCTATTAATTCCTCTAGATCAGTTGATAAATCTGCGTCTAAAAATCCTACTTTTTCAAAGCCAAGATCTAATGCATGTAACATGCCCTCTCTAACAGCATTGGCCTTTCCTTTATTTACTTCTAGATTGATAAAACTAACGTTTTCAAAATAGCTTGAAAGTGCTTTAAGAATTTCTAATGTATTATCCGTACTTCCATCGTTTACAAAAAAAACTGTAACTCCTAAGTTGTTTTTCGAAAAGGCTGAAAAAACTTCTATGTTTAGTCTTTCTCCCTCATTGAAACAGGGGACAACTATCGCTAAATTTTTTTTATACATTTGATTTCAAAATAATTACGCCACTCAATATTAAAGTAATTTATTGTTTAAAACAGTTTTATGTTGAAAAAAGCATTTTTATCACTAATAATTGTACTTCCCGTTCTAATGGTTTTTATGTCCTTGGACTATTCATCTTCTGGAGATGAAAACATCCAAATTAGACAAGCGAAAAACGTTCTAGAATATTTTTACTCGGGAGGAGAAAAAGATGCAGCATTAAAACCAAGAGGAAATAATCCAGATCATTTTTATGGGTCCTCCTTTGATGTCATTACTCAAGCAGGCATAAGGCTTTTAAACGTGGAAGATTACTACCTTTTTAGGCATGTATTGAACGCTATAACAGGTGCTATAATAATAGTATTCATAGGTCTTTTTGGAAGACTCCTAAAAGACAATACAACTGGTATAATCGCTATGATACTAGCTTTTTTAAGCCCTCGGTTATTAGGTCATTCATTTAATAACCCAAAAGATATACCATTTGCGCTTGGTATTATTATGTCACTCTATTTTATGGCTAAATGGTTGTTAAACTTTAAAGACATAAGCAAAAAAGACATTCTGTTTTTGATTTTATCTATAGCTTTTACCAACAGCATACGAATAGGTGGAATGTTATTGTACGGCTACCTTGGGTTATTCTTAGCTGTAAAAGTTTTAACGACTAGTGGGCTAAAAAATATTTTTCAATATAAAAAGCAAATTATTACCGCAATAATTGTTGTTGTTTCTAGTTATTTTTTAGGTCTAATACTTTGGCCATTTGGGTTAGTTAACCCGCTGAAAAATCCTTTTGAAGCACTAGCTGGCTTTGAAAAATTTGCAATTGGAATAAGCCAGTTGTTTGAAGGAAACTATGTTGATTCTAAAAGCTTACCTAAACATTATCTCACAAAATATATTTTAATAACAACTCCTGTTTTAATTCTCTTAGGATTTATTGTTTTTTTATTTAAACAAGTAACTGATAAAACCTGGCGAAACAACATAGCGCATTATTTGCTCTTGTTTTCCATCGTTTTTCCACTGGCATATATTGTATACAAAAACTCCAATGTTTACGGAGGATGGAGACAGGTTTTGTTTGTTTATCCACCCATTGTGGTTTTAAGTTCACTAGGTATAAGAAGCTTGTTTTCAATTGTGCAAAAAAAGTTTGAAAACCTAAAATGGTTGCCTTGGGCAGCGCTTTCCATCCTACTAATACATCCAATCAAGCATATAATAAAAAACCACCCTTACGAGTATATATACTTTAATGAGGCCTTTGGTGGAGTTGAAAATGCCTATGCTGAATATGAACTTGATTATTATTATCACTCAACTAGAGAAGGAGCTTTATGGTTGAAAAATCATATTAAATCCACTATTAATGAGAATGATACTATACAAACAATGTCTAATCACAGTGATTACAATTACTACTTAAAAGATGATCCTCAAATAAGAACAGGCTACTCTCGGTATTACGATAGATATCAACATGATTGGGAATATTATGTCAGCATTAATAATTATATAAATCCCCACCAACTAAAATATAATCACTGGCCACCAAAAGGCACCATTCACACCATTGATGTTGATGGTAAACCAATTTGTGCGATTATAAAGAGACCTTCTAAAAACGATTATGAAGGATACAAAATGCTCAAAAAAAACAAGTTTAATTTAGCGTTACCTTACTTTTTAGATTATTTGAAAGTTGATCCAACAAATTGTTCTGTACTAGCGGCAACAGCAAATGCTTGCATTGGGTTAGGAAGAAACGATGAAGCAATAAAGTACGCTAAAACATCATTAAAATACTATAAAAATTATCCTACTGGTTTAGATATGCTAGGAAGAGCCTATTTGAATAAAAGACAATTTGACAACGCTATTAGCACTTACAACACGTTGGCCAAAAGTAAACCAAATTATTTTTTAGCTTACTACTTTCAATCTATCTGTTATTTCAATAAAAAAGATTACAAAACAGCACTACAAAAAGCTCAATTATGTCTTAGATATAAAGGTGATTTTAAACCCATGTTTAAAGTTGTGGGACAAATAAAAGAAGCACAAGGAGATATTAAAGGTGCACAACAGTTCTATGCTAAAGCTAAATAATAAATTTACTGTATATAACTTTTAGGAGCTAGTACAATATTTGTATTTTTAGAGCATGTCTAGAGTTTTAACAGGAGTTCAGAGTACTGGAAACCCACACTTAGGTAATGTTTTAGGGGCCATTCTACCAGCAATTGAAATGGCTAACCAAGGCAATAATGAAGCTTTATTTTTTATAGCCAATCTACATACGTTTACAACTTTAAAAGATGCCGAAAAAATAAAACAAAACACTTATTCAACTGCTGCTGCATGGCTTGCATTGGGTTTTGATCATAAAAAACATGTTTTTTATCGTCAATCAGATATACCTCAGGTGTGTGAGTTAACCTGGTATTTAAGTTGTTTTACACCATTTCCAATGTTGGCAAATGCGCACTCTTTTAAAGATAAATCAGATCGTTTGTCAGATGTTAATGCAGGCTTATTTACCTATCCGGTTTTAATGGCGGCAGATATTTTATTGTACGATGCAGAAATAGTTCCGGTAGGAAAAGATCAAAAGCAACACCTAGAAATAACTAGAGACATCGCAACTGGTTTTAACAATACATATGGAGGAACATTGATTGTTCCTGAATCTAAAATAAGAGAAGATGTAATGCTTATACCAGGTACAGATGGTAAAAAAATGAGTAAATCGTATCAAAATGTTATCGATATATTTTTACCAGAAAAGCAGTTAAAAAAACAAGTAATGAGTGTTATTACAGATAGTACTCCGCTTGAAGAACCTAAAAACCCAGAAACATGTAATGTATTTGCTATTTATAAATTGTTGGCAACTACAGAACAAACACAAGCACTTGAAGCTAAATATAAGGTGGGAAACTTTGGTTATGGTCATGCTAAAAAAGAGTTATTACAACTTATTTTAGATACATTCAGTGAAGCAAGAAAAAACTATAATTACTGGATGGAAAACACAGATAAATTAGAAGATATTTTACAAGAAGGAGCAAAAAAAGCAAAAGAAATTGCTTTGCCGGTTTTGAGTAGAGTTCGTGAAAAAATGGGATTATAAATCATGAAGTTAGATAATTACGTATTAGGAAAATGGATTTCGGGAGATGGCAATGGCCAGGCTCTTTATAATTCGGTGTCGGGTAAACAAATTGCAACTGCTACTACAAGTGGTTTAGATTTTGGTGATATTTTACAATATGGGCGTAAGCAAGGTGGGCCAGCACTAAGAAAAATGACTTTTCACGAACGTGGAAGGATGCTTAAGGCATTAGCACTGTATTTACACAGTAAAAAAGAAGAGTTTTACCCATTAAGTTATGCTACAGGAGCAACACGAGTTGATTCTTGGATTGATATTGAAGGGGGTATAGGAAACCTTTTTGCTTATGCAAGCCTTAGAAAACAGTTTCCGAACGAAACTTATTATGTAGATGGAGAAGCTGCTTCTTTATCAAAGGGTGGGAGTTTTATTGGTCATCATATAATGGTACCTAAAGAAGGTATTGCTGTTCATATTAATGCATACAACTTTCCTATTTGGGGGATGTTAGAAAAAATAGCTGTAAACATTTTAGCGGGTGTTCCTGCGCTTGTTAAGCCAGCTACGGTGACATCCTTCCTAACCGAAAAAATGGTCAAAGAAATTATTGCTTCTAATATTTTACCTGAAGGATCTTTACAATTAATTTGTGGTTCTGCAAGAGGTGTTTTAGATCATGTAACCTCACAAGATGTAGTTACTTTCACGGGTTCTGCTAGTACAGGAATGGCACTAAAAGCACATGACCGTGTAATTAAAGAAGCGGTTCCTTTTAATATGGAAGCAGATTCATTAAACAGTTCTGTGCTTGGTTTAGATGCGAAACCCGGAACCTCAGAGTTTGACCTTTTCATAAAAGAAGTAACCAAAGAAATAACTGTTAAGTGTGGACAAAAATGTACAGCAATTAGACGAATACTCGTGCCAGAAAATCTTTTAGAAGATGTTCAAATTGCATTGGGTAAACGTTTAGAAAAAACAGTAATTGGCAACCCAGAAACAGAAGGGGTTCGAATGGGGGCTTTGGCAGGAAAATCACAATTAGAGGATGTAAAAGTAAAAATTCAAGAGCTGCTTAAAGCCTCTGAAATTGTTTACGGTACCCTAGATCTAGTTAATGTGAAAGGTGCTGATGCCAATAAAGGTTCTTTCATGTCTCCGGTCCTACTTAGAAACGATGATCCTTTCAATAAAACAGAAACACATACAGTTGAAGCATTCGGACCAGTAAGTACCTTAATCCCTTATTCTACAACTGAAGAGGCGGTAGAAATAACTAAAATGGGTAAAGGCTCACTTTGTTGCTCTATTGTAACCAATGATAAAAAAATCGCAAGAGACTTTGTCTTAAATGCTGCAACACATCACGGCCGTATTTTAGTATTGAATGAAGAATGTGCTAAAGAAAGTACAGGTCATGGCTCCCCAATGCCAATGCTTGTTCATGGCGGACCAGGTAGAGCTGGTGGTGGTGAAGAAATGGGAGGAAAAAGAGGCGTAATGCATTATTTACAACGTACCGCTGTTCAAGGTTCTCCTACCATGATGACAGCCGTAACTAATGTTTTCCAGTATGGAGCTGAACAACCAGAACCAGTAAAACATCCTTTCCAAAAACACTTTGAAGAATTAAATGTAGGTGAAACTTATATTACACACAAGCATACGGTAACCGATGCAGATATTGTAAACTTTGCTAATGTTAGTGGGGATAATTTTTATGCTCATGTTGATGCAACTTCTTTAGACGGAACTATTTTTGAAGGAAAAGTTGCTCATGGTTACTACATATTATCTAAAGCAGCTGGTATGTTTGTTGACCCAAGAAAAGGACCTGTTTTATTAAACTATGGTTTAGATGAAGCTCGTTTTACCAAACCTGTATACCCTGGAATGACAATTGGGGTTAAACTAACGGTTAAGGAAAAAGTAGATCAAGAAAAAAGATCTGAAGACGATATTGCTAAAGGTATTGTTAAATTTATGGTGGATGTTTATGATGAAACCGGAGAAACCGTAGCTTTAGCAACCATATTAACTATGGTTAAAAAAATAGATCAAAGTAGTTAAAACCCTACTTTGATCTATAAAATTCGCGAATTATTGCACCAAAATTATAACTGTCCTCAAAAGAGTTATATAAAGGTGCGGGTGCAATTCTAATAACATTTGGCTCTCTCCAATCAGCTATAACTCCGTTTTTAGTTAAGTAATCAAACAGTTGCTTACCTTCCGTTTCTATGTAGAGAGATAACTGACTGCCTCGCTCTTGAACTTTTGTAGGCGTAAGTATTCTAATAGCATTTTTAGGGGAAGATTCGTTTATTACAAACTCCGTATAAGCCGTTAACACATCTCTTTTTGCAAAAATATTTTTAATGCCTGCTTCCTTTACTATATTAAGAGCAGCTCTGTGTGCTACCATATTAAACACTGGTGCATTACTTTGTTGCCATGCTTCAGCACTTGCTATAGGTACAAACTCGTTTTTCATTTCAAATCGAGATGATTTTTCATGACCCCACCAACCGTTGAACCGTTGAATTTTATCATTGTTGTGATGTTTTTTGTGAATATATACTCCAGAAACTGCACCTGGGCCAGAATTTAAATATTTATATGAACACCAAGCAGCAAAATCAACCTCCCAATTATGTAAATTTAAATCTACATTTCCAGCTGCATGCGCTAAATCAAAACCAACAGTTATACCGTGTTTTTTTGCTTCTTTAGTAATTCTCTGCATATTAAAACGCTGACCGGTGTAATAATTTACTCCTCCAATAAGCACTAAGGCTAATTCATCTTTGTTTTTTTGTATTGCTTCAATAATATTATCATCAGAAACCACCCCGTTTTCATTAGCCGCAACCTCAACAATTCCATCCTTAGAAAAACCATGAAATTTTAACTGTGACTCGAACACAAAATAATCGGAAGGAAATGGTTTCTGCTCACACAATATTTTGAACTTTTTAGGGGTAGGATTGTAAAAACTCACCATTAACAAATGAAGGTTGGTAGTTAACGTATTCATAACCACAATTTCTTCTTTTTTAGCACCCACAATATCGGTTAACAATTCTGAAAATGGCTCATGATAACTCACCCAAGGGTTTTTAGCATCAAAATGCCCTTCCACACCATACTTAGCCCAATCGCTTAACTCTTGTTCAAATAACTCTCTTGCGCTTTTGGGCATTAAACCTAATGAGTTTCCTGTGAAGTAAATACAATTATTTCCTTTGTGCTGAGGGAAAAGAAATTCATCTCTAAATTTCTTTAAACGATCCTTATTATCTAACGCTTTTGCAAATTCAATACCGCTTTCAAAGTTCATATTATTCAATATTATTACTACAAACCTAATAAACTAATCGACTTTTGTTAATACTACTACACTAATTCTGTTTATTCCGACTAAAAACAATATTTTTGAAGCATGCTTCAAAGGTTTTTAATAATTACAATTTTGAGTTGTGCAATTTTAAGTTGTTCAACTACCAAAGAAGAGCCTTCTAGTGAAGTTCCTGAAAAGCAATACAAAGAAATTACAAAATTAGATAACGGTAAAAATAAGGGGGGAGTTCTTCGGTTAAATGAAACGGGTAATTTTACTAGCCTGTTCCCGCTACATTTAAATAATAGCGAAGCAATACGAATTGCGGGCCAAATGTACCAAGGATTAGTTAAACTAAACGAAAAAACTCTTAAGGCAGAACCTTGTTTAGCTAAAAAATGGACCATTAGTGAGGATGGAAAAACGTATACTTTTATACTAAATAATAACATAAAATTTCACGACAATGAGGTTTTTAAAAAGGGAAAGGGTAGAACGTTAAATGCTTACGACATTGCCTTTGCCTATAAAAACATTTGCACCAAACTTTACAACAATAAAATGTTTTGGCTTTTCGAAAACAACCTGAAAGGAGCAAAGGCATTTTATAAAAAAACGGAAGGAAAATCAGATATTAAGCACTTAGAAATGGAAGGCATTAAAGTAATTAATGACACCACTCTAGTACTAGAATTAATTAATGGTAATTCAAGCTTTTTAAATGTATTAGCACACCCAGGCTGTTGGGTTTATCCAAAAGAGCTCCTTAGGTTACCTCCAAATAGTAGGCGGTTAGCTTGCATTGGTACTGGTCCGTTTAAAATTAAATCGTTCGATTTAAATTCTTTTTGTGAGTTAGTTCCTAACGAACATTACTGGAAATCAGATGCAGAAGGTAATCAACTACCCTATTTGTCAAGTGTTAAAATATTTTTCTTAGATGATAAAAAAAGAGAACTAAACATGTTTAAGCAAGGTAAGCTTGATTTGGTGTATAACCTGCCCTTAAAATTATTGAAAAAAGCCTTTTTTGAACTAGAAGATGCTATTGAAGGTCAAAATATTCCTTCAGAAGTACAAGTGTTTAACTCTACAGTGACTCAGTTTTATGGTTTTAATCATAATGACCCAATATTTAAAAATAAGTTTGTACGATTAGCTTTTAACAATGCCATTGATAGGTCTGAAATCTCAAAATATGTTTTACTTGGCGATGCAAAACCTGCGAGTTATGGTATTATCCCGCCTATATTTAGTGACTACCCTTATGAAAGTGTAGAAGGATATAATTTTGACCCCGAACTTGCAAAAAACTATTTAGAATTAGCAGGTTATAAAAACGGTGTTGGATTTCCTGAAGTTACCCTTAATATTAGTTCGGAAGGAAAAAGTTCAGGGCTAATAGCAGGTAATATCGCTAAAATGTTAAACGAAGTGCTTGGTATTAAAGTTAACTTAAAATCAACTCCTGAAATAACGTTAAATCAAGAAGTGAATTCTAAAAAACTGTCCGTTTGGCAGGCGAATTGGAATGTTAAGTATCCAGATCCGCTAAACTATTTAAAGGAATTATATAGTGCATCGCCAACAGACACTACAAATCCTTATGGGTTTAATAACTCACAATTCAACTTATTAATTGAGCAAGCATTAAAAAAATTAAATACAGAACAAAGAAATATGTTGTTGACACAGGCTGAGCAAATAGCCATTAATGAAGGAGCGTTAATGCCTATATATTATGATGAAATTACTCGGTTAATGAGTAAGAGAGTAAGTGATTTTCCTGAAGGTGCGCTTGAGTATTATGACCTGTCTGAGGTCTATCTGCAATATTAGTTTAATATTTACTACCAAATAAGTAATTCATTAAAACACCTTTCGCAAGTGGTAAAAATGTAGCGTAAGTAGGTAATAATATTTTAGATTCTACCACATATGTTGCCGGAAAAGGTAAAGCAGACTTATTATTCTTAGTTAACGTATATTTAATGTTATGATACGTGTTTTCGATCCCACTCCTAACCTGAAATACATCAATAACAGTAGTTTTAAAATTAGCAGTGATAGAATTTGATGGTGTGAATAAGTGCATTTCATATTTAAAAGCGTACACCAACTGTTTTGAATTATTTCTTAATAATAAATAGCCTTCTTTGGTGAATGCGGGTTCTATACCAACAGGAAATATTTGCATTCCGCTTGAATAATTTTCTTGTAAGCTTTTTCCTTTAAATAATACTTTTTTCAGCTTCGGGTATGAAAAATCTATTACTTGTTTAACCTCATCTATACTCTTGTTATTACTATTTTCATCCATACTATAAATCCAACCTTTTTTTAGGTCTAGCTTAATTGGAACTTTCTTTTTATGAGTGTCTATGTTTTGTAAAGCAAGTTTAAGTGCCAAAATTTTATCATAGTTAATTTGTAAGTTTTTCATTACTGGCTGCAACTTTCTATGATTAAAAAACTGGTTGGATCTTTGCAACAATGCTAAGAGCGCGTACCGGTTATACTCAAAATCAATATTATTATTAAGTAACTGCATAATTATTAAAATTAAAGCGTTGTTTAAACAGTTTGTTAATATAAAATACAGAATTTTAATCTAAAAAAATAATGTTGCACCGCTTACTCACTTAAATAAAAGAAGTTTTAACTTTGATAATTAGTTTATATTAGGTTTAAAATTATCACCATGAGAATTCTTTCAAACACTTTTTTACTGTTATTAATTGTCTCAACTGCTTTAACATCGTGCGTACCCGCCAGAAAATATGAAGAAATGCAGCTTAGAGCAGAAAAAGCAGAAGGCACTAGGTTGAGTTTAATTGAAAAAAACAAGGATTTAGAAACAAAGTTAAATGAGCTTGAAATTCAGCTTGACAACTTAAAAATGGATGTTAAAAGTTTAAGGCACGATACCACAGTAACCGGTATTTCATTAAGAAAAATGACTAGTCAGTACGATAAAATTAATAGGCTAAATGATGAACTCCTCGATAAAGTAAATATGCTACAAGAAAATAGCGCTGCACAAAGCACTAAGTTAGTTGGTGAGTTGGATGCTGCACGAACTAAACTGCAAAAAAGAGAAGATGCCTTAAGAAAATTAGAAGGAGAGGTTAGCGGAAAAGAAGCTAAGTTAAACACCTTAAACTCTGAATTAAAAGACAGAGAAAAAAGAGTAAAAGAGCTAGAACAAATGATTGCTCAACAAGAGGAAGCTACCAACGCATTAAAAAGAAAAATTTCTGAGGCATTACTTGGCTTTCAGGATAAAGGATTAACCGTAGAGCAAAAGAATGGTAAAATTTACGTTTCTATGGAAGCTAAGCTTTTATTCCCCAGTGGTAGTACTAATATAGATTCTGAAGGAAAAAAAGCACTTGTAGATTTATCTAAAGTTTTAAAAGACCAAAAAGATATTTCTATAGTAGTTGAAGGGCATACAGATACTGATAAAATTAAGGGAGGATCAATGAAAGATAATTGGGACCTTAGCGTACTAAGAGCAACTTCGGTTGTTCGTTTATTAGTAGATAAAGGAATTGACCCTACAAGAGTTACACCTGCCGGTAAAGGAGAGTTTATTCCTGTCGACCCTGGTAAAGACAGTGCAGCTAAGGCTAAAAACAGAAGAATTGAAGTGGTTATTACTCCTAACCTAGATGAGATTTTTGATATAATTGACTCTAAAAAGTAAATAACAAACACTTCGTATGGGTTTTATATCCTTATTTAAACCTTACCTAAAGTATTTAATTGCTTTAATAGTTTTTTTTGCGCTTACCGCAGGATTCACTTGGCCAACCTTTATGGGTAAAACCATTGATCAGCCTGATATTGTGCGCTTTAAAGCAATGTCTAAAGAACTTAGAGATTTCCGAACAGATACAGGAGAAGAAGCGCTGTGGACAAACAACATGTTCTCTGGTATGCCAGCCTATCAAATTTCTGTTGTTTACAAGGGTAATTTGTTGCAATACATTACTAAATCTCTCGGCTTAGTTTTTAAGCATCCTGTTTACGCGCTTTTTATATCAATGTTGTGTTTTTACATTTTATTGTTAAGCTTTAAAGTTGATTATCGTTTAGCAATAGTTTGTGCAATTGCATATGCTTTTTCTACCTACTTTATTGTTATACTCAAAGCGGGTCATAACTCTAAAGCTATTACATTAGCTTATTCTCCATTGGTTTTTGCAGGGTTTGTAAATGCATTTAAAAGTAAATATTGGCTCGGGTTCTTTTTAACTTGTATTGGTTTATCCATGAGTCTAAGTTCTGGTCACCCACAAATGACCTACTACCTCGCAATAGTAATCCTGTTTTATGTAGTTTTTGAATTTTATAATCACATCAGAAATAAGCAAATTAAAAATTACTTTATTGGAGTAGCGGTTGTTTGCTGTGCAACACTACTTGCTATTGGTACAGATTACGCCAGGTTTTCTTCCTCTTACAAATATGCTAAACAGAGTATTCGTGGTGAGGGTAGGCTTGCTAAACCATCCTCACAAATAAAAAAAGAAGGGCTAGATTGGTCGTATATAACAGACTGGAGTTACGGAGCAACAGAGACGCTAACGTTAATGATTCCTAATTATAAGGGAGGAATATCTGAACCAATGGTTATTGATCATAAAAAAGTTCTTAAAAAAATTCCCCCAGCGTTTAAAAAACCAGTAGGTCAAATTGATGCTTATTACGGTAATCAGCCGTTTACCGAAGGGCCAGTTTATGTTGGTGCGTTCATTGTATTCTTATTTGTATTTAGCCTTTTCATATTAGATAATTACCTTGCATGGAGCTTGATTGTAGCCCTAACGTTGTCTATAATGCTTGCTTGGGGCAAATACCTTATGCCGCTTACAGCGTTTTTTATAGAAAACATTCCCTTTTATAACAAGTTTAGATCAGTGTCTTCCATATTGGTAAACGCAGAGCTTATACTGCCCATTATGGCTGCTTTAGGCTTAAGTCATATAGCTAAAAACTTAGAAACTATTCACCCCAAGTTCAAAAAAGCATTTTTTTGGAGCCTTCTAATAACTGCTGGTTTTTGCCTTGTGTGCTACATAATGCCTACATGGATAAACACGTTTGATAGAAGTAACGAATATGAAGATTTACTATACTCATATATGAATTTTTCTAACGCAAATAAGCCAGAAGAATATTGGGCTAAATTTTTAAGTGCTATGCACCCCTATTTAGTAGATGCAAGAGTCGCTATTTTTAAAGCAGATGTAATACGTTCTTTTTTAATAATTATACTAGGAAGCATTTTTTTGTGGCTTTTTGTAAAACGAATTATTAAGCTAAATTTATTTGCAATACTTATTGGTGTGCTTATTACAGCCGACTTAATAAATGTAAACCTTAGGTATTTAAACACAGATAACTACGTGAGTGAAAAATCACTTAACACACGATATACACCAACTCCTACCGACTTAGAAATATTAAAAGATACCTCATTATATTACCGAGTACTTAATACTACTACCCCACTCGATAATGATGCACGCACCTCATATTTTCATAAAAGTGTGGGAGGATATCATGCAGCAAAACTGGGTAAATATCAAGATGTAATTGATCTATATTTAAATAATGAGAGATTACAAGCAGGCTCACTACAACCACAAGTGGTAAATATGCTTAATGCAAAATACATTATTAAATATGATACCTTGGGGCGCGAAGTAGTTCAAAAAAATAAAAAAGCATTAGGCAACGCATGGTTTGTAAGTAGTTATAAGCAGGTTAATTCTCCTACAGAAGCACTTGAGCAATTAGCCCATATAAACGTAGAAAACGAAGTGGTTTTGATCGGTGAAACAGCTAATATGCTACCAACAGTTTTAATGAAAGATAGCAACGCTGTTATTAATCTAAACGAATATCAACCAAATTATTTAAAGTATACTTACCAGTCAAATACACAAGCATTGGCTGTTTTTTCAGAAGTGTTTTATGAGGAAGGATGGAATGCCTATTTAGATGATAAGCCATTTGACTATTTTAACGCAAACTATATTTTAAGAGCGGCATTAGTACCAGAAGGAAATCATATGGTAGAGTTTAAATTTGAACCTCAACATTTTTATTTCGCTGAAAAAGTCTCCTTAGCTAGCTCCATCGTATTTATAATTATACTTTTTTCTTATTTGGGAGGAAGGATGATTGCGTATTTCAAAAAAAAGGAACTTACGAGTTAAACGTATACAGCATTGATAGAAACATTAAAAAATAACCTGGAAGCATCAATTGCAATTAAGCAACAGATACTTGATGATGATACTTTAATACAAAATGTAAATGATGTATCAATCTGTTTAATAAAGGCGTTTAAAGCCGATAAAAAAGTGTTTTTTTGCGGAAACGGTGGAAGTGCCGCAGACGCTCAACACATTGCAGCAGAACTATCAGGAAGGTATTATTACGACCGTGATCCATTATATGCAGAGGCATTACACGTAAACACATCCTATCTTACAGCAGTTGCAAATGATTATTCATATGATGAAATATATTCTAGAATGATAAAAGCAGCTTGTGACAAGGGAGATGTTCTTGTGGCATTATCGACTTCAGGTAATTCAAAAAATATAATAAGAGCATTAGAACAAGCTAAAGCTCAGAATATGATTATAATAGGGTTTAGTAATGAGGATGGAGGAAAAATGAACGGTTTATGTGATATCCTTATAAAAATACCAAGTAAAGACACGCCAAGAGTACAAGAGTGTCATATGCTTTTATTGCATTCCGTTTGTGAGGATGTTGAGTTAGCAATGTTTCCTAAATAAGCCGCAATCAAAAAAGTACTAATAATAACCTACTATTGGCCTCCGAGTGGTGGTGCTGGTTTTCAGCGCTGGCTAAAACTGAGTAAGTATTTATCCAAACAAGGGGTTGAAGTACACGTGTTAACTGTTGATCCTGATTACGCATCATATCCGTATTTAGACGACTCAACAGAAAAGGAAGTACCCAACTCGGTAAAGGTTTATAAAACAAAAGCCACCAATTACTTTAGTGTATATAAAACCCTTTTTAGAAGAAAAACCGTGCCTCACAGTGGTACATTTAATACCGAAGGAAGCAGTTTTTTGAATAATTTAGTAAATTGGGTGCGCTCAAATGTATTTATACCTGACCCTAGAGTAGGTTGGAATAAACACGCAATCAAAAAAGCAAAAGAAATAATCCGCCAAGAAAAAATTACTACCGTAATTACAAGTAGTGCACCCAACTCCACCCATTTAATAGGTTTATCCCTCAAAAAACAATTTAAAAACTTGTATTGGATTAGTGACTTTAGAGATGCTTGGACAAAAATAGATTTTTATCAAGATTTAAAACTTACTACCTGGGCAAACAAAAGACATCATTCGTTAGAAAAGCAAGTGCTAAACAAATCAGATTTAATAACCACTATAGGTAAAACGCTGGCGTCTGAATTTTCAGAGTTAACTAATACTCCTGTAAAAGTTATTTCGAATGGGTATGATAGTGACGATTATACATTAGAAGGCACTACACCAACAAATTTATTGTCAGTTGTGTATACCGGTAGTATTAATGAGAAGAGAAACCCAATCGCTTTGTGGAAAGCTTTAAACGAGCTTAACAATGAGAATGAGAGTTTATATAAAACATGTAAAATTGATGTGTATGGAGAAATACATCCTTCCGTAAAACAAAGCATAAATAAGTTGAGCTTAGAAAAAATAGTTAACATACACGCCAAGGTTAATCACAAGCAAATTGGAGGGATTCAAAAGAAGGCAGATGTGTTGTTGTTAATTATTAATGACGTGAAAAGCTCAAAACACATTTTAACGAGTAAAATATTTGAATATTTTGGAGCTCAAAAATCTATTTTAAACATCGGGCCAACCAAGGGCGATGCAGCTCAATTAGTTGAATATACAAAGTCAGGACTCACCTTTGATTACAAAGACACACAAGGGATAAAAAAACACCTTAAAAACAGTATGGCGACTAAAAAAGAAAATGGTACGTTGATTTACCATGGAAATGAAACTAATTTAAGAATGTTCACACATACTACGCTAGCCAAAAAATTGGTTGATGTTATTAAATAGTTTCTGCAAACTCGCATTTTTTCAAAAAACACAGGGTTATTACTTTTAAAAAAATAATGGTTAATTTAGGGTGATAATAAATAGGAGAGCAAAAATGCGCAGTTATTAAAAGAATAAAATGAAATACAAAGATAGAATCCCGAAAGATCTTTTCAATGACAATGGACACTATAATGGTAGGCCAGCCGATTTTGATGATAGAATAGTTATTAGGAGACTTAATTTGGTTAAAAATATTCCCGATTTTGTTAATAAGAAATGTACACTATTAGATATTGGATGTGGGAATGGTGCTTCAATGTTTTTGCTTTCTGATAAAATGAAAGAGTGTGTCGGAATAGAAGTGTCTGATACGTACAGTGAAGAGTTTAATGCATACAAAAAAAAAAACAATATAGTAAATTGTAAATACATAATTAGCGATGTAGTTGAAAGTAAACCAACAGAGCAATTTGATCGAATTATTAGTTTCGAAGTAATAGAACATTTATCAAATGAAAACGGTATTAAATTCTATTACGAATCCCTTAAAAAAGGTGGAATGCTCGCTGTATCTGTGCCCAACAAGTGGTGGATATTTGAAACCCATGGTGCTAAATTACCTTTGCTCCCTTGGAATAGAGTTCCCTTTTTTTCTTGGTTGCCTAGGGTCATTCATGAGAGATTTTCCAATGCAAGAATTTATACAAAAAAAAGGATTACAACACTTTTAGAAAAAAACGGTTTTAAAGTACTAGATTGTCAGTATGTAACCGCTCCAATGGATGTGCTGCCTGAAGGAAAAACAAAAAAATGGTTAATTAAAAATATCTTTAATTCAGATACAACTAAAATACCATTTAAAGCAACATCAATTTTCATAACTGCAAAAAAGTAGTCTCATAAGGATTTTTCGAATACTAATATTTTTCTTGCAAACACATCCCAACTATAACTTTTTTTATCATGCTTAATGTTTTTAGAGAATTCTTTGAACCTGTTTTTTTGAAAAAAATCTAAAAGACAATTTGCAATCTCTTGTGGGTCCTTATTGCATAAATATCCAGTTTTGAAGTTCTTGACAACCTCTGGTAAACCCCCAACATTAGTGGCTAAGATAGGTCTGTTGAAATGCATTGCCATTGGAGCTATTCCACTTTGACTTGCGCTATTATATGTTAATGATATTATATCACAAGCAGAAAAATAAAATTTTAGTTCTTTATCTTCAATAAAGTGATCTATAATATGAACTCGGTCGGTGAGGTGGTTTGTGCTAATATAACTTATATACGAATCTTTATTATCGTAAAACTCACCGGCAATAATTAAATCAGTGTTAGGTAGCTGCTCAGAAATTAATTGAATTGCCTTGAGGGTTAAGTCTAAGCCTTTATATTTTCTTACCAAGCCGAAAAATAAAATATAGTTTTTTTGTGGATTTAATTTTAAATGTTTTTTTGCAGTAATTTTATCAATCCCTCCTTCTAAGTTACTATTTATGGGGTGTGGATATGTCAGTTGAGGTTTAATCGAAAACAATAATAATTCAGCCCTTACTTTATCTGACATTGTAATGAATCCGTTGAAAGAGTTTAAGAAATAATTGGTGAAAAGCTTATCGCCTAGTCTGTTTTCATGTGGTTTTATGTTATCACATAATGCTATTAATTTAGTGTTTTTATTAATTAACCTGGCTATTGTACCCAAGCACGGTGCCAAAAAACTTAACCAATATCTTACAATAACTAAGTCGGGATTAAGCTTATTTATTTTTCTAGCAACTAAAATCCAATTTATAGGATTTACAGTGTTAATTAAACGTTCGATTTTTAGCGGTTTATGGCTCTGTTTATTCTTTCTAAACTGTGTTTTTCCTGGAAATAAAAATTTTGGGTACTGAAGTTTAAAGGTGATTATTGAACTATTTACTCCACAATTGTTTAACGCTGTACATAAAGACTCATTCGTGTCTGAAATGCCACCTCTGTAGGGGTGGGCGGGGCCTATAATTATTGTTTTTTTACTCAACCCTAATGCTTTATTTAATTTTTAAGCTCTTAAATACAATATAAACATGAGACAATAAAGTAGTCAGAATTCCATAATGATGAATATAAATCTTGAATCTTTCTTTTAACCCTGTAATTCTTTTTTGAGAAGAAGTGCCTCCATTCAAATACTTGGAGATTATTATGCCGGTATTGTGAATTTTTTCTGCTTTTTTTAAAATCTTAATACTCCAATCTATATCGGAAGATATTTTATAGGATATATCGTAATCGACACAAAGAGTTCTTTTAGCAATAAATGACTGATGACAAATAAGCATTCCTCTACTATAATCTTTCCAAGTCAATGTTCTTGGCGGCCGATGTTTACTAAGACCAATTACATTATTAAAGTCATCGACAACTTGCATATCTCCATAATAAACATCAGCATTTTGTACTGTTGCAAAAACAGAAGAAACCGTTGATTCAGAAAAAAACCGATCCCCTGAATTCATAAAAAGAACATAATCTCCCTTAGCTTGGTGAAGGCCTTTATTCATAGCATCATAAATACCTTTGTCAGGCTCACTTACGATTGAGTCAATATTGTTTTTGTATTTGGTAACAATATCCATTGTATCATCGGTTGATCGACCATCAATAATTATGTACTCAATGTTCTTGTAGGTCTGCTCAATAACACTTTTTATAGTGTTTTCTATATAGCTTGCGGCATTATACGCTATTGTTATTACCGATAATTTTGGAGAAACCATTTAATCCTTTATTTTGCTAATTGCAGATTTTATATTCCAACCAATAGAGCCAAATATTGAAAGTAAAATTAAAGAAGAACATAAAGTAGATATCCAACCACCTTTAGCTTCTGGTTCAAAGGAAAAAACTACTTTGTGAGTTCCTTTTGGTATTGATAACCCTCTTAAAATATAATTCGCTCTTATCATTTCAGTTGGTTTACCATCTATTGAAATTTTCCAACCTTTATTAGGACCATACCAAACCTCAGAAAATATAGCTAGCTGGTTAGAGTTGGAATTAGACGTATATTCCAAATAACCTGGTTCATAATAGCTCAATTTAATATCTCCTTTGCCGTCACCAACTTTAATGTCTTTAAGTTGATCCTCAAATTCATTTTTGAGAATTATAGCCGTATTTTGCGGATTAAAACTAGAATCACTCATTGAGCGTATTTCCTCATTAGGTGTTTCAACATATCTAACGCCTTTTACAAACCAAGCATTACCCAATGCTTGGTTGTTAACTTGCAATTGTTGCTTTTGACCAATAATATATTTTGTATTTAACATATTTAAAACAGGCATATTAAACTTGCTAATGTGATAATCAATCATATCTTGATACCTCTGGAGCTTTGCTGCATGATAACCACCAATGGTATTGTGAAATACAGAACTTGAATTTGAATTAAATGTGTTTATAGATAAATCTAAGACTCTATAAAATCCCCTGCCTTTTGGTTCAAGACTAAGTATTTGTTGATCTATTGGCCGTTTAACAAATTCACTGTTCGTTTTTTTAATCCTCGTCCAGCTATCTTCATCAATATACCTTCTGTTTACTAGCCATAAATCTGCCAATGTAATTACAAATAATAAGCATAACATCATATTTTTATTAGTGATTTTTTTAATAACAAAGGCATAAATAACAAGTGCTAAAGCGATAGTAAAAAACAATGACCTTAAACAATCAGCTTTCATAATTGCTTTTCGAGTATTGATAAACACATCAATAATTTCTGCTTGGTAACGAGCATCTTGTTCACCTGTAAAGGTTAGAAAAAGCGGACCAAACAACCATACTAATAAACAAATACCAGCAGCAATTATAGCACTTATTACTACAGGTTTTTTAAAGGTTGGTTTCTCTTTTGACTGTATTATGGTATTAAGAGCCATTAAACCAGGTATTGCAAAGAAGGCGGGCACAATATTCATTACCGAATTAGGTGATCTAAATTTGTTGAACAAGGGTAGATTATCAAATAATAGTCGGTTTAAGAACTCCGCATTTTTACCCAAAGAGATTAAACATATCGTAGTTATAGCAGCTAAAAAACTAAAAGAATATTTCTTTTCGATAACAAAAAAAGAGAGCACAAATAAAAACAATGAAAGCATTCCTAGGTAGTAAGGTCCACTTGTAAATGGCATATCACCCCAATACATGGGTGCTTGATAGGTTCCATCCTTTTTCTTTTTGGCACCATTTTGCTTTAGCAGCTTTGCTGTTTCACTGTCTGAGGGGATTTCTTCATTGGAGGATCCTCCCATAATTCTTGGAATAAATAAACTCAACAAATCGGGAGTACTATTGCTCCAACTCATGGCGTAATTCCAGTCTAGGCCCTCTACTTGACTACTACTTGAAGGCTTCTCATTTTTTTCTGATGACAATATGGGTTTACCCCTCATTGTATCTTCCGAAAACGTCTTAGATGAATAAAGCTGAGCAAAATTTGCACCAGCACCTATAATAGCTGCAAATAATGCAACAAAAAGGCCTTGAAACAAAAATTTGAAAGAATAATCAGGGCTTTTTATTAATGAAATTACATACGTTATTACAAAAACAATAAATGTTAAACCTAAGTAATAAACCATTTGAATGTGATTAAACATAATTGCAAGACAAGTACCTAGTGCAACAAGTATAAAACCCAATACCAACTTCCGTTTTAAGCATAATAACAAACCAATAATTAGCATTGCAAAACAACTCACTACCCAAATTTTTGTTTGATGACCCGCCTCAGTAAGCACTATATAATTAACATTAAATGCGACAAGTAATGAACCGACTATAGCCAGCAAGGGTTCTATTTTAAAAACTAGTAACGATGTAAATGTTAGTATACACAACATGAGAAACGTACCTAACGGATAATCAAACCCGAGAAATAATATGCTTCTTGTATTTAAAGAATAAATAAGATTATTATTACTACCATGGCCTAATAAACCTGTTGGTGTGCCTGAAAAAATAGAACTAGACCAAGTGTTTTGTTTTCTCTTTTTTTTCGGGGACTCTTGAAACTCTTTTACGACTATTTTCGCAGAAATATCATCATTAGAGTTAAGTGTAAAGTTTTTTAGAGCTGGTCCAAAAAACACAAAAAAGGGAACCAATAATAAAATCAATGTCCCAATAACTAATCCTGCTTTTTTCATAGCTACAAATATAACGGTTTTGGTTTCTCATTAAACACTCCGTAATTAATTATTGTCAACCACTACTATTAACTTAAAGCTTTTTTATAAACTTTGTTATATTCTCCAATTACCTTTTGCTCTGAATAATAGTTCCTTGCATTTAAAGAAATATTTTCAGGTAGCATTTTGCCTTCTTTTTTCATCTCCAAAGCATCTAAAATGCCCTTAGCTAAGGTTTTACCCGACTTGTTATCAACCAAAATTCCATTTACTTTGTGGTCTATCATATTCTCAATCCCACTCGTTTTGAAACCAACAACTGGGGTACCGCAAATATGACTTTCAACAATAGTATTGGGTAAGTTATCTTCGATTGAAGATATAACATATACACTTGCAGCCGAATAAATCTTGGCTAACTCAGCTGTAGAAGATATATATCCTAAAAATTTAAGGTTTTTGTGTTTACTGAGGTCAGAATTCAGTGCTATGTTTCCAAGAACATTAATTTGTATATCGTCATCTAAGTAATCTAAAGCTTCTAAAAAATATTTAAAGCCTTTTCTTGGATCATTAACATTTTCCGCAACAAAGAGTATGATAGGGTCCTGTGATTTATGGAGTTCATTGTTTATATTAAATGACTCCGTATCTATACAATTAGGTATTCTACTATGAGGAAAACCCGATAATACTTCGCTAACTTCTGATAATTCTTTGAGCCATTTAGAAGGTGAAACAATGTGAATGTTTTTATTAAGCACTGCTCGTTTTTTAACTTGGATGAAGCGTTTTTCTAAATCAATTAATTTATCATTCATCATAGATGTATAATGCATTCCCCCTTTAAATGGATTCATATCGTGAAGAGTCCAAACAATTGGTTTGTTGATGTTTTGAAAAAATGTTGGTATATCAATAAATTTCACCGTAGCATGAAAGTGTATAATATCAGCTTCTGTGACTAGCGGATGGTTATGTACTTTTAGTAGACTTTCTGGCCTATTAAAAAAAACTTGACGATTAAATTTTACGGGTAGTTGGTTGTAAGCTTTATTTAAGAACAAAATTAGTTTTGAAATTAGTTTCCCATATTTCTTGATTAAAAAATCATCATAGTAACTTATCTCTGATTCTTTACGCCCCTTAGGTTTAAGTGCTAAAAACGAAGAATACAACCCACTCGTTTTTTGAGCCCGGTAAATTCTTTTTGCAGCATTTGCAGCACCTCCACTATCCCAAGTGTTTATGTGTAAAATTTTCATTAGGATTTCTGTAAAACATCCGGTTTTTGAGCATTAGTTTAGACCCTGTATAATTAATCGTTTTTGAGTTGAAAAGTAATTATTAACTGGTTTTATTAAAAGAAATACCAATTCCCGCACCTGGATACCAATGATTGGATGGATTTTCTTTAAAAAACAAAAAATTCCTATCGTTTTCCAAAGAAAAGAATGAAAGTTTATCTGTTGAGTGTGAATTATCCCCAAGAATAACAGAATTTTTATTTAACAAAGGCTTAATAGTATTGTATTCACGATATTCATATTCAGAGGAATGATCGCTATCATTAATAAATAAGTCTATACTTTCTTTAAAGGCTGATAACGTTTTTATCGAATCACCATATTTAATTTCTCCAAACTCTTTATATTTTCCAGACAAAAGATACCCCGCACGTGAGTTTATATCAGTTCCATAATACTTTCCTGAAAAACCTTCTAAAATGTTCTTTTCTAATGCTGCGCATAATAAAACTGCTCCCATTCCTTTATCGACACCAGTTTCAACAATTACTTTTGGTTTTATAGCCCTGGCAAATGCATACCAACCTAACCTCCTTCCAAAACGGACTCCGCTATCCGCAAACACCTTTTCCTTTGAATTTGCTGTAGTTAAAACCACGTGTTCAAATAAGTCTTTATTCTGTTCTACTTCTTTGAAATATGCCAGTATGTGCGAGACATCTTTTTTTGTAACTATCGCTATGTTTTGAGCTAGACTTACTAAGTTATCGCCTGTTAAATCATAAGTAAAATTAGTGTCTTCCTTGGAAGTAAAACCCCATTTTACAATTTGAACATATTTTCTATTATAATACTTAGTTGCACTATAGATACGTCTGAAAAAATTTAATATCCAAATTCGCTTTAGTAAGTTTAAAATTTCTTTCATAATAAATAATACGCTAAATTTTTTCTAAAATCACTAAATCATTGATGTAATCTGCAATATTAATTAATTTATGATTAAGGTAATCATACTTAATAGTGGAATTACTAATAAAAATTTATATCTAGTAGATTTTCTCAATTACCTTTTTTTAGGTAATTTGACTCTTTTGGCATTTTGCAAAAACCCCTTTAGCTACAGTAATATACTTTGTAAGTCAGTAGAAATAACTTTACATTAAATGTTACATCAGGTTCACTTAAGAACGTTATTTGTGTTATTGAAACTCCTATTATTGATAAATGAGATTTCTTCATAAGAGTCAGATACAGCAAAAATCTCATACCCGTGTTTCTTCATCTTTTTTATGAGGGCTTTACTTTTTGCTCGGCCATTTTCAAAAAATCTCTCGTGAAGCTCTATTGCCATTTGATCAATTTGTATCCTTTTTTCTAAAATGCTTTCAATTACATCATACTCCGATCCTTCGATGTCCATTTTTATGACTGCTATTTTTTTATGCTTTAACAATTTACAAATATCTGAAAATGATTTCATCTGTACTTCGACTGTATTTTTTTGAGATACATTTTTTTGAGGCACCAAACTGCCAGAAACATGTTCACTATTTATAGGAAGGTGAAAATTGGTCTTACCTGTGTTTTTTGAAATACCAAATTCATGGAACTTGAACGTTTCAGGAAGGTCGTTGTTTAAACACCAATTTATAGATTTAGGTGTTGGATCAAAACCAAATACTTTGCACTTATGCTCTTGTATGACTTGTTTATCAAAAGATATATCTTCGCCTATTCCAAAAGAATAAACAATAGATTGTTCATTTAGTAATTGCGGATTTAAGTAGAATCCTCCGTAATTATTTCCATACCATCTAGACTCACAATTAACCGACTTTTTAATGTGGCTGTATTTTAATGGGTATATAAATTTTTTTTTTATTTTTTTAAGCATTTATTTAACCTTAAGTATTATTCAAAAAATTTTAAATGGAGTTGAAATCTTTTCTAATTAATGTCTTTAAATTTCTAAAAGAATATGTGATTACAGCATGAGGTTTATTTTTTGATACCAATAAAAGTATTCAACCGAAGTCTTATACACCATAATAAAAGCTTAGATTTGGACTTTTGACTTCTATAAAAAATCTTTTGATTAACTCCTTCTTGAGTATTTTCATAATTTGAATCAAGTATTTTAGGTAATACTTTAGCTACGGTCTGTGATTGCCCTTTTATGGTGTGAGTTGCATCTAATCCAAATCCTATGTTTTCAATTAAATTATAATTAGGTGTTAAACATAGTCCATTGTTTTTTAAAATAGTGTATGTCCAAAAATAAGCCCAGGAATCATTCTTTCTTGCTTTGGTCTTTCTAAACTTATCAATTAAATAAACTCTCGATAAGTAATTAGGAAGGGTTGATTTAAAAATTTTAGACTTAGAAAATGTTTCTAAATCGTTCATATTTCTATCGAATTTATTCCAAGCTCTTTTCCATGTAGCCCAACCCCAACAAAGAGATAGGTTTGTGAAAAAAGGAGTTTCGAACTTATTTCTAGTTGCCTTTTCAATAGGGTTATAACCACCTATTTGGTATATGTTTAGAGTGTCTTTATATTTCAATAAATTATGCTCAACGTAATCAAAGAAGTTAATATGTGGCAAACAATCATCTTCTAATATTATACCGTATTCTTCATTTTCAAAAAGCCAATCAATCGCTGCTATTACTGAATTTCTACAACCCAAATTATTTAGGTTATACTTCTTAAACACTTTACATTCCCAGCTTATATTGGCTATTAACTCTTTAACTTTGTTGATTTTTTTTTCATCAAGGGCGTTTCTAGGACCATCAATATTAACATATATTGTGCTGGGTTTTATTAACTCTAATCTAGATAATAGCTTCCTTGTTATCTCTGGTCGATTAAATAATAATAAAAGAATTGGGGTTTGCATTTTAAAAAAACGAATAAAATTTTTATAGCTCCAATAAAACTAATTAATAATTAATTCCATTCACCTTTATTAGTTTAGCCTTTTTCAATTTTGCTTTGACAAATTCTAAGTCCCTAATAAAGATGGTATTATGATCTATGATATCCTTATCAATATTTAGTTTAATTAACTTTCTTCCATCTAATGGTAAATATTTGAATGGAATAAACCCAACATCATCTAATAAACTAAATATACTAGCTTCATTTAGTTCATATTTGTTAGCCAAACCGTTAGTTTCTATTATAATCGCTTTTAATTCTGGGTTCAGTAGAACCGCTTTTGATCCTTTTAAAACATTTACTTCATAGCCTTCAACATCAATCTTTATTAAATTTGCATTTTTTTGCTCTAACAATATATCTAAAGTAGTTTTTACTACTTCAAATGATGAAACACTTGAGTCTTCTTTTCTAATTATTCTATTAACCGCCTCTAAATTTTGAGTGAAAAGAACATTGCCAGGTTTATCCCCTATGGCTTTTTCAATGACTTCAACTTTGTTAGAGAGACTGTTGATTTTTATATTTTCTTTTAGAATACTTAAAGTCTCTTTTGAAGGCTCAATAGCTATTACTTTAGCATTGGAAACACCCGCGGCAAGTATTGTATAAACTCCAACATTTGCTCCAACATCAACAAATGTATCGTTATGATTTAAAAAATGCAACAGAAAACTCATTTCACTAAAGTCATTTAATGAGTTAAAATACTGTAATTGAGAACTGGTCGATTTTTTTCCTACCAAAAGCTTTGTTTCGTGAATATAGTTGTGAATGAACATTGCTTCTTTATTTAATCTCATATACAACCCAAGAATAAAATAATTAAATAAGCTTTTGAGCTTTCTTTTTTGATTTAGGGGATGACTTATTGTCTTTTTTATATCTTCTATTACCATATGATTATTATACTAGGAATATGTACATTAAAATTATCAAGTTTAAAGGGTTGCTGGCTTTGGTTTGAAAATAACGCAATCGTAAATAAAACTACGTAAAAAGTTAACAACATAATAAATGAGTTCTCACCTACGTAAATTTAAACTCCAAGGCAATTTTCTTGCCTGTATAATAATGTAGTTGTGTTTGACTGACCATAACAAGGTAGTAACCCGTAAAAATCAATTTTTTTAAACCCTAAACAAAGTAAGTCACTAATTCCTTCTTGATATTGTAGCCGCTCAGAATTATCCCAAATTATAACACCTGTGGGAGTTAGTTTTTGCGGAGCAAGTTTTGAACATTCAACTCGATTTCTGCCATCAATAATTATTACATCATATAAATCTGAGGTTTCCGAGATTGATTCAACGTAGTTATTGTTTAATGCTCTAAATAAGTATTTTACGTTTTCAAACCATTTTTCATCGTGTTCTACAGAAACAATATTCTTGATTTTACCTGATAGCCATATAGTCGAGTTCCCACTGCCATATTCAAATACTGACAACTCTTTAGTCAATCTGTCCTTAAGGAATTCAATAGCTGAAATTGTAAACCATGGAATTGGATTTCCAGCAGCGTCTACAGGCATCATTTTAATCACACTTTTGTTCCACCCACTTTCTTTTAGGTAGTTTTTTGATAAAAAAAACAAGGTTAAAATGTACCTTGTTATAGAAAACTTAGAGATGAGCTTTATTATTGTTTTTTTCATTTATCCAAAAATATAGTAAACATTGTTTATCTCATTAAAATAAGTAAATTTTATTAGCATTAGTTTAAATATGTCAACCATAAAATCACAAACTATAAAAAACACCATAATCGATTATTTTGGAATTGGTTTAGGGTTTTTAAATATGAGCATATTATTCCCTAACATGCTTAGTAAAGAAGAATTAGGGTTGAGAGGAATAATTATAACCCTTGCAACAATAGCAGCAAATTTTTCAACATTAGGATCAACATCTTTATTGCTCAGGTTTTTTCCTTTTTTTAAATCAAAAGATAAAAAACATCAAGGATTTCTATCATTAATACTAACTATAGGATTAGTTGGCTTTTTTATATTATGTGTCCTAAGCTATGTTTTTCAGCCATTAATTTTTTCGTCTTATGCAGATAAATCTCCATTAATAGTTGACTATTTTTGGTTTGTGATTTTAGCCTCTTTTGGACTGCTTTATTGTAACATACTAAACAACTACTTCTTTATTTTACTTAAAACGGTCGTTTCCTCATTTTTTTTACATATTGGTTTGAGGTTCATTTGGCTCATTCAAGTCCTCCTCTATTTTTACGAAGTCATTGATTTTAATGGTTTTATCTGGCTGTTAACATTCAGTTATTTCATTCAGTTATTTGGCCTAATAATTTATGGTATTTATTTAAAACAGATAAAACTGTCCTTCACTTTACCTAAGATTAGTAGGAAATTAAAAAAAGTTATGATAAATTATAGTTTGTTCGCTATTGCTACTGGTTATATTGGAATGATTGTGTCTAGTATTGATCAGCTTATGATAGCATCATTACTAGGTACTGCTCCTATTGCTGTTTACTCAATAGCCTATTATTTAAGCAATGTTATAACCGTGCCTGGAAGATCTTTAACTGTTATTGCATCACCGGTCATTTCATACCAGATTAAGCGGAAAGATTTTAAACCTCTCAACAGTATATATAAAAAATCATGTGTAAATATGGGTGTTAGCGCTGGCTTTGTGTTTCTAATTATATGGGTAAATATTTCTTCATATATACAAATACTACCTGAAGGCTACAGTGACATAAAATATGTAATGCTATTTTTAGGATTAGGTAGATTCTTTGACTCTTTAACAGGTACAAATGCTCAAATTATTGGATTAAGTAAATATTACAGATTTAATTTATACTCTGGAGTGCTACTTATTGGTATTACTGCATCGTTGAACTGGATTCTTATTCCCTCACACGGATTAATTGGAGCGGCTTTTGCAACTGGGATAACACTTTTATTATTTAATACCATGAGAACGTTATTTGTTAAATATAAAATGAACATGTGGCCTTACACATTAAAAAGTATTCTTAAAATGTTAACCTGTATCATTCCTCCCTTTTTATTTAGCTTTTTTATTAAAATAAGCTCAGGAAATATTTATATAGATGTGTTTGCTAATACCTCATTGTATTCACTAATATTTGGCACTCTACTAATCCTTCTCAAGCCTTCTGATGAAATTCATGAAATAATTGTTAAACACTGGAATAGATATATTCCTTACAAATTAGAGTAGTTACCAATTTTACAATTAGAAAAACCTCGCATAGTTAGTTTACATAACTTATTATACGAGGCTAGTTTTTAATAAGTATTATTTTACAGCAGAATAATTAACAATATTATTAGCAGTAAAGTACCACCGCCAATGTAAATACCAAAACCATCCATACTTTTTATTTCGTCTTTAATATCTCTTAATTCTGATTTGATGACTTTTTTTTCTGTTTTAGAGACTGTATTACTTTCTAGTCTCGTATTAAACTCTTGCATCTTTTTGTCTAGTTCTGTTGCGCGATCAATGTTTTCTTGTGAAGCATTGTCAGGTATTTTTACATACTGGGTTTTTGGAATTCCGTTAGTAGCTGTGGCTGAAATAAACATTAATGATAAAAATGCGGAGGATAAAATAACTTTAATCTTTTTCATAATAAATAATTTATGTTCTAACATCCAAAATACAGACCAAAAAAATAACTAACTCATTTAAAACGAGTTAGCTATTTTATATTGATGAAACTGTGTAGAAAGTCATACACAGTTAGTGAATGGGAAGGGTCAAAAAATTATTTCTTAACCCACTTCTCAGTAATAACGGAATCTTCTGTTTTAACCTGAATAAAATACGTACCAGGAGATAGCCCTGAAACGTCAAATGCAGATAAAGTATTATTTGAAGTGTTTGTTGTTGATTGCTCTACTAAACGGCCATCGACCGATAAAATAGAAATGTCTAACATTTTATCAGTTTCTAAAAACTGAATATTTAAAACCTCATCTACTGGGTTTGGATACAAAATAAATGGTAATTCTCTATTAATTTTTGGAGTTGAAACTACAGACTGTGGGTTACTTTCTATTAATGTTCCTCTTTCAGAAGGCATGGCACAAGCCGTTGTTCCATCTAAAGAGTAAGCACATGCGCCTGAATTGTAATTTCTAAGGTCAAGTAGCTCTATATCATCTACATACCAGCCTAGGCCTCCTGTTGCATCATTAGTTCCGAAACGGAAACGGAAATAAACATTTTGTCCTGTGTAGTCACTTAAATCGATATAAGACGCCAACCAACCATTACTGTTACCATAGTATGCACTTACGTTAGGGGTTACAAACGTTCCGTAATCTAATTCTCCTACGTACGGATTTTTGAAAATTTTGTCTTTTAGGGATGTCCATTGTATAGCATCGGTAGATATATCAACGGTTCCACCATCAAAACCGGCTTCTGTATTAAATAAGTGCCAAAACTTTAATGAGGCTTGTCCAGAAGGGATTGTGATAGGGTTTATTGTTTTTATTGTTTGACGGCTTTCTTCTGCCACATCAGTTGAAAACCAAGAGTTAGGTGCACTAATTGATTGATCTATACTTTGCACCCACTCGTAAAAACCTCCTCCTGCATCAAATACTGGTTCCCATTTATTAAGAGATTGACCATCAACCTGATCTTGAAAAAATGAGGTTGACCAAATTGTAGGATCACTATTCATTTGATAGGTTATCGTTACCTCATCTAAAAAAGCCATATTTCCTAAACTGAACTCCAACTTATTTCCATTTTGAGTTGATGTAATGTTTGCAGAATTAGAAACATATGTTAATCCGTTAGGAATTGTATCTACAGCAATTACAGTATTTTTTGTTTCACCAGTAAAGTTTTTGATAACTAAAGTAACATCAACAACATCGCCAGCACTAATTATTTCGGTAACTGTTTTTTCAATTACTAATTCAGGATTACATAATGGATCTGTATCAAAAGCTTCAACTTGATCTGTTGCACTACTAGAAGATCCCTGAGAAGCACTTAAGCCCATTCCTCTTCTAGCAAATACTTCTTGTATTAAACACTTGTTTACTCCTCCGTTTAATTGAGCATCAGCGGCTATTATGGCATCCCTACCATCTAACATACCCGGAGAACAAGGCTGAAGCTTCATTCCTTCCATAACAAGTTCAATTGCGAGGTTATTTCCTCCAGAACCATTATAAATATCTTCATCAAAACCATATTGATCTGTAAGAGCCCAAAACAAATCCCACAAAACATCTGCCCATATTTCTCCAACAGCATGCACTGCTGTATTTGAAGCTACATCACCATAGGTTAACGGGCTAATTGACATATCTGTAGAGTAAGGATACCTTCTTATACCTACTCCACTAACACTCTGCCCGTCTGAATACGTACCAATACCTCTAGCCATTGAGCCACTATCGGTTGATTTTGCTGTTAGGGCATACGCGAAAAAATCGCTCCAGCCTTCACCCATTTGCTCATCGTTTACCAAACACGTTGCAGCGCTTGGGCCACCAGTTAATCTATTTGAAATACCGTGAGCATATTCATGAGCAATTACTCCATTATCAAAATCGCTATCTAGTGTATCGGGTGCACCAGCATCTTGAAAGCTAATTTCTAATCCATTCCCTGCAAACTGTCTTAGTGCATCACAATCAGTTTTACCCATAAAAACTGTTGGGATATTTACTTGATTACCCGATGCTCCAGGCGCCATACCAATTAAGCCGTCTTCAAAATTACAAATAATGCAACCTACAGCTCCTGCTTGCTGCGCTTGAAGAGCTTTATAACCAAATTCACATCCTCCACGATCAATTAATGCTATTTTACCATTTAGTGAGTTTGATATGTTCTCACATCCATCAGTAAAAGAAGGGTTAGCTACTGCGTCTTGAATAATTTCAACCTCGGCAGTAACTGGCGTATTGGTGATTTCGGCTCCCCAAGGATCTGCTCCTGTTGCAGAGCCAGTTGATGCATAACTACCCACTAATTGAGAGGGCTGGGTAACATTTACTAAACCACCATTGCTAATCCAAATATACATGTTCATAGTAGGGTCGCCTCCATCTGCTGGGGTAGACATGTTTGCATTGTTCGTATTACCAATATTAGCCCCACTTTGAACTCTTGCAATTACAGGGTCTCCTCCTATTCCTCCTTGCCCATAGGTGTTTTGCTGAAAAGCACCAGAAGCTGAAGTAAAGCCATAACGAGCAGATACATCATGCATAATGTTGTTCATGTAAAAGAGATTCACTGTTGCAGCATCTAAATAATCTTGTGATGATGCAGAACCTGTATATGGGAAATCAAAATTTAAGCTAGATCCACCATTCGGCTCATCACCTAAACTAGTAGTATTATCTGCCCTTGAATTAAATGCGTGTACATTATTTCCTCTTGTTATAGTGTATTCTGGTCCTGGACTTCCATTAATGTCATGCCAACCAAAAGGAGAGAAAAGTTGATCTCCTGGTTCTGTAATTAACTCATGTGGGCCATGGTTTGGACTTTCTGTAGGGATTGCATAAACTCTATACGAAGAACCATCTAATGGTGTTGGGGGGGGTGGAGCGGGAGCTTGAGGAGATGGAACTGGACTTTCTTTTAAAACGCGGGATTTTTGTGGCCTTGAATATTGATTTGTGTCAAACTCACAGTTTAGTGTTAAGCTCTGCTTTTTTTCTATTGCTCCTGTATCAGCGTTAATATAGTACAGCCAATAATTATCCCCTTGAGCAGGAACTACGTAAACCTTGTGCGTAAGAATTAATTTATTGCCATTTTTAGATGGTATATAAGTTAACTCTACTGTAGGACTATCAAAAAGCTCGGCTGTTTTTTCAAACACCGCTTTTTGCTTATCTGATTTCTTTTTTAATAGCTTCGGAAGATTATTTATTTGCAAATCAGCTAAACTATTTTCTAGCGCTTTTTTTTGAGATATGGTTGCTGAAGAAGAATTTACAAGGTTTTTTGCATCCTCTGTAAATCTGTTAGTTGAGTGAAAAACATTATTATCTATATTAAAATGAAGCCCAATGATTGCGTTTTCAATTTTTATACCATCAATAGTTTGTTGCAGATAAAAACGAGAAACCCCTTTACTGTCTTTATAGCTATCGCTGATAACAAAAGAAGAAACATCCTCTGAAGTTAACTCCCAAATGGTTTTTTGTGTTGATAAATAATTTTCTATTGACCGTTGTTCAGCCTCTGTTTGAGAGAATAAAACAGTAGAAAATATTATAGATAAAAAAAATAGGTTGAGTTTTTTCATATAAATAATTTAGTGAATTAAGTTAACTAATGAAAATCTCAATTGTTGATCATAAAGGTAAACGGTGATTAGAACTTACTAAACGGTAACAATTTTAGTTTTGACGGTTCATCAATTTTGTGAAAAACTGTTTAAGTTCTGTTTTTTTATCTTCTTTTAAAGTTAATAGCTCTATTTTTTTGTTGGTTTTGTTGACTCTTGTTTCTATTTCTTGTTCAATTTGTTTATTAATTTGCAAGGATTCGAACAAAGCTTTTACTTTTTTTACTTTGCTTTTATGGGAGGATGTGTATAGAGAAGTAAAGTCATTAGTATTTTTAGTTTGCTCTAGTGCTTTAAGGTATAAGATTGTTTTTTTAGAATTTAAAATGTCTCCACCTACTGTTTTACCAAATTTTTCAGGATTTCCAAAAACATCTAAATAATCATCTTGAATTTGAAAAGTTACGCCCATTTCTTCGCCTATCTCATATAAGATTCTTTGTTCATTTGCAGAACAACGAGCAGATATGGCACCAAATTGTAAGCTTGCACCAATAAGCACTGCTGTTTTTAAGCGAATCATTTCAAGGTATTCATGTACACTTATTTTTTCAATGGTTTCATAATCCATATCATACTGTTGACCTTCGCACACCAACCTACTTGATTCATTAAATAAGTTTAATGATTGTAATAAAATATCTTCACTTACCTGAGACAGCTCTTCATAAGCTTTAATTAATAAAGCATCACCTGATAAAATTGCTTGATTAAGATTCCATTTATGGTGTACCGTTTGTTGATTCCGTCTCAAATCGGCTTCATCCATAATATCATCGTGTACTAGACTGAAATTATGAAAAAGTTCAACTGAATTAGATAAGTGTTTTGCATCCTTTAAAAATTCACCGTTGGTATAAAGCTCATTTATGAGATGAACTAAAATGGGACGAATTTTTTTACTGGGAAGCGCTAAAAAATAATGAATAGGATCATATAACGTATTTGGTTTGTTAGGAAAAGAAAGTTCTTTTACATTATTAATCACCCTAGATAAAATATCTGATTTTACTTGACTCATTTAACTTATCAAATTCATTAAGTATGTTCCATAACCACTTTTTAATAGTGGTTCTGCTAATTTTTTTAATTGTGTTTTATCAATAAAGCCCATTCTGTATGCGCACTCTTCAATACAACCAATTTTAAGTCCTTGTCTTTCTTCTATTACCTCAACAAATTGTGAAGCTTGCATTAGAGACTTAAATGTGCCTGTGTCTAACCATGCGGTTCCTCTGTCGAGTATGGAAACTTGAAGTTTGCCTTGTTTCAAATATTCTTTATTAACATCGGTAATTTCGTATTCACCACGGGCGCTTGGCTTAATTTTTTTAGCTATTTCAACTACGCTATTATCATAAAAATATAAGCCAGGTACTGCAAAGTTTGATTTTGGTTTATTGGGTTTTTCTTCTAACGAAATTGCAATATTATTTTCATCAAACTCTACTACTCCGTATCGCTCAGGATCTGAAACATGGTAAGCAAAAACAACTCCTCCTTCAGGGTTATTTAATGCTTGTAATTTTTTTGACATTCCTGAGCCATAAAAAATATTATCTCCTAATATAAGAGCGACTTTATCGTTTCCTATAAACTCTTCTCCTATTACAAATGCTTGAGCTAAACCATTTGGTTTTTCTTGCACCGCATATGAAAATTTGCACCCGAAATTAGATCCATCCTCCAATAGCTTTTCAAAACCTGGTAAATCTTGTGGTGTACTAATTATTAAAATTTCATTGATGCCACTAACCATAAGTATAGATAATGGATAATATATCATTGGTTTATCATACACGGGCATTATTTGCTTACTAATAGCATATGTGATTGGGTATAAACGTGTGCCTGATCCTCCTGCTAAAATTATTCCTTTCATGACTTTTTTGTTTCTTTATTTTTCGGGTAAAGTAATGCTGGTAAGAATATAAGATTTGCTAACATGGCTGTTAATAAACTAAATGATAAAAGGATGCCTAAAGCTTTAGTTCCTTCAAAACCTGAGAAAACGAAAACTATAAATCCTAAAAACAAGACAATTGATGTAAAAAACATACTTGCCCCAACATCTTTAATTGTAGAAATTATATTAGCTTGTTTATTGGGCGAGTTTGTCATTGCTATTCTATACTTTGCTAGAAAATGAATGGTGTCATCTACAGCTATACCAAACGCAATACTAAATACAAGTATGGTAGACGGCTTAATATTTATTCCAACCCAGCCCATAAAACCTAAGGTTAAAACAAGTGGTATTAAATTAGTGATTAATGCATTAAATATCATTTTAGCTGATTTAAACAGAAAAGCCATTAGTAAGCCTATTATACATATGGCTAATGTTATACTTTGAGCCAGGTTTTTAGTTAAAAACTCTGTTCCTCTTAAAAATACTATACTTGATCCTGTTAGTGATGTTTCATATTCATCGCCTTCAAATACGTGGTTTACAACTTCTTTAACCTTAATAGAAAGTTTGTCCATTTCTTCGGAAGGTAAGTCTTTCATTAAGTAGCTTATTCGAGTTACCTGTTTATTAGAATCGAGATAAGAAGACAATTGATTACTATTTCCACTACCCCCTTTAAGTTGTAGATAAGGATATATGAAAAGACGTTCGTTTGATATTATAGGTTGGTAAAAGGTAGGGTCATTATTATAATATCCTTGTTTAGCGTGTTTAATAATTTCACCAACAGATATTGGTTCAGAAATTTGTGGAATTGATGCTAAAGAATCTGATAAGGTTTGTATCTTTTTTAGAAAACGGTAATTGGTTGCTCTATTTTCTTTTTTTGTGTTTATATAGAGTTCTAGGGGGATAATCCCTCCAAAATTATTTTCGAACCAAGAAATGTCTGAAAATATGCTGTGATTATTAGGTAGATCGTCAGTTAGGTTTCCACTCACTTTAATTCTTGTTATTCCGACTGCAGAAAACAAAATTAAAAAGCTTGCCACAAAATAAATTTTTGGGCGGTTATTTTGTACCGAAAGTGATATCCAATTTAAAAAATTAGTTAGCCATATTTTCTGTTTTTTGTCTTGAAACTTCCTTTTAATCGGGTATACACTTAAAATGAAAGGAATAGTTATTATTGATATAATGAAAAGGAATAATACGTTTAAACCCGCTATTCGCCCAAATTCTTTTAGTCCGTCACTATCGGTAATATAAAATGCAAAAAAACCTATTGAAGTTGTTAAGTTGGTTAATAAAGTGGCAAGGCCTACCTCTCTAATTGTTTTGTTTAAAGCATCAACTTTATCTTTAGCAATTTCGTACTTTTTTATAAAGTAGTTTATTAAATATATACAGTTTGGAATACCAATCACTATAACTAATGTAGGAACAACACCAGTTAACACATTAATTTTTGAACCCAATAAAACAATAGATCCTAGGCACCATACTAAACCAATTATAACTACTATACAAGAAGCTAGTGCTGGGGCAGGAGAACGAAATATTAAAAAAATCATTCCAAAACAGATAACGAAAGCCATTAAAATAAACTTAAAAAAGTCGTTTTTAATGAGTTCTCTCATTATCGTTTTTATATATGGCAACCCAGAAATATGAATTTTAACACCCGTTTTAGTTTCAAATTCTTCAATATTTCTGAAAATTGGTTTCACAACCTCATCACGATGTTTTGAATTAAATACGTCATTTTTTAATTCAACCAACATCAAATTAGAACCATTAGAATTTATTATTCTGTCTTTATAAAAAGGTAAATTAGAAAGTAATTCGTTAGCTGCTTTTAATTCTTTGGCTGAGGTTAGGTTTTTGGCAAGATCTTTAATTATTAATTTTTTATCTGTGGTATCTTTCTGAAAGTAAAATAAACCATGCGCTACTGAAACAACACTATCTACACCCCACAATTTATTAAAGTTATCTCCTAAACTTTTCCAGTGCTTGTATAATTCGCTGTCATTTAATGGATTTTTTTCAATACCTATTATATACAGTTGCTTTTCTTTTCCAAAAACAGATTTAAAGTATTCGTAATCTTGATAAGCCTCGTTATTTTTAGATAAAAAATTTGGAACACCATAATCTATTTCTAGTTTAGGTAATTGAAATAACATAAATACTGTTATAGCAATAACAATTGTAAATAATATTGCTTTCCAACGTAGGATAAAAGAAGCGAACCATCTCATATTTATCTAAAATACAAATATTGTTGTCACTATCGCTTTTCATTACTATTAAGTATTGGCAAATTATTTCAAAACCAGTTAATTTGATACTTTTGGCTTGATTATTGAATTTGTTTTAAAACAAAAAACCAGGGAACTATGAAAATGATTTTTTACTATATAACTCTTTCTTTATTCGTTATTTCATGTGGTGCGAAAAAAAATTACACTAACGGTAATTATGACTTGGCCATTCAACAAATGGTTAAAAAACTACGAAAAAAACCAGATCATTTTAAAACACTGAATTTACTTGAAGATGCTTTTAACATTGCTAAAGTAAGAGACTTAGATCGTATAAACATACTCAAACAGGAAGGAACTCCTGAAAATTGGGATCAAATTTTCAATATTTATTCCAAAATTAAAACTCGGCAAAATTTAGTAAAAACATTAACAAACATACCTTCTGGTATTTCTTTTACAAACGTTAATGAAGACCTAGTACAGGCTAAAAAAAATGCTGCTGAATACAACTATCAAAAAGGTATACAATTATTAAACAATAATAATAGGTTTGATGCCAGGAAAGCCGCAGATGAATTTGAAGCTGTAAAACGCTATTTTAACACATATAAAGATGTTGATCAAAAAATAAATGAAGCTAATTCTAAAGGTATTTCATACGTTCTTTTTAATATGACAAATGAAACAAACCTTATAATGCCAAAAGGTTTTGAAGATGAAATTTTAAAAGTTAGTTTAACTGATATTAATGAAAAATGGACAAGGTTTCACACCAATAAACAATCAAACATAAATTACGATTACCAAATAAATTTTAGAATGATGAATATTTTGGTTTCTCCAGAACAAATGAGAGAGAAAAAATATACAGACGTTGATACTATTGAGGATGGTTGGGATTATGTACTTGATAAAAATGGTAACGTTGAAAAAGATACTGCAGGAAACGATATTAAGGTAAAAAAATATGCAGAAATTAAATGTGATATTATTGAAACCCAACAATTAAAAACTACTCAGGTAAATGGTAGTTTAGAATTTTATGATGCCAATAATCAGTTACTTAAAAACGCTCCTTTAGTCTCAGAAACCGTATTTGAACATTTTTCAGCAAAAGCAATTGGTAATTTAAACGCTTTAAAAAAAGAAAGCAAGAAAAAAATTAGAAATAGACCTGTGCCCTTCCCCTCTAACCCAGAAATGATTTTTAGAAGTAGTGAACAAATAAAAAATATGATTAAAGACATTGTTTATGCGCAACGAAATATGCTAATTTAAAGCACAGAATATTTTTTCTTTAATCGTAAAAATGGCTTTTCTAGTAAATAATAACTAGTAGTTGCGAATATTGATGTTGTTGCCAAAACAATTAATATATTAACATAAACCGGTAAATTTATAATTGGCTTAAATGTCATTATTAACACAATGGGTACCATGTGTAACAGATAGATACCGTAGCTTATTTTCCCTAAAAAAATAAAAAATTTAGGAGGATGAATTCTCAATAAGGGGTTAATTTTTAATACTAAATCCAGTATAAAAAAAGTAAAAATAGAAGAAGAAATGATTAAGTGTGCTGCTTCAACTAATTTATTACCATCACTCAATTCATGCTTAAATAATATAAGTGATCCTCCTAAAAAATAAAACCCAGATTTTGGAAAAACTTTTATTTTTTTAAAAAAAGATATTAATCCATTCTTATGAAAATGGAATAAGTAGGCTCCAATTGCTCCAAAAGATATACATATAAATGCTGGTATAGTACTATAATAAGCTGTAATTATATTAGAGTAACTTAAACCAGAAGAAAAAAAATAAAACAAAAAAAGTGCAATTGAGAATACAGCTAAAAAATATTTTTTTCTAAAAAGAACAATCACTAATGGCCAAAATAAATAGAATTGTTCTTCAATACACACACTCCACTGTACCCCTAAAATAGGTATAGTTGGTATTGCATTTAGTATGTGATCAAAATTGGCAACAAAAAATAAATAATACCAAAAATTGGCGGTTTCTACATATGTCTTATTATATACAAACTCTACCAATACAGGATACAACTTGAAACCAATAAACAAGCTTAAAAAATACAAAGGCCATATTCTTAATATCCTTCTCAGATAAAAATTATATAGGCTAATTTTATTATGCTGCTCATATTCAAGAAACAAGAGCTTAGTTATTAAAAAACCACTTAAGGCGAAAAAAAGATATACGCCTATCCAGCCACCGTTATTGTTTAGCGATAGTATTTTAAACAAGTGGGGATTATTAACAGGCGAAATAAATCGTATACATATATGATAAAAAACTACTATTAATGCCGCTATAGCCCTCAAAGCATCTAAATTCTTATAATATACTTTACTTGACAAACGATAGCGTTTTTAATGGGTAAGGATATATTTCTAGTAGAGGGTTTAAAACAAATTCCCTTTCTAAAATTAAGGGATGCGGTATTTTTAATCTTTCTGAATTAATTTTCTCGTTATTATACGTTAAAATATCTAAGTCAATTTCTCTGTCTGCATATGTTTGATTTACAGATTTTTTGTTTCTACCCACTTTCTTTTCAATTTCTTGTAACTGATCTAATAATTTAATGGGAGATAAGTTAGTTTTCACAGATATAACCTGATTTATAAAATCGTTTTTACTTTCAAAACCAAATGGCTTTGAACTATAATGAGCAGAAATACTAGAAATTTCTCCAACTAAGTGATTTATTAATATTCTAGAATTCAATAATCGTAGGGCTTTAGGAGATATATTTGACCCCAATAATATAAAAGTTTCAACTAGCATGATTTTTTAAAAGTAAAATACTAAGTTTTAGTTGTTCGAAAATTTTTTAAGCTGTTCATAAAAGCCAAAATCTTTTTTTGGAAGCTAAGCTATTATTTATCATTGAATATATATTAATACCAACCTAAATTTTAAGCCTAAAATAATTAACCACTTTTTTATAAGTAATGAACAATTTGCATACGCATAAGTTATTAGCTCTTTTTATTAAATTTACAATTGTTAATCATGTTTATAAACTATCTTAAACATTGAAAATCAAAATATTATAATTAACAATTAGCATAAAAATTGTTATAAAAAATTTATAATTCAATATTTTAAACTTTGAGTTGTTGTTTTATTTAGGTTACTGACAAGATAATAGTAGTAATAGTTTAACTTTTATAAAAAGAAATAATATATAATTAATGCAGGTAAAAAAAAAGATATTGATTAAGAGAAACATTTATTTGTGTTTTCTTCTGTTTTTTTCACTTGATTTGTACAATCAAAATTCAAATAATGCAGACAGCAACTTAACCTTCAAAATATTTTATCACGAAAACAATGAAAAAGCAAGTGAAGGATATTTAAAAAATGGAATTCCGGTTGGGGTCTGGAAAAACTTTTATGAAAGCGGAACATTAAAATCAGAAGGAAAAAGAGAAAATCAAAAACCCGATAGTTTATGGAAATTTTATTCAAAACTTGGTGTTTTACTAACAGAAATCAACTACAAAAATGGCGTTAAAGATGGTTGGGAAAAATCTTATTCTGCTGATGGATTAATAGCATCCAAATATTTTTATTCAAAAGGATTAAAACAAAACTATGGCTATGTTTATAAGTCTGATAATTTAATTGAAAAAGTTCACTTTGTTGATAACATAAAATCAGGATACTCTTATGTTTTTGATACTGATGGTAATGTAATTAGTATACTTAATTATACCAACGGATTTATTAAAACTAGAGATAATATTAACAGAAAAAATAGTGAAGGAAATAAAATAGGAAAGTGGATACAATATTTTCCATGTCCCGAACCTTGCGAAACATCCTTCAAAATAAAAAAAGAAGGAAGATATGTAAATGGAGTAAAGAACGGAATATTTAAAGAGTACGAAAAAACAGGTGAATTACTTAGCCTAGAAAAGTGGGAAAATGGTAAACTAATTACTGATTCGGAAGAAACAAAAAGATTAGAAGCTAAAACAGAGTTTTATGCCAATGCTAAACCAAAAAGTATAAAAAATTACTTCAATGGCGTGTTAGAAGGATCGAGTACTTATTATAATGAAAATGGTGAAATTGTATCAACAGAAATTTATAATAAAGGAAATTTAATAGCAAAAGGTATTGTATTAGAAAACGGCTTGCGAGAAGGCGATTGGATATTTTACTATTCAGATGGAACCATAAAAGCTAAAGGAAAATACAAAGAAGGACTAAAGTTTGGCGAATGGATTTATTATCATCCTAACGGAAAAAAAGAACAAAAAGGAACCTACAGAACCAAAGAAAGACCACACGGAACATGGACTTGGTGGTACGATAATTCAGAAATACAAAGAAAAGAGGAATTTAGAAACGGAAAGGAAGACGGAGATATTATTGAATATAACGATACCGGAAAAGTCATTTTAAAAGGTCAATACGAAGATGGATTAAAAGAAGGCTTATGGCTTTATGACGAAGGAGATTATAAACAAGAAGGTGAGTATATTACTGGTGAACGTACAGGTGAATGGAAACATTATTATGGATCAACCAATAAATTAAGCTTTAAAGGAAGTTTTATTGATGGTATACCTGTAGATAAGCATATATGGTATCATACAAACGGTAAAAAAATGTTAGTTGGTGAATTTGTAGGTGGATTGAGAGAAGGCCAATGGTCTCGTTATGATGAAGAGGGCCTAAAAATTATGACTATAGATTATTTAGATGGGCAGGAGAAAAAAATAAATGGGATAAAAATTAAACCTAAAAAAGAATTCGATGAAGTTGACATTGATCAATACAAAAAAAGGAAGTAGAAAAATATTCAGTTTTCTTTTATTAATACTTACTTTTTTTGCTTCGGCAAATTGTCAAGAATCACAAAGTAAAAGTGAGAAAGAATTATTGAAGGCTAAAGAATTAGCAAGACAGTTTGATTCTACAGGTGTTTTATTGATTAGATTATCCTCAAAAAGTGAGGCTATAAATAAACTTAAAGCAATTAACCCACAACAAGCCAAAAAAGTAAAAGAAGAAGTAAACAAAGAAAATACTGAAATTATAAAGGCATTTTCAGAAAATTATACGTTAACTCCAGTATATTACTTTTTTAGTGAGCACTCGTCAAATATTAGTGAAAAAAACTTTAAAGGATTTGTGTTAAATAACAAATTACAACCTGAACTAGATTTCACTGGAGTTAAAAAAACTATACTTATTGGTGAATTTGGAACTTTAGATGTTGATAAACTAGGTATAAACGCTCTTTATTTAATGGATAGTAATTTTGAAACACTGAAAAAACCTTTTCCTTATTATGTACGAACATTGAAACCTATTTTCTTCTTAAAACGTAACAAAAACAAGACGGTAGCCAATTTAAATTCTGTTTTATTGCAATTTTCAAAATAGTTAAAATTGTTCTAGGTTACCTTTTTAATTATATTCGTTAGTTGAAACTAAATTCATTTTATGAAAAAATTATTATTCTCATTTATGTTTTCAATTGCTATTCTTAGCAATTATAACGCACAATGTACATTTTGTGACATAGACTTAACGTGCACGCAAACACCTACTTTTCCGACCTCTTGTCCTCTCAATGCATTGCCAGATGCAACTGCTCAAGAACCATATGAAACTTCAATTACATTATACATACCAGAAGAGTTCGAAGCGCAAGGTTTCAACGTAACTATGACTGAAGCAAGAGTAATTAATATATCAGGTATACCGCAAGGTATGAGTGTTACTTCTTATGATTATACGGGTACCGCAACAGATTTATTTTATCCTGGTGCAAATCCTCCATCATCGGAAAGAGCATGTGCAAAAGTATGTGGTACACCGGTTATACCAGGTAATTATTCAATAGTTGTTACTGCTGCTGTAACTGCAAGTACACCAATTGGAACACAAGTTCAAAATGAGCAATTTACTTATGACATAACTGTTTTACCTAATGCCTCTGGTAATAATGCATTTACTTTAACATCAAATATTGGCTGTGGTGAAGTTACAAGTACGTTTTCTCCATTAGTTCCTTCAAACGGAAGTGATTTAATTGAATATTCTTGGGATTTTGGTAATGGTGAAACAAGCACAGATGAAAACCCAAGTGAAGTAACCTACAACCAACCAGGAACTTATGAGGTAGAACTAGTACAAAATTTTTATAAATACAGGTTAGTTAATGTTTCTTTATCAGATAATGGTGAGAATAATTGGTGTGGGACATTTGGTGATCAAGAGTCCGTTTGTGCTTTGAGTAGTCCAGATTTTTATTATATAATTTCAGGTGATTTTGGAAGCTCTCAATCAGCACCTATCGATAATGAAACTTCTCCTAGTTGGTCTGATATTGTTGAAATTGATGATGAAGATAACTCAGTAGTTTTTCAAGTAATTGAAAAAGATTTAACCAATGACGATGATATGGGGCTAACTTCATTTATTGTTCAAGAAGGAACAAACACTTATGCAATTCCTTCTGGTCCTAATCCTAATGTGTACGCTACATTAACTTTTGATAAAGTAATTGCAAATACTATAACCGATATTGATACCATAACTGTTTTAGAAGAACCTAATCCTTCAATTACAGCAATTACTAGTACAACAGTATGTGAAGGAGATACAGTTTTGTTAACAACTCAACCCGGTTTTGCCACTTATAGTTGGTTTAACGATTCTAATAATGTTTCGGGACAGTTAACTGATACATTATTAACAACTCTTCCGGGCTTATACACTGTAGAAGTACAATCAATTGATGGCTGCGTTGGTTTAAGTGGTTCAGAAGAAATAATAACTATTGAATATCCTGCTCAACCAAGTATTCAATTAACTACAAGTACCAATACATTAGCAATAAATAATATTGAAACTGGAGTTACTTATCAGTGGTTTAAAAACGGAGATTTACTACCTGGAGAAACTGGAGCGTCATTCAATTATGATGAAGCAGCTTCATATAGTGTAGAAGCTTTAAATAGTACTGGTTGTTTAACATCGTCTATACAAATACCTACTCCTGCACCTACAAGTATATACGAAATTTCTAGTTCTATTTCAGATCTTAGCTTGTACCCTAATCCAGTAACAAATGGATTACTAAATGTTAATTTTTTTGCAACAAATTCTAAGTCTAAAAGCTTAGTTATTTATGATATGGTTGGCAAAATGGTTTATAATTCTCCTTTACCTGAACAATCAGGTGATAATGTTTTAGAATTAAATATTTCTCAATTACAATCTGGTATTTATAATGTAAGTATAATAACTGATGGATCAGTTAGTCAGTTTAAATCGCTAATTGTTAGATAATTAATTAATCATTTATTTTAAATTAAACCCTAAGATTATATTTTAGTCTTAGGGTTTTTTGTTTTTAAACCGTTAAAGAAACTAAATACAGTCATTGTAATAATAAAACCCTTTGTATATTTAGTATATGGTGAATTCTGCCTATAAAAACGTATTGCTTAAACTTAATAAGTTTACTCGTAAATACTATACGAATGAGCTTATTAAGGGCGCAATTATAGCATTATCGATTTCATTGATTAGTTTTTTGGTCGTTATTTTACTTGAGTATGCTGGTAATTTTGGGTATTTAACGCGTATGATACTGTTTTATACCTTAGTAATAATTGTATTACTATGTGTTGTTAAGTTAATCGTTTTTCCTTTATTAAAACTTTATAAGTTAGGAGATTCATTAACAAAAGAGCAAGCAGCAATTTTGGTAGGAAAACATTTTAAACAAATTGATGATCGTTTGTTAAATGTTATTCAATTAAATAATAATTCTTCAGGTGAATCGCTTGAATTACTAAATGCTTCCATAGAGCAAAAATCTGCTCAAATTAGCCCATTTGATTTTTCTAACGCAATAAGCTTTAAAAGCAATAAAAAGTTTTTAAAATATCTTGTTCCTACCTTATTATTCCTTTTAATTATAGGTATATTTTCTCCTAAAATTTTAAAAAATGGTACTAACCGAATTGTTAATTATAACAAAGAATTTGTTAAAGAGTTACCATATAACATAACGCTCGAAAATGAAAATTTAAGTATTGTTGAAGGAGAAAATATTAAAATTAAAATTAGTGTTAATGGTGATGTACTACCGCAAAACCTCTTTATTAAATTTAATAATAATGATCAAAAAATGGTTGGTTTATCTAAATCTACATTTGCTTATCAATTGCAAAATTTAAGAACCAATACTCCATTTGTTATATCAGATGGTGAAAACTCATTAGGTAATTACTTAATCGAAGTTTTATCTAAACCTGTTCTTGTTGATTTTAATGTTACGTTAAATTATCCTTCTTATATAAAAAAGAAGCCAGAAACTTTATCAAGTTCAGGCGATTTATTAATTCCAGAAGGCACAGTTGCTAAATGGAGTTTTAAAGCAAATAAAACTACCGATGCTTCAATAATTTTTAATGATTCTATATATAAAACGGGCATTAATAATAAAAAATTATTTGTAGCAAGTAAAACGTTTTTCCAAAGTGAAGTTTATACTCTTTTATTAACTAATGGCGAACACAATACATCTGATTCAATACAATATGCTGTTCAAGTTATAAAAGATGAATATCCAAATATTAAGATTAATGAAATGCGCGATAGCACTAATTTGGCCAACATATATTTTTCAGGATTAGTTAATGATGACTACGGTTTTAAGAATTTACTTTTTAATTATAAAATCAGAAATGATAATAATACTGTTGTAAGCGATTCAGTTTCTGTTATACCTGTATCTAAAACTACAACTTCATACAAGTTTTCATACATGTTAAATATTGATAATATTAATTTACAAGCAGGCGATAAACTTGAGTATTATTTCACTATTTATGATAACGATGCCGTGAACGGCTCTAAAAAAACAAATTCAAAAATTGCAGTATTTGAAATTCCTTCTAAGTCTCAATTGAAAGAAAATAAGGATAGAAGTAATGATAAGGTAAAAGATAATTTGGAAGAAAGTATTTCTGATGCCAAAAAAATCCAATCAGATTTAGAAAAATTACGAAAGGAAATGCTTCAAAAGAAAAAAGCTGGTTGGGAGGAAAAAAATAAACTCGATGCAATTAAAGAAAAACAAAAAGAATTGAAAAAAAAATTAAGTGATCTTACTAAAGAGAGCCAAAAAACACTCAACGAGCAAAAGAAATTTGGTGAGATGGATGAAAAACTACTTGAAAAGCAACAACAAATTCAAGAGTTAATGGAAAATGTTTTGAATGATGAGCTCAAGCAAATGATGGAAGACATTCAAAAAATGATGGAGGAGCTTGATAAAAACAAGGAAACAGACGAAAAAATGGAAGATCTTACGTTTAATAATGAAGAGATAGAACAAAGCTTAGATCGCACCTTAGAACTCTTTAAACAGTTAGAGTTAGAGCAGAAACTTCAAGAAAATATAAACGAGCTTAAAAAGCTTGCTGATGAACAAAAAAAGCTTGCTGATGAAACTAAAGCTGCAAATAAGGATAAAAAAGAAGAACTACTCAAAAAACAAGAAGAACTAAATAAGAAAACTGAAGAGCTAAAGAAAGATATTGAAAAAGCTAACCAGTTAAATGATGAGCTTGAGTTTAAGAACGACTTACCCGAAAACAGTGAGCAAGAAATGTCTGATGCTCAAAAAGACCAGAAAAAAGCTCAAGAGGATATTAGTAAAGGTGATAAAAAAAGTGCTTCTGATAGTCAAAAAGATGCTGGAGATAAGATGGAGCAACTGGCAGAAAAAATGGAACAAGCTCAGCAAAAAATGCAAGAAGATGCACAAACTGAAAACTTAGAAGACATGAGGCAACTCCTTGAAAACTTAGTTGATCTCTCTTTTAGTCAGGAAGAGTTAATGAAAGATATATCAGAGACATCCATTAAAGATCCCAAATTCAGAAAATTAGTGCAACAACAATTAATGTTGAGAGATGATGCAGATATGATTAAAGACTCTTTATTTGCACTAAGTAAAAGAGAACCTAAAGTTGAGCCAATTGTAACCAAAGAAATAAACGAACTCAATGTTAACATGGCTAAATCCTTAAAATTACTTGAAGATCGTTCCTACAGTAAAGGACTTGCTCAGCAACAAAAAATAATGACAAATGCAAACAATTTAGCGTTACTATTTGATGAAGCTATACAACAAATGCAAAAGCAACAAGCTCAACAAAAACAAGGTGGAAGCGGTTCATGTTCTAAACCAGGCGGAAAGGGCAAACCTAGTGCTGGTTCTATTAAAAAAATGCAACAGCAACTAAGTAAGCAACTTTCAGAGTTAAAAGAGGAACTTGGTAAGCAACAGGGAGGAAAAAAAGAAGGTGGTCAAGAAGGATCCAAAGCAGGTAACAGCCAGAAGCTCGCTAAAATGGCTGCAGAACAAGAAGCCATAAGAAGAGAACTTCAAAAAATGTCTAACTCATTAAATAATGAAGGAGGGAAAACTCCAGGTGGCTCAAATCTTAAAAAAATAGAAGATTTAATGGAGGAAAACGAACGAGACATTGTTAACCGACAAATAACTCAGGAAACCATTAACAGACAAAAAGATATACTTACACGTTTATTAGAATCTGAAAAAGCTGAGAGAGAAAGAGATAAAGATGAAAAAAGAGAATCTAATGAATCTAATTTTGCAGAAGAACGTAACCTTGATGAGTTTTTGAGGTATAAGGACCTAAAAAAATTGGGAGAAGACGAAATCTTACAATTTACTTCGCCTAAATTAAAAGACTTTTATAAGAATAAAGTAAATAGGTATTTAAACAATATAGATTAATGGAACAGCAGGTGATACAAGACATGAAAATTTCTTCCAAGCGGGAAAATATTAATTTGATTGATGGTTTAATTGATCAAATTTTTGAAAAAAATAGTATTGATGAAGACCACTATGGTAACGTACTTATGGCTATGACAGAAGCTGTAACCAATGGTATTTTACATGGCAACAAAGAAGATCAGAGTAAATATGTTTATGTAACATTTGCTAAAGAAGATAACAGGTTGTGTTTTGTTGTTAGAGATGAAGGTGATGGTTTTAAGTACGATAACTTGCCCGATCCTACAGCGCCTGAAAATCTCGACAAACCTTCTGGTAGAGGCATTTTCTTAATGAAAAGTTTAGCTGACGATCTCGAGTTTGAAGAAAATGGCAAAGTAGTAAAGCTATATTTTAATGCTTAAAATTTATTATAATTAGCAAAATAGTTTTTATACGGAAAGCTAAATTTCCTGTCGTTTCTGCAAAAAGGCTCAAAGCATGGATAATTAGCACAGCGCTATCTGAATCCCACTCCATTTCTGAGCTACATTTTAATCTTGTTGATGATAAATATTTGCTTGAAATGAATATTAAGTATTTGAATCACAATACGTTAACTGATATAATTACGTTTGATTACACAGAAGAAAACGTAATTTCTGGTGAAATATTTATAAGTATAGATAGGGTCAGAGAAAACGCTAAGACGTTCAAAGTGTCTCATCAACAAGAGTTTAAAAGAATTATAATACATGGCTTACTTCATCTGTGTGGCTATTCCGATAAAACAACAGATGATAAAAAAGTCATGACTCAAAAAGAAGACTATTATCTTAATCTATTCTGATTGTTTATTTTTGTATTATGTTTCACGTGGAACATATAATATTTGTATTATATGAATGATAATAAATACGATGTAATTGTTGTAGGAGGAGGTCACGCTGGTTGTGAAGCAGCTTGTGCAGCCGCTAATCTTGGATCTAGTGTTTTGCTAATTACAATGGATATGACTCGAATGGCTCAAATGTCATGTAACCCCGCAATGGGTGGAGTGGCTAAGGGACAAATCGTCAGGGAAATTGATGCTCTTGGTGGTCAATCTGGTATTGTAGCTGACAACTCTGCAATCCAATTTAGAATGCTTAATCGTTCTAAAGGACCGGCAATGTGGAGCCCACGGACACAAAATGATAGAACACTGTTTACACTTGAGTGGAGAAATATATTAGAGAATACTAATAACCTATCCTTTTGGCAGGATGTAGTTCAAGAACTTATAATTGAAAAAGATAAAGTTGTTGGCGTTAAAACTGGTTTAGGTTTAGAGCTCAAATCTAAGGCTGTAATTCTCACTAGTGGTACATTTATGAATGGGCTTATCCATGTTGGAGAGAAGAATTTTGGAGGAGGAAGAATGGCAGAAAAGTCTTCTAAAGGTATAACTGAGCAGTTAGTTGCTAATGGATTTAAAGCTGGCAGAATGAAAACTGGGACTCCGGCACGTGTAGATGGAAGGTCATTAAATTTTGCTTTAATGGAAGAACAAATGGGTGATGAGTGTTCCTATATGTTTTCTTACACGAAAACTAAGCCACTAACAAAGCAAAGGAGTTGTTATATAACATATACTAACAAAGAGGTACATGAAGTTCTTAAAACAGGATTTGATCGTTCTCCGATGTTTAATGGAGCTATTCAAGCCTCTGGTCCAAGGTACTGCCCTTCTATAGAAGATAAAATTAATAGATTTTCAGAGCGTGAGCGCCACCAGTTGTTTATCGAGCCCGAAGGTTGGAATACCCATGAGATTTATGTAAATGGTTTCTCAAGTAGTTTACCATTAGATGTTCAACATGAAGCTATGAGAAAAATAGTAGGTTTTGAAAACGTTAAGATTTTCAGACCTGGTTATGCTATTGAGTACGATTATTTCCCTCCTCAGCAACTAAAGCTTACATTAGAAACTAAAGGTATCAATGGCTTATATTTTGCCGGCCAAATTAATGGTACAACTGGTTATGAAGAAGCAGCTTGTCAAGGTTTGATGGCTGGTATTAATGCGCACAATTCTATTAAGGGTATTGATCCATTTATTTTAAAAAGAAATGAAGCTTATATTGGCGTTCTTATAGACGACTTAGTGACTAAGGGCACTGACGAACCATATAGAATGTTTACGTCAAGAGCTGAATATAGAATTTTATTAAGGCAAGATAATGCCGATCAAAGATTAACTCCCAAAGGGTTTAAATTAGGATTAGCTTCTGAAGAAAGAATGAACAAACTTGATGATAAAAAAGTAGTTTTATCGTCAATTGAAAAAGAAATTAGAAATACTAGTGTCACACCTGATGAAGTAAATACTTATTTAATTTCTCAGACATCAACTCCAATTAAACAAAAAGTTAAGATTCATTCTTTGCTTGTTAGGCCAAACTTAGAAATTAAACCATTGTTAGATAAAAGTGAAAAAACTAAAACTATTTTAGATCAGAATTACTCTGAAGAAGTTTTTGAAAGTGTCGAAATTAAATTAAAATATGAAGGATATATTAAAAACGAAATGGAACGGGTCGAGAAAATTAACCGTTTAGAAAACATTCATCTACATCCTGATTTTGATTATTCTTCCTTAAAAGCTTTGTCTTCTGAGGCAAGAGAGAAACTAAAAGAAATTAAGCCAAATACGTTAGGTCAAGCAGGAAGAATTAGTGGTGTTTCACCTGCTGATGTTTCTGTGCTGATGGTTCATTTAGGTAGATAGTTTCACGTGGAACATTTACGTATTTAATCATTATCCGTATCTCTTTAAATGATATGAATCTTCTCAAAACTTATCTTATATTATTACTCTTCGGTGCTTCTACAATTCCGGTAAGTGCTCAAATGCTATCAGTAAACCCGGACACCAAAAACGATTACTTATTTACTACTCTTTCACACTTTAATCCATTATTTGTAAACAGAAACAATTTAAAGTCAGTTAGAGTTGAGGTTTCATACAAACGAGATGGTGATCCTATCATTAAAACAAATCTTTTTCATCTTTACGAATTTGATAGAAATGGAAGGCTAGTTAGTCAAATAGAAACATACAAAAAATCATTAAGTGAGATTGATAGTTCATTAATAAGATATTATTATAATAAAGATAATAATATAGTAAAAGAGGAGAGAAGAGATGCTAAAGGAAACTTTAAGTATGTTTTCAATTATAACAAAAATGAATTATCAAGAAAGACCTATTACCGAGAAAAAAAGTTAGATTCGGTTAATACTAAAGATATAATTGTTTATGAAGAGGGTTACTCTTGGGACACACTTTCTTACGATTCATTGACTGAAATAGTTGGGTACGTATACAATGATATCGGGAAAAAATATAAAAAGTACTATTGGGTGTACTCTAAATCTGGTTCGCTATTGGTTAATGGTTCAAAACTATTAATGAATAGTTTCGGATCAGAGAAACGTTATTTTTATGATCAGTTTGGCCGGGTTTATAAAATTGAGAAGAGAAATCTTTCTGATGAATCAAAAAAAGAAACTACTAACTTTTTTTATGATGATGAAGGTCATCTCTTAGAAGAAAGAACAAAAATTAAGAATATTTTAAAAAATAGGAGCGAGTATATGTACGATGAGGCTTTAATGGTAGATACTCAGCTTTTAAGAGACGAAGAAACAAATACAATACACATCTATAAATTAACATATTTATTTTATTAAATAACTGATAATCAATTAATTAATTTATAATTTCGTTCTTTTCTAACATTTTAAAGGGCTCTATTTTCGATAATTTCAAAGAAACTGTAATCCATATCAGTATACACGGAAATACTTTGATGTAATAAGGTACAATATACGCATCTCTAATAAATTTTGGGAAAATGTCTGTCGGAGACAAAACAGTGAAAATTATCATTAAAACGTATAAAGTATTATTAAATGTATTTTTAGTTGAAATAAAATACCAAAGCGAACATCCTAAAACAGCAATAATAAAAGTTGGTGATTCAGCTTTGTGATTAAAAATTACTACCCATATTAATATACTTGCCAAAACAAAGAGTTTCGTTTTCGAATTTAATTCATTTTTGAAAGCTATTATTATTGATCCAACTAGCAAAAATAGTCCTATAATTAAAACATGTGTTTTATAATCGTAAACATCAAAAAAGTTTGATAAAAAGCCAACTACCGAAATTCCGTAAGAGATACTGTGGTCATTTTTAAGCAGTAAATACCATTGTTGGTATTGGTATAAAAATTCCTCCCATCCAATAATTGGTAACGGAATTAATAATAATAATAACCCTACAACTATGCTTTGTAAGATTGTTTTAAGTTTATTAGGATAAAAAAGAACTAAAATTATTGCCAATCCTCCAAAAAGTTTAATAAATATTGTTGCTACAATTAATACTATAGCACCAGTATTTTTACCCTCCTCCAAAAAGATATATGCCCAAATTAACATCCCAGCAATTAGTCCATTACTTTGTGCGTTTTGAAGGGCTGTAATAGCTTCAATGAGTATTGCTACTAAAACTATCCATAAATTATCTTTATTGTTATTAGAAACCTTTAAAAAGCCGAGTATGAGAGGAAGGACGTTTAACAAGTTCCAAAAAAACAAGCCCACGGCATCTGGTAATAGATAAAAAGGCACCATAATTAAGGCAAATGTGGGACTGTATTTATATAAATCCCACTGCTTGCTTAAATACAGATCATATAAACTGTTGCCTTCTATTAAATTATAAAAAGAAGTTTTAAAAATTACATAGTTATTGTAATGTGTGTATACTTCGCTTGAGTCACCAAAAGTTTTCTCACCTAATAATATACTTTGAGCTGTAATTGCTAATGCAACAAGTATAGTTATTACAACTATTATATTTTTAAAGCGGTACAATTTATTTTTCAATAAACAGTATTTGCTGAGATAGAGTATTATTAATTTTTAGTAAATAAATACCCGTCTTAAACTTTAAATCATTTAATTGCACGGTTGTTAATTCGTTATATGTATTAGAAAAAACTTGGTTGCCTAATACGTCATAAACATGAATGTTGTTTATTTTATTTTTGGAAGATTTTACAGCTAAATTGCCAACAGTTGGGTTAGGATATACTTCAAAAACATTATCACTTGTAATACTATTAACACTCAAAATATTATTACAAAAAGTAGTGTCAGGGTTGTTTTCTATATAGCCTAAACTTTCTAAGTTTTTGCCACTAAATGCTTCATAACTTGTAGGATATCTGTAAAATCTAAAATTTAAGTTTGCATTTGCAGCAATTGAGTCTCCCTGACTAACTGGCGAACCACTAATCATTGGGTTTTCATATTCCCAAACAACCTCTTCTATAGGTGTAATTTCAAAGGTATAACCAGATCTTCCATCACAAATTAATGTATTGCCATTTTCTAAGCGCTGAGCTCCAGATAATCCTGTAGAAAACATTTTTTCAGGAGGATCAGTCGTATATGTCCACTCAAAGTTTGAAGGAGAAAATGTTCCACCAGAAACAGTATCATATTGCCATTCGTAATCAATAAAAATTGGGCTTATAATATTTACTGAGGAGTAAGTATCATTTACACGATTATTAAAAACCATTATTTTGTCTTTGTCAGGATGCCCATTACTTAAAGCAACATCCATCCAATGAGCATCATGTTGAAAAAATAGTTTTTGATCACTTGCAGTTCCTTTGTTAAACGCAATCGGGTTTCCCCACCTAAACATTAAATCTCCGCCTTTACCAGATAGCCCTCCAGAATTTGAAGTCGCTTGGTTGGTACTGGTACTATGATCAATAATCCATATTTCGTTAAAATAAGGTATGCTTAGCATTATTTGATCTAAAGTTGGGTTGTAATCAATAGAGTTTGCGTGTAACCAATCTGCATCTCCATCATGAGTATCAAAATTTATATTTATTAATTCTGGGTGTTCTGAAACCACTCCAAAATTATCTTTTGTAGAATCAAAATCTTGAATTAAATGATCCCAAACACTCCATTCCCACACAATTTCAAAATCGTTATTACTGTTTGTTAAATCTGGTTCAATTTCAATAACTCTTTCTGGCCATAACTCATCATCTGGTAAATTTGTGGTATCTCTTCCGGCTTGTATTGCTTCTGCTTTTGATTTATGTTCCCATGCAATTGCTAAAATATTACCATTAGGCATTGGTGCTATATCATGATGTAATCTTCCTGTACTGTCATTTAAAGAGTAAGTCCAAAGTAATTGGTTATCCCAATCCCTAATCTCAATGGTTTCGCCACCGCCACCAGCCCAAATAGCATCTCCTGTAATGGCAGCATCTCTTTTTGCTTTAATTAGGTTTCCATCCTTCATTAAATATGCGGTATTAGCGGGTCTAAAATTGCTGCTATCCTCCCACTTATGCACAATTTCACCACAGTTATTTAATAAAAAAACGGTTGATTGATTATGAGGATAGTGAATGTTATACCCGTCAAACGCTTTAGCAGGATCATAAGAAAGTAAACCAACAGTATTTTGAGCAATTACACTCGTTGTGATAATAAAAGCAGCAATTACAAAGGATAATTTTATATTCATTGTTTTATAATTTTAAAAGGTTCAAATGTTGAATTAGATTTATTAATTACTTTACAAAAGTATACGCCATTTGATAAAGAATATATATTAATGCTATTTTTATTTTTACTTAGGTTATTTGTTTGAACTAAATTTCCTTTAACATCTATTATCTCTAGCTGCAAGTTTTCATTATCTAACACATCAACAACAAAGTTGTAAGTAACTACTGTTGGGTAGTGTAGTATATGAATTTGGGTTTCTACATCATCTATACTATCTACAATTTCACAGCTCGAAGGCAAAGGCTCTAACTCTATTGGACCAACAGGCACAAGTTCTTTATCTTTTAAACCATTATATTTAGTAGGATACCTGTATGCTCTAAATAATCCGTTTCCGTTTATTTGGCTGCCTTGAGTAGCTGGTCCTGCAAATTTTATGGGGCTTGTATATTTCCAAACAACGTTACCTTCATAATCTACCTCAATAAGTTCTCCGCTAGCTCCTTCACAAATAAGAGTATTATCGTTAGGTAAACGTTGAGCTCCAGATACTGTTTTTGAAAAAAAAGTTTCAGGGTTTTGAGTATCTGCATAAGTCCAATCGAATGAAGTTGGTCCAAATGCAGTGTTGGCTTGAATATCATATAAACCTAAAGAATTTATAGGAGGATTTATTATGTCAACTGTTGATGTATTACCGCCTGGCCTAAAAGTTCCATTATTGTATACCATCAGTTTTCCTCCATCCTTTAAACTATCTGGTATCCAATGAATATCGTGCTGGTCAAATAACTGCTGATCGCTTATTGTACCCCTGTCATATGCTCTTGGGTTTCCCCAACGGTACAAAAAATCTCCTCCTTTACCAGAGTTCCCTCCTGAATGGCTTGCAGCTTCTTCGGTAGTTGTGCTATGATCAATAATCCAAATTTCTCTTAAGTGTTTACAGCTAATAGCAATTTGATCTAGCTTTTCGTTGTAAGCAACAGCATTGGCATGTATCCAGTCTGCAGAAATGTTATTTGGGCTATCAATATCTCTATCAAAGTTTATGTTAAGTAATTCAGGATGTTCACTTACGACCCCGTAATTAAGTTTGGTTTCATCATAATCTTGCACTAAATGATCCCACAAGTGCCATTCCCAAACTATTTCGCCACCGCTTGTTCCAAATGGTTTAACCTCAATTATATGATCAGGCCATATTTCATTTTTGCTAGGTATTAAATCGGGTCTTCTACCGTTTTCTATAGCGTCTTCCCCATTTTTCCATTCCCATGCTATCATTAAAACATTTCCATTGGGTAAGTACTCAACATCGTGGTGTTGGTGGTAAGCAGAATCTTGGTGGTATTCGAATTCCCAAACAACGTCTCCATTCCAATCTAATTTTTCAACTCCTCCTCCAATTCCTCCTCCATTAAACGTTCCGCTGCCATATCTTCTAGTTCTCAATAGGTCACCATCTTCTAATAAATAAGCCACTAAGCCAGCACTAAAATCGCTTTCCCATTTATGAACTTGGTTACCACAATTATCAATTAAGTAGGTGTTTTTATTACTTGTGGGCGCAATTAGAGTATATCCGTTAAAAGAGTTTTCATTATTAAAATACAATCCCATTGTTTGTACTTGTGCAAATAGTTTTGTTGAAAGGAGAATAACAAAAAACAGTATTGATCGCATAAAAAAGTATTAAAATTGAGTGCTCAAAATTAAGCCTAATTGGTTTCCTGCAGAGTATTTTTTTAAGAACCAGCCCTCTAAATGATTTGTAAAAAGTTGTATAGAAAAACGTTTGGTGTTTAATCTTCCTCCTAAACCCAAACCAGCTTTTCCGTACCCACCATAAGATAGCCTACTTAAAATAGAAATAGATTTTGTTAGTGTGTATACGTTTTCTGCATATACATAGCTTTTAAAATTTGCAGCAGCTCTTTGAGTAATACCAATTGTAAAAGTATGTTTTTGGAAGGATTTTGATAAACTCATTGAAAAAAAAGCTGGCAAGTACGATACAAAAATTCCCTTTTTATTTTGAACGTTATAAATAGCAGAATCGGAGCTTAAAAACAGATAATTACTATCATTAATAAGTTCGTTCAAATTAATCCCACTAATATTTGTGAAGGATGAATCAACTTGTTTTAAGTCTGAGTTGCCATTCCATTGTATAAAACCCAGGTCATTAACTTCTAACTGCAAAATAGCTAGTGAAGAGCTGTCTTGATTAGGAAAAAGATTAAACTTAATTTGAGAAAAAACATCTAAGCCTAAGCCAAAACCTTGTTGTTTAAAATAGGTGTTTTTTGAGGTAGATGTTTTGTAAACAAGCCCTTGAGCATTAATATTTAAATATTCTCCAAATGGAGCTGTAAATAATTGGGCATTAGGAAAATCAGCAAAAAAATAACTATTGCCGTTTATTAGGTTAGCTGCTGCTCCAATATTAAATTTTTTATTTTCAGAGGTATACAATCCTCCAAAACTAAGTTGTTGGTACCTTAAATAATTTAGTTGAGTGTTGTTTAATTGTAGTTCTTGGTTTTGGTAAGCTGTGTTGCCTTGTAATATAAGCTTATAAGTTTGTTGAGTAATATTAAAGTCTGCATGTGTTCTGTCTGAAACGCCCCCAAGCAATGTTATACTTGAGTTTTTTAAGCGCACAGCAACTTTAATATTTTGCCTATAATCTAACCCTCCAATTATGTTTTCTGGTGAATTTTCGAGTAGCGTATTTAAGCTTTCATTAGAAAAACTTTTATTGTTAAAAGATGTGTGCAACAACTCATTAGAAACCCCATTTGAATTTAAATATCCATCAGCATTTAATTCAAAGTAAGTTTGAGTTGAGTCATTAATAACACCATAATTAAGAGAATAAGGTTGTTGAGAATACACTTTTGTACTTAACAAGCATAAACAAATACCAACTATTTTTATGTAGTTTTTATAAGTCATAAGTGCCTGAAAGCGATATTTGAATATCAATATTATCTTTATAATTAACATCAACCACATTGGGGTAACTTGCTGTGGCTGTTTTTAATTTTATTTTAATGAACGTGCTATTATTAAGTGCCTGTTTTTCGTCATCCTTCAAAATATATTGAACGATTGATTTTTTGGGTTCAGTACTTTCTCTTGGCAATATTTTGGTTTCATTTAATGGTACTAGACTATCTAATATGGCATAGTTTTCATCTAGTAAAACAGCCTCAGTATTTAACCAAAGCGGAAAGCTATTATTAGCGATAAGGTATAAATTGAGGTCTCCTGTTTTATTAAGGTTTTGAATAGTGTTTTCATCTAAGGATAAATCTAATGTGTCGGTAAATGTTAGTTGTTGTAAGGATAATTTTAAGGGCACTTCAATTTTTAGGTCGATGGATAAGCCATAATCCAAATAAATAAAATCGTTTCCGTTAGATATGTTTCCGTTAGGGTTAACATTAAAATTTGCTTTTACTTTTATAGAGTCAGGTATTACAGAAAATAACTCGTTAATGTTTGAGTTACTTTCTGTAATATTTAATTCATATTTACTTTCGGTAACGTTACCAGCACCTGCTAATCCGTTTTCTTGACCTCTGTTAATGTTAATAGGAGTAAGCAAGGGTCCGTTTACAAGTGGTATTTGAGTGTTCGTATTTGAGTTAATGGCAACTAATTCAGTAAAATTTAATTGTGCATCAGCCCCAATACCATTTTTAACCAATAATGAAACTCTGGTTTCACTTAGTGCTAAGTTTTCTATTTCAACTTCATCTAACGCCTGAATACTAATTGTTTCGTCTAAAACCTCATTTAAACTACCAAAGTAACCAACACCGTAATCGGGTACTATATCAACAAAACCGAAATTAATAAATACTTTTTGCCCGTTAAAAAAGGCTACTGAGTCTCCATTTGGGTCTACCTCTACCAAGTACTCAAACCCAAGTGTGTTATAATTTGATGTTAAATCAATGGTAGCATCTGTGAGGTCGAGGCTATCAATTAATAACCCAATGTTATTTCCGTTTGCTGCGGGCACTAATTTTTCAATAATAACGGGCTGTCCGTTTTGGGTAGAGTTTAACAGCGTATAGGTGATTTTAAGTTTTTCGTTGAATGCATTTTCTAATCTAAAAGCAATTTTTCCGCTTTTAACCCTTACTTTACGAAGTAATGAATTACCAATATTGTATTTTGATGTATTTGTACCATTATACAATTCACTACCCGGTTGAAAAAAAACATTATTACCAAAACCCCAAGCAAACGAATCAACAAAAGCGGTGTCTGGAGCAACCAAAAGGCTATCTAAATTAAACCCAGCTAAACTTTCTTCAAATGTTAATTGTGCAATTCCATTTAAACCTTCTGTGATAATGCTATCATCACTAAGCGTGTTTATGCCAAATATACCGTGAGCTATGGGTAATGTTAAATCAGGGTTTAAATCTGGCGATTTAATTTTTTTACAAGCTTGAAAAACCGCACAAAAGACAACAGATAGTATTAAACCTTTTTTGAGAACTTGTTTGTATGTTTTTTTATTCAAAATTAATACCCGTATTTACCTTTCCAGTTTTTACTAAGATACGATTTTATTTCCTGCTCTTTTTTACTTGATCCTGGCTCAAAAAAGGTGGTATTTGTAATGTTTTTTGGCAAAAATTCTTGTGCAATAAAGTTGCCCTCTCCATTGTGACTATATTTATATTCTTTACCGTAATCAAGTTCCTTCATAAGTTTTGTAGGAGCATTTCTTAAGGCTAATGGTACTGGTAGGTCACCCGTTTGCTTTACAAGACTTTGTGCTTTATTAATTGCCATGTACGATGCGTTACTTTTAGCACTTGTAGCTAAGTAAATTGTTGCCTGTGAGAGCACAATTCTACATTCAGGGTAGCCTATTAATTCTACTGCTTTAAAACAGTTTGTAGCAATAACTAATGCGGTTGGGTTTGCTAAACCAATATCTTCAGATGCCGAAATTAGCAATCTTCGGGCAATAAACTTAGGGTCTTCTCCTCCTTCAATCATTCTTGCAAGCCAATATACAGCAGCATTTGGGTCGCTCCCTCGTATTGATTTTATAAAAGCAGATACTATATCATAATGTTGCTCGCCAGATTTATCATACATGGCCAGCTTTTGATGCAATGTTTGCTCTACTAATTTATTGGTTATCTCAACTTCTTTTGAAGCTGTTGCTGTTATTATTTCTATTATGTTTAACAGTTTTCTTGCATCTCCTCCCGAAAAACGTAATAATGCGTTAGACTCCTTAATTGTAATTTTTTTATCCTTTAAAACACTGTCGTTTTTTAGTGCATTTTCAACAATTTTTAATAGGTCTTCTTTTGTATGATGATTGAGTGTGTATACCTGACAACGTGATAGCAAAGCCGAAATAACTTCAAAAGATGGGTTTTCGGTAGTTGCTCCTATTAAAATTACCAAACCTCTTTCTACAGCCATTAATAAAGAATCTTGTTGCGCTTTATTAAACCTATGTATCTCGTCAATGAATAGTATGGGTTGTTTTGTAGGATTAAATAAGTCGTTTTTTTTAGTAGTTTCTATAACCTGCCTAACATCTTTAACCGATGCTTCTACAGCGCTAAGTTTATAAAAGGGCCTATCCATATGCTCACTTATAAGCTCTGCAATGGTTGTTTTACCTGTGCCAGGAGGTCCCCAAAATATCATAGAAGATATTACCCCTTGCTTTAAATGTTTTGATATTATTCCTTTTTTGCCAATTAAGTGTTCTTGGCCTATATAGTCGCTAAGTATTTTAGGTCTTACTCTTTCTGCTAATGGAATGGTTGCAAGCATATAAATCAAAAATAAGATTTATTAGAGCATTATTGCGCTTATAGTAAAGCTATTGTTTAAGCTCTGTTAGTATTATAGGAGAACAAATAGATAATGATTCTATTAGCCTTTTAAGCTTGTTTGCCTCTAAATTGAGCTGTTCACCCTCTGATTCAACAAATAAATCTATTGATTGTAAAGAATTATAGTTTTTTAATAAAGCAATAAAATCTTCAAATGAGATAATTGCTTCAAATCTGCTCTTCCAATTTTTACCTTTTTTCTCTAAAAAATATAATTTATGAGCGGTACTTTTTATATGTTTTTCAACAAAATTTAATTGTACACTATCAAGTTTGCTTAGTGGTTGCTTTGAGCTGGTTGTAAACTTTAAAAACACATTATTTACGCTGTCTTTATTATATAACAGTGTTATATCTAAATTTATTTTTAAGGATTTTCCTTTTATTTCGGTAGGAAGTATAAAATACAAACTCCCGTTTTCTTGCTTTAAGCTTTTTAAGTATTTATTAGAGTCTTGTGAAATACCAACCATGCTTGTTAGAAAGAGACCCAAAACAAAAAAAGCGGGCTTTAGCCCGCTTTTTTCAAATAATGTAAAATACAGTTTATTGGCCATACACAAATACAGTGTGTGTAGCGTAAATACCTAAAATATTTTTTGTGTGGTAATCTACGTGAGATATTTTAGAAATGTTTGCGTTTTTAGCAATTGTTTGAACGCTTACATCACCAGTTCCAATAATACCTAAAATAGAAGAAGCTTCTGCAGAACCTACTTTAGAACCTAAACTGTTTGAAGTAACCATTGCATTACCTTTCACATCAGTGAATAAAAATCCTGTAACAGGGCTTGGAGCATAGGCACCACAACTTGAGAATAAAACTGCGGCAAAAACACCGTAAACTAACTTTTTCATAACTATTTAATTTAATTTCTGCGAAATTAAAAATAAATAGGCTTAGTTAAGCCGTCTTATTGCTACTTTTAATAAAAATTTAATTTATGATACGTTTATTTTCTATTTATTCAGTTTTAGTAGGCCTTCTTCTAGGTTCTTGCTCTACTTCTAACAAAGTAATATCAGATAGTTTTTTACAAAAAAGGAAGTTTAATAAAGGGTTTTATGTAAATAATAAGTCTAAAAAAAATGAGGCACCCAAAAAGTATGAAAAAAATGAGCTGGTTTCTGTTGGTATAGAAAAAAATGCTCCAACTGTTTTAAAACAAACTGTATCCTCAAAAACTATTAATTCTAAACCCGTTCAATTTAAAAGTCAGCCACATCAGGGGGTATTTGCTAAAATAGCTAAATCGGTTAAAAAGCGATTACTAAAAAATAAAAAGATAGAGTCATTTGCAGCTTCTTTTGACAAACATGCTTCTTTAGCTGACAAGCAAAAAACCAATTACGACAAAGGACTATTAATAATTTGTTTGGTCTTTTTTTTAATACTCGTATTACTTTACTTGGCTTGGCAGTTTTGGCTTTGGTCTATGATTATGGGAGCTTAATTTTTAAAATTATATGAACTACCTATCAGTTGAAGATATCTCCAAAAGTTTTGGAATTAAAGAACTTTTTAATAATATTTCCTTAGGCCTTAATAAAGGAGAAAAGGTTGGTTTAATTGCCAAAAACGGGGCAGGTAAATCTACTCTTTTGCGAATTTTGGCAGGTGATGAAACTCCTGATTCAGGAAGAGTTGTATTTAGAAACGACATTAAGGTTGGTTACCTAGCACAAAAGCACAGCTTCGATGAAAACAAATCGATTAAAGAGATTATTTATGAGAGTGATAACCCTAGTCTTAAAACTGTTGTTAATTATGAAAAGTGCATACAAGAAGGTGGAGACAATTTAGATGAGCTTATTGAGCAAATGAATGTTTTAAATGCTTGGGATTTTGAAGCTTTCATTGCTAAAATAGTTGATAACTTAAAAATATCTGATACTAGTCAATTAATTGGTAGTCTTTCTGGTGGACAAGAAAAACGAGTTGCTTTAGCTAAATTACTTATTGATTCGCCAGATTTTTTATTGCTTGATGAGCCTACTAACCATCTTGATTTAGAAATTATAGAGTGGTTAGAAGATTATTTTCAAAAAGTAAATTCTACCATTTTAATGGTTACACATGATAGATATTTTCTTGAAAATGTTTGTGATGTTATTTTTGAGCTAGATCAAAAACAGCTGTTTAGGTACGAGGGAAACTACTCCTATTTCGTAGATAAAAAATCACAGAGAGAAGAAGAAGATTTAAGTACCATACACAAAGCTAAAAACTTAATGCGCAAAGAGCTTGAGTGGATGCGTAGAATGCCAAAAGCAAGGGGTACAAAATCAAAAGCCCGTATTGATTCTTTTTATGATTTAAAATCAGTTGCAACCAAAAAAATTAAAAAAGATAATTTAAACCTTGATTTACAAATGACTAGGCTTGGTACAAAAATTGTCGAGCTACATAAAGTTTCCAAATCCTTTAATGAAAAGCACATTCTATCAAATTTTAGTTACAATTTTCAAAGGCAAGAAAAACTTGGTATTGTAGGTAAAAACGGTACCGGTAAGTCTACTTTTTTAAATATAATAACTGATCAATTGTCTCCTGACTCTGGTAAGGTTGTAGTGGGTGAGACCATAAAGTTTGGTTACTATAAACAAGAAGGGATAAAACTTAAAGATGATAAACGAGTTATTGATGTTGTTAAGGATATTGCTGAACATATTCCGCTAGAAAATGGTAAGACCCTCCCTGCAAGCCAGTTTTTAGAGCGGTTTAATTTTCCATCTGAATTACATTATCAGTTTGTTTCTAAACTAAGTGGAGGTGAAAAAAGGCGGCTATTTTTATTAACTGTACTTATTGAAAACCCTAATTTTTTAATATTAGATGAACCTACAAACGATTTAGATGTATTTACCATGAATGTTTTGGAAGAATACTTACAAAACTTTAAAGGTTGCTTAATCGTTGTTTCTCACGATAGGTATTTCATGGATAAAATTGTTGATCATCTATTCGTTTTTGAGGGAAATGCTCAAATCAATGATATTAACGGAAATTACTCTACGTGGTACTTAGCTAATAAAAATAAAACTGAACTCCCTAAAAAAGCTAAGGCTGCCTCTACTGAGGTTGTAAAAGACGTTGAGGAAAAAGATAAAAAGAAGCTTTCTTTTAATGAAAATAGAGAGTATGGTCAGTTAGATGCTGAAATACCTAGGCTTGAAAAAAAGAAGGTAGATCTAGAGAAGAAATTATCCACCGAAAATTTAAGTGTTGAAGATTTAACAAGTATTTCAATACAATTAGAAGCCCTAATTACTGAAATAGATACCAAAACAGACCGCTGGTTGTATTTATCTGAGTTTGTTTAAGGTTTCTTTGGTTTGTTAACGGATGACTTTGTAATGGCTCTAAACCTAATAACAACTATAAGTTGTTTTTAGGTTTTTGAAGTTAATGCGATGCCTCTTATTATAATAACGAATAGTAATGCGGGTATTACTACCCAATATACTTCGCTAAGTATAACTTTTAGCCCCCACTCACTAAAAAAACGTTCAACTCCAATAGGCGAGACCTTTATAGGTCTCCAGGGTAAAAAGTAACGATTGTTATTAAATGGAGAAAAAAAGGCCACACCCCTTCCTCCCGAAGTCATAGCATCTAATACTCCATGCGAAATAGTACAAATTGTTAAGTATATAAAAGAGGTTACTTTACTCCTAATACCTGCCTTAAAGTAAAAAATGAAGGTAAGCACAAGAGAAATACCAATTGCAAAAACGATTGAGTGAGAAAAGCCCCTATGACCCCAGAAAGAAGTATATTCTACACCGTATTTAAATCCTATTACGTCAGCATCGGGTAGTATAGTACAAATAATACCTAACACTAAAGTCTTTAGACTTTTAATGTTTTTAAATAAGCTTCTTTTCAATGCTATAGCAGCAACTGCATGTCCGAAAGTCGAAGCCATAATTAATAAAATATATTTTCTGTTTGGTTACTAATATTCAATTAAAGTTCCTTTTTCATCTAAAAAGTAAAACTCTAAAAGCTCATTTGCTTCAGAGGAATTGACGGTGAATTTTTTACCCAACTGCTTTTCCCATTTCTTTTTTAAAGAGGTCGAAAACCATAACATACCTTCGGGTTTGTTTATGTACGCTTCTACAAACGGGTGAACCATTATGCAAAGGTTTTTTGTGTTTGGTTTGCTTAATACCTTCTTAAGATCTGTAAAAATTTTATCTGTAGCTACTAAGCTAGTTTCTATGCGTCCACCACCACCGCAAGAAGGACATTCTTCGGTAGTATCAATATTCATAACAGGTCTTACACGTTCACGGGTAATTTGCATTAAGCCAAACTTACTTAATGGTAAACAGCTATGCTTAACTTTTTCTTCATCAAGCAATGATTTCATTTTATTATAAAGCTCTTTTCTGTTTTTTTCAAGTTTTAAATCTATAAAATCAACAACAATAATTCCGCCCATATCTCTCAACCGAAGTTGTCTTGCAACCTCCTCTGCCGACTCCATATTTACGGCCATTGCATTTGTTTCCTGATCTTCTTTTTTTCTAGACACTGAGCCGCTATTCACATCAATTACATGTAATGCCTCTGTATGTTCAATAACCAAATAAGCACTACTTTTCATTATGACCGTTTTACCAAACGATTTTTTTAGCTGACCCTCAATTCCGTATTTGTCAAATATTGGAACTTGGCCATCATAGTGTTCAACTATTTTTTCTTTATCTGGTGCGATTTGTTTTACGTATGCTTTCAGCTCTTCGGCCATTTCTTTATCGTTTAGAATAATTTCTTTAAATGAGGAGTTAAGCATGTCTCTGAGATAGGCAGAAGCCTTACTCATTTCTCCGATTATTTTTTGACCGTACTTTGCTTTTTTAATATTGTAGAAACAGTCGTTCCATTTATTCACTAAGTCCTTTAAATCTGCATCTACTTCTGCAGCGGTAATATCTTCAGCTACAGTTCTAACTATAATACCAAAGTTTTTAGGGCGTAAGCTTTTAAGCAAGCGAAGCAGTCTTTCCTTTTCAGCTTTGTTTTTAATTCTTGAAGAAACCGAAACTCTGTTTGAGAAAGGAACCAAAACAAGATACCTCCCTGCAAAAGTTATTTCAGCAGTAATTCTAGCACCCTTGGTTGAAATTGGTTCTTTGGATATTTGAACCAACATGCGTTGATCTTTGGTGAGACAGTCCATTATTTTACCAATCTTGTCGGTGTCTTCTTCATTTTTAAAATTACTGATGTTTGGTGAAGTAATTTTGTTACTTAACACTCCATCAACAAATTTCAAATATGATTTTATCTGAGGTCCAAGATCTTGGTAATGCAAAAAGCCGTCTTTTCCGTATCCAATGTCTACGAATGCTGCATTAATTCCAGGCGAAAATTTTCTAACTCTACCTAGGTAAACATCACCTACAGCATAGTTTAAATCTTCATTTTCGGTATGAAATTCAATTAGCTTTGAGTCTTTTAACAAAGCAATATCTACGCCCTCCTCTTTATTATCAATTATAAGAGAATTGGCCATAATATTTCAGGCAAACAGTAAAAGTTACTGTTCGTATTTTAAAGAAGTTAGATTAAAAAAAGAATTATTTTTTCTTCTTGTGACGGTTTTTTCTTAATCTTTTTTTACGCTTGTGAGTTGACATCTTATGTCTTTTTCTTTTTTTACCGCTTGGCATAATTTTTAATTTTTTATTGTTAGTAAATCAATTTTTTCTAAAACTTGTTTCTTAAGAGCTTCATCATTTGATAAGCTCTTAAATTTTTTATAATAGCTGAGAGCATTTACTGTATCTAGTTTTTGCTCAAAAATTCCTGCTAAATAATATACCACATCTGACCTAGTCGAGTCTAAATTTTCAATCTGTTTAAATCTTCCAATGGCCTTATCTAATTGGCCAGATTGAATAGAGAAAAAACCTAATTGATACAAGGCTTCAATATTCGTAGGATCTTTTTCAGCTATCTCCCTTAACATCAAAATTCCTTCCATAGGTTTGCCACCTGATTTTATAAGCTCTAAAGCTTTTTCAATACTTGTTTCAACATTCTCTTCAGGTTGTTCAGCCTCACTTATTTTATCAATAGTTGGTTGGTGTGGCACAAAATATAAAAGAACGGTCAAAATAATTCCAATTGTCAATACGATAATAGGAATGCGAAGTTTCATAAAAACGATTATTTAACCTTTACTTTTTTCTTAATCTTATCAGAAAAAGTTTTTGCTGGCTTAAAGGCTGGGATATTATGTGCAGGTATTTGAATACTTTTATTTTTAGAAATATTTCTTCCTGTTTTTGCAGCCCGTGTTTTTATTATAAAACTTCCAAAACCTCTTAAATAAACATTTTTATCATTTTCTAAAGATGTTTTGATTGTATTCATAAATGCTTCAACAGTTGCTAATACGGTTGTTTTTTCAATGCCGGTTTTATCTGCTATTTGAGTTACAACTTCTGCTTTTGTCATTTGTTACAGTTTATGAAGGGTGCAAATATAATAAATTATCAACAAGAATAGCTATGTTTTCAACAATCAAGTTAAATGCTACGGAAAACAGACCTTAATCTTTTTTAGGGTACGAAGAAACAAATTTAATAATACCTTTGAAATACCAAAAAACACTCAAAATTTATTTTGAAATGAAAAATCGCAAACAATCTGAAATTCTTTTCTCAAAAGCAAAGCAACTTATGCCAGCTGGTGTTAACTCTCCAGTTCGTGCATTTAGGTCTGTGGGAGGAGCTCCAATTTTCATGAAAAAAGGAAAAGGATCTCATGTAATAGACGAGGACGATAATGAATATATAGATTATTGTTGCTCATGGGGGCCATTAATTTTAGGCCATGCAAACGATAATATTGTTGATGCTGTAACAGAAGTAGTTTCTAACGGCACCACTTTTGGAACGCCTACTCGTCAAGAGAACGACTTAGCCGAATTAGTAATTGACAATCACAAATATATTGAACAAATCCGCTTCGTAAGTTCAGGAACTGAAGCTGCTATGTCTGCAATTAGACTAGCTAGAGGCATTACTGGGCGAGAAAAGATTATTAAATTTGAAGGTTGTTATCATGGTCATGTAGACTCTTTGTTAGTAAACGCAGGCTCCGGATTAGCTACTTTTGGCACAGCTTCTTCAGCGGGTATTCCAGATTCTTTTGTAAAAGAAACGATTGTTTTGCCACTTAATGATGCAAACGCAGTTAAGTTAGCTTTAGAAAAGTATAAAAACGAAATTGCTTGTATTGCCATAGAGCCAATACCCGCTAATAACGGATTGTTAATACAAGGTAAATCGTTTTTACAGTTCTTAAGAGATATTTGTGATGAGTATGGGGTCTTATTATTTTTTGATGAGGTAATTTCAGGGTTTAGAGTTGGCTTTGGAGGAGCTTCTATGCATTATGATATTCGACCAGATCTTATAGCTTTTGGGAAAGTCATTGGAGGGGGATTACCTGTTGGAGCATTTGCATCTACAAGCAAAAACATGGCAAATCTTTCACCTGATGGTTCCGTGTATCAAGCTGGTACACTTTCTGGCAATCCTGTTGCGATGGCAGCTGGCTATGCCCAGCTCAAACAGTGTTTGAAGCCTGGGTTTTATGAAGAGCTAAATAAGAAAACAGAATATTTGGTTACTTCCGTTTTAAATTACGCCAAAGAAAAAAAGTATAACTTTTATATGTACCATGTTGGTTCAATATATTGGTTAAACTTTTTATCAAATAATGTAACTAGGGTAGCTTCAGAAATAAAAAAAGATAGTAGCAGCTATTTCAAAACATTTTTTCACCATGCAATTAATAATGGCGTTTATTTAGCTCCCTCTAAGTACGAGGTTGGCTTTGTATCTGCTGCTCACACTTACGAAGACCTTGACATAACTATTAAAGTATTTAGAGAGTGTTTAGATGCTGCATATGCTTAATATGGTCTCAGTTCATAAAGTCTTCAATCTCTTCTATTTCTATTGGAATTGATTTCATAAGATTAAAAGGTTCGCCTTGTTGCTGAACAACAACATCATCTTCAAGGCGAATACCCAAGCCTTGCTCCATTATATAAATACCGGGTTCAACTGTAAAAGCCATGTTTGCTTTTATAGGCTCATCCCAGTTTCCTAAATCGTGTGTATCCAAACCAATAAAGTGAGATGTACCGTGCATAAAGTATTTTTTATATGCAGGTTTTTCTTTACTTTGATTTTTAATATCTACTTTATCTAGTAACCCCAGGTTTAATAGTTGGCTTTGCATTACTTCACCAACTTCTTTATGATATTCTTTCAATAATGTACCCGGCACAAGCAATTTAGTAGCTTCTTTTTTAACATGTAAGACGGCATTATACACTTTTTTCTGAAAATCAGAGAACCTGCCGTTTACAGGAACCGATCTTGTTAAATCTGAACAGTAATTTGCATACTCCGCCCCAAAATCCATTAACATAATATCACCATTTTTACAGGGCATGTTATTTTCAATGTAATGTAAGACACAGGCATTTTTACCAGAGGCGATTATAGGTGTATATGCAAATCCTTTACTTCTATTCCTTAAAAATTCATGCATTAGCTCTGCCTCTACCTCATATTCCATTACTCCTGGCTTAATGAAAGGCAATATTCTTTTAAGTCCTTTTTCAGTTATGTTACAGGCTGTTTGCATTAACTCTATTTCAATAGGCTGTTTTATTGCTCTTAGCTCATGCATATAAGGGGCACTTTTTTTGTATGTATGGGAAGGATATTCTGTCTTACACCATTCAATAAATCTATCCTCTCTGGTTTGCATTTCGGTATTTGCCCTTGAGTGCTCATTAGTGTTTATGTACACGTTTGCTACATCATTCATTAATTCACCAAATACTTGCTCAAACTCGCTTAACCAATAAACTGTTTTAATTCCTGAAGTTTCAAAGGCCTTTACTTTAGTTAGTTTTTCTCCTTCCCAAATAGCTATTAGCTCAGAAGTTTCTTTCAAAAACAAAATTTCTCTATGTTTATTATCTGGTGCGTCAGGATAAATAACTAAAATACTTTCTTCTTGATCTACTCCACTCAAATAAAAAATATCTCTGTGCTGTACAAACGGAAGAGTACTATCTGCACTGGTTGAAAAAATATCATTAGAATTAAAAACAGCAAGACTATTTTTATCTAATTTTTCACTGAAATTTTTTCGGTTTTCAACAAATAACTTTGAGTCTATAGGTAGGTACTTCATTTATTGGGCTTTTATAATGCTTGTTTTAAGCGAACTAGTTTCACGAGTAAATTTTCTAACTGGTTTAATGGCAGCATGTTTGCGCCATCTGAAAGTGCTGTTGATGGATCTGGATGCGTTTCTATAAACAATCCATTAACCCCAGCAGCAACACCTGCTTTTGCTATTGTTTCAATTAGTTCAGGTTTTCCTCCAGTAACACCGCTTGACTGATTTGGTTGTTGTAATGAATGTGTTATGTCTAAAACGGCCGGATAGCCTGTTTTTTTTAATGTAGGAATATTTCTAAAATCCACCACTAGATCTTGATAACCAAAAGTAGTGCCTCTTTCCATTAACATAATTTGTTTGTTACCAGTTGATGCTACTTTTTCGGCAGCAAAGGCCATACTTTCAGCAGACACAAATTGTCCTTTTTTAACAGTTACCATTTTTCCTGTTTTACCAGCAGCTAGCAACAAATCGGTCTGTCTACATAAGAAAGCAGGTATTTGAAGCATATCTACATATTCAGCCGCCATTTCAGCTTCGTTTGGTAAATGTATATCTGTAACTACATTAACTTTAAATTGTTGTTTTACATTTTTTAAAATGGTGAGTGCCTTTTGATCTCCAATACCCGAAAATGAATTTAAACTTGTTCTATTAGCTTTCCTATAAGAGGCTTTAAACACAAAAGGAATAGCTAGTTTATCGCAAATAGTTTTAATTTTTTCGGCTGTTTTAAACGTTATTTCTTCATTTTCAACAGCACAAGGCCCCGCAATTAAAAAAAAATTATTGCTGCTTACTAATTTTTTATAAGACTCTAAGTGATTGTTCATAGTGTTAATTGCTAGGCAACGAAAATAACAAAACAACTACCAGCAGGCAAGTGAGTATGGTGATATAAATAAACTTATGTTTCTTTGTAGGAGCAAAAAAACAGTTTGTTAACGAATTAACGCTATTTTATCTGTGTACTCATAAAGATCGCCAGAAATACTTTTTACTTGTATTTTATAATAGTATATATCTTGTTTGTTCACAATTCCTTTACCATTTTTTCCTGTCCAGCCTTCAAGAGGGTCCTCTGTTACAAATATCTCATCCCCCCAACGGTTAAAAATTGAAAGCTTAAAATCATCTTTAGTGTATCCATTTCCATAAAAAAAGAACACATCATTTATACCATCATTATTTGGGGTAAAACTATTTGGAATATATGCGCTAAAGTTTGGAATAATTTCTAATGTAGAAGAAGTGGTATCTACACATCCATTTTCAGAAAGTACTGTTAGCTTAATATTATATATTCCATCTTTTTCATATGTAATAATGGCCGTGCTATCAGCACTTTGAGTTCCATTAGCAAAGTTCCAAAGTCTGGTTTCTGTATTTGTTGATTCGTCTACAAACCTAAGATTAATAGCATCATTTAAAAACATTTTACCTTCTGGCCCAACAATTTGAGCTGTTGGTGAAGGAAAAACCTCTATAATTTCTTGAAGTTCAAATAAGCCGCTACATCCATTGGCGTTGGTTACAACAAGCTTTACGTCATATTTTTGTTCTTTAGAAAAGCAGAATCTAGGTGATGGAAACGCGGACGATTCTCCACCCATCAGCCAAGAATAGGTGCTAACTTGTCCTGTAGTCTCAAAAGCTAAGTCTACACACGCTTCTTTACATCCATCATTGCCCACAAATTTAATTTGACCGGTTGGCGCTTCTGTTATATCAATATTTTCTGAGTAATTAGCCGCACAATTTGAAGCGTTTGTCACCTCTAAGTCAACTTTAAAAGATCCTGAGCTTGCATATGCGTGTGATGGGTTTTGTTGGCTTGATGTGTTTCCGTCACCAAACGCCCAATCCCAAGAAACAATTTGATTTCCGGTAGACTCATCTTGAAATTGGGTAGGTAGGCCATTATTACATCCTGAACCTGCAGAAAAATTTGCTACAGGAAAATCACTAATAAAAATAGTGGTGTCAAAAATATCAATGCAACCCCTATCAGAGGTAGCTATTAATGTAATATCAAAGGTTCCTTCACTGGTATAGGTATGAGGTGGTTCATAAGCCGTACTGTTTTGTGATGCATCACCATAATCCCATAAAACACCGGTTACCGAACCGCTAGAAACGGTGCTGGTATTTGTAAAAAAAACGGGCTCACCAATACAATTACCTGCATATTCAAGCGAGGCCTCAGGTATTGGGTATACGCTAAGTGTTTGTATTTCACTTGAGGGGCAACTTGTATTGAATGCATACTCTATTGTATAATCTGTTCCTCCCACAATATTCGTTAGTTTCCCTGTCAAAGAATCAATAACAGCCCCGTCTGCTGGTGGTGGATTAAAGCTAAATATACCACCAGAATCGCCTAAAATTGTAATAAACGTGTTACTAGTATCTTCACAAGAATTTGAAACACTAAAACTTGGGTTTTTTAAATTTGTTGCGGTAATAGTTTCGGAATAGGTATTCCCGCATCCTCCAGATCCTCCCACACTATATTCAATAGTGTATGTTGAATCGCCTTGGGCTCCAGATATTACACCAGTATTGGCATCAATTGTTGCGCCTAAAGGGCTATCAGTAAGGCTAAAAGTGCCGCCAGGAGTCGCGATATTACTTATTACATTAGGTTGACCCACACAAAACTCGGCAACTGTAAAGAATGCGCTTCCAGATTGATCAATTAATATAGTTATGTCTTTAGTGCTTGTACAACCTCCCGCTTGATTTGCAGTGACAGTATATGTAGTGTTAACACTTGGAAATGCAATAACATCGCTACCGGTTGAAGCTGTTAGACTAGTATCTGTTTGCCAATTGTAAGATAGCCCGCCAGATGCGGTTAAGGCTATGCTGTCGCCTAAACAAATTGTAGCCGTATCAATATTAACACTAATAGGATTAGGACTAGAAGTGTTTATTATAATCTCATCGGTTTCTGTTATGGTAGTTCCATCACATTGAGTATATACAATTTCTGCATTAAGCGTAGAGGGAAAAGTACTAGGACAATAATTGTTTAAGTTTAAGCCGTTACCTAATAAAGTTCCGTTCTCATACCAGCTTACAGCATAGTTTGGTGCACCATTAGGTGTAAATCTCCAAGCTTCATTGTTGGCTGCCCAGTCACCAGTATTTCTTCCAGGAGGGGTGTATCCAACGGTTCCTGTTTCATTTTGGATACCAATTAGGCTATTCCCATCATTCCAACTTGAACATCTTGGCTTATTTTCTACATATACTTCAATTACATTAGTTGTTTCATACAAAACAATTTGATGTGTGCTTTTTTGATTATTGCAGTCGAACTGCGCAACATTATCGTAACTGATTGAAAAAATTCTACAGGGTGCGGTTCCAAAAATTTTATAATTAATATCAGCTCCAGGAATAGATGGGTCAATGTCATGGTAAACACCATTAATAGAGTTTTGATATAAACCCTGGCTTGCAGGGACAAAAGGGGGAAACCCACCATTAGGACCTGTGCTGGGTATAGGGTTGAAAAACTCATATGCACATAATGTATTGGCAAAGCTTACATCAAAAGTAATTAGCCCGTTTGCTCCTACTATTAACTCATTATAGGTATTACCAAAAAAACAAAAATTAAAAGGAAGTTGAATTACATCACTCCAAGTATCATCTAACCCTACAAAAATTGAGGTTCCGCCATTAAAACTTGTAGCCGGATTATAGGCAATTGAACTAACTTCATAAGTGTTTGAGCTACCTGTTTCAAAAACTTCGGCAGATAAATTTATACAGCTTACTCCACAATCTACTATCGTATCAGCCCCTAAGTCGATTGAGGGGCAACCCGACTGACTATAAAAACCAGAATTTAATATACCTATAAAAAAAACAAGTAAATAGGCATTCTTAGTTAAGCTCATTTTAAATTTTTATTAAAAATAATCGTTTTTGTAACCTCAAGCAAAAAAACCCGTTAAAGGTTCGCGCATAAAACGTATAATATTTTAAACGGTTGCCTTTTGTTTGGTAAATAACTAAGTTAACATTGCTTATCAAGAATTAAATTTAACCTTAGCAGCCCCGTAATAAAACCTCTTGTTCATTATTTACAAGCAATCTTTATCATTAGTATTGCGTTGTAATTAATATAATTTAAAGAATGTTAACATTACACGGTTTTTATACTAAATAATTGATTGCAATAAAACACATATTATTTCACGTATTCTTAGTATCGGTATTTGTAAATGCAACCGATAGAGTTCTAGGTCAAAAGCCCATAAACGTTCGAATCGTTCAACTAAAAAAGCCTATAAAGACACAGAAAGTATTTCCTCTCAAAAAAAAATGTAACAATAGAATAGAAGCTGAAAATTACTTAAATGATTATATAAATTTTTTACAAAAAGAAGGGTATTTATTGGCTCAAATAGACTCTATTGTGTTTGTTGACTCAGTTAATGTTAATGGTTTTATTGATGCAAAAACGTTATTTACCTGGGGTAATATTGGTATGGGTAACATTCCGCCTGAACTTTATTCAAAAACCTGGGAGATAGAGCATGGTAAACCATTAAAAATTGAAAAACTAACTGAAGGTTATGAAAAAGTAATTAGCTTTTATGAAAACATTGGCCATCCATTTGCAAATATTTCTTTAGATAGTGTCATTCAAAATGGGGATACAATATCTGGAGTTTTAAACCTTGATAAAGGAAAACTAATTAAAATAGACTCGATAAAAATTAAAGGCAATGCTAAAATTTCTGAAAAGTACTTAAACCGGCATATCGATTTTTCACCAGGTGATATATACAGCGAACTTAAAATTAAAGCGATAGAAAATAAGATTAGTGAGCTTAGCTTTATTGGCTTAAAAAGTCCGCCCGAGGTCTTTTTTACTAACGAATTTACCTCATTAAATTTAGACTTAGTAAAAGCAAAAAACAGTAATTTTCAGGGTCTAATAGGCGCTTTACCCGATGAAAACGGTAATGTTTTAATTACCGGAGAAGCAAATTTAAAACTGGTAAATTCTTTTTATAGAGGTGAACAACTAAACCTACATTGGAAAAGAATTGCCAATAACACTCAAAATTTAGAAATTGAAGTTGCATATCCCTACCTGTTTAACTCTGATATTGGTATTAACGCTAGTCTTGACTTATTTAGAAAAGACACTTCTTTTAGCAATTTTAGTGCTGCTGTAGGATTACAGTACCTATTTAAAGCACAAGACTTTGTTGAGGTTTTTGTTGAAAACCGCACATCAAATATTTTAGGTAAAATTATACTTAACTCATCTTCCCCAAAATTTTTGGATGTAAGCACAATTAGTTATGGAATAGCTTTTCAGAAGCAGAAACTAAACTACTCACTTAATCCTACTAAAGGCTATTTTATCACAGCTAAAAGTTCGGTAGGAGAAAAAAAAATAAACAGAAACCCAAACGCTATTGGTATTGAGTATGATTCTTTAAACTTAGAAACCACTGATGTAAGAACCAACTTAAATGTATCGGTTTATATACCCTTTAGCTCACGTATAACATTTAAAATACAGGCTAGGGATGAACGTATTTTGAGCAGTAACCTATTCGAAAACGAGTTTAAGCGAATTGGTGGGTTATTTACTTTAAGAGGTTTTGATGAAGAAAGTATCTACGCTTCTTCTTTCTCTTTATTAACCATTGAACCAAGATTTATTTTAGAGAAAAACTCAAATTTATATGCTTTTGTTGATTTAGCTTACTATGAAAATAAAACCTTGCTTTCAAACATAAAGGGATACCCTATTGGTTTTGGTGCAGGTATTAGCTTTGAAGCTACTCCTGGAATTTTTACATTTAATTACGCATTGGGCCGAAATATTTTTTTTGAAAACAACGTAAAAAAAACATCTGACTTTAGTTTACGTTCAGGTAAGGTTCACTTTGGATTTATTAATTATTTTTGATGTATGCCAGGTATACTCGTTATAGTTTTTTTCTTATTTACACTCTTTTTATTTGTTTTAATTACTTATTTCTTAACCGAAAAGAAAAATAAGAGTGCTATACAAAAACTGCAAGAAAATAATGTAAAATTAGAAATTGATAAAAAATCGCTTGATACCTTAGTTACTCAGTTATCAGAAATTAAAAATGAACAAGCACAACAAATTAATAAAGAGCGACAAGATCTAACGAAAATGCAGGAAGAATTAGGAGCCTATAGAGCAGATAAAGCCAATTTATTGGAGCGATTAAATAACGATCAAATAAAGCTAAAAGAGTTACAGAAAACGTTTCAGCTCGAATTTGAAAACATTGCTAATAAACTGCTTAAATCAAACAGTAATCAATTTGCTGAGGCTAATCAAAAAAGCATGTCTCAAATTGTTAACCCATTAAAAGAAAAGATTTTAGCTTTTGAAAAGCGGGTGAATGATGTGTATACAGAAGAAACCAAGCAACGGTCTGAATTAAAAAACCAAATGAGTGTTTTAATGGATTTAAACAAAACCATTAGTGAAGATGCTCAAAACCTCACAAACGCTCTTAAAGGAGATACAAAAGCTCAAGGCAATTGGGGAGAACTTATTTTAGAACGTGTATTAGAAAATTCTGGACTAGTGAAAGACCAAGAATACTTTGTTCAGGTATCAACCTCCAATGATGAAGGTAAAAGAATTCAACCAGATGTTGTTGTTAAATTGCCCGATAATAAACATATAATTATTGATTCTAAAGTATCATTAGTAGCCTATGAGAAGTTTACAAGCTGTACTAACTTTGAGGATCAAGAAAAGTATATTAAAGAACACATTTTATCCATTAAAAGTCATATTAAAGGCTTGAGTGATAAAAAATATGAGCGGTCAAAAGACATAAACACCCTTGATTTTGTTTTGCTATTCATGCCTTTAGAAGGTGCTTTTTCGTTAGCCTTACAAAAAGACTCATCACTTTATGCGCTCGCTTGGAAACATAATATAGTACTTGTGAGCCCTACAACACTACTGGCAACCTTAAAAACAGTAGCATCTATTTGGAAGCAAGAAAAGCAAACCAAAAATGCCATAGAAATTGCAGATAGAGCTGGCGCTTTGTATGACAAGTTTATTGGCTTTTTAAACGATATGGAACAAATTGATAAAGGGTTATCTAATGCCAAAAAATCATACGATGAGGCAAAGTCAAAGTTAATTGATGGTAAGGGTAACTTAGTATCGAGAGTTCAAAACCTAAAGAAACTAGGGGCTAAGGCAAAAGACTCTAAAGTTTTGCCTGGTAGTTTCAATAAAATTGAAAATGAAAATGTATAATACTTTATTCAAAAACACATACATAGGTTTAATTGCAGTTCTACTTTCTTCGTGTTTAAGTTCTAGTAAGCTTAAACCCAGAAATTTCTCGTCTATGTACGGAATACAAGAGCAAGGCATAGAGTGTTCTTTTAAAGTTTATCATAACTCAGACAACTCTTCTACGGTGTATTTCAAATACCACAGTAAAAATCTACTTCACACCCGAAAAACAGCGACAGATTCATTTACATTTAGTTTAATGATGGAGTACGAAATGTATGATCCTATTAATCCTTCAGTAATTGTAGATACAGCTGTTATGGTAATTAACCAAACATCCTCCCCAAACAAAAACAAATTAATTACCGGAAGTTTTAATATAAAAGCAAAAAGAGGAAATATTTACACACTAGAATTAAGAAGCAAAGATTTAAAAAAAAATCTTACGCGTATTGATTATTTAACAATTGATAAAAAATCTGCTACACATCCTCAAAACTTTTTAATTAAACATCCTACCGGTGAGCTAGCTTATTCTAATTATTTTAGAGAGGGCGATACTATACTCTTGGTCTATAATAAGCCTATTAGCAATCCCATTTATTTGAGGTATTTAATGAAAGAATTTCCTCCAGCACTCCCCCCCTTTACATTTGACAACGATTTACTTTTAAAATTTGACACAGAACAAACCAATATATTGCCCCCACCAATGCAAGATAACTTTAAATATGTTGTCTTAGACAAAGGTATTCATCTGTTAAAGCTTGATACCACTAAAGAAGCCCCTGGCTTGCCTATCATTTGCTTTGAGTCTGCTTTTTTTGAGCCAGATAGTTATAAGGTTATGCTTCCAGTAATGCGATACATAACCACTAAAAAAGAGTATGAAGGATTAATGAGTTCAACAAGTAGCTTATTATTTGACGATTTTTGGCTAAATATTACCAACTATGACGAAGACAAAGCTCGACTGGTAATGGGAGAGTTTTATAATCGCATGCAACGCGCCAATGAACTATTTAGTAGTTACACCGAAGGCTGGAAAACAGATAGAGGCATGATATACATGGTTTATGGCCCGCCTACAATTGTGTACAGATCTGCTAAATCAGAAACCTGGGTTTATGGAGAAGACGATAACATGTTGTCCATGAATTTTAGTTTTTCAAAAATACCTAACCCGCTTTCAAGTAACGATTTTGCCCTTAACAGATCTAATATTTATCGTAACGCGTACTATCGTGCAGTAGACATCTGGAGACAAGGTAGGGTGGGATTATAGAAGTAGCTTATGAAAAATAAAAAACTTAAAAACGAGGAGCTACATCGCTTGTCATTAAATGCCTTTAAACTAAGCGAAAAAAAACCTATTGTACTTGTTTTAGATAATATTAGAAGCTTAAATAACATAGGTTCAGTATTTAGAACATCTGACGGGTTTGGAATACACGAAATTCATTTGTGTGGCATTACCGCTCAGCCACCTCACAGAGAAATTCAGAAAACAGCGCTGGGCGCCACCGATAGTATTAACTGGAAGCACTTTAAAAGCACCTCAGAATCCATTAAAGAGCTCAAAGCCCAAGGATATACTATAGTAAGTATTGAGCAGGTAGAAAACCGAACTTGGTTAAATGAATTTGAAGTTAAACCCCAACAAAAATACGCCTTAGTTTTTGGGCATGAGGTTAACGGTGTTCAGCAAGAAATTATTAATAGTAGTGATGAGGTTATAGAAATACCCCAGCATGGCACCAAGCATTCCTTTAATTTATCGGTAAGTGTTGGTATTTGCCTTTGGCATTTTTGTGGAGGTAAATAGTGTTTTTCAGATGAGCCTAAACCTGCCTGCCGTTATTAGTTTTACTTTCTTATATGAAGTTAAATAGCTGTTTCCCAGTAGCTCCCAAACCAATGCCATTAAGTTAAGGTTTAAACTACTATTTTTTCTTTTGTTGATTAGATTA
>JAHDEG010000007.1:0-24319 GCA_020628935.1 Flavobacteriales bacterium
AAACTATCTGTTCTATCTGCTGCATACGCTTGACTTAATAAGGTATCTAGTGAGAGTCCACTACCACCTCCAATTAACAAACTATCTAAGCTAATCCCTAAATCTTGACTATCTGTGCCCGTTGGAAGTAAAACACTATCTACTAATAAACCTGATTCGCTTACTACTAAATATCCATTGTCTAAAAACAAGCTATCGATTAGTTCGTTGCTTGAACTTGTATCATTATCTAATGCATTATATGACAATAAACTATCTCGAATGTTACTAATTGAATCAGAAAGTGCATCATCAGTAGCGAAAACACTATCTAGAAAAACATTTCTCGTGGCTCCTCCATCAGAAATTGACAATTCGCCCAATGCACTAAGAGAAAAAATAGTTAATGTATCAGGTGTGTTTGTAGGTATAATATCACTCAGTTGTATTCCATCACCTCCAGTAATTAGCAATGAATCACCATTATTACTCACACTTAAGTTTTGATTATCATTATCAATAGGAATCTCTAAAGGACCGGCTGATATTGTATCACCAGATGTTAATTCAAAAAATAAGATCTCGTTTAAAATAAAAGATCCTAATACCCCTACACCATCAAGACCTGCGTCACCCTGAGGGCCAGCAATACCACCGCCCGCAGTTTTAGCATACAAAGCATATGGTACAGAAAATAACTGTGGGGGAGTTCCTGTATTCTGAAAAGTTGCCCCCCCATCTTCACTAATTTCTACTTTTAGAAAGTATTTTCCGGTACTCCAATCTATATTGTCAAAACCACCTGTTAAAACAGAAGTTCCGTTTCCTACAACAATAGAAAACAACCCAAACTGATTTGTAGTTAGAGTATGCTCTTCCTTATAAGAGATAATACCATTAGTAGAATCTGAAATAAGGGAAACATGTAGAGTTAAATTTGTATTAGCTATTTCCTCCCCAGCCGAGTTACGAGCAACTGCTTGGTAATTAAAACCCTCTGGTGGAGCCTGTGAAAATACTCCTAGCGTATAAAAAACTAAGAGTAAAGAAGTTAAAAATTTCAGAACAAACTTCATTACTTGCTTTACGTGGTAAAAAATAAATTGTTCTGAAAAAGTAAAAAAAGAAATCTAATTTTTTAGCTTTTCTTTTAAATAACTTGCAGTTATACTTCGTTTTTCTTTCAAAATGTCTTCTGGTAGTCCAGAATAAACCAAATCTCCACCTAAATCACCTCCTTCTGGTCCTAAATCAATTATCCAATCGGCACATTTAATTACATCTAAATGATGTTCAATTAACACGACCGAATGCCCTTGTTTTATTAACTCATCAAAGGCAACTAAAAGCTTTTTAACATCATGAAAGTGCAATCCGGTAGTTGGCTCATCAAAAATGAAAAGTAAATTATTATCTGAGTTACCTCCCTTTGTTAAAAAAGATGCTAGTTTAATTCTCTGCGCTTCCCCCCCACTTAATGTATTTGAGGATTGACCAAGTTTTACATAACCTAAACCGACTTTTTGCAAGGGCTTTAGCTTATTAATAACTTTTTTAAGAATAGTTTGAATAGGTTTTACCTTCTCTTTTGGAATAGCTGCATTAAAAAAATCAACTGCGTCATCAATTGTTGTTTGTAATAAATCTGAAATACTTAAATCTCCATATTTAATATCTAATATCTCACTCTTAAATCTTTGCCCTTTACATTCATCACATGGTAAAATAACATCTGCCATAAATTGCATTTCGATTACATTTACTCCATCCCCCTCACATTTCTGACATCTTCCTCCATCTACATTAAATGAGAAAAAAGAAGGTTTGTAACCTCTCATTTGTGCTAAAGGAAGGCTGCTATACAAAGCACGAATTTCATCGTAAGCTTTAACGTACGTAACCGGATTAGATCTTGAAGATTTTCCGATAGGATTTTGATCAATAAATTCTACTCCACTTAACTTATCTAAATCACCACTCAAATCGGTAAATTCACCTAAAGTATCAGAAAAATTCCCAAAATGTCTTCGCAATGCAGGATAGAAAATTTTACGCAGCAAAGTACTTTTTCCAGACCCACTAACGCCCGTTATTGCAACTAACGAATTTAAAGGAATATCTACATTAATATTCTTTAAATTATTTTCTCTAGCCCCTTTTATAGATACTTTGTAAGTAAATGATCTCCTACTTGATGGAACTTCAATTTGCTCTTGTCCTGACAGATATTTACCAGTTAAACTCTTTTTATGAGAAATAATATGATTGTAATTACCTTGAGCTACTATATCACCTCCCTGACTTCCTGCAAAAGGTCCCATATCTATAATTAGATCGGCATTTTTCATCATATCCTCATCGTGCTCAACCACAATAACTGTATTCCCTAATGCCTGCAAGCTCTTAAGCACTTCAATTAAACGCTCTCCATCTCTTGAATGTAATCCAATGCTTGGTTCATCCAAGATATAGGTCGATCCTACCAAACTACTCCCAAGTGATTTAGCAAGGCTTATTCTTTGTGACTCTCCTCCAGACAAAGAGTTTGAAAGTCGGTCTAACCTAAGATATCCTAATCCTACTTTATCTATAAAATCTAATCTTGACTCTATTTCTATCAACAAACGCTTTGCGATTTTAGCTTGCGTTTTTGAAAGTTGAAGATTTTTAAAATGGGTTATTAATTTAGAGATTGGAAGCTTTAATAACTCGCCAATATGTATGCCTTGAATTTTAACGTTTTGAGTTTCAGAGTTTAATCTGCTTCCTTGACATTCGAGGCAAAGAGTTTTACCTCTATATCTTGCCAGCATAACCCGATACTGAATTTTATAGCTATTTTCAGTAACCATTTTAAAAAAGTCATCAACCCCTTCAACAAATTCATTTCCTTCCCAAACAATTCGTTTTTGTGAATCAGTAAGTTCCGAATAAGGTGTATGAACTGGAAAATCGAACCTGTGAGCATTATTTACAAAGTCTGTCTTCCACTCTCCCATCTTCTCTCCCTTCCAGCAATCGATTGCTCCATCATATATTGATAAAGAAGTATTAGGTATTACCAACTTTTTATCTATTCCTATTATATTACCAAAGCCTTCGCAAGTTTTACAAGCACCTAAAGGATTGTTAAAACTAAAAAAATGGATTGATGGCTCTTGAAACTTTATACCATCCATCTCAAAACGGTTATTAAACTCTAAGGTTTCTGTATTTGATTTCTTAAAAACCTCAACAATACATGTTCCTTCTCCTGAATTAAATGCTGTTTGAATGGAATCATACAGCCTACTTTTGCCTTCCACAGAATAGTCTATAACTAAACGATCAATGACCAACGCTAAATTTTCGATTACAACTTCTGATTTCTCTGCTATTGACTTTAGCTCTTGTATTTCCGTAATCTCACCGTTAAATTTAACTCTTGAAAAACCTTCTTTTAATAATACATTAAGCAAATCAACAACTGATTCATCTGAATCCGATTTAATAGGAGTTAATAGTATTATTTTAGTTTTTTCAGGTAATTCTAATAAGTTGTTCATCACAGTTTCAGGCGTATCTCTAACAACTTTTTTACCAGAAATTGGTGAAAATGTCTCTCCCAAACGTGTGTATAATAATTTAAGATAATCATAAACCTCGGTGACAGTACCTACTGTTGATCTTGGATTAGAACTAATCACTTTTTGCTGGATAGCAACTGCAGGAGTTATTCCTTCTATTAACTTAACATCTGGCTTAGTGATTCTCCCCATAAATTGCCTTACATATGCAGATAGACTTTCTACATATCGTCTTTGACCTTCTGCATAAATAGTATCAAAGGCTAAAGAAGACTTACCAGAACCAGAAACACCTGTAATAACAATAAGCTGTCCTTTCGGAATATTCAAATCAATATTTTTAATATTATGAACATTCACTCCTTTTAACACAATAAAATTCTTCGTATTAATTTCTTGTTCTGTTTGGGCTAAAGACATAATATTTGCTTTTTAAGCTATTTTTAATTAAATTAGTAACAAAGATAACTGATAATATAAAGTTCTTTACAACAAAACCTAATTCTTTATTCTTTAAAACTTAACATTTAGCCTATAGACAGATTTTACCTTTAAACCATTCTTTAGAAATTTAATTAAGGTAAAATTATGACTGATACCAAGATAAATGACGTTAAGTTAGTTCAAGACTATATTCAAGGCAAGGAACAATCTCTTGGCATTCTTATAAACAGACACCAAAGAAGAATTTTTAGCCATATTTATAAACTCGTTAGAGATTATGATATTGCAAACGATATTTTTCAAGATGCTTTTATAAAAGTAATTCACACGCTAAAATCTGGTAAGTATAACGAAGAAGGAAAGTTTCTTCCCTGGGTTATGCGTATTGCACACAATTTATCTATAGATCACCTTAGAAGGGAGAAAAAAAAGAATATCATTTCTAACCAAGGGTCATTTGATATTTTTGATTTTATTCCTTCTGAAACTAAAAACATAGAAGAACATATTTTAGAAGGTGTCATTAAAGAGGAAGTAAAGGAACTTTTAAACTATTTACCCAAAGATCAAAGAGAGGTCGTACAAATGAGACATTTTGCAGGACTTTCTTTTAAAGAAATTTCTGAAGAAACCGGTGTTAGTATAAATACAGCTTTAGGAAGAATGCGGTACGCCTTAATTAACCTCAGAAAAATCATTGAAGAGAAAAATATTTGTTTAACTACTTTGTAAGTCTATGTTTATCCATAAAGGATAGACTAAAAACTTTTTCTATTTTCGTGCAATGAAACATAGAATAAGTTTAATACTTAAAGGAATGAGCATGGGAATGGCAGAAGTTGTTCCTGGTGTTTCTGGTGGCACAATAGCCTTTATTACAGGCATATACGAAAAATTACTTAACACAATTAAATATATTGGTCCCGAGCTAATAATAGATTTTAAGGAGGGAGGAGTTAAGCAAGTTTGGGAAAAGTTAGATGGCTTGTGGCTTATTACCTTAATCTCAGGTATGGCTTTTGGTATAATTGTAGGAGTTTTTGGAATTAGCTACCTACTAGAAACCTACCCCACCCCACTTTGGAGTTTCTTCTTTGGTCTAATTATAGCCTCAGCACTATATATTGCAAAAAAAGTAGATAAATGGGTGTTGCCCCAAATTGCTAGCTTAGTCATAGGCACCATAATAGCCTATGTAATAACGGTTATATCTCCTGCTGAAGGAAATAACGAACTCTGGTTTGTTTTTCTCTCTGGTGTAATAGCTATTTCAGCACTAATTTTACCAGGTATTTCTGGCAGCTTTATTCTTTTAATAATGGGGATGTATTTTACCGTTATTGGTTCTGTAAAAGAATTACTTTCAAATTTTAATACAGAATCATTACTTATAGTAGCCGTTTTTGCAGGAGGTTGCTTAACTGGATTAGCAACTTTTTCGAGAGTACTTTCATGGACCTTCAAACATTACAAAAACGCCACATTAGCATTGCTAACAGGATTTATGCTTGGTTCTTTAAATAAAATTTGGCCCTGGAGAACTCCTAGCCTAGGTTTAGATAAAACAACAGGTGAAATTATCACACTACAACCGAAAGCAAATCTTGAAGAAATTAAAGTTTTGTCAGAAATAAAAATGTCTCCTTTCGAATATGAAACTATCTTAGGCGACTCGCTACTTATTCCTTCGATACTATTTTGCTTAATAGGAATAGGTATCGTCTTTTTCTTAGACAAGATTGATCAAAAAAACACAAGCTCAAATTAATGAAAACAATTATTACGGGAGGAGCAGGATATATTGGTTCACATACCATTATAGAAATGCTTGACAACAATTTAACAGATCTTATTTCAATTGATAACTACTCAAATTCTACAGAAAAAACATATGACAGAATTAAAGAAATAACTGGTAATGATGTACACTTTGAAAACATTGATTTAGCAAATAAAGATGCAGTAAATGCATTTTTCGAAAAAAACAATGACATAAAAGCAATTATTCATTTCGCAGCCTATAAATCGGTAGGAGAATCTGTGACCAATCCGGTAGAATATTATCAAAACAATATTGGTTCGCTTTTAAATATTTTGGAACAAATCAAAAAATACAATATTCCTAATTTTGTATTTTCCTCATCATGCTCTGTTTATGGAAACATTAAGACGCTTCCTGTAACTGAGCTAAATGAGCTAGCCGAAACGGAATCACCTTATGCCGAAACAAAAAAAATGGCAGAAAGAATTATAAAAGATTTTTATAACGTAAACCCCAGCTTAAAAGCTACTTTACTTCGCTATTTTAACCCTGTAGGTGCACATAAAAGTGGTAACATAGGTGAATTACCTTTACAAAAGCCAAACAACCTAGTGCCATTAATCACAAGAAATGCAGCCGGGCTAGAAGATGTATTAAAAGTATTTGGTAGTGATTACAACACCAGAGACGGCTCATGCATTAGAGATTACATTCACGTTTCTGATATTGCTAGAGCACATGTGCTGGCTTTAAAAGACAACCCTGAGATGAATTCAAACTGTGAGATTTTTAATCTTGGGAGTGGAAATGGTGTAAGCGTTTTAGAAATGATAGAGTCCTTTGAAAAAGCCACCAATGAAAAAATAAATTACGAATTGGTTGACAGAAGAGCTGGAGATGTTGAAGCTATATATTCTGACAGTAAAAAAGCAGAAAAATTACTTAACTGGAAACCTCTTCACTCATTAAATGACATGATGACATCGGCTTGGAAGTGGCAGCAGAAAATTGTGTAATTACGCATGATGATAAGGCTCACCATTTATAATAGTAAAAGCCCTATACAATTGCTCTAAAAATATCACTCGAATAATTTGATGAGAAAAAGTCATTGTAGAGAGTGATATTTTAGCATTAGCTCTTGAATAAACAGCATCAGAAAAACCATAAGCTCCTCCTACAACAAAAACAGTTGTTTTACCTGAATTCTGCTCTTTTAGTGCTTGTATTTTACCAGCAAATGTTTCAGAAGTAAAGCTTTTTCCTTTATCATCCATCAAAACAACGAAATCTTTTTGAGCTATTTTTTTAAGAATATCTTCACCCTCATTTCGCTTAGTTTCAACAAAAGAAAGCTTAGCAGATCGTTTATTATCTTTTATAACATCAATATGAAAATCGCAATAACGATTAATTTTTTTCAAAAAATATTGCTCTCCTTCCTCCAAAAAAGAGAACTTTGTTTTACCGACTACTAGTAGTTTTAACTTCATTATTCAATTAACAAAATAAAGCATAATTTTGGAGTGATTATTGCAGTTAACTATAGAAAATAATAACCGTGCATATAATAATAAGTTTCTATCTCATAGTTTCTACACTATTTCAGCCAGACACTGGTTTTGAAAAAACAATTAGCGATTCTTTCAGATCTAAAAACACTAGACAATTAGCAAAATACTTTGCTCCTAGATTAAACGTTTCTATAGACGGAAAAAGTCAAGTTTATAGCAATGTACAAGCAGAAGCCGTGCTAAGAAAAAAACTATCCAATTTACAAATATCAAATTTTAGTTATGTACATAAAAGCCAAGCATCACAAAGTAAATATTACATTGGAATTATAAAAACTAATAAAGAAAATTACAGTGTTAACATTAATTTAAGCAAACAATCTTCCGGCTGGAAAATAACTGAGTTGCAAGTAAATCAAAAATAGAAAACTGTGAATTTAAAAGAATACAAAAGTCAGGCCATTGATTTTATAAAGTACTGCGCAAAAGAAGACTTAGGAGACGGAGATCATACTAGCTTATCTACTGTTTCAAACACAGCTGTTAAAAAAGCAAGACTTTTGGTTAAGCAGGACGGTATACTTGCTGGTGTTGAGCTTACACAATGGATTATTGAAACGCTTGCGCCATCCCTAACAATGGATATTGAAATTAAAGACGGCAGTGAAGTAAAAGTAGGAGATGTTGCTTTTTATTTGGAAGGAAATGCCCAGAAAATACTTATAGTTGAAAGACTATTGTTAAACTTTATGCAAAGAATGTCTGGTATAGCAACCCAAACTAAAAAATTTACTGATTTAGTAAAAGATTTACCTACACAAGTTTTAGACACTAGAAAAACAACTCCTGGTTTACGCTTTTTTGAAAAATGGGCCGTTAAAATCGGAGGAGGAACAAATCACCGCTTTGGACTTTATGATTTAATAATGATTAAAGACAATCATGTAGATTATGCAGGTGGGATTAAACCTGCAATAAAAAAAGCGAATAGCTACATAAAAGCAAATAAACCAAATTTAAAAATAGAAATAGAAGTAAGAAATCTTGAAGAATTGAATGAAGTTTTAGAGGAAGGAAACGTACATAGAATAATGCTCGATAACTTTTCTGTTGCTGACACAAAAACAGCCGTAAAAACTATAAATAAAAGATATGAAACAGAAGCTTCAGGAGGAATTAACTTAAACACAATACGTTCTTACGCTGAATGTGGTGTTGACTTTGTTTCTATTGGAGCTCTTACTCACCAAATTAAGAGCTTAGACTTAAGCTTAAAAGCGGTCTAGCTTGAAAAAACTCATTAAATCAATTAGCGAATACGCTAAAAACTCTACCTTGCTTAGGATTTCTTTGCCAGGAATGGATGGAGCCACCTTATACGAGGTATCGTTTTTTTTCTTGAGGTCATTAGTTAGAGGTGCTATTAATATAAGATCGTCTGCAATATCATACAACTTTTTTCTGGCACTTTTCCCTGGGATTATTTTCTTATTTACACTTGTCCCTTTTGTATTACAAAGTCTACCATATCTTCCTCAAGATCAAGACTATGTAAATTATATGATGAATCAGATAAAACTTTGGTTACCTAAAAATGCATACGAAATTAGTCAAGAAACCATTTTAGATATTATTAGTCAGCCAAGACAAGGCCTTTTATCATTATCTTTTTTTTTAACAATACTTTTTGCGACCAATGGGTTTAACTCCTTAATAACCAGCTTCAATCAATCCATTCACATAGAACTTACTAGGTCATTTATAAAACAGCGATTTGTAGCTTTTCTACTTCTTTTTATAATTACAACATTGTTTATTACCACAATTGCATTAGCTATTTTTAGTAATGTAGGATATGATTACTTGATTAAAAACGGTTGGATAGTAAAGAATTTCAGCTTTTACGCACTCACCATTTTAAACTGGGTAATGATTGTTGCTCTTGTGTACTTATCAATTGCTTTTATGTACTATTTAGCTCCAGCAACAGATGCTCGGTTTAGGTTTTTATCGGCAGGATCAAGTTTAGCAACTTTCTTGGTATTATTATCCTCCTTCCTTTTTACGTGGTACATTAATAATTTCGGACAATACAATAAGCTTTACGGATCAATTGGAGCATTAATAGTAATTATGATATGGCTAAATATAATTGCAACGGTTTTGCTTATTGGTTTTGAATTAGATGCTAGTATTGTGGCAAGTAAACGAAAAAACAAAAGTATTGAAGAGATTATAAATACTAAAATTGAAACCGAAAAAGCAAGCTAAGTACGATTAACTATTGTTTTTAGAAGGATATTTTTAAAAAATTAAGGTAGAATACTTTGAAATAGTATATTTGTTAACAAATTGAAACATCCTTCATGGAAGATTACAAAAAAATTCTAGCTATTAGTGGAAGACCAGGACTTTATAAGTTAATTGGTCAGATGAAAAACGGAGTTATCGCTGAATCATTAGATACCGGTAAAAGATTCCCTGTTTACGTTTCTGAAAATATAAGTTCATTAGAAGACATTAGTATTTACACTGAGGATGGAGAGCTTGCTTTGAAAGAAATTTTCTTAAAAATCAATGCTGAAACCAAAGGTAAAGCTGTAGATGTTAAAGTTTCAGACACCGCTAAGCTTAAAACTTACTTCGAAAAACTGGTTCCTAACTACGATAAAGATAGAGTTTATACTTCAGACATTAAGAAAGTAATTAAGTGGTTTAATACTTTATTAGAAAAAAACCTTCTTATTCTTAAAAAGGAAGAAGAAAAAAAGGAAAAGAAAGCAACAACTGAAGCTAAAAAGCCGGCAGCAAAAAAAACAACAACAAAGAAAAAAGCTGAAGCTAAGCCTAAAGCCGTAAGTAAAAGCAAGGCTACAACAAAAAAGACTTCATCAAAAACAGCTAAGTAATTATGAATACCGTTTCTACTACCTTAAAAAAAAAAAGAACCTATTTACCGGAATCTTTAACCATTGATAATTGGAATACGATTGAACCGTATTTTAAAGAATTATCAGAAAGGTCAATAAAAAATAAAGTAGAACTTAAAAAATGGCTTGCTGATAGAAGTGAGCTTGATGCTGTACTCGAAGAAGATATGGCCTGGAGATATATTCGAATGAATATTGACACCACATCAAAAGAACTAGCCGAATCGTTCAATTTCTTCGTTGAAGAAATTGAACCAAAAATAGCTCCTATTTCTAACGAGCTTAATAAAAAATTATCTAAAATCACTTTTTTAAATGAGTTAGGTAGCGATTATGATGTTACGTTAAGAGATTTAAAAACTTCTTTGAAATTATTTAGAGAAGAAAATATTCCTATCTCTTCTAAAATTCAGATTGAAGCTCAAAAATACGGGTCAACATGCGCTAAAATGTCTATCGAGCTTGATGGGAAGGAAATCACTATGCAAAAGGCTCAACTTTTCTTAAAAGAAAACGATCGCTCAAAAAGAGAAGCTGTTTATCTTAAATTAGAAGAAAGAAGACAACAAGATGCAAATTACCTACAAGAATTATTTGACGACCTAAAAAAACTAAGAACTTCAATTGCAAAAAACACAAACCACAAAAATTTCAGAGATTACAAATTTGAAGCAATGTGCCGTTTTGATTACACGGCAGATGATTGTTTTGAATTTCATAACGCTGTTCAAAAAAACATTACCCCAATCGTAAACAACTTTGCGCTAGAAAGAAAAAATGCCCTTGGATACGAGAACCTAAAACCATGGGATAATGAGGTAGATACAACAGGAAAACCTCCGCTTAAGCCATTTAAAAATGCAAATGAACTAGTTGAAAAAACCATTCAGTCCTTCTATAACATAGACCAATCATTTGGTGATTGCGTCTCTTTAATGAGAGACAATGGTCATTTAGACTTAGACTCTAAAAAAGGAAAAGCCCCTGGTGGATTTAACTATCCATTATTCGAATCAGGACTTCCATTTATTTATATGAATTCCGTGGGCAGTTTAAGAGACTTAGTGACCATGATGCATGAAGGTGGACATGCAGTGCACTCTTACCTTACAAAAGATTTAGAGATTACTGATTTTAAATCCTTCCCTAGTGAAGTTGCTGAGTTGGCTTCTATGAGTATGGAATTAATTAGCATGGATCAGTGGGGTTTGTTTTTCGAAGATGAAGAAGAACTTAAGAGAGCTAAAAAAGAGCATCTTAAAAAAGTGATAGGTGTTTTACCGTGGATAGCAGCAGTTGATAAATTTCAACATTGGTTGTATGAAAATGAAAACAACACAGCAGAAGAAAGAGACGAAAAATGGCTTAACATTATTAGCAAGTTTAGTTCTGATGTAACTGATTGGTCAGGTCTAGAAAAATACAGAAAGCAGTCTTGGTTAAAACAACTACATATTTTTGAAGTACCATTTTACTATATTGAGTACGGTTTTGCTCAACTAGGTGCCATAGCTGTATGGAAAAACTACAAACAAGACCCTAGCCTAGCAATTCAAAAATATAAAAATGCCTTGAGCTTGGGTAACACAGCAACCATACCCGAAATTTATGAAGCCGCAGGAGTCTCATTTAAATTCAATGAAAGCTACGTAAAAGAACTAGCCGATTTCATTATTGAAGAAATAAATCAACTATAAAAATTAGTTATTAAGTGAATTGACATAAAATTATTTAGTTATATGTATATACATTAAATGTTATTACATATATTTGAAGCATGGAAATTGAGCAAGAAATAAAACAAGAGAAATTTTCAAGTCCCTATCAAAAAGCTATTATTAATGTAATATTTACTGCAAACCACATTCAAAGAGTTAATAATGCTTTAATGAAGGAAAACGGACTAACTATTCAGCAATATAATATTTTAAGAATACTAAGAGGACAACTACCAAATGCTGCAAGCATTCAGTTATTAACAGACAGAATGCTCGACAAAACCTCTAATGCATCCCGCTTAGTTGAAAAACTTAGAGTGAAAGAATATTTAGAAAGAAGCATTTGCAATGAAGACAGAAGAAGTGTAAATGTAATTATTACAGAAAAAGGCTTGGAACTACTTAATACTTTAGACCCAAAGATTGAGAATTTACAAAACTCATTAAAAACTATTCCTGAAAACGAAATAAATCAATTTAACTCAACACTTAATAAACTAAGAAACTATTTAAAATGAAAAAGAAATTACTATTTACAGCAGCAGCGTTTGCCCTATTAAACTTGGGTATTAATGCACAAACTTATTCGGTTAAGCCCAACGAGAGCAATATAAAGTGGCTAGCAAAAAAAGTAACCGGAGAGCATTACGGAAATGTTAAAATAAAAGAAGGACAATTAGATGTTAAAAACGGACTCATAAAATCGGGTTCTTTTATAATTGATATGACAACTATTAATACCACAGATCTTGAAGGAGAGTGGAAACAAAAACTAGATGGTCATTTAAAAAACGAAGACTTTTTTAATGTAGCCAACTACAAAACATCTACCCTTAAAATTTTATCGAGCAAAAAAAATGATAAAGGACAACTCATTGTAACTGCAGACTTAACCATTAAAGGAATTACAAATAAAATAGAATTTCCGGTGGAACTAAATTTAGTAGAGAAAAACCCAACCGCACAGGCCAACTTCGATATTGACAGAACAAAGTGGAAAGTAGAATATAACTCAGGTAATTTTTTCGAAGGATTAGGAGACAAAATGATTTATGATGAAATAAATTATGATGTAACTCTTAAACTAAGTGAGAAAAAATAGCAGACAAACCTACAGTAAAACGCCATTATGTCATTTAAAATTATTATAAATGACATAATGGCGTTTTTAATGAAATGGTATTCCATTTGATGTTCAATAGTTAAACTAATTAAAAACTAAACAACTATGAACACTAAAGCACTAACACCAAGATTATCAACATTTTTTGATGATTTTATTACAAGAGATTTTCCAACTCAAAGCTGGTTTGAGAATTCAAAACTTCAAAGTCACTTACCTTCGGTGAATATCAGTGAAAACCAGAAAGAATTTGCAATTGAACTTGCAGCACCTGGTTTAGAGAAAAATGATTTTCAGATTGAATTAAACAAAAATATTTTAACTGTTTCCTCAAAAGTTCAAAAAGAAAAATCGGAGACAAAAAACGATTTTGTAAGAAGAGAATTCAACTTTAGCTCTTTTAGCAGAAGTTTTCAACTACCCAAAAACAGCATTAACATTGATGAAATAAATGCTGAGTACAAAAGCGGTATATTGACCATTAATGTACCAAAACTTGAAAAGCAAGAAATTAAGCAACCAAAGCAGATAGCTGTTAAATAAATTTAACAACATCACTAGAAAAGCCTCTCAATTAAAGAGGCTTTTCTTCAACAAAAGTGAAACACTGTTAAACAAGGTTAAAGCATATTTTAATTCACAACTTATTATTCAATTTTAAGTTTAATCCAATAAAAACAACACTATGAATAAGCTAGGATCAATAATTATTACAGCAGCGTTTACAAGTGTTGCGACTGTTGGTGCATATCATTATTTACCAAAAAACGATAATAACAAAACATCTCATGCAACAACTGTCTCAACCCCTGTAAAACACGCTGCGTACACTTTGAATAAAGATAATGAATTTGTTCCGTTAGATTTCACACAATCTGCTAAAAAAGTAATGCCAGCAGTTGTGCACATAAAATCTAGCAAAACAGTTCAAGCGGTTTCGCATCAATACCAACCAAATATTCCACCTCAATTCAGACAGTTTTTCCCTGACTTTTTCGGACCTCAAAGTCAACAACCAAATTCAAACGAAAATTTAAAACAACAAATGGGTTCTGGTTCTGGTGTTATAATTAATCAAAACGGATATATAGTCACTAATAACCATGTTATTGATAATGCAGACGAATTAGAGGTTACCCTACACGATAATAGAACATATCCCGCAACTGTCATTGGCACTGATCCGTCTACTGATATTGCAGTAATTCAAATTAAAGAAAAAGAGCTTCCGTACTTGTCCTTTAATAATTCAGATAATTTAGAAATTGGTGAATGGGTGCTAGCTGTAGGAAATCCTTTCAATCTAAACTCAACAGTTACAGCAGGCATAGTAAGCGCTAAGGGCAGAAACATTAACATCCTAAAAGACCAATCAGCAATAGAATCGTTTATTCAAACAGATGCAGCTATAAACCCAGGCAATAGCGGTGGAGCATTGGTAAATTTAGATGGAGATTTAATAGGAATTAACACAGCAATTGCCAGCCCAACTGGCTCATACTCAGGTTACGGATTTGCAGTACCCTCTAATATTGTTCAAAAAACGGTTGATGATTTGGTAGAGTACGGCATTGTACAAAGAGGCTTTTTAGGCGTAATGATTCGCAGCGTTGATGGCAATTTAGCCAGCCAAGAAGACATAAATGTTAACGAAGGTGTTTATATTAGTGATTTTGCAGAAAATTCAGCAGCGGAAAAAGCAGGCATTAAAAAAGGCGATGTAATTTTTGAAGTGGAAGGAAGAACCGTAAGATCTGCTCCAGAACTTCAAGAAGCTATCGGACGAAAAAGACCAGGCGATGAAGTACTAGTTAAAGTTAACAGGGGAGGTGAAATTAAAGAAATTGAAATCACTCTATTTAATCGCTCTGGAAACGAAGAACTCACAAGCAAAGAAAATAAAAATGAAGTTCTTATGCTACTAGGAGCCGATTTTGAAGACCTCGACTCTAAAGAAGCCAAAAAATATGGTGTTGATGGCGGAATTAAAGTAAGTAACATTCGTTCAGGAAAACTTAAAAGTTACACTAAAATTAGAGATGGATTTATTATAACCGACATTAACCATCAAAAAGTGAAAAATAAAAAGCAAGCATCAGAAATTCTCAAAAATGCTAATGGCGGAACTCTGATTGAAGGCTTTTATCCTGATAAGCCCGGTAAAGAATACTATGCGTTCGGCATGTAATTCTAACAAGAAAGAATACCTTCCATAATTCTTTTCAAAAAACCAGGTTCACCATTTAGCAACCCGCTCAGAGCAATTCTCAGGGCGGGTTTTTGTTGCTATTAAAATCAGACTATCCTATCCAGTAATAAAACAATTCGTCCTTCAAGAAAATTTTGATTAATGTGAAGCAAAACATTAGAGAGACTAACTAGCTCTGAACTTGTTTCAGAGATCCGTTAACCGAACTTAAGTTTTGAGAGCAGTAAGCTAAATTTTCTTGTAAGACTTAATTTTTTGCTTCTTTTTGGATCAAGCCAAAAGAACAAAAAACCGCATATATTTGCAAAAAGCAATCCTGTGAATAAAAAAGAACGCGTACAATACATAGTAAATAAACTAGAACACTACTACCCAGAAACACCCGTTCCTTTAGATCATAAAGACCCCTACACTCTTTTAATAGCAGTACTTCTTTCCGCCCAATGCACCGATGAGCGCGTAAATAAAATAACACCAAAACTATTTGCACTAGCCGATAATCCGCACGACATGAGCCTGGTTACTATAGACGAAATTCTGCAAATTGTTCGCCCGTGCGGCCTTGGCCCAGCAAAATCTAAAGCCATTTACAACCTATCACACATCCTTTTAAATGAGCACAATGGAGAGGTTCCTGATAATTTTACCGACTTAGAAAAACTACCTGGCGTTGGTCATAAAACAGCCTCAGTAGTTATGTCTCAAGCGTTTGGAGTGCCAGCATTTCCGGTAGACACACATATTCATAGACTACTCACCCGATGGAGAATTACAAACGGAAAAAATGTTACCCAAACCGAAAAAGATGCCAAAAGACTGTTCCCTAAAGAACTCTGGAACAAACTGCATTTACAAATTATTTTTTATGGAAGAGAATATTGCAAAGCCCGCAGCCATATAGAAGCCAATTGCCCCATTTGCTCAACCGTTAACAGTAAAAGTTAGGGCGCACCCCCAGCTAAAGCTGCGGTCAGGCTATACATTAAACGCTTCATTCGCTATCGCTCACTACAGGGTATCATTTCTATCCTTAGCGCAAACATGCTAAGCCCTATGAAACCCCAACAGACCAGCATTACTCTCAAGCAAACGCGTAGTATATTGCTTAGCCTTTAAACAAGCTCGAAGCATAGGATAACCTAAAGTCAAATTACTAGCAATAGCAGAAGAAAGTACACAACCAGAACCATGCTTAGCGTAAGCTGTACGTTTTAACTTAGCATTAAAAGGATACGTTTTTTCATTTGGTGTAAACAAATAATCTTTACCCACATCTTCAGTATTATGCCCTCCTTTTAAATACACATTAGTGTGCTTACTTAATGCTTTTGCTGCTAATAAAGCTTCTTTTTCGTTAGGTAGCAATTGTAAAACCTCCTCCCAATTAGGCGTAATCATATAAATACGATCAAGTAATTTATTAAGCAAATCAGCGTTAATATTATCATGAAAGGTAAAACCAGCACTGGCACTTAAAACAGGATCCCATATAATTTTAGCAGCACTATTTTTAGCTAAAATTACATCAACCAATTTAATACAAACATCTAAAGATTTAACCAAACCAATTTTTACGCAGCTAATTGGGTAAGTTTTTAATAGCAATTCTAACTGTGTTAAAGCAACATCCTCGCTAACCCAGTTTATACTCAAAAATTCAGATTCAGACTGAACGGTATTAGCCGTATTAACAGCTAAACCTAAAACCTTATGCTGCTCAAAGGTTTTTACATCTGCAAGCGCACCAGCTCCACCACTAGGATCAAAACCTGCTAATGTAAGCGTGTATGGGCGTTTTTTAGGAATGACTATATCTTAATGATAAATCTCAGAGCCCTTTTTAACAAACTCTTCCGATTTTTCTTTCATTCCTTCCTCAATAGCCTTACCATCAGTATATCCGTTTTCTTTAGCGTATTCACGTACATCTTGCGATATTTTCATAGAACAAAAATGCGGGCCACACATAGAACAGAAATGAGCTACTTTTGCATTTTGCGAAGGCAATGTTTCATCATGGTATTCTCTTGCTGTATCTGGGTCTAACGATAAATTGAACTGATCGTCCCACCTAAACTCAAAACGTGCTTTACTTAATGCATCGTCTCTATGTTGTGCGCCAGGGTGTCCTTTTGCTAAATCTGCAGCATGAGCAGCTAATTTATAGGTAATTACACCAGTTTTAACATCATCTCTGTTAGGTAAACCTAAATGTTCTTTTGGTGTAACATAACACAACATTGCAGTACCATACCAACCAATCATAGCAGCACCAATACCTGATGTTATATGATCGTAACCCGGAGCAACATCAGTTGTGAGCGGCCCTAAAGTGTAAAAAGGCGCTTCATGACATTCTTTTAACTGCTTATCCATGTTTTCTTTAATCATATGCATTGGCACATGACCAGGACCTTCTATCATAACCTGAACATCGTGTTTCCAAGCTATTTTAGTAAGCTCACCTAGGGTTTCTAATTCAGCGAATTGTGCTTCATCATTTGCATCAGCAATTGAACCCGGGCGCAAGCCATCTCCTAAAGAAAAAGCAACATCATACGCTTTCATTATTTCGCAAATTTCTTCAAAATGGGTGTATAAAAAGCTTTCTTTATGATGCGCTAAACACCATTTTGCAATAATAGATCCTCCTCTAGAAACAATACCCGTCATACGTTTTGCCGTCATTGGCACATAACGTAATAATACACCTGCATGAATCGTAAAATAATCTACTCCTTGTTCAGCTTGCTCAATTAAGGTATCCTTAAATATCTCCCAAGTTAAATCTTCGGCCTTACCATTTACTTTTTCTAAGGCTTGGTAAATTGGCACCGTACCAACCGGAACCGGAGAATTTCTAATAATCCACTCGCGTGTTTCATGTATATTTTTACCGGTAGATAAATCCATAATATTATCAGCACCCCAACGTATGGCCCAAACCATTTTCTCTACCTCTTCTTCAATGCTAGATGTTACAGCCGAATTACCAATGTTTGCGTTAATTTTCACTAAAAAGTTTCTACCAATAATCATTGGCTCACTTTCTGGGTGATTAATGTTATTAGGTATAATTGCTCTACCTTCTGCAATTTCTTGGCGTACAAATTCTGGCGTAATTTCTTTAGGTATATTAGCCCCAAAACTGTTGCCCACATGCTGCTCAGAAAGAGCTTTATACTCTTGCATACGCTGGTTTTCACGAATTGCAATGTATTCCATTTCTGGTGTAATTATCCCTTTTTTAGCGTAATGCATTTGAGAAACATTTTTACCTGGCTTAGCACGCAATGGTTGTTCTCTTTTAGCAAAACGCAAATAGTCTAGCTCACTATCATTTAAACGCTCTTTACCATATTCAGATGTAATACCAGAAAGTTCTTCAACATCTCCCCTATCTCTAATCCAAGACTCTCTTAACTTAGGAATACCTTTTTTTACATCAATAGCAATATTTGGGTCTGTATATGGCCCAGAAGTATCATAAACGGTAACCGCAGGGTTTTCTGGCTTATCAAACGTACCATTTGAAAAACTTGCTTGCGAAGGCGTTAAACTAATTTCACGCATTGCCACCTTAATATCTTTATGAATATTACCGGCAACATATATTTTTTTTGACGCTGGAAAAGGATCTCTTGTAATCTGAGACATTTTACCTGGTATTGTTTCTTGTTTAGACATATGTGTATTTATGTAATTCTTTTTATTAATTATCCACCAGCCGTAGCTCTAATAAGAGTTATCTTATCATTTTCAGTTAACTCTAAAGTAGGCCAATTTGTTTTTTGAATAACCGTATTATTTACCGCAACCGCCATCCCTCTATCGTCTATTGCTAATTTTTTGAGCAACGATTGAAGAGTCGCATTTTTTTGAACATTTAATAAATCGTTGTTAACGTAAATATTCATGGTTTAATTACAAATAAAATTGATTGCGTATTTCGTGATTATTACTACAATGCAAAAGTAACACATTCAAATAACTTAATGTGATTTAACGCTTAGTTAAACTACTTATGCACTAATAAAGTAAAGAGTAAAACTGTAAACTATAGTAGTTAAAATTTATACCTACCGAAAAAAACTACAGTTTAACTATTTTTTGAGTCACCTGTTCAGTTCCATTACTAACGCTCATAAAATAAACCCCTCTCGGAAGCATAGAAACATCAAACTGATTTGAAGTTAATTTTTCATTACTTAAAATGTGTTTACCAGATAAATCAATAATTGTTATTTGAGTTGTTAACGGATTTGCACCAACAATGGTAACAATGTTTTCAACCGGATTAGAATAAAGGTAAATATTGCTAATGTTAACATATTCGTTAACCCCAACAGCCTGGCAGGCACTACCGTTTATGGTAACCTCGAAAGAACGTGAACCACAAAATGAGTTATTCTCAATTAATGCTTCACCACAATCTAAAAAAGTGATATTAATATTTCCACATTTTCCACTAGCAGAGGTTGAACTAAAAACTTTATTCCCTGTAAAAACTCCAGAAAAATCGGTGTGCTCAACTTCGTATGTACCATCAAATGTTACTTCATAACTAGATGCCGGAAATACCGACTGACAATCTGAATATGTGCATGTATTCAGGTTTGCTGAAAACTCTACGTTTTCGTTTATTTCGTGCGTTGTTGTTTGGGCTGAAACATAAGTTGCTACTACCACAAAAAATAGTGTAATTATTGCTTTCATAAGTTGATGTTTTAATTTCACAAAAATAAACAATATCATTTATAAATAGCCGGTTAAATAGACGGTAATACAACTGTGTTAACGTTATTATATCTAAAGTACATCGCCAATCATTCATCTATAATACAAACAAGGTATTTTAAAGCAATTTTCTTTATAAATACATATCATAAATTCGTTTTGGGCGTTCCCACACCAACGGTGCGGGCAGGCTTTGCCATACAAGTCCGCGTTCGTTTCACTCACTGTGGGCTTTCCTGTTCAATCCTTAACGCAGTTAAAAACCTACCTTAACTAAGTTTGAATTATTTCAGTAGTTTTCTAAGCAAACCTAATATTCAAGAAAATATAACTCACTATACATAAACTACATCTTCAATAGCTGCTCTTCCTACCAAACGTAAATACACATTAGTTAGTGTTATTACGTCTTTTTGGCAGTATTCTGTAATTCGTTCTAAATTATTACCCTTCCAATACACCTCTCCTACCATACTTCCGTCAATGTCATCTTTTGGAGTAGGTATATTGAAAACGTATGCTAATAAATTTAAGGATGTATAACTTTTATAGTCGCCAAACTTCCACATGTGCATGGTATCTAACAAGCGAACTTCCCATGGCTTTTTACCTTGTATTTTAAGAATTAAAGGCAATTCAATTTGATGTATTAAGGCTCTACGACATATATACGGAAAATCAAATTCTTTGCCATTATGCGCGCATAAATAATGTTGTAAAGTATGATAATAACTATTTAATAAATCGAAAAACTCAATAAGTAGTTCTTTTTCATTGTGCGAACTAATAGATTTTATTTTAAGAACCGGAGAACCCGTTTTGGTTGAAATAATACCCAATGAAATACACACTATTTTACCAAACTCAGCATAAATTGCTGCTCTGCCATACGACTCTTCAATAGATAACTCAGGGGTTGAGCGCAGCATGTAATCTGCTTTCTTTGTCCATAAATCTTTTACTGAAGAGGATAACTCTTCAAAATTAGATTTTTGAGAAACAGTTTCTATGTCTAAAAAGAGAATGTTTTCTAATGGTATTGCGTGCATCTATTAAAAATAGTAAAATGAACAAATGCATGCAAGCTATAAAGCTTACTGAATCATAACTCCTCGCTTGCCGATAACGGGCAAGTCTACAAAATGATCTGTAGAAATTGATCCTGCCAAAAACACATACTTTTTATCATACATTTTTTTATTCAAATAAAAACTAACCCAAAACTCATTACTCACTGTTATGAGCTCATCTGTTATAATCTCTATTTTTTTGTAGTTATTTGCTGGTATTTCGTCTAAAAAATGTCTTAATACCGATGTTTTAACTTTTTCTCCCTCTTTAAGACCATACCCTCTAGTACTTACCAAAACTCCTTCAATGAGCTCAGGTTTTTGGTTTATAAGATAGGCATTCCAAACTTCAACGTTTTTTTCGTTTAACTCATGCACAACAGCTACAGCTATTCCTTCAACCTTTGGTATTTTTATATCTTTTTTCATTACACTAATTGTGTATTAAATATGTTTTCGAAATGCTTAGTTAGTACTGAGCTTACTGCATTTATATTAACATTTTCTCCTAGCTCTGTATGCATAGATGTTACTTGTTTATCATCTATTCCGCAGGGTATTATATTTTTAAAATACCCTAAATCGGCATTAACATTTAAAGCAAAACCGTGCATGGTTACCCAACGAGAACAACGCACACCCATTGCACATATTTTACGTGCTTTTTCTGGTATATTAGCATCTAGCCAAACACCGGTATACCCTTCATAACGGCCAGCCGCTATTCCAAAATCTTTGAGCGTAAGGATAATTACTTCCTCCAAAAACCTTAAATACTTGTGTATATCGGTAAAAAACTGCTCTAAATCTAAGATAGGATAACCAACTAATTGCCCAGGACCGTGATAGGTTATGTCTCCTCCCCTATTAATTTTATAAAAGGTAGCATTTGCTTCTTCTAACTGTTTATTATCTAATAATAAATTATCGGTACTCCCGCTTTTACCTAAGGTGTATACGTGCGGATGTTCACACAACAAAAAATGATTTTCAGGAACAACATTTTCGCTATTCTTTCGATTACTCATTTTTATATCCACACTCTTTTTCAGCAATTGTTCTTGCAACGTCCAAGTGCTTTGATAATCTACTAATCCTAGTTTTTGAAGTTTAACTACAGCCAAAAAATCGTTTTTATTTATACTTCTAAATTACGATTATTCACTAGATTTAATGGTGAACCTTTAAATATGTTTATTGCTTCAGCAACTTCATATTACTTATGGTTCCCTCTTGAGTAATAACCCGACCGTTATATGAGCCTGGCGCAAAACCACTTAAATCTATTTCTGAGCTATTACTTAATAGTTTTTTACGATAAACTTCTTTTCCATTAACATCGGTAAGAATGAAAATAGCGTTATCTGTTACCACTCCGTTTACCGATAAATTAAATATATCGCTAAATGGGTTTGGATAAACTGATGCTTCAAATTCTTGAGCGTTATTTGCTAATGAAATAGCTCTTATACCTACATTGTTTAAGGTTCCATCTAAGTCTACTTGTTCTAATTTGTAATAAACTACTTCTGATGAGGCACTGTATTTGCTTAGATCGTCTTTTAATGTGTAATCTAAAGCCGTACTACTGTTACCGTTTGAAGCTTTACTGTTTACTTTATTTAGGTAAGTATACTCTTCGCCATTCTCACTTGAATAAACCACAAAGTGATTGTTATTAACCTCAGTAGCTGTTCGCCAATTTAAGGTTGCCACATCAGATTCTTTATTTACTGTAAATGAAAGTAACTCAATTGGTAATGGATTTACTCCCGTAGGTGAACCAAACCTAAATGGAGAAAAGCTTGTTTGGTAAGTTGAAGTCACCCACCCTGAAGCAACTAAGCCACTTGTGGCTTCTTGCCCGTAACTCTCCCAGTACTCATTAGCTTCATCGTAATGTGCAACAACTAAATCTGCAGGAGCTGTAGAAGCTATTCCGCTCCAAACATTATCTTGCCAATACAATGTTGTTTTTGCGCCACTAACACCTCCAACTCGATTTAAAAACCATATCTCAGGTATACTCACATTATTTAACGTTCCATTTGTGGAATCGCTGAAGCTTGTGCCGACTTTGTATTCAGCAGTGAAAGTAGAAGAACTCACTAAGTCTGATATTCCCATTTTACCCAGACGACCATTATGGCCAGATGGAAAAATAAAATCTTCACTTCCTGTTTTATGAACAGGACCTTCTATGTATGAATTATTGCTTTCTCCGGTGGTTGTTGACCCGGCTAAAAAGTGAACAAAACTGGTTGTATCTGATTTAACAACTCCGGCACCAAATACCATTGAATTATTAATATTAATGGTTGAGCCAATGTATACTGTATCTGAAATACTATTTTTTTGAATGTGTAAATCGTGAAAATCTGTCGTAGTTGTACCAGCTAGGGTTTGTACATCGGCTCCATTTAAAACAATTGAACCGCCCGTATTAATTAAATTACCATTATTAATAAAGTCTCCATAAATATTAAGCACTCCACCATCTATAATAAGTGTACCTCCTGCGCTTATAGTTAAGTTATCTGCATTTGCAGTATCTCCTGCACCTACGTACGCTCTACGGGTGTTATTTATAATAACATCTGTTAGAGAATCTGGTATTTCTGATGATGGCCAGTTTTGGCAGTAGTTCCAAATGGTATCTCTTGTTTCTAAAAAACTATGATCGCCATCTTCTGCAAAAGCAGCTAATTCTACATAAAAGGTATCTGTTTGTGTACAGTTGGTACCGTAGTTACCATTCATATAGTAAGTACCAGAAGAGGTTACTAATATACTATCGGTTGTTGCTCCCGTACTCCAAGAGAAACTCCTGGAAAATTCATGGTTTTCTGGAACCAACCATAAATCTGCACCTACTATACAAGGGTAGGTTACTAATTGTGATGTGGTATAGGTTTCTCCTTCAAACACCCAGCCGGTGTTGCCTCCATTATCATTACTGTTAGCACCAGCATTGTAAGTACCACTACCAGTGATGATTATATTTTCTAAATTAATAAAATCTGTTTCTACGTTTGATGTGCCCAGCATATTTATTGTAGCAGCTGTTGTTGAACTTGCTTTTAATGTACTAGGAAAGCAACCGTTGGAGGCCAGCGAAAATGTATCATTAAGAGTAATCGTTCTGCCAGATGCGATAATGTGTGTATATTGATTTTGTTCACCTAACAATAACAATGTGTCAAATTGCATATCATAATTTGAATAAAAAGACCCCGACTCGACAATTAATACTTTAGTTTCAAAATC
>JAHDEG010000007.1:24419-220529 GCA_020628935.1 Flavobacteriales bacterium
TTGACATTAACTGATTGCCCCGCCCCACTAAAACTATTAGCATCAAAATAAACATTGTCATTTAATGTTGGTAAACAACCATCAGAAGCCTGAGAAATACCGCCAGAGCTAAAACTCCAACTTGAGGGATCCGACCAATCTGCTGAACCACCAACCCAGTAAAAGTCTCGACTTGTGGCACTAAGTAGAGAAACAGTCAAACCAGAAATATTAGAAGTATCAATTGTATTTATTGAATTATACAAACCTGACCCAGTTATATCACAATCAGAAATTTGATAAAAATCTAACGCTAAGTTGGATGAATTGAGAGACAAAGTGAAGCTACTCCCGGAAATACTAGATAATATCTTATTATAAGTAGCACAAGATGCCGGTGCAAATCGAATCGAGTCATTCACAATGATTGTTTGGCCTGACCTAACCTTAAACTCTTTCTGATCGTCACTTTCAAAATATAGTGTATCCATTTCAAATCCATAATTTGAATAAAAAGACCCCGACTCGACAATTAATACTTTAGTTTCAAAATCAGTATTGTAATTAGAAAATGAGACCCCAGCATAACTTCCAGATATCCCTGTTGTAATTTTATTTGCTCTAACCCCAGAAAGATTAATATTCACCCTTTGATTAGCTTCAATTTGATTAAAGCTTACTATACGATTGGGATTATATTGCTGGCTAAACATAAAATCCAAATCTGAAACAACATTATTAAAGTGCAATGTATCAGCAGAACTTCTAATGTTCCTGAAGGTTCCTCCGTTAGGTAGGTATACAGTTGAGCCAGCCCCTGTATAATCAAACCCTCCATTGGCAACATAAATTGTACCATAGCTGTAATTTTCTGTCAAAGTCAAAGAATCACTTCCCATGTCCAATAGACACGCCAAGGATCCTCCACTATATACACGGTTACATAGAATATTATTACCATTGGAAACTAGTGACCCAGAATTTATGTTTAGCACCCCGTTTATCGATAAAAAATCATTCAATAAATAAGTACCAACGCCATCCATCAGTATTGATGATTTAAACACCTGTCCAGCGCAAGTAATACTATGAGAACCTGATCCCTTGAAGGAGATCTGTTTAACAAAATTGTTACTCATTGCACTTATAAAGGTTAATGACCCATTTATTGACAAAGTTACACTACCGGTATATGTAAATGAGGGAGTACCTGTAGATCCTGTCCAATCCATGTTTTTGCACTGAGCAGCAATATTGACATTAACTGATTGCCCCGCCCCACTAAAACTATTAGCATCAAAATAAACATCATCTGTAGCTCCTGGTACTATAGGATGAAAGGTAGCTCCGCCACTAGTTGTTGCCCAATGGGTTAAATCAGACCAGTTGCCTGTGCCGCCTACCCAGAAGTAATCTACTGAAAATGCGTTTGTTATAAATAAAAACAGGGAGATTATTGTGAGTATATATCTTACCATGTCAAAAAATTTATACCTAAAAGTACGCATTCATTTTAATAATAGTTTCAGAAAATATTAAAAAATAATATTAATAAGTAAGAAACACTTTACTAAGTATTAATACTTATGACTTATTTAAAAGAAAATATTCGGATAAATTTATTACTACATTTTTGCTAATGAAGATTTGAGATGCGTGATAACATCTACCTCAATGGAATCTACCTCTTGCAATTCTGCTAAATAGTAAGATACCCAATCTCCAAAATGAACCAAGTAATACGCCTGCTCTACTTTTGAGGCTCCTTTTGCCCAAATTTCGAGAATTTCATTGGTGTATTTTTCAATTATTTCTTTATTGATTTCTATACGCTTTGTGTTTCTTGGGTTTTCGCCTTTTGAACGTAACACTACTACTTTTAGATCATCGTTTTGTGTAGTCCAGCCAACGAGTTCGTTATGATTCATTTCTGGTATAACATGATGCCAGCATAACATTTTAGCGTTTTCGTTTATTTGTTGTCTGAAGCGAACTGCAACTCCTTCTAAACTATCTTCTGAATATATTACAGGCAATTTACCTTGTAATTTATTAGCCACTAACTTTGATAGAGCTTGTATTTCTAACTCTTCAGTATTTAAAAACGCTATAGTTTTCTCTAAATCGCTTATGTAAGATGTTGAAATAAAATTATAATTGCTTAGTACCGCGAAAACTTGCACAGATGAATACCCAAATGCGGCTCTTGGTGGCAAGCCGCCTGGAATGGCCACATAATCGTAGTTTTTTTCTTTTGCTATCTGCAATAAACTACCACCTGATGAAATAACACATATTTTAGTTGATCTTTCTTCTGCCTGAACTAGTGCATTTAATGTTTCTTCTGTATTACCGGAGTAAGATGAAAGTATTACTAGTGTATTTTCATTTACAAAATTTGGCAAATCATATCCTTTGCTTACCGTAATTGGCAACTCACATGTATCGCTTACAATTCCGGAAACCAGCGTACCACCTATTCCTGATCCTCCTAAACCCACTATACAAATATTTGAAACCTCAACTGCAGAAAATTTAGGCGTTTTGGAAACTATTTCTAAAGATTCGCTTATGTGTTTTGTAAAGTCGGCAATTAGGTTGTTCATTTTCATAATAAGCGATTTTGTTATGCTAAAAGTATGATTAATCTACAAAAGTAATCTTTAGGATTTAATTGACAAGATTTTTGAGGTTAGGTATTAGAATCACATCCTTTTTTGTGTTACCAATGTGAATCTTTAAATCATTTCAAATGGAATTACTAATGAATACTAGGTATTCTTTTGATTGATTTAGTTGTGAGTAGACGAAGAGGTTTATTTATATCCTTTTGCCTTGATGCAAAAGAATGAAAAAATAAAGGCTTACAAGTAAAATTAGATCATTTAATCATAAATACTAAGTTCGGATTACGGATCTCTGAAACAAGTTCAGAGCTAGTTATTCTCTCTAAGCATTTAGTAATCAAATAACCAAATTATACTTGAAGGGCATTTTCATGTAATCTAAGTTTAATTAAATTGTTTGTTTGATAATTAAGTAGACAATTAAATATTTGAAAATGATTTTAGTTCAAGTACATGAAGAGGTTCATTTATATCCTTTTGCCCTGATGCAAAAGAATGAAAAAATCAAGGCTTACTACAATAACACTAATAATTCTCGACTGAAGCTAAGTGCAGCCAGTGATCTACTCACAAGCTCGTAGCTTCTGGGTTTTACTATGCTTTAGCACTTCAACTTATCACTGTTATTTTAGAATGCCAGAAGATTTATTATTTATTTATCCATATTTTTATACAAGATTAATGAGCTTGTATAGTTGAATTTTCAAGAATAAGTCTCCCTTGAAAATATTAAATGCAATACTAGATGAAATTAAATAATTAACTAGAGGTGTTCTTTTAGTTGATTTAGTTGCTAATAAATGAAGAGGTTCATTTATATCCTTTTGCCTTGATGCAAAAGAATGAAAAAATCAAGTCTTACAAATAGAATTAGATCATTTAATCATAAATACTAAGTTCAGATTACGGATCTCTGAAACAAGTTCAGAGCTAGTTATTCTCTCTAAGTATTTAGTAATCAAATAACCAAATTATACTTGAAGGACATTGTATTGTGATAAAGAAACAAACTAATAGTACAATTCATCCAAACAAGTAATGCTAGGGATAGAAGCGGATAGCTTTTATTAACTTTTTTTGAATTGTAAAACTTAATAATTCATGAGCGACTTTAGGAGCTACTTGTATTATTTAGTTGCACCAAAAAAACAATAAAACTAAGAGCGGATAGCCCGTAAAGGCACTGTATACTAAGTAATTTTAGTTCCTAAAATACATACATCGTCAATTTGCTGAGTGTCTTTTTTCCATTTATTAAAAACATCTCTGAGTGCTTTGCCTTGCTCTCTCAAAGGAAGTTCTGAAATAGATGTGAGTAGCTCTCTAAACGGCTGATAATAGAACTTCTTATTTCTCTCTCCCCCTTTTTGATCTACAAATCCGTCACTGAAAAGGTAGATTAAGTCGTTTTCTTCTACATCTATCGTTTTCTTTTCAAATGAACGCTCTTTACCACGGTAAAAACCTATTCCTTGTTTATCGCCTTTGAGCTCGTGCAACTCATTATTTCTGATAAGATAGAGTGAATTATGTGCACCCGAAAAATCTACTTTTTTATTCTTTTTATCCCAAACGCAAAGTGCTATATCCATGCCGTCTTTGGCTTCTTCCCTAGCCCCTTTTTGCTTTAAAGAATTGGAAATACCAAGTTTCAACTGATTTAAAATAGATGCACTATCTTCTACCCGATTTTCTACCACAATTTCATTTAGCAAAGATACCCCAATTAAACTCATAAATGCCCCAGGAACCCCATGGCCTGTACAATCTGCCACAGCAAAAATTACATTATCGGTATGTAAAGATTTATGGGCCCAATAGAAATCGCCACTCACAATATCTTTGGGTTGGTTAAACACGAAATACTCTGACAGTAAATTATCTAACAAGTCTTCAGAAGGAAGAATAGCATCCTGTATTTTTTTAGCATAATTTATACTTGCGGTAATGGCAATGTTTTTTTCCTCTATTTGTTTTTTTTGAAGTTCAATTGCTGTGTTTTTTTCTTCTAGAATACGATTTGCCTTCTCTTTTATTCTGTAGTTACGAAGGATGAACGCTCCAAAAAGGATTAATGCTGATAAAATTATTAGAGAAAAATTAAGCTTAGTTTGCTGATTTGATAATTTGCTTTCATTTTCAATCATCAAGTTTTTTTGATCGTTTATTTTACCTTCTTGTATTTCAATTTGGCGCATTTGTCGGGTTAGAATCTCCTTTTGATTAAACACATTTAATTCTTGCTCTAATATTCTTTTTTCTTTTTCTTTAATTTGCTCGTTTTTTTGCTGTAAGATGGCAATTTTTTCATTTAAATTCTCTTGCTGATCGGCATTTTCTTTGATGAGAGTTTGCAACTGTACCTGTTGGTTGTAAACATACATTTGCTGTTTTTCAAGCTCTTTTTGTGTACTTTCAATTTCTTGTTGTTGAATTTCTTGTTGTTTTTGGAGCTTTTTAATTTCTGCTCTTTGCAAATCGGTTTGTTCTTTTTCCACCAATAGCTTAGCAACCATTTCTGAATAATGATCACGCCATTCTTCCATAGAAGTAGATAGCTGAATTAATTCTTTTGAATAAGATAGATTAGCTTTTTTAAGACGATCTTCATCTACCTGAAACTCTTGAACTCCTTCGAGCGTTAAGAAGTTTATCATGCAACTGTTAAACGGATAATCTTCACCAACTATTAAAACCGAGCGCCCCTGCAACTTTGTATTAAGGCTTTCAATATCTATTCCTGATTTTTTGTTTACATATAATACCTGGCATTTAGGAACGTTTTGAGAATCGGAATACATTAAAACCTCAAGAGGAACGCCATAAACATCTCTTGTTTTAGCTATTTTTTGCAACTCTTTAAATAGCAGCTTATCAGAATCAAAAAGTGCTATTTTAAACTTTTTGAAATTTCGTTGATTAGGCCATTCTAAATACTTTGTAAACCCATATAAAAATAGCGCTTTTGTACGTGCATTCTCATAGGCACTTGAATCTATAATAGATTGAGATTGCCCCTTATTGACCATAAATATGGTCAGTATCGCACAAAAAAATATTTTTAAAAATTTAAGCATTAACAGTCTTGCGTACTCTATTTCACTATTTTCAATTAATTATTCTCATTAAAATAATAACAATATTACTCCTAAAATAGGTTTAAATTATGTTTATATATTAACATTTACTCAAACAAGTTTAACAACTCCAAATGAGTACATCCCTATTTTAACGGGAATATTTATATAACGTTGCGTTTGTGCACTATCAGAACACATTTTTAATACTTTTGTTAGAGTAATTAAAGAAATTCGATTTATAAACATTATACCTATGGCTAAAACTGACCTTTTTGAAGCACCAGATTATTATAATATAGATGATTTATTAACCGATGAGCAGAAACTTGTTAGAGACTCAGCAAGAGCTTGGTTAAAAAAAGAGGTATCTCCTATTATTGAAGAATACTATGAAAAGGCAGAATTTCCTAAACAGATTATTAAAGGTTTAGGTGAAATTGGTGCTTTTGGCCCATACATTCCTGAAGAGTATGGCGGAGCTGGACTTGACCAAATTTCTTATGGGTTACTAATGCAAGAATTAGAGCGTGTTGATTCTGGTGTTAGATCTACAGCATCTGTTCAAAGTTCATTGGTTATGTTTCCTATTTGGAAGTATGGTAGTGAAGAACAAAAGAAAAAGTTTTTACCAAAATTAGCTACAGGTGAATTTATGGGATGTTTTGGCTTAACGGAACCAGACCATGGCTCGAATCCAGGTGGTATGACTACCAATATTAAAGACAAGGGTGATCATTACTTATTAAATGGAGCAAAAATGTGGATTTCTAATGCCCCATTTGCTGATGTAGCTGTTGTTTGGGCTAAAAATGAAGAAGACAGAATTAAAGGTGTATTGGTTGAAAAAGGTATGAAAGGATTTACTGCTCCTGAAATGCATGGAAAATGGTCGTTAAGAGCTTCTACTACTGGTGAGTTATTATTTGATAATGTTAAGATACCTAAGGAAAATATTTTACCAGGAAGAGATGGATTAGGAGCACCTCTTAGTTGCTTAGATTCGGCTAGATACGGAATTTCGTGGGGAGCAATAGGCGCTGCTATGGATTGTTATGATTCTGCACTTAGATATTCTAAACAACGTATGCAGTTTGATAAACCAATTGCTGCTTTTCAGTTAACTCAGAAAAAATTAGCAGAAATGATTACCGAAATTACCAAAGCGCAGTTACTTGCTTGGAGATTAGGTTCATTAAAAAATGAAGGAAGAGCAACTACAGCACAGGTTTCAATGGCTAAAAGAAACAATATTGAAATAGCTATGAATATTGCAAGAGAGGCTAGACAAATTCACGGTGCAATGGGAATTACAAATGAGTACCCAATGATGCGACATATGATGAATTTAGAATCTGTTGTTACATATGAAGGCACACATGATATTCACTTACTTATAACAGGTATGGATATTACAGATATACCTGCTTTTAGTTAAGTTTTAAAAACATCTTTAAGCTCACTGTTGTTTATTAAGCATGTTTAAGAACCTTTGGCAAGTAGTAGATTTTTTAGAAAAGAATAATGAATTAGTCCGTATAAAGGAAGAGGTTGATCCACACTTGGAGATGGCCTCTATTCATTTGAAAATTTTTGAACAAAACGGGCCGGCAATTTTATTTGAGAAAGTAAAGGGTACTAAGTATCCTTGCTTATCAAATTTATTTGGGACTATTGAAAGAAGTAAGTTACTTTTTAAAAGCACACTGCCCCATGTGCAACAAATGGTTCAAATAAAAAACAATCCTGATAAAGTACTTAAAGCTCCTTGGAAGTTTATTGGAACAGCATTTCAGGCTATTAAAGCTCTACCAAGAAAACAATCATTTTCTAAGGGGAATTTTGAAGAAGTTTCTATTAGTGACTTACCTCTTATTAAGCACTGGCCTATGGATGGTGGTGCTTATGTTACATTGCCGCAAGTTTACACTGAAGATATTGATAAACCAGGCGTAATGAATTCTAACTTAGGTATGTACAGAATTCAACTAACGGGCAACGATTACGAACTAAATAAGGAAATAGGGTTACATTATCAGCTACACAGAGGTATTGGCATTCATCAAACAAAAGCAAACGCTGCTGGTAAACCTTTAAAGGTTAGTATTTTTGTAGGAGGCCATCCGGCTCATTCTTTTGGTGCTGTTATGCCCTTACCTGAAGGAATTTCTGAGCTAACTTTCTCAGGAGCTTTAGCTGGAAGAAGATTTAGATACGCCTATAAAGATGGTTACTGTATTAGTTTAGATGCCGATTTTGTAATTACTGGGGAAGTGCAAAATAATGAGGTAAAAACAGAAGGCCCCTTTGGTGATCATTTTGGTTATTACAGCCTACAGCATGAATTTCCGCTCATGAAAATTCACAAAGTTTATGCTAAGAAAAATGCTATTTGGCCTTTTACTGTAGTTGGTAGACCTCCTCAAGAAGATACGCAGTTTGGTGCTTTAGTACATTTGGTTGCTGGAGATGCCTTAAAATATGAAATACCGGGACTAGAAGAGGTTAACGCTGTTGATGCTGCCGGTGTTCACCCTCTTTTACTTGCTATTGGCAATGAACGTTACACACCTTACCAAAAATTAAAGCAACCTCAAGAATTACTAACTATTGCTCATCATATTTTAGGAAAAGGACAACTCTCATTAGCCAAGTTTGTAATTATTGCTGCTAAAGTAGATAACCCAAACCTATCTACTGAACACATCGCAGAGTTCTTTAAACATATTTTAGAACGAGTAGACTGGACTCGAGATTTACACTTTCAAACTAAAACTACTATAGACACTTTAGATTATTCAGGAGATGGCCTAAATAGCGGCTCAAAAGTGGTTATTGCTGCTGTAGGTGAATCGAAAAGAGTACTTGAAGAAACCCTACCTGAAAATTACAGTATCGAAAACACTCATGTTGTACTACCTGGTGTGTTAAGCATTACTCAGCCAACCTTTACTTCGTATACCGAAGAAGCAAAAAGCTTAGAAACACTTTCTAAAGAATTAGCGATTTTAGGGGAGGATTTTGCGAATAAATTTCCTTTAATAATCATTTCTGATGATGGACAATTTACTGCTGCTACACTTAATAATTTTTTATGGGAAACATTTACTAGATGTAATCCTTCTTACGACATTTACGGTGTAAATTCTTTTACTGAAAACAAGCATTGGGGATGTAAAGGGTCTTTAATTATTGATGCCCGAATGAAACCACACAATGCCCCAAAACTAGTGCTAGATGAAAATGTAGAGATTAAAGTTAAAGAGATAATGAAAAACATTGTTCTTTAGTCATCGTATTCGTATTTTTTGTATTCCGCCCCAGTGTTTATGTATTTTACTGATTTATTATTTTAAAATCCTTTATCCATTTTATAAGGTTATTTTTTAGTATTTCAACAAATGTTTTTTGTTGACAATGTTTCTAAAAAACAAAACCCCCACCAAAACGTTTCACGTTTTGGTGGGGGTTAGGGTTGAATTAAAATTAATTATTAGTTAATAGACTTTGCTTTTTTCATGTCATCTTTAGATGCGCAACATGTTTTTTTACAATCTTTAGCACAAGCCTTTTCTGCATGAGCTCCTTTTTTAGAACATGACTTCTTTGAAGAAGCATCTTTTTTACAACAAGCTTTAGAATCACCTTTTTTACAAACCGTTTTTCCATCTACCTTTGAACAACAGGGCTTATCACAATCTGCTTTGCATACCTTTGTTGCAGCCATTTCTGTTTTAGCGACTTCTTTTGTTTTCGTAACAGCTTTTTCTTGAGAAATACCTGATACGTTAAAGATTAATATCGCAAGTACTGAGAATAAAGAAGTTAAAATTTGTTTTTTCATAGTTATAAATTTGAATAGTAAAAATAATGTTATTTTCTGTAAACCTTAGCCTTTACGAGAACAATCTTAGATAGTTGCGTTTTATTAAAGTTTAAATTAATTTTTCTTTCAATAACACCGGGTTTTGTTGCCTTAAAAGTGAATGGTATATGTGCAGAACTATTTGGTTTAATTACTATCTCTTCGTCAGTAACCTCTGTGCATGAACAATCTGCAACAGATTGACTAACTGTTATGGTAGTTTTTGTGGGATTAAATACTTTTATGGAATCAGAAACCTGTTTACCAAAACTAAGCTTTCCTAAGTCCTTCACATCTTCAACTTGCAAATCTATAAGAGCGGTCTCTATTTGCTCAGTAGTAAAAGCCGTATCAACTTGATTAAGATCAATTGACAAAATTTCAATTTTACGCTCTAAGGCTGCTTTTTTACTGTAAACCGAATTTCTTTGATCGTTTAAATTATCACTCACTGTCGTATCTGACTGAACTTCTCCGAAAGGTATTTTAACGAAGCGAATGCTAGATCCATTAAAATCATTATTTATATATGGCTTTAGTACTCCCCCTTTGTATTCACTTAAATAATTAATTAAACTAGATATTCTTCTTAATGTGAGGTTTTTGTTATAATCTGTATTAGCTAACGGACTCGCATAACCTTTAACTGTTATCGTAAAATTTCCTTCATCACTAACTGCTTCTAGTAACATTTTTGAAAATAAGCGCAAATCGCTTAAGCCTTTATCTACATAACCGGTAAAAAAGTCTTCAATTTCTTCTTGAGCCAGTACTTTATCATCTGCATTATTTACTCCTTCGCTATACTTTTGCATATAAGTATCAATCATATTAGAATATGCATCATAGGTAGTTAAATAACTTAGTTGAGTTAATGTATCAGTAGTTCTAGGATTAGGTTCATCGTTATGAAAGTATAAAGTAACTGGCAAAAACTTTTTAAGCAGGTCAATAGTTGGTTGCACTACGCTATCTTTTGTTAATTCGTACTCATACAAGTCGTTACAACAGGTTTCCCCTTGATTACTTATTGAACCCTTTCGGTTGGATGTTAAAAAACCTTTTTCATTATACTTTGTAAAATATAAGTCATTAGCTGATGAATTGTATGGAACGCCCATGTTCTGAGGAAGTGGCAAAGACATTAATCTGCCACAGCTTTTGAAAATATCATATCCTCCAATACCCAAATGCCAGTTTGAACTGAAATAAAGACATTGTTCTTCAGGATCATAAAACGGAGTTACATCATTATCTGGTGTATTGATTCTTCTACCAGCGTTTCTAGGGTTAGAATACTTTTTGCCGTTGTTAGAAACTTTTGAATAGTAAATATCGTTTTTTCCTTTACCACCAACTCTATCTGAAACAAAAAACAGAAGCTCGCCTGTTTTATCCTTAACAATAAAAGGTTGCGTAGAATTTGATTCCAGCTTATTAATAGGATCGGCAAGCACTTCAGGATTTTGCCACTCATTATTCTTTTTAATACTCATGTAAATTTTACAACCAACTTTATCATCACACCTACTAAAATAGCTTCTTTTTCCATCCTCAGAAATTGAAATATTTGCATTGTGATACGCGGAGTTATTTATTACTGGATTAAAATCTTTTGATTTTTCCCATCCTGCAGAAGACTTATTGCTTTCATACAGCTTTATTTTATAATTATCATCTTCTACTTCAGCACCTTGAGTAATTGTATTAGAACGTAAACTACTAAACAGCAACATTGAGTCGGGTGTTAAACTTGCTGAGAACTCAGAGTTTTCTGTATTGATTGAATTCCCTAAGTTACTAACAACTACTTTTAATGTATCTAAAACTATTTTCTGAGCTAAATCGCACGCTCTTATTTCATTCTTAGCCTTTCGGATGTAAAAAGATCCTGCAGATTTAAACTGCTTGTAAAAAAGTTCATACTTTTCTTTTGCCTCTTTATAATTACCTTGATATTTTAACATATCAGCAATCCAAAAAAGCGACAAAGGAAATTCAGCTCCTTCATCTAACTCAAATGCTTTGGTGTAATACTTTTCTGCTGCAACATAATCATTATATTTTCTTAATGATTCTGCATATTTATACGCATATATAGCAGACTGATTAGCGTTTAAATTAAATGCTTGCTTATACAATTTAATAGCTCCTAGATAATCGCCATTTTCAAAAGAACGATCTCCTGCATTTACAAACTGTTTTTCACTTTGTGAAAAAATAGAATTTGTTAAGGAAAAAAATAGTACAAATATAAATGAGCTACGTATCATTAGTGCAAATAGGTTTTTACTCCGTCTTTAATTCTGTAACAAGATAATTGATCTTGAAATACTTCGGGTTTGAATACGGATTTATTAAGTAGCATACGAACACACTCTTGAATTCCTTCTGTGATAGAAGGATGAGGATGAACCATTTCTGACAGTTCTTCAATACCCTTATTCATTTGTATAAGTAAAGCTACAGATTGAATTGCCGAGGAAGCATGAGCGCCAACAGCACGCATACCTAGTATTTTCATTTCATCATCATCAGCCACAATTATTTTGAAGAAGCCTTGCGTACTTCTCATTGCAATCGCTCTTGTAATAACAGAGTAATTAAGCTTAACAACTTTTACAGAAATATTATTTTTCACACAATACTGCTCGTTAGCACCAACCCCAGCAACCTCAGGATTTAAAAACATTATTGTAGAAATATTATCATAACTTAACCTGTTTTTTGATTGATTAAACATTTTTTCTACTGCATGCCTTCCTTCTACTTCGCCAACATTAACAAGTGCAATATGGCCAGAAACATCACCAACAGCATAAATATTATCTATGTTAGTGCGAGTATCATCATCCCCAATATGAACCCCCCTTTTACTCATTTTTACACCCACATTTTCGAGCCCCAAGTTATTCACATTAGGAACTCTTCCAACTGAAAGCAAGGCTTTATCTACTTGAATAATTTCTTTAAACCCATTAGTATATTCGATTTCATATTCGACACCACCATTTTTTTTCTCCATCCGAATCAAGGAGGCATCTTGGTGTATTGTGACACCTTTTTTCTGAAGATTGGCTGAAACTATATCCACAACATCTTTATCCTCAAAAGGTAAAATTCTGTCGGCTCTATCTATTAAATAAACTTTTGTTTTACCAAAGTTCGCGAAAATTGTTGCGTATTCACAGCCAATTACACCGGCACCAAGTATAACAATACTTCTTGGGTAATCCTCTAAATTCTTGATGCCATCGCTAGTTAGAATATTTTCTTCATCAACATCAATATCAGACAATTTTCTAGGACTACTTCCTGTAGCCAGAACGATATTATCAGTATTAACGCTAATTTCGTTATATCCCTCTCTTGTAACTCTAACTTCTTTTTCACTAATTAATTGAGCCTTCCCCCGACAATATGTAAAAAGTTTTTCGCTGGCCTGTGTTTGTAGAAGCTTTAAATGTATTGAGTATTGAGATTTTTTTTCAAATATAGCTTCTGCCACTGTTCTCTGCACCTCTTTCCAGCTCACTTCATAATCTGGAATATTTTTTCTATGGATTACCTCATTTATATGAGTAACCTTTTCTGATAATTCCCATAGCGTTTTAGAGGTTAGTGCTCCATCGTAAATTCCGGCTCCACCAAGTTTATTTTTTTCAATTAAAATCACTCTTTTGCCTAGGTCTACAGCTCTCATTGCAGCTGCATAACCGGCAGGCCCTGCTCCGATTACACAAACATCAAAGTGTGAGTTATCAATATTTACAGGTTTTAAGTCTGACATAATTCAATTCTAATTTCCGTGGTCAGACAAAAACTTAACCCTCATTAATCTTAAATCTTCTTTTGTGTATTCGTCTTCTCCTAGTTCTGCTTGAACGGTTTCAATACAGTCGCGATCTAAGCTTCGCATACAATCAAATACTTCTTCTTGCTGATAATGATCAAACATTTCATCTATATAGTAATTCAAGTTCACTTTTGTACCTGAATTTACAATATGTTCAATATGTTGTAAAACTTCTTCATACTTCCATCCTTTTGCTGATGCAATATCCTCTAAGGGCATTTTACGATCGACACTTTGGATAATAAAGATTTTATTCATCGATTTATTTGCAAGTGTTTTAACTACTACATCGCCTAAGCGCTCAATATTATTTTCTTCTACATATTGCTTAATTGCATTAATAAAACGTTTTCCAAATTTTGATGCCTTGCCATGTCCAACTCCATTAATACATTTTAGTTCTTGAGAAGTTATTGGATACTGTACACACATATCTTGCAATGACACTTCAGAAAAAATTACGTAAGGAGGTAAGTCCTGCTCATCGGCTACCTGCTTGTTTAAAGCCTTGAGTATATGATATAATTTTTGATCATAAAGTAAATCACTAGTATTTTTAAGTGCGTTTTCTTCATTATCAGACTCTTCGTAATTATGATTTAAACTAACAGTGAATTCAAATGGGGTTTTAAGAAATTCAAATGATAAGTCATTCAATAAAAGTAATCCATAATCTTCTACGCTTTTAGTGATTAAGTTTTCTAAAAGTGCTTTGTTAATTAAAGAACTCCAATAATGCTCAGACTCATTTTTTCCTAAACCAAAGTATTTTGAAACATTATGCCCATGCTTTTTAGCTGTGTTTGAATATATACCTACCAGTAATGATATAAGATAAGATTTTTTAAACCCAGCATTAAGGGTTTGCATTAATTCTAAAAGTAGTTTAAGGTTGTTTTTCGCATCACTCGACTCTTTAGGATCTTTACAGTTATCGCACATTTTATTACATCCTATTGAATCAAACTGTTCTCCAAAATAGTGTAATACGAAACGTCTTCTACATTCTGAACTTTCAACGTAGTTTGACATATCTCTAAGCAATTCTCTTCCTAAAGATTTTTCAGAACCATTTTTATTAGCATTAAAGCGCTCTAAGCGCTCAATATCTTCATATGAATAATATGTAATGCATTCTCCTTCTTTACCGTCCCTACCTGCTCGGCCCGTTTCTTGATAGTAACTTTCAATACTTTTGGGTACATCGTGATGAATCACGTACCTAACATCTGGCTTATCAATACCCATACCAAATGCAATTGTTGCTACAATAACATCAACATCTTCTTTTAAGAATTTATCTTGGTGACTAGATCTTAATGAAATATCTAAACCAGCATGGTATGGTAAAGCCTTAATTCCATTTAAAGTTAATGTTTTTGCCACCTCCTCTACTTTTTTACGGCTCATACAATAAATAACCCCCGATTTTCCTGGTTTAGACTTTACATACTGCACAATGTCTTTTAAAACATCATTTTTAGGACGGATGGAATAAAATAAGTTTGAACGATTAAATGATTCTTTAAACTTATTTGCAGATTCGACACCCAAATTTTTAATTATATCGCTTTGCACTTTTGGTGTTGCCGTTGCAGTTAGAGCTATGATTGGCAACTGATTAGAAATTTCCTTTATCGTATTTTTTATTTTTCTGTACTCAGGACGGAAATCGTGCCCCCATTCAGATATACAATGTGCCTCATCAATAGCTAAAAAAGAAATTTTAATTGCTTTAAGAAAGCTTATTGTGCTCATTTTCTGAAGAGACTCCGGAGCTAAATAAAGAACTTTTGTTAAACCAGATTTAACGTCAGATTTAACACCATTTATCTCTTCTTTTGAAAGGCTTGAATTCAAATAATGAGCTATTGAGTTAGATGTTGAAACCCCTCTTAGGGCATCTACTTGATTTTTCATTAGTGCTATAAGTGGAGAAATCACTATTGCCGTACCATCTTTCATTAAAGCAGGTAGTTGATAACACAACGATTTTCCGCCACCAGTTGGCATTATTACAAATGTATTATCCCCATTAAGAACAGATTGAATTACTGCCTCTTGCTCTCCTCTAAAGGTATTGTAACCAAAGACTTTTTTTAGAACTTTTAAAGGACTTTCTTTTTGGATAATCAAATGAGTTAATTTTTAGTTCTTTAATTAAATATACATCAATATATATAATTAAAAAAAGAACGAATGATGATCAAGTTATAATAAGAAAAGTTATTGCTACTTTAAGGGTGCTAGAATAATATCTTGGTCAACTATTTGTTCATACGATCCGTTGTCGAAAACACTTATTGTTTTTGACATTACCTCAAATCCTTGAGACTCTACTAGCATTTTATAATTTCCGGGTGGTAAAATCATAACATATCTAGACGTATTTTGGTTTGGCAAATACGTACCGTATAACTTCCCGGTTTCAACATCAGAAACATCGATTATTACATCGTGTAACATCTTAGTAGGTGAAGAGCTATTAACATAACCTTTTAAGAGTGTGAATTTTGTTTCAATATCGTTGAATGTTATTTTATAAACATCGAAATCACCAAAACCCTCAGGCCTTAATGCCGAAATGTATCCATGCCTTTTAGATTCAGAAAGACGTAAATTCATATCATCGAAAACTGAATTAATTGGGTATCCTATATTTCTTACGTTTTTGATTTCTAACTTATTAAGGTTTATTGAACATTTAAAAATATCGTAACCACCCATGCTTGCGTGTCCTTTAGAACTAAATAGCAACTGTTTATCATTAGATGTAAGATTAGGGAAGTCTTCATCAAAAGGAGTGTTTATTTTAGGACCTAAATTTACTGCTGGGCCCCATCCTCCTATAGGTAATTTCCTGCTTAAGTATAGGTCTGTTCCTCCATACCCACCTTTTTGATTGCTGGCAAATATTAAAACTGTTTTGTCTTTACTAATGCAAGCAGCTATTTCTGCACCAGATGAATTAATGGTTTCATCTAACTTTATTAGCCCAGTTGCTTCCATGCTATCAGTTGGAAGCAAATACAAGTCACTTTTAACTTTAGTATTATTTAAATAGATGATTTTAAAACTACCATCAGAAGCTAATCCAACAATCTCTTCTGTACCTTCTTCAGAGTTTATATTGGCATCTATTAATTTAGCTTTTTGAAAGGCTCCTTTTTCATGGTGAGAGACAAAAACATTTGAGTTAGGAACTTCATCTTGACGATATTTCTCCGAATACATTGGCCGTTTAGAATTGAAGACAATATACGTTTCGTCTTCTGGAAGAAAAGGAAAATAGTCTGCGAATGATGAGTTTATGTTTTCGCCAAGGTTTTCAAATTTTACGTTTAGCGGATACCTAATTAGCTCTTTTGCATTATTGCAATATTCTATCTGTTTTTTTGTCTCTGCAATTGTTGATGCCGTTCCACCGCCAATATTAATATACTTACTAAAAAATTTAATTGCCTGATCGAAATCATAATTAAAATGATAAGCCCTACCAAGTAAATAATATACATTAGAATTAACCCTATTTTCGTTTAATTCTATTACTTTTTCGAGATAAGTAATTGCTTTAGTTTTATCAATGTTTGTATTTAAGTAACACACTGCTAAGTTATAATTATACTTAACATTATCTGGAAACTCTTTTAGTAGCAACTGATACTCATCAAGGGCATAATCAAAGTTTGATGTAGACATATGACTTAATGCAAGATCAGGATCTCCCTTTTGAGAGAATACCAAATTAACATTAAAAAACAATAACAAAATAATAATGTTATTGAACAATTTTTGATGTATCATTTCACAAAGATGTAATTAAGACTTCTAAAGTAAAAGAAACTACTGAAATTACTTAAGATATTTATCTAATAACAGAAAGAGTACCGTTTACGATGTTTTTTTCTCCTTTGACATCATAATAAGTTAGAGTGTATATATATACGTCTTGCTTAACCGGCTTTCCATTTTTAGTTCCATCCCAAGAATCACGTAAAGAGCTAGACTCCCACACAATATCACCCCATCTATTACGCAACACAAACTGAAACTCTTCATTCTTTACTCCGTTGCCAGTAATTTGGAATACATCATTTAAATCATCATTATTAGGAGAGAATGTGTTAGGTACATACACGTTAGTAACCGGCAAAACAGTAACTATTTTCTCAATGGAGTCCACACAGCCAAATCTATTTGTAGCTTCGAGCATTACAGGAAATTCACCTTCAGTTGAAAAAACGTGAAAGGGATTCTGCTCACTATATAAAAACTCTCCATCCACAAACCACTTCCACCTTGAAGCAGCATCAGTTTGATCTAAAAATTTTGATTTGGGATTTAGTGACGTTAAATAATCTACTGGTTGGTAACGAAAATCAGGTATTGGTAATGGATGAACCATCATATTTCGACTTATTGTATCATAACATCCATAACCGTTTTGAACAACTAACTTCATCACATAGCCACCATCATCTTCATAACAGAAATTTGGGTCAGAGTCAAAAGAGGCAGAACCTTCACCAAAAAACCATTCATTTTTTACTATACTTGTTGTAAGTGAAGTTGAAACATTTGTAGTGTTGACACATAATGGCATACAACTTTCATTTTTATCTACAACAAAGAAGGCATTTGGTTTCTCAAATACTTCAACCTGCTTAACAACAGTATCCTTACATCCACTATCAGAAGTTACAACCAAGGTAGCAAAATATTGTTGGTCATTTGAATAACTATGATTTGTATTACCGCTACTTGTTAACTCTGAAAAACCATCCCCAAAACTCCATAGCCATTCAATTATACCTCCTTTTGAGACTGTACTTAAATCATTAAAAAATATAGGTTCTGCATTAATACAACCCGGATCATTGATAAACTGAGCATTAGGTTTAGGAAATATTGTAACATCGATTGTTGTATCTCCCTCACACCCTTCTGAATCTATAACTTTTAATGTTACAGGAAAACTTCCACTAGAGGGAAAGGTGAATTGAGTGTTTTGTGAAAATATATTAGAGCCAACCCCAAAATTCCACTCGTAACTATCAATGAACGCACCTGCGTTATTAACCGCAGAGGATTCTGTAAAGACAATTGGCTGATCATCTTCACAAGCGTTATTATGACTTATTATTGCCGTGGGTGCTGGAACTACCTCTACATCAATTAACGTATCCCATTCACATCCAAAATTATCAGTTACTGTATATTCGAAAGATTGAACTCCCTGAGGACTAGCGATAGCACTAACGGTGCCTCCTGTACCTAGCAAGGTACCATTCAAACTCCACTTCTCTTCTTCTATAACAGGTTGAAACGATGGAACCGTTCCGGAGTATAAGCTTTCATCAAAACCAATGTACCAAGAAAAAATGGTTCCGTTATCAGAGGCCAAATTATCAGTAATATTAAGAACCCACTCTCCATTTAAGGGGCATCCTGTAAAATTGCTGAAATTTTCTACGGGTTCATACTCACCTTCAGGAAGACTATTTCCACTGTCTGAATTATCCTCCCAAGTTCCGTTACCTGAAGTAGGAGAAAAACAATATTCATATCCTACACCCGGCAAACAATTTAATGTGCAAGAAAAGTCATCACTTTCTTCTGGCTCACCTAAAAAAGTACCGCCACCGCCCTGAGCATGAAGCAATACTGAGCTTCCGTCTGGACATTCTACTTCTAAATCTAAATCGCCCATATAAGAATGCTCCATGTTTATACAAATTGTTTGGATATCTGACACACTAGTTATTGTCTGCCCAATATCAAATTCGTTCACAGCAAGCTCAGATCCGTAAGAAACCCCTGAGCCATCCGGAAGAAAAATTTCATTACCAAAATCGCCATATATAAAGCTGTATTTTTCTGTTTCAACTTGTCCAATAAGGTTAAATGAAGCACCTTCACATACTTCAAAATCATTAGCTGTTGTTCCAGCAAAATTCGGCTCACCACTTACCCTTACCGCTGCGTATTGAACTCTATTTTTACAACCATTAACATCTGCTACAGTAAAATAAACGGGAAAATATCCAGGAGTATTATACGTTTGAGAGACATTAGCATTTGTAGATGTGGTCACAAATAAGTCCCATTCGAAAGATGAAGTGGATATCGCTTGAGTGTAATTTAAACCATTTTCAGGAAATTCAGGAGCAGCCTCAAAAGTTAGGTTATCTCCGGAGCAAATGTCAATGAAGCCTGTTGCAGGATCTTGAGCAGAAGAAGTATTTGCATTGGGTAAAATAGTTTGGCAATTTAAACAATCAATAGTACCGCTCCATCCTCCTCCCTCATCAACTCCATCAGAAATAAATACGAATGTAAGACAACCAAAATTTGATTCTACAACCCCTGTAGCAAGAGAGTTACCTGTAAAAGCACCAATTAAAGGTGATGATATTGAGTTTCCATCATATATAAATAAAGTATCTCCCAGGCCTAAATCAAAAGTAGCAAACCTTACTTCTGATTTTAATCCTGTTGAGCCAGCACCAGGGCAAAGAGTAAAAGTATAATTTTCATTAGCAGAATAAGAGGTCACTAGTGGGTCAACTGGATTGTCATTTCCAGTATCGTAAAAATTACCACTACAATCAGAAGCATTCCCGTCAGAGATGTAATAAGCCTGACCTAAGATTGGATTACTAAGTAAGCACCAAATAAAAATAAAAACTGAAGGGTAAATTACTTTCTTAAATTCTGTCATCAAATATCATTTTCAATAAATTCCACTATACCATCGTGCAAATACACATAAGGTTGCCAACAAAGATACGTTTAAAACAAAAAAAAACTACTCTAAATCTGATTGGGTTATTTTTTAAATTGAAGTTTAAATGTTAATTACATCAAATACTCTAATACAAAATGATGGCAATTTTTAAACTAGCAATATCTTTTATTATAGTTTCTCTAGTTTTAACAAGTAATGCGCAAGAGAGTAAATTTTACACCAAATCATATACTTACACAAACGCTATTGACTTATTTGAGAAAGAAAAATACAGTGACGCTATAGTTGCTTTTGAAAACATCCAACAAGATAAAGAAGAAAACATTTTACTTTGTGAAAACTCTAATTATTACATTGCAATATCAAAACTGAAATTATTTCATAAGAACGCGGATCAATTTGCAATAAAAACATTGCAAGAAATCCCTCAACATTCTCTTAAAAATGATCTAAAGTTAAAACTTGCTGATTACTACTTTCTTAAACGAAAATGGAAAAATGTAATCAAATGGTTAACTGAAAAAGATTTTTCTAGATTGAATCAAGCTAAACAAATAGAATACAAATTTAAGCTTGCTTATGCTTTGTTTAATAATACTCAATACAAGAAAGCTGGGAATTATTTTTTTGAAATAAAAGATACCGATTCAAAGTACAGCATTCCTTCAACATATTACTTTGCCCACATTTCATATGAGGAAGGAAATTACAATACAGCCTTAAAAAGTTTCGAAAAAATTTCTACTAATTCTGCTTTTAGTTTTATTGCTCCATATTACATTTCAAATATTTATTTTAAACTTGGCGAGTATAAGAAGTTAATAGCTTACCTAGCTCCAATTTTAGATGACTTATCCGTTAAAAACAAGAAAGAATTAAATCGGTTATTAGGAGAATCATACTATCAGGTTGGTGATTACAAACGATCAACTGAATTACTAGAACAATCAGTAACAGCAAATAATGAGACTGAGCTTTTTCACCTGGGGAATGCATTTTACAATAGTGATATTTACGATAAAGCAACAGAATACTTTGAATTATCTATTGCTGATAACGATAGTATTAATCAGTTGGCTTACTACAAACTTGCTGACTGCTATTTAAAAAGTGGTGGAAACAAAAAAGCATTTAAAGCATTTAAAGAAGCATCGAAAATAAACGTTTATAAAGACATAAAGGAAGAAGCTGCGTTTTCACTAGCTAAAATTTCTTATGACAACTCCTTAGACCCGTATTTAGAATCTATAGAATTACTTACTTCATTTTTGAAAGAATATCCAAATTCAAAAAAATATAGTGAGGCTCAAGATTATCTATTAAACATTTTTTTAGTGAGCAATAATTACGAACAATCTATCGCTCAAATGGAAAAACTTAATTTAGAGTCTCCTAAAATGCAAGAAGCATATCAACAAGCAGCTTTTAATTTGGGAGTTCAACAATTTACACAGAAAAGTTATAGTGAGAGTATTAAAAACTTTAACAAATCGAAAAAATATAATACAAGCAACTATATAAACTCAATTAGTGATTACTGGACGGGTGAGGCTTATTACAGAAAAAAGAATTACCTAAAAAGTATTGAAGCCTTTAAAAAATTTATTTTTTCTCCTGGAGCAATCATTTTAGACGAATTTCCTATAGCACATTACAATATCGCTTATTCTTACTATAAAGAGAAAGATTATTTAAATGCTAAAATTTGGTTTAGAAAATTTATTGAGGATCAAGAGATCGAAGACAAAGAATTACTTTGGGATAGTTACTCAAAAACAGGCGACATCTTTTTTATGGAGAAAGACTATCAAGCAGCTATTGATTATTATAAAAAAGCAGATGTTAGTTCATTTAAAAACCAAGATTATATTTTGTATCAAAAAGCAATTTCATTTGGTCTGACAGGTAATACTATTGAAAAACAAGAAAACCTTCAAAAATTACTCCAAAAACATCCTAACTCAGAATTTGCAAGTGAATCTCAATGGCAATTAGCTAAAGGATATAATACTCAAGAAAACCCAGAAAAAGCCATAGCATTACTTAATCAAATAATAAGTAAGAATAAGAATAACGGCACTTACAAAAAAGCACTGCTAGAAAAAGGTCAAATACTGTATAATTTAGGTAAAAACACAGAAGCCTTATCAGCTTACAAAACATATATTTCTAAGTATCCAAATTACAATGATGCAAACATTGCACTAGATCAATTAAGAAAGATATATATCGAAGAAAACAACATTAAAGAATATAAATCTTACATTGCCTCATTAAGCTTTGTAGACTTATCTGCAAGCACATTAGATACTACTTCATATGAAGCAGCATATTTTCAATATATTGATGATAATTGCGACAGAGCCATAAAAGGATTTGATGAATATATTAATGATGCAAATCAAAAAACAATCTCTGGCGTTTTTCTAACTCCTTCTCACTTTTACAGAGCAGAATGCTTTCACAAGCAATCAAATTACAATCAGGCAATCAAAGACTATAATTACGTTATTAACCAACCATTTAGCATATATACTGAAAAAGCACTCGTTAAAGCTGCAAGAATTTCTTTTGAAAAGAAAGATTTTGAAGATGCATTAACTCAATATATTAAATTGGAAGAAACAGCAGAGTATAGAGCAAATATTTTAGAAGCTCAAAAATATCTTACTAAGCTTTATTACTACACCCAACGTTATGATCAAGCAATTGATTATAGTAATAAGATGATTTCACAAGAAATTACTACTGAAGAAGAAAGACAAGAAGCCTATATTATTTCAGCACGCTCATTACAAGAAACAGGAAATTTAAATTTAGCTAAAAAGCAATATGAACTAATCACTCAAAACTCTAACACCAGATATTACTCAGAAGCCATGTATAATATCGCTTTAATATTATTTACCAACGAAAAGTATGCAGAATCTGAGAAACAAATTACAGAGTTACTCTCGGCAGATATTGTTAATAAACATTGGTTGGCTCAAGGGTTAATATTAATGTCAGACATTCACTTGGTAAATAAAGATGCTTTTCAAGCAAAGCAAACTTTAATTTCAGTTATTAATAATCATGATGAACCAGCCGTAGTTGAAATAGCAAAGGATAAATTAAATAACATTAATGCAAAAGAAAGTAAAAAGAAAGAAAATGAACAAGATTTTGTTTTGCCTAATATAGATGGTGAGGATGAAATAAATGAAGAAGAATTTTTACTAGAAATTGAAAATGATGACTTATAAAAACATACTAAAATATCTTTCTGTTATTTGTCTTATTTTTAACACAACTGTACAAGACTTTAATGCGCAAAATGACTCCCTAAAAATGGATGAAATCTATGTAGTAAAAGAGTTCAACCCAGTAGTTTCTTCAAACGGGAATAAAGTTTTATTTAGTCCAAAAATTATTAAAAGCAGCATAGAAAAAAAGCCAACTAATTATTCTTTTATCAATAAAGATTATCCAATTACATTTAATCCTTCACCGATTAATGCTGCTAGAATGAAAAAAGAATCTTTAAACAGGTTATATAAGTCATATTTAAAAGTGGGTATAGGAAATTACTTATCCACTCAAGCTGAAGGGCATTTTTCAAGTACAAGATCGAGCAAAAAAATGATAGGAGCGCATTTTAGTCATAAGGGTTCATCGGCTAAAATTAAAAACACAGGTTTTGCAGGATACAGTGAAAATAACGTGGGTTTATTTGCCGAAAAATTTGGAAGGAAAAAAGTATTTTCATCCAAAGTAAACTACAATTATAACACTTATCATTACTACGGTTATGACCCAGTATTCTTTCCAGAGCTCAATAAAAAAAATACTGATGTATATTATTCTAAACCTTCCATTGAGCTTAATCTTTATGATTACCCACTCACTAAAGACACTATAACTAGCACCGTATCAAACATCGGCTTCAAATATCAATACCAAATCGATCACTTAAAAACGAATGAGCATAATCCAATTTTAAGCTACAAATTAACTAAACCAGTTAATACTGATTTACTTGAAATTAATACCCTACTAGATATAAATACAGCTAAACAATTAGATAGCATAAATAGTGCTAGTACAATTTTTTATGCAACACCATCCTTCAAAACCAGAAAAGATAAACTATCAGTAAGTTTGGGTGCTGGAATATTTGTAAACGGTGAAACCGAAACTAAGCTGTATTTCAAACCAATAATAGATGCGCGATACAATTTAGTACAAAATATAATTGTACCGTACATTGGTATCACTGGAGATGTAAGAAGAAATAATTACTCTTCACTAGCTTTAATAAATCCTTACATCAATTCCAATTTTATTTCCTTAAAGAACACTAATCAACAAATTAAATTATACGGAGGTATAAGAAGTGAAATAAGTAATGAAATAACCACTGATGTTAATATTTCATACGAACAACTCCAAAATACACCATTATTTATCAATGACACATTTGGAATTATTAACAATCAATTTATAGTTGTTTATGAAGATATGAGTATCACAAAATTCAATGTAAGCGCATCTTACAATGTATTAAGTAATTTAGAAATCAATAGCTCTGTAGAATATAATATTTTTGATTTGAGCTCACAATTAAAAGCATGGCACAGACCCTCACTAGTAGTAAATGCTGGAGGCAGGTACAACATACAAAACAAGTTAATTCTTAGTACAAATATTATTTACAATGGCATTAGGTATGCTAAAATATATGGTATTGAAGATGGTTTTACAACTACCTTTCAAAGTAGGGAATTAAAAGCATTTCTAGATTTGAATATTGGAGCAGAATACAGATATTCTAAAAAAATATCTGCTTTTGCTTACTTAAACAATATTACTGGAGGAAGATACTTACAATGGTACAATTACCCTGTTCAGCCTATCAATATTATAGGGGGAGTAAGTATGCTTTTTTAAACTGTTAATTAACTGTTGAAAAATGCAGTCAATTTACCCAATAAAACCACTTAATGTGATCTGATATAACTATATTTGCAAGTCAGAAAAGCATTAATATGTCAGATATAAACAAGAAAGAATACTCAGCAGACAATATACAGGCCCTAGAGGGCATGGAGCACGTAAGAATGCGACCTTCTATGTATATAGGTGATGTAGGAGTTCGAGGCTTACACCATCTCGTTTACGAAGTGGTAGATAACTCTATTGATGAAGCGCTAGCAGGCCACTGTGATACAATATCTGTCACAATTAAAGAAGATAATTCAATCTCTGTAAAAGATAATGGTAGAGGTATCCCGGTAGGAATACATAAAAAGGAAGGCGTATCTGCTCTTGAAGTTGTTATGACTAAAATTGGGGCAGGTGGTAAATTCGATAAAGACTCTTACAAGGTTTCTGGAGGATTACATGGTGTAGGGGTTTCATGTGTAAATGCTTTATCAGAAAGACTCGTAGCAACGGTTCACAGAGACGGCAAAATTTGGGAACAAGAATATTCAAGAGGGAAAGCCCTAAACCCAGTTAAAGAAATTGGAGAATCTGATTACAGAGGTACTATAGTTACTTACAAGCCAGATCATCAAATATTTGAATTTAGAGAATATAATTACGAAACTCTTGCCACTAGAATGAGAGAATTAGCCTATTTAAATAAAGGGCTAAGGATCACACTTACTGATGAAAGACGAACAGATGAAAAAGGAAATTTCGAAGGAGAGGAATTCTTTTCCGAAGAAGGCTTAAAAGAATTTGTTAAGTTTCTTGATGGAAATAGAGAGCAACTTATTGAAGATGTAATTCATGTTGAAGGAGAAAAAAATGGAATACCTGTTGAAGTAGCCCTTATTTACAACACTTCGTATTCAGAAAATCTTTTCTCATATGTAAACAATATTAACACCCATGAGGGAGGAACGCACCTCTCTGGTTTTAGAAGAGGTTTAACGCACACACTAAAAAAGTATGCTGATGAATCAGGATTATTAAGTAAACTTAAGTTTGAAGTATCTGGTGATGATTTTAGAGAAGGTTTAACTGCTATTATATCAGTGAAAGTTTCTGAACCTCAATTTGAGGGGCAAACGAAAACGAAACTTGGAAACAGAGAAGTAACCTCAGCAGTAAGTCAAGCTGTAAGTGAAATGGTTGCTTACTACCTTGAAGAACATCCAAATGACGCTCGTAAAATTATTCAAAAAGTAATTTTAGCTGCTACAGCAAGACATGCTGCAAGAAAAGCCAGAGATATGGTGCAAAGAAAAGGCGCACTTACTGGTGGAGGACTTCCTGGAAAACTTTCAGATTGCTCAGAAAGAGCTGCTGAAAAATGCGAAGTATACCTAGTAGAGGGAGATTCTGCAGGCGGTACAGCAAAGCAAGGTAGAGATAGACATTTTCAAGCAATCATGCCTCTTAGAGGTAAAATCCTTAATGTTGAAAAAGCAATGCAACATAAGATTTTTGAAAACGAAGAAATCAAAAATATCTACACTGCGCTTGGAGTCACTATAGGGACTGAAGAAGATGAAAGGGCACTTAATTTAGAAAAACTAAGATATCACAAAGTAATCATAATGTGTGATGCTGATGTAGATGGTAGCCACATTACTACCTTAATTCTTACTTTCTTCTTTAGATACATGCATGAACTTATTACTAGAGGATACATTTACATAGCAACCCCACCTTTATACTTAATCAAAAAAGGTAAAGAAGCTATTTATTGCTGGAACGAGAAAGAAAGAGAAGCTGCAATTGCTAAATTAAAAGGATCAGGCAAAGAAACATCGGTAGGTATTCAACGATACAAAGGTTTAGGGGAAATGAATGCTGAGCAATTATGGTCAACAACTATGAACCCAGAAACTAGAACATTAAGACAAGTTACAATCGATAATGCCGCAGAAGCAGACCGTATATTCTCAATGTTAATGGGAGATGAAGTTCCGCCAAGAAGAGCTTTTATAGAGAAAAACGCAAAATATGCAAATATTGATGCTTAAATAAATTGCAAAAAAAGCAACTTTTTGTGTCGTTTTAACGATTAAGGGGTAGGTTTTGAAATCATCCATCAAAATATTATCCCTTTTTTTATGCTTAGCATTTTCGCTAACAAATTTTTACAATGCTTCCGCAATCACCAATGCAACGGGAAACTTTCAACAGACTGTAACGCAGTATTCAAATGGATCAACAGATGATCCTATATACATCTATTGTGGCATCGATAGTAATTCAATGGGGCTCTCAGCTAGTAACGGTGTAGGTAATTTTAATTACCAATGGTCAAAGTACAATCCAGTAACTAACTCTTTTGATGCGTTTTTCACAGACAACAATACGCAAACATCCTCCATAAATAATATTTCTTCAGGAGGATATAAAGTAAAAATATCAGATTTAAGTAATAGTGTAATTTCTTGCGAAATAAGCTGGGTATTTGCTTCTAAAGTAAACCATGAGATTAGTGTAAACAATAACTCTTGCAGCGATTATAATATAAGTTTAAATACCATTATTGAAGATAGCTTTAAGTACTACTATCCTCCAAAAGAAACATTAATAATAGATTCAAATACTTCAATTAATGTTTGTATAGATGCAGAACACTTTATACCATCAGACTTGGGTTTTGTTTTATATGGTCCAACCAATTGTGGAAGCCCAGCAGTTACGCTTGCTCCTCACCACAATGCGTTGGCCGGATGTTTAGGAGTAACTTGTCCGCCCCCAAATTTTCCTGGATCACAAATAACAAACCTTTGCTTTAATTCCGCTTCTACAAACAGCTTTTATATATGTGATGCTGGCTTCAGCAACCCTACTGGTGAATACGCATGGTATGACGACACTTATTGTTCTTTGGGTGGAGGAGGATATCCTACAAGTACCTTTTCAGACTTTGAAGGATGCCTTGCTACTGATTCAGGATGGGCCATTCAAGTTTTTGACGGCAGAAACGGAACAAGTGGCACACTCAAAAATGTAGATATTACCATATCTAAGCAAAACGGACTCTGTAATCCTATAGTAATTGAACATAAATCAGGAGCACTAAACCTACCTATAGACGATAATAAATTTACTACCTTAACCGCAACAAAATATACATTACCTGCATACACACAAAATATAACTAATGAACAAGATAGCTTTACTGTAGATTTTATAAACAGTAATCTATCAATTAACTGGACATCAGATAACCCAAACGTTACAATAAATACTCCTAATTCAGACACCTTAAAAATCAGCAATCTACCACAAGAAGATACTTGGTTTTACGTCTCATCAACAAATTATTTCAACTGCACCTATGCCGATTCTATATTTTATCAAAGTCTTAATCAAAAAATTGACAGCATAACAATTATACCGCCTAGCTGTTTTGACAGCGCAACTGGTGAAATATTAATTCACGCCACGTGGGCCAATCAATTTAGTATTGATAACGGAACCTCTTGGCAATCATCAAACGAATTTAATAACATCACTAAGGGAAATTTTCAAATTATAGCCCTCTCTAGTTCAGGATGCTCAGATGACTCATTAATTACAGTCGCTGATCCTCCAAAATTAATTATCGATTCTTATGTTACAGCAAACCCATCGTGTAATAACACATGCAATGGAATGATAGAAATTAACCCAAACGGAGGAACACCTCCTTACACTCACACATGGAATATTAATAATTCGAACATAAACTCTCAAAATAATTTATGTGCCGGAAATTACCAAATCACCACAAGTGATGTTAACGGATGCATAAAAGACACTAGTTTTATACTAAACGAACCAGAACCTTTAGAAATAGTAACTGAAATAGATAGCGCTAACTGTAATGGAAATAACGGCAAAATAAGCCTTAATTACATTAGTGGCGGAACTCCTCCCCTGACCTATGTTTGGAATAACGGAAACTCTACGAATACACTAAATAATGTCAACACTGGCATATATTCGGTAACGGTAACAGACAATAATTCTTGCGACAGCGTATTTAGTAATCTTGAAGTAATTTCAAAACAAAACCTAACTGTAAGTATAAATAAAATGGATACTACCCTTTGTTATGGAGCAAATATCAATTTAGAAGCAATCAGTTCAAGCGGAACAGCTCCATACACCTATTTATGGAATAATGGTTCAAGCAATAAGACAATAACATCCGATAGTATTTTGGCAAACTGCTATGCAGTAACCGTTACAGATGCAACTGGATGTACAAATCAATCAGAACAAACCTGCGTTAACTTATATGAACCAATTACAAACTCTATTGATCAGCTCTCATTAAAAATCTGTGAAGGAGATAGCCTAACTTTTACAATTGAAGCAAATGGCGGAAATCCATCAAATCCATTAAATATTAATTGGGAAGGATTTAGCAGTAACAGTTTTTCACCTACAATTTATCCTCAAGGGGCATTTCCTGACACCAACTATTATAAAGCAATAGTATCTGATGGAGGATGCAGTACAAACGATACCTCTTATTACGAAGTTAGTTTTTATGGAGCCCCAGAAATAGATTTTTCATCAGATGTTACTGAAGGATGCGCGCCATTAAACGTAAATTTCAAACATGAGAATGAACAAAGTATTAATTGTATTTGGAAAATTGATAGCCTAACAACCCTTACTGGCTGCAGCAGCACCAATTTTACTTTTAACAAGGAAGGAATATTTGACGTAAATTTATTGGTGAATTTTGGAGGAAACTGCCTCATTTCTACTACCAAAGAAAATTTCATAACAGTTAAAAAGTCTCCTGAGTTAGAATTTACAATCGAGAATCAAAACTTAACTTTAAACGATGCATCTACCAAGCTAACTAATCTCACCAACAGAAATAACAACACAAGCTGGAGTATTTATGATTCACAAAATAACATTTTGGTTTTAGAGGAAAGCTCGTACTCACCCACCGTTGATTTTTCAAGCTTTATTTCAAATCCCTCAAATAATTTTGCACTTGGCACCAACAATTTACTTTATGATGTAGAGCTCAAGGCTACAAACTCATTTGGTTGCAGCAATAGCTTAACTAAACAAGTTAGCATAGATGCCAATCATGCTATTTTTATACCAACTGCCTTTACACCAAATGCAGATAATATAAATGAAGAATTTTTGCCACACGGTTTTGGTATACTACCAAACGAAGACTATGAATTTAAAATTTTTGATAGGTGGGGAACGCTAGTATTTGAAACCAACCTAAGCACTGAAGGCTGGAACGGCAAAACTAAAAATAATAAGTCAGCTAAAATGGGAGTGTACGCATGGAGTATACAATATAAAACCATAAAAGGTAAGCTTGTATACAAATCTGGGTATTTCAACCTACTTCTTTGATTGATTTTATTTTTATATTCGTATACTATATATTACGAAAATGAAATTAAAACAATTATCTCTGTTATTAATACTTACCTCTCTTACAGTTGGCAGTATTAAAGCTCAAATTACAGTTGAGGGAATAACATTTGACAAAAATTATTCATATAAAAATAATAATCTTACCTTAAACGGTGCTGGGCTAAGAGAGAAACTATGGATAGATTTGTATGTAGCCGGATTGTATGTCGAAAATGTAGACCTGCATAAAAACAATATTGCCGATTTAAATAAACCAATGGCAATTAATATTGAAATAGTCTCAAGTTTAATTACAGGAGAAAAAATGGCAGATGCAATTCTCGAAGGTTTTGAAAAATCTACAAACAGCAATACAGCCCCTATTCAGAAGGAAGTTGATGCCTTTTTAAATGTTTTTAAGTCCAACCCATTCACTAAAGGTGATAAATGTAAATTAATTTACACACCTGAAGATGGAGTACAAATACTTATAAATGATAAATACACCAAAACAATTAAAGGTTTTGAATTTAAGAAAGCATTATTCAATATTTGGCTAGGTAAAAACAGTGTTGATGATGACCTAAAAAAATCACTCCTTAAAAAGTAACCTTTATACATTAATAAACGTAGTTTAAATTACAATAACCCATACGATATGAAAACAAATTTTATTTTATTAATATTTGCACTCTTTCAAATTACATACTTGAACGCTCAAACAAGTTTCACTGCAAGCTCAAGCGGGAACTTTGGAGATGGAGCAACTTGGGGTAACACTAGTCCAGGTGTTAGAGGTGTTGACTATCCAGGTTCTGGTGACACTGCTATCATACCTGCTGCTACGATTATTACAGTAGCCCAAAATGATACATGTTCTGTAATTAGCCAGTTATTTGACGGTTCTTTCACAAGTTCTTTCATAATAAATAGTGGAGATACATTGATTATTGAAAATACTTGGACAATGCTCACGACTGAAGATTTCGCAAATGTTGATGTTCAAGTTAACGGATTAGTTAATGTTGGAGGAAGATATTCTACAACTGTCATAAATTCAAGTTGTTTTGGAGGTATTACAATCGGAAGTTCAGGAGAACTTAATTTAAATTCTGTAGCAGCAAATCAAATTTTGTTAAACGGAACAGATAATTTGTTTACTATTCAACAAGATGGAATCCTTAATGTAAGTGCAAATTTATTAATTAGACCTCAAAACGGGTCAGATGTAACGTTTAATGTAAACTCAAAAACTACATTTAATTCTTCATTAATACTTGCTCAATCGGGTAGCGGATCAACTATAAATGTTAATGTAGATGATACATTACACTTAAAAGATTTGACAATGAGTATTGTTGGAGGTGGAATAGGCTCAGATATTACATTAGACTTAACTACAGCTGGTGCAACAGTTTTCCTTTCTGGTAACTTTAACGCTCCTTCAGGAGGTACTATCGCTTCTAATTTATCAAATTCATCTTCTTTTATATATAACGGCAGTTCACTACAAACCATTCAACTTAGCTCAAGCATTGTTTACCACAACTTAGTTATTGACAATCCTGTGGGAGCAAGAATTACCAAAATTTTAAAAAAAGCGCGAATATTAAATAATCTAATTATAAAGGATGGTGCGCAGTTTCGTTCAAATGGATTTAATGCCAGAGTTGGAGCCAATTTAACTTTTGAAGGAACAGGATCATTTGTACCAAATACTAATGACACCCTCAAATTAAACGGAACTGCACAGCAGATAATCGCTGGAGACCATAATTTCACTGGTGTAGTTTTAGTTTCTAATACATCAGCGAATGGTATAGACTTAGATCCTACATCTAACTTAACATTTAGCAAGCTTATTTTAGATGCAAATGGAAATTTTGAAAGCAACGGAGCAAACTTTCAAATAACTGGTGATCTAATTGATAACGGAATCTTTACTATGGATTCTGGAGATACTTTAACATTTAATGGTGGCACCACTCAAACAGTTACTGGTAGAACAATTTTTGATGCAGTTAAGATAAATAATAATAGTACACTTAATCTTCTATCTGGTACAGATAGTATTGTTTTTCAAGATATTATAATAGAAAGTAGTTCGGTATTAGATAATGATGATAAAAACTTTTCAGTGAGAGGCAACTGGGTAAACAATGCTGGCCCCAACGGCTTTACTCCTGAGCAAAACTCAAGAGTGCGTTTTAACGGTACAAATACTCAAAGCATTGAGGGGGCAGACTCAACGTATTTTGAAAATATTGTTATTAACAATAGCTCAGCATCGTTTCCGTCTGTCAACTTAAATCAAGTCGCAGTTCTTAGAGGTTTACTAGATGTTAATGATGGTCAATTAAATGCTAATGGAAACTTAATATTAAATATTAACTCTGCTACAAGTTCAGGCGTATTGGGCAATCTGGGAGACTTTACACCCGAAACACCCTCAATTGTTGGAAATATTCAATATAAAAGGTCTTTAGAAGAAAACGATAGCGCTCATTGGTATTTAGTTGCATCACCTTTAATCAATCAGGCATTATCAGGTTGGACAGATGATACATATTCGACTGGTTTCCCAGGCTCAGATGATCCTGGCTACTTATTCGTATCTATGTCAACTTGGGATGAATCAACTTGTTCTTTTACAACTCCAACCGCAGCTACAGACAATTTAAATAACGGTTCAGATGAGTCTGGTTGGTTCGTTTATGCAAACACAGGTGAGGTATTAGACTTGGAAGGTGAAATCAAAGAAGGTACTGTTAGCATATCTGGTTTAACTTCATCAGCAACTGGATGTCCAGACGGAGATGGATGGCATCTAATAGGTAACCCTTACGCATCTCATGTTTTTTGGGATAACGTCACGATGACAAATATTGCAGGTGCTTCGGGAGGCTCAGGATACGTTTTAAAAGAAGATGCTAGCGGAGATTACGTAGAATATGACCATAACACTGCTTCAGATATATTATCTGCAGGTGAAGGTATATGGGTTCAAGTAGCACCCGGACTACTTGGAACAGTAGAGTTTAATGAAGATGACAAAACATTAAGCACACAAGATAACTTTAACTCTGTTCGTTTAACTTCAGATGTTGAAGAAGCTCTCTTGAACATTCACATGTTGGCAGATGGAACAAGAGAAGATAATGCAATAGTTGCTTTGAGAAGAGGTGTTAGTGTTGGTTATGAGTGGTTTAATGAAACTCAAAAAATAGCAAACGACAATAACTTTTTAAACATTGCTACAGAAGCTGATTCTATTAAGTGCTTGTTCAACTCTATTCCAGATGAGGTTGATAGTATTAGAATTCCTATTAAATTTTACAGAAAGTTTAGCTCAGCAGGAAGTACCCATACGTATGAACTCACCTTTAATAATGTAGAGGAGTTTTTATCCTACAACAAAGTATTGGTACTTGAGGATTCAGTTATGAATACATTTACAGAACTCACAACTAACGGACAGCAAGTAACATTAATTGGCGATGATAACGGTGAAAGGAGATTCTTCTTAAACGTATACTCCCCTCTAGAATTCTCTAGCATCAACCCAACTTGCTTTAACACTTTAGATGGTTCAGCAATTGTTGAAGGAAGCGGTAATGGCCCATTTGATTATACTTGGATGGATAGTAATAACAACATTATTAGAAATGTAACTGGAGTACAAGGTGCCGATACCATAAACGGAATTGGCCAAGGAATATATAACGTTATTGTAAGTGGGAATTCTGATTTCGGAACTGTAACCAGCTTAGTAGAGCTCGTATCACCATTATCACCTGATGATATTGAAATTGATGTTGTTGCACCAACGTGTTTCAACGGAAATGATGGGGCTGCTTCAATTACATTCCCAGACACCGTAAATACAAACACATGGGAATGGTCATTTGGAGGCAACGATTCATTAGCTCAAAATCTTTCCTCAGGAAATTATACTGTTAGCATAAACAATCCTAACGGCTGTATGGCAACAAAACAAGTCATTGTTCCGAACGGTCCGGAAATAATAATTAGCTCCACTACAACAGGTGTAAATTGCTACGGAGACGAAACCGGAGCCATATCTATAGCAACTCCAACTAGTAGTTATTATAGCATTGAGTGGTCTAATGGTAGTACTCAAGAATTTGTTTCGTCATTAACAGTTGGTACATACACAGTAACTGTAACAGACTTAATTGATGGCTGTGAACAAATTGAATCTTATGAAATAATTGAACCAGACTCTATATCTACCAACGCAACCGTTACTAATGTAAGCTGTAACGATGCACAAGATGGTTCAATTGTGGTAGATATTACTGGAGGAACTCCTCCTTACGAACTTGAATGGAATTTTGCTACACAATCAAATAGCAATCAATTAGATTCACTAAGTGGCGGTGTTTATATTGTAGAAATTGAAGATGCTCAAGAATGTATAACAAGTATGGCTGTTCAAGTTAATGAACCCCAAGAAGTAAATGCCTTCTTTGAAATATTAAGTGACACTGTTCTCGTTAACGAAAATGTACTATTTGATAATTCTTCAATTGGAGCAAGTACATATGCGTGGGAATTTGGAGACGGTAATTCTAGTACACTACCAAACCCTACAAATGCCTATGCATCAGCAGGAGACTACGAGGTGATTTTAATTTCTAGTATTGATGGTAACTGTGCCGACACTGCCTATGGTAACGTGAACGTTCAACTATTAACTAGCATAAACCCTAATTTTGATAATACTAACCCTATTCAAATAATTCAAAATACAAACAATCAAATTTTGTTAAATACGTATTTCGATAGACCTAGTTTTATTAAAATAGAAACGTATAACTCGGCTGGACAACTAGTTACACCAACCATTTCCAGCACAGTACTGAATATTAGTTTAGAATTAGAAACCCCACAAACTAAGGGTATGTACTCTGTAATAGTCTTTGACAATAATGAAAAAATTCTTACAACAAAGAAAATTATAATTAACTAGAATACTATTCTAAGTAACTTTAAAGCCAGTAAATCAATGATTTACTGGCTTTTTTACGTTTAAAAAAAATATATAATCAGTTATGTGTAGAATATTAACTTTATGTATGAACAACACTATATTGTTTGAATAATATTTGCTAAATTTGTGGCGTAATACAAATGGTAAAAAAATACTTCTACATAATTTTATTCTCAATTTGTGCGTTAACATTTAATTCGCATAAATTGTATGCTCCACCAGCTCCGCCAGCAGGTGGTGCTACTCCACCTTGCTGGCCTCCACCCTGTATTCCTATTGATGGGGCAACTGTATTGTTGGTTGCAGCAGGAATGTTAATTGGTGGAAGAGAAATAATGAAACTTAACCATAAGTCTTCTAAGGCATAATAAATGCAACTTTCTTTCTTTAAGAATCCGGCTGTAAGGTTTGTATTCAACTGTTTCGCACTTTATGTGCTTTGGTACGGTTTATATGAAATTTGGTTACATCCTACAAGAATTTTAGATCGTCCGGTTGTTAATAGCATCGTATTTTTAAGCGAAAAATTTCTTAGTAGCATTGGTTATCAAATGGTAGACTTCGGAAGAATTGATTCTAGCATTAGCGCTATAGGAATAGATACTACTCACGGAGTGCAAATTGGAGACCCATGTAACGGAATTGCTATTTTTGCGCTCTTTGCTGGCTTTATAATCGCCTTTCCTGGAAAATGGGTAAGAAAACTATATTATATACCATTTGGTATTTCAATAATTTACACCGCTAACTTAATAAGAATAATTGTTTTGTGCTTAATCGCTTATTACGCCCCAGAACAACTTGAATTTAATCATAATTACACGTTTACCACATTGGTTTACTCTGTAGTAATACTACTATGGTATTACTGGATTAAAAAATTATCTAGTTTTAATAACACATGAAAACAATTCACAAACTCGTTGTTTTTCTCTGTGGGGTACTATTAGTAACATTAGGTTTTTTTAGAGATTTCTTTTTTAAGACACTTAATGTACGCTTAAGCTACTTGTGGTACAAAGATGAAATATACTACCAAAAAGCAGGAGAACAGCTTTTTGGTAGTATGGATTACTATACCCTATATTACAGTAAATTTGGCTTCACAATAGTATGCAGTCTCATATATATGCTACTCACTATTATTATTACTTACGTAATATTCAAAAAAACAAAGTTCATTAAATATATTTTATTGGCATATATCTTTATAATAGTAGCGTCTGCAATAATTTTTTTGAGCGGATATATTGTTGAATTGTTTTATGACCCAAGTGAACTAAAATATTTAAAGCAAATTACTAAATCTCCTTTACAAAGGCTGTACCTTCTTTCGCGATATATTATGGGGTTTGTACAATCCCCTATTTTGTCGGCAATATTAATTTTATCACTTTTTCTTTATAAGACTCCAGGCATGAAAGATCTTCCTTCTTAAAAAAAGCGAAGTATGTTGCAACAACGAAAATTGCAAAATCAGGTATCCCTACAACAATTAAGATAAACAAGTGAAAAAGAATACCTGCAAAAAGAAGTGGTTTCTTCAGCTGCTTAACCCAAACTAAAATGGGGAACAACAATTGGTAAGCTAGAGCAAAGTATGTTCCAATAACAGTTATAACCTTAGAACTTAGTAAAAACGAAGCAAAAAAAGGAGTTGAATAAGTAGGATCAAGCAAAATAGCTTCTAATGCATTTCCAGAACCCCAATACTCACCAGAAAGCTTAAACCATCCAGAAAATAAATACATAAAAACAACCTGAAAGCGAATAGCCCAAAACATAAAGTTACTTATGAGTAGTGAGTATTCACTATTATTTTTTTTTATCGTTAAAAATATATTGAAAAATAAAACCAGTAACATCAAAAAGCTTCCTCCAGTTGTAGCAGCATTAATTTTATTAAACAGAATAAATGTTAAAATATAAATCAATAAGGCAATAGACCTTGAGTATTTGCTAGTAAAAACTCCTAATACTAATAGTGTTAAATAAAGTACTAAGTATAAAATTGTTTGAAAATCGGATGTAAAAAGTAATAAATTTAAAGCCTTAGAAACATAACTGGTAGGCATCACTCCTTGATAAGCATATGAATGATCAGATAATAAAATACCAAAAGAAGGAAGTATAAATAACAAATTAATTACTAGTGATATATATAATGCCTTCCTTAAAGCATTAATTTCCCACACATACCTATTTATGGAAACAAATCTTAAAACCTTATCAACTAAATACATTTTTTTAGTGGCTTTAAGACAAAGTCATTTTCATAAACTTTTTTTTCAGGTAAATATTGCATTTGAGAAAATGTATTTAGCTGACAAGCTGGGTAGAGTTTTAACATACATATTTTAGATGTATCAACTATATTACCGTCATTTAACTTTTTAAGAGAATAGGAAACAGCCATCTTATAAGTATTAGAGGCTGAAACTATAGAATCAGCATAACTTTTAGCGTATCCTAATGCATTATAACTCCTGTACATATTATCTAAATTTCTACTAAACTGAAGATGGATACGGTACTCAAAACCTGCTGATGATAATCTATTCATATGATGGGTTCTAAGTAAATGAGATCCCAAATCAACATAAATAAATGAATCGCTATCTAAGAGTTTATATCCGCATAAAAACTGCTCTTGGCACAAAGGAGGTTCAGGAGCAAATAATCGCCAATCTTGGTGAAAGAATGGTCGCATATACCGTCCAACAATTCTATTTAAAAAATCTGGAGTGTAAATACCTTGTGTGCAATAAATTACTGAAAAACTGAAGTGCATTATTATAAACGAACTAACAACAATTAAGAGCAGAATTAACTTATTTCGATTTTTTTTCAAGTAATTTTATTTGCAATAATAAATACAAAGGTATTGAGAATGAATTAATGTATACTTTTAAGGCGTAAATAAACATGAAAATTACATATCCGATAATTTTATTTGCTGTTAACCTAGTAATAATGAGCCTAGAGCTAGTTGGAATTCGTATTCTAGCTCCGTTTTTCGGCACTTCATCTATTGTGTGGACAAGCATGATATCTACCATATTTTGCAGCCTTACATTTGGTTATTTTTTGGGAGGATATATTTCAGAAAAATTTGAAAAAAATCAACAAAAAGCTCTACAAGCTACACTATTTTTTAGTTCAATTAGCTTGGCTATTATTGCTATTACCAAAGACCACCTTCTCTATTTTTCATCTAGCTTAACTGAAAATAATGAACTAAATGCTATAATAGCATCAAGCAGTTTATTTTTAATACCCTCTACCCTACTATCAATAGCGCCAGTAATTATTGGCAAAATAATGCTAACAAAAACCAAAAAAAACGGCAGTAAATTAAGTCAGATTTTCGCCATTTCTTCTTTAGGAGGAGTTGCGGGCTTGTGGTTAACAACCTTTATTTTCATACCGCACATTGGCAGTAATAAAATTCTGTTTTTTCTTTCCTCCATCGTAATTATAAGCTTCACTATACTCATATCTAAATACTCATTTAAAGGTTTGTCAATATTATTTGGTATTTACATGCTTACTGTTTCATTTAAAAAAGCAGAACATAATTACATAGACAAGGATAGTTTATACAATCGCATTCTAGTTTATGAAGATAATTTTGAAGGAAAAAAACTTAAAATAATGCAATTAAACAATCGCATTAACGCAGCTATTGATGTAGCAAATCCTTATAAACCATATTACGGTTACAACATTAAAATATTAGACTTGGTAAAAAACAAAGAACAAAAACAAAATATATTAATATTAGGAGGAGCTGCACTAACTTTAAGCAATAGTATAGCTCAATTAACTGATGTTAATACTATTGATGTTTTAGAAATTGACAAACAATTAACTCACTTAGCCAATACACACTTTTTTAAGACAAACAATAAAATAAATGTGATAAATACAGAAGCAAGAAGCTATCTCAACAAAGTTGATACATCAAAAAAGTATGATGTAATTATTTGGGATGTTTTCACTAGCGAAAACAATATTCCTGATCACTTAACAACCAAACAGACAGCTAAAATATTGAACAGAATTACAAATTCAGATGGAGACTTATACATGAACATACTTTCTCCATTAGATTATGAAAAAGGAGGCTTTTTATACTCTGAAATTAAAACCTTTAGATCAATTTTTACAAATAATGACATACACCCAGTTTCAAGCATAACTGATTCTAACATCACACAAAACATTATACTGCAGTTTAACAATAAGGCAAACACTCCTTTAAGAAAAAAAATTACTCAAAGAGGAATAATTATTACAGATGATTATTGTCCATTTTCTTATAAGTAAGACAAATAAAAACGACATAAATTAACCATATTTGTAGTTAAATTGCTAACATGGCTAAAAAGGTATTATTTGTTTTAATACAAATCGTTTTTATGGGGTTATTGACCTTTTTAGGTTACAAAACATTGTTCCCAATTGAAACAATGGAAGCAGGTCTTTATAAGCATTCTTTTTCTAGCTGGTATGTATCGCCAATACTAGCACGAATTACAATTGGCTTACTCGTAATAGCTGGTATTCTGAATTTTATACACATAAAAAATAAACTGTGGAATGTAATCGTGTTTGCACTTGTGTGCCTAGTTTGTGTTGACGCTTTTTTTTTAGAACGTATCTCTTTTTCACAAGCAATTTTTAAATATCCCTTTGAAAAAACCATGTTTACAACAGCTACTTTAATCAGCTACTTGTTGTCAAATTATTTTAAACCTAAATCTTGGGGAGTTAACAGTAAAACTAAATACCTAATATACTTTGCTGGCCTTCTTATTATTATTCCTTTTATACTTAACCCAGTTTATCCCTCAAACTTTAATGGCTTATTTGCTTTAGAAAGAGATACTCAGCAGGCTTTAAATAAATTTGAAATAGAAAAACCTGCTTTTTTTAACAAAGCAGAAAATGAACTAGTTTGCTTTTATAGTGTTACATGCTTTTATTGCAAAGTCGCTGCTGTAAAGCTTCATCAAACTAAGTTGGCTGATAAAAACTTCCCCAATACTAAAGTTATTTTTTGGGGAGACTCTGCAAGGGCTGAACGTTTTTTAGATATAACAAACACAAGCTTTAATTACGAACTTACAAAAGATGGAAAAATCTTTAAAGAATTAGCAGGGCCGTCATTTCCGCATTTTAAGTGGGTTGAAAAAGGTGAAATTAAAGCAGACTGGACTGGAGGAGATTTTAATTACGGTGTACTTGAAAAACTAAAAAACAAATGAGCAAAGAAGAAAAAAGAACTGAATTGTCTGATCTTGGCGAATTTGGCCTAATTAAAGAAATAGCCGAAACAGTATCAAACAGCAATAAAAAAACCGTTAAAGGTATAGGTGACGATGCCGCAGTTATTAGTGGAAGTAAAAAAAATACCCTACTGAGCACCGATATGTTGGTTGAAGGCATACATTTTAATTTAGCTTATTGTCCATTAAAGCATTTGGGGTATAAAGCAGTGGCTGTCAACTTATCAGATATATATGCAATGAATGCAATTCCTTCACACATAACAGTCTCTATGGCATTATCTAATCGTTTTTCACTTGAGGCCATAAAAGAGCTTTATGAAGGTATAAACCTTGCATGTGAAACATACGGAGTTGATTTAGTAGGTGGTGACACTACATCGTCTCCTACAGGCTTAATTATTAGCATTACTGCTGTTGGCGAAAGTAATAATGAAACAGTTTACAGAAACGGAGCTAAAGAATATGACTTACTTTGTGTTAGCGGAGATTTAGGAGGAGCTTACGTTGGTTTACAAATACTTGAGCGAGAACACACTGTTTTTAAAGGAAACGATCAAGCACAGCCAGAATTAAGTCAATATCCTTATGTATTAGAGAGACAACTAAAACCTGAACCTAGAAAAGACATTATAGAATTTTTCAATAAAGAGAATATTCTGCCCTCATCAATGATTGATATTTCTGACGGGCTTGCCTCTGAAATACTTCATATATGCGAACAGTCGCAAGTTGGTTGTACAATTTACGAAGAGCGACTACCCATTGATCAAGAAACATATAAAACAGCTGAAGAGTTGAACCTGTCTCCAACTATTTGTGCTTTAAATGGTGGAGAAGATTATGAATTACTATTCACTATGTCGCTAAAAGAATATGACAAAATAAAAGACTATAATGGAATCACTATTATTGGTCATATTACAGATAAGAATTCTGGAGCTAATATGGTATCGTCAGGTGAAACTGTAATACCAATAACTGCTCAAGGTTGGGATGCTCTTTTAAGGAAAGACTAAAATTGATTTGTTAGAAGAATTGTTATTTATATATTAACGTTAATAAAACTATAAAACATGTTATCACAAAAAATAGAAAAAGCACTGAACGAGCAAATTAAAATTGAAGCTGAATCATCTCAGTTCTATTTAGCTATGGCTTCATGGGCCGAAGGAAAAGGTTTAGAGGGTGTATCTCAGTTTTTATACCAACATTCTGACGAAGAAAGAATGCATATGTTAAAGCTCTTTAAATTTGTAAATGAAAGAGGCGGACAAGCAATTGTATCTGATTTAAAGGCTCCTTCAACTAATTTTGAAGATGTAAAAGAAGTTTTCTCTAAATTATTAAGCCATGAAACTATGGTTACAAATGAAATAAATAAATTGATTTTTTTGTGTTTAGAAGAAAAAGATTACACAACTCATAATTTCTTACAATGGTATGTTTCTGAACAAATTGAAGAAGAAGCTCTAGCTCGTACCATTTTAGATAAATTAAACCTATTAGGAACTGTAGATGGTGGCTTATATATGTTTGATAAAGACATTTTAAATATCTCTGTAACAAATAGCGGCAGCACATTAGCCTAATGTTATACAAACTCAAAAAAAATCTAAGACAATTTTATTGTCTTAGATTTTTTTAAAAAAGGCTTTTCAACAATTATATAAAACAATTGAGCAAAAGTTAAGCTAAGCACTACATACACAATAAACACCAACAGTTTACCAATAGCTGTATCATGAAAGTGTAATAACCCCAACTTCTTCATGAACATATCTAACACTATAATTAATAAGAAATGTGTTATATATAAGCTGTAAGATATTCTAGCTAAAAAATTAGTGACCTTATAATTCAAATTTCCTCCAAAATAAATCACCATAAAAGCTATAATAGCTGCTACTGTTTCCAATAAAGTTCTATTTATGTAACATGCTAAAATGCTTACTAAGGTAATTATCCAAAAGTAATTATGGGTAATAAGTTCTTCCTTCCTCAAAAAAAGACCTATTCCTAGTGTAAAAAATCCTGCATAAATAAATATTTGTGCAACACTAAAATATCCGAGTATATAAATTATTAGCATACCAGCTAATATCAACCTTATTGAACTCCTTAATACTATAGGGAATAAAAAACCAATTAATAAATAAAACTGCCACTCTACTTCAAGGCTCCAAAACGGAAGAACAAACCATGAGCCCTCAGTTAATGAAACACAAAAGCCAATGTTAGAAAAGGTATTTATAAAATTAGGCTCAACTAATCCATCCACATAATTACCATTAACAAACTTAACCGTAAACTGAAAAATACAATAAAGCAAAATAACTGCATATGCCGGAGGAGCAATTCTAAGAAAACGTTTCCACAAATTATTGAAAAACAAGGATAACTGATAGTTATGCTTATATAAAGAATATGGTATTACAAAACCTGATATTACAAAGAAAACCTGCACACCGTATTTTCCATAAAAGAAAACATCATATAGGTAATTAAGTTTTACCTCAGGGAGTGTAGAGCTACTACAGTGTAAGAGAGTGACGGCAAATGCCGCTATCCCTCTTAAAAAATCGATATTTGTGAAACGTTTTTTTAAACTGTCGTTTTTACTGTCAAAAGTCAATCGTAATGGCTTTTATTTAGTTAAACTATATACCCTAATTGTACCATCTGCCGTGCCAACTGCTAAATCCATTACGCCATCATTATTAATATCTTTTATGGGGAAAGAGGTATTTCCTTCAAGAGGAAATGTTTCATAAAGCACTCCAAAGGAATCCATCAAATAAATCTTGTTAGAAAGTCGAGATGTTAAACCTAAATATTTTGACCCATCAAATTTAAACGTCTTAGGATGCTCGCTTACAGTACTATCTGCCCTGAAACTCGTTAAAACATTCTGATCCTGATCGTATACAATAGCTTCAGAGCCTTGTGTAAAAATATAGTTTATAGGCTCTTTACTCGAATTATCGACAACAAATTTATGATCAGTTAAAAAAGTTTTAGTGTTAAAACTCTCTTGCTTGCTATTAAAGTATAATTTATTAACAGTTCCTGTTTTATCCGTATACAGCAAGTGAGACTTGTTGATTGAGGTTGATTTAGAAATAAAAAACTCATTTTCTTCTGATAAGTCAATTTCCTGATTAATCTCTAACCTTTGCTCTCCTCTTCTGTCTAGCACATACACTTTCCCTTTACTATCTACTATTACAATATAGTCTTTATTGTTTACGGCTAAATGTTTTATTGGCTGATCAACTTGTTTTTTCGTTTTTTCAAATTGCCATCCCTCCACTTGTTCGCCAGATATTTTATAATTTAAAATTTCATTCTTTTTTGTTGGAACTAATAGCCTGTAGTCTCTGTTTTTTTCATAATCAAATAAGTTAATTCCTGACTTAGTTAATCCATGTTCAATTGTTATTGGATAGTTTTCTACATCCTTACCATTTCTATCAAGCAAGTAAATCTTATTCTCAGTAGATAATAAAAGCTGATATTTATTATTCTTATAAGCATCTACCTGGTGAATTGCTCCAATTAATTGGCCGTCTAGTTTCTTTTTCCAAAGTAGTTTACCAGCAGTACTTAATAGATAAACATTATCGTTAATATCCTGTATAAATATTTCTGTTAAATTATTTTTATGGTTTTTAAAGTAAAAAGGTTCACGTAACACAACATTTTCTGGTGAAAACTCCCATAATAAAGATGGAGCTTTTTTTGTTGTTGGATTGTACTTAGCTGATACCGTCATGTAAAAAAGATTATCTTTTTCTACATTAACCTGAAAAGCTAGCGCTTCAAATTTGTTGAAAATAAAATCGTACTTATCGTAATAAAGTAAGCTTTTGTCTGAAAAATACTCACTGAGTAATAACTTGTTCGCTGAGGGTTTCATGTACGAATACACATTACAGCTTCTAGAAAAATTGTCATTAAAATTTAAAAAACTAATATCGGTAGTTATTGCATTAGCAGAATAATTTGACCCAAAAAATTGGCTAATTACTTCTTGTTTGGAAGCAAAAATGAGCAAGTCATCAATAATTTTAAAGTGATCAGCGCTAACACCTGAAAAAACTGAGCCAAACCGATTAACTAAAAAATCACTAGTGATTTCTTCTGACCTCAAGTAAGAAAGGGCTTTTTCCTTATCCTTAATTTTAAAAACTGCAACTTCATCATAAATACCTAATGTTGACTTTTTTAGGTACAACAATGCCATCTCATTCCCAAAAAAAGCTGAGACTTTCTTACTATCTTTTAATGATAGCGAAGTTTCTTTTTCAACTGACTTTACATAGGAGGAAAAGTTGCTTAATCCAACATAAAAGAAAAATGAACTATACTTTGGTATAACATTAAACAAAGAAGGTTTGATAGGAACTTGGCCCTCAAGTACAGAGAGTATCTGAGCTGTAGAATCATTAGTGGTTATAAATCCATTGCAATTTATATGATTAGGTTTAACAATTAAATCTAAAGAAATCCAACTACCCATTTGTTTTAAAACTTGAATTCGTTCTAGTGCTCGTTTATTCATTGTTTGGTTAAACAGTATTGGTAAAGCCTTAAAGTTAATTAACAAGTTACCGTTTAAGTCATTTCCTGAATACTGATAAGCCTTCTTAAAATCAGAATCAGCATTTAAGCTGCTCTTATTCTTTAGTGCTATAATAGATTCCTCGACCAACGATATTTCTGGAGATATGACGCAAAAAGATTCAACTACACTGAAGTATAAATTTTCTCCGTTTTTTGAAATTTCGGAAACCTCTCTACCCTCAACCATTTGAGATTGAGTAGTTGATTTTGCATGCAAAAACGTAGTGATATCTCCTTTTTGGGGAGGATTTAAAAATTCAATATAAGATATAAATTCAAACTTGGTACCCGAGGTTTGAATTGCAGAAGAAGTAATCTTTTTAATATAATCTTGATTTTCTCCTAAAGTACTCAATGAGCTATCTATTCCCGCCCAAAAAGGAATATTAATAAGGTCAGCCCATATAATGTTTGAACCTTTTAACTTATTAATTAAATCAGAAAAATTATCTGCCTCTAAAATCAATGATGATCTATCAGGAATTAATTCATAAACACTAAGTTCAACTTTGTTAATGTATGATTTTCGGAAGGAATAATAGCCGAATAATACAAGTGCAATTAAGAAAGCGCCTATTAGAGTGTATGTGATATATTTTTTCAAAAAAAGAGCTATTTATGAAACAATCAATTTTCACAAATAAAGATGTATAAATCTTAGCTATTAAGCTCGATTGTATATTTTTTTTTTCAAGAAATAAATGTTAATCACCTAATTACGGTCACGTGCCCCGCTTTATTATGTCGCTCCCCTAAAATATCTTTATAAGTTAACTTCCATGAGTAAACACCCTGTGCAACTATCTCTTGCTTCCCTTGTTGCTCGTAATTTCCTTCCCAAGCTTTATTATAATTAACAGATCTAAAAATTAGTTCCCCCCAACGGTTATAAATGATAAAATCATATTCCGATTCATCCAAACCAAATATTATAGGGTAAAATGTTTCATTTTTCACATCAGAGTTAGGTGTAAATGCATTAGGCATATAAAAGTACACTATTGGCTCAATAACTACAGGGCTAATCGTTTCAGCCATACAGCCTTCTTCAGTTGTCACCACTAATTTAACGGGATAGGTACCGGTGTCCTCAAGGGAAATTCTTAAATCATTATTATCACTGAAATAATTAATATAATCAATTAAAGGATTTTGATCATTAGACATATCTAAAGTATCTATACCATTTTCGTCATAAAAAACCCAATCCCATGCAACTACATTAAATTGTGAAAGATCTTGAAATAAAAATTTCATATTTAGTAAATCTGCAGTTTCTGGTGTAGTTGTAAACAAAGCTTGAGGAAAATCTACAACAGTAATTATACCCGTAGTTTGTGATAAGCAGCCCTCAATAGATATTGAATTTAGGGTTACATTATAATCTCCTGGCTGATCAAATACATATGAAGATGGTTGTGGATTACATTCTGATGAGAAAAACTGGTCGTAAAAATTCCAATAACAAGAGATAAAACTTGAGGTTGATGTATTAACAAATTCAACTGAATCATCAGGACATATTATGGTGTCGGAAGGAGTGAAAGATGGATTTATTTGTTCGTAAAAAGTTATCAAAACTGAGTCTGATACTGGTTGAGAGCAATCATCAGAAGCCACTACTGAGATAACAACTTCATCGGGATACTCACCAACTGGTTGAGTTGTGTAATTTGATGATGGAGTAAATCCATTTCCCCAGTCATATGTTTTTATTACGTTGGGATTACCGCCAAAAGCTTTTGCTTTGAGTATAATTTCATCTCCTACACATATTGTTTGATCTTGGAATGCTTCAACCCCCAAAGTAGGATATACATTCACACATGCCTGAGCTGGTAAAAAATCACATCCGTTTTCATCAATTACATCAACAGTATAACAGACAAATGAATCTGTTACCGCAACAATTGGACCAGGACCAGTTACTCCTGTAGACCAAGTAAATGAGTAAGGGGGAATTCCTCCTGTTGCAGATGCAGAAAGAGAATATAAGCTATTGGTACAAACTGTAGTATCTACAAAACTTGTAGATACAATACCTATTGATGGCCTTGGCACCAGTATAGAACCTTCTACCGGACAAACTCCGTTACTTAAAACTGTAACAGTATAAACATCTGAACTTAAATTTAATTCAGTATTATTTGTTCCACCAGTACTCCAAATGTATGTGAAATTACCCGGAAAAGGACCACCAGATGCGGTAACAGTGGCAGATCCATCACTTGAATTGTAACAGTTGGTACTGTCAAAAGTCAATGATAACAATGGTTCAGAAATATTATGTACTTCTATACTTGCGATACTATCACAATTGTTATCATCTTCAATTGTAACTGTGTATACAGCTGGCATTAAATTTAATGCTGAATCGCTAATTTGTCCAGACGACCAAGTAAATCTGTAAGGAGGATTAGCACCTGTTACATTCACTACTGCTGCAGACCCCGTATTGGTTTCACAATATGCACTATCACTAATTAAATCAAATGTAAATGGGGCGGGGTCGGTTAATATAAAGCTTGTATCAAGTTGGCAGTTTTTACTATCTGATATGGTTACCAAAAAAGTATCGGCACATAAACTAGAAACTATTGAAGATGTGCTGCCTTGGGACCAAATATAGCTATAAGGTGGGGTCCCGCCATTCACGCTTAATGCTAGACCTCCATCACATGAACTATTACACTGAATAGGGCTAGTTGTTAAATCAAAGCTTATGCTATCAGGCTCACTTATTGTAATACTTGAATCAATTACACAAAATAATGAATCCTCCCATACCCCATACAAATTATAGGTGTTTACTGATAAGTTATTTACTACAGTAGAGTATATTAATGTACTGTCTACTATTGGGTAAACGAAAAGCATACTATCAATTGAATTCGGTGAAAAGAACTCTACAGAACCATCTACATCACCTGGGCAACTTGTTTGTGTTGTAATTATACTATCTATATCTATCCCCCTAACTGTAACTGTGGAATAAGCCGTATCTCCGCATTCACCAGCGATTCCATAACCAATTTGATGAACCCCGATACCAGCTAGAGAAGGAGAAAAAAATCCATTTGCAATACCTGGTCCAAACCAAGATCCTCCTGGGTACGATGCTACGAGTTCAACTGGATCGTCAGTATTACAGAAAAGCTCTTGTATATTAATAAATAAATTTGGAACAAATGCTCCTGGCAATATATTGAATGTATCGTAAGCCACACAGCCCCCCTGATCTGTTACTGTAACAGTATAATTACCATCAGGTAAATTTGTTGCTGTAGCCGTTGTTTGTACTGGATTTGTATTCCAAGAATAGTTGTAAGCGGGGCTACCACCAGCTACTACTACTCCTGCCTCACCGTCATTAAATCCTTCACAAGATTCATCAACAAAAGTAGGAGTAAGTTCCATTTCTGGGCACCGTATGAGAATTTCATCAACTCCTATACACCCTAATTGATCTGTTACGCTTACTTTAAAATCTCCGCATGGCAAATCTGTTACTGAAGTTGTTTCTCCGTTACTCCAAGCAAAAGTATAAGGTGGAGATCCACCTGTAATTACTGGAGCAGAATTATAAATAATATTACATGGGGCATTTAATACATCTGGTCCTAAATCAATTTGTAAACCATCAACAGTTATACAGAATGACTGAGAAAAAGTGCCTGAATATGGGCAATTATCATCTATTAAATTTATTGTAAAGCAATAGGGTGTTGTACTAATGTCATCGCTAGTTGGTGTCCAGTTCAATGTTCCAATAGGATTTGTTGGATCTGAATTATCAATGGTAAACGTAGAACCTGGAATCTCGTTAACTATTTCCATTGTAACATTTTGTCCTCCGTTTGGATCAAATGCTGCTATTTTAAGATCTAATGGGATACCTGGACAAACAATAGTGTCGTTAGATGCTGTCGAAGTTGTATCTGAATCAAACCCTGATGCAAACGGATTGTTATTAGTACATGGAACCGTGTAAATTTGAATATCACGCATTACGGAACCTATTAAAACTCCATCTCTATACTCTTTAGCTTCTACCGCTATTACAGTAATTAATTGATTTAAAGAATTAAAGCAAAAAGAACCATTTTCTACATCAAATGTAAATGGAAAACTAGGATCGGCAGTTAAAGGATTATTTACTGAAAAACCAGGCTCATAGTTTACTAATGTATTTCCTGCCCCCATTGGTGTAATTAACTCAAAAGCAATTGAGTCTGCATCAGGATTAATAACACCGTGATCGAAACAATAATCAGATTGTACACACACAAATGGAACTGGATTATTAGTAAAGGTTACTGAAGAATTACAAATTCCACCAACATTATTAATTAAAGAACGAAGATGTAAACGCGTATTACCCGGGTTCGAGATTGTCGTAATAGCATTGTTTCTGCAACAGAACACCCAATCTATTGTCCAGTCAGGACATTCCTGAGGGAGTGTCACGTTTACAGAGTAAGTATACTTTTGAATTCCAGAAAACGAACCATTATTACAGGTACTTTGTACCGATGAGCAAACTGGAGAGACTTCTTCGGGCGGACCACTTTGAGTCATTTCTAATAGAATAGAATTATTCCCTGTAAATCCACAACTTGGTGAAGTTATTACTAATTCTGGTTCAGTAGGCGCATTGCTTCCATCGCAATCTCTGTAAAAAACAAGATTGATAACGTAATTATTTCCTCCAAGACATTCATATGTTAGATCTGCACCGGCTGCATGTGATGCAAATGATACATTTGACAAACACACCGTAAAGAAAAGTAAAACACAAGACAGTAAATTTTTACCCATTTATTTTTTTATGTTAGTCATACTAGTTTAATAAAAATAAAGAACCAACTACAGAAGTCAAAATAAAACAAAAAGTAGTATAACATTCAATAAGACAATTTATAAGCCAAGACCTCAGTATGTACTATTTTTAGACGATATTATTTTTCGAATGGTTGCTTAATTAGTATCAATTAATTGAAATTGAAAATTTTTAAATTGTAAAAAATCAATATTGGTATTCTGAACTCCCGACCTTAGATTGAACTTTTTAAAGTCAAAATTCATTCCTAAACCAGTATAGTTTACATTGTTAATACAATCACTAAATCTTGCTCCGGCTTTTAATAATTGTTTACCAAAATAATAAGCAGAATTATATCCTGATAAAAAATACTTGCTTAAAAATTGACCTTGTTGAACATAAAATTTTGATTGTAACGGTTTAAGCATCAAACTATTTTCTGATGTAAAATAAGAACACACTAAGTGTAGGTTCAATCTTTGCAGATAGGAAGGATCAATAAATGTATAATCTTTCCATTTTTCATCTCCCACAAGTAATATTTCATGGTTGCCGGCTACTAAATTTAACTGGGTAATAAAATCACTAACAAAAGCTTTATCATTTGACATTAATAAAATTATATTTTTACGGCTTGCAGACATATTTTTACGGACAACACTAATTTTTAGATCGAAAAAATTGACATACACAGCCGAATCTTCAACAAATGCTTCATCCTGACTGTGTAAGAAATTAAATTTAGAAATTATGTTTTTTGCAATGTCTTTATGTTTTCCATCCTGATCAACTATAATTAATTTTTCCTTAGAAAAATTCTCTGAAATCCAGTTTCCGATTTTCTCTAACTTTATTGATGAACTAGGAAACGTAAGATATGTATATGGAGACTCTTCAAGTACTTTTGAAGATATTGGCACTGGGCAAACTATAGGTATACTATAAAAATTAGCTTCATCTGAAACTATTTTAAATTGCTTTGAATATAAAGGACCAATAATTAGATCGTTGTTCTTAAAATCTGGAGTTTTAATTAGTTTTTTTACGTTAGAAGAATCATTTTTAGTATCATATACTTTGAGGTTTACACTTAACCCTTCATTCTTTAAGGAATCTAAAGCCATTTTCACTCCACAGTAAATATCTAAAGCAGGAGCAGATTTTCCATAAACGGGTGAACCGCTAGCCATATTTTCTTTGTTAACCTCTGTAAAAAAAGGCAAGAAAAGTGCTATTTGATAAACATCTTTCTGAACCAATGGTACGAGAGTATCATTGGTGAGTAATTGAGAGGATGTATCTGTCACACTAAGATCACCTTCTACTTTATCCCATATTTTTTGCAACTCTATTTGGGTATCATTGTCAATACTTTCTTCCGAGGAGTTTGCAATTTCATCTTCTTGAGGTGTGATTGTTCGTTCTTGAATTAAAGCTTTTTCAGGAAGCATTATTATATCGCCTTCTTTTAAACCCTGAGTCTCAACATCTGGATTAAGGCGTAGGATATCTCCAATTTGTACTTGGAATTTCTTAGATAATGAGTAAAGTGTTTCCTTTTTAACAACTATATGTTCTCTTTTTGAAGAAAAGCCTGGTTTTGAAAGACTAACCGATTTCTGAGGCTTTAAAACTGGGATAAAAATAACTTGCCCTACTTGTAACTGTTTATCTCTCAGAGCCAAGTTATTGTCAATAATCTGCTGGGAGGAAACATCGTATAGCCTGGAAATACCATATAAAGTTTCTTGTTTTTTTATTTCGTGTACATAAAATTGAACTCCATCAATAGATCTTATATCGGTAGTTTTTTGTTGAGCAAGAACAACAGAAACTGAGAACAGACTTATAAAAAGAAAACTAAAAAAATTTTTCACTTTTGTCTTAGTTGAATGATTAATGACATTTACTATTTAAACCATCATATATTCATTGTTAATGTAATATAACAAAAGTATATTTTTATTAGGGAAATAATGCTACTATATCTTAAAACTAACCCTACTTTTCAGTTATTTACTAACTGATTTACAAAAGATGGTCCGTACATGGCATAGTTTTCTAAAAAACTATCAATACGTTCTTGAGGACTGCCATCGGGGAAAAATTTTAATTTTAATTTTGTTACCTTACTAAGATTTTGTTCTTGCTTATTTTTTAGTGCCTTTATTGCCTTAGATTTAACTTGCTCTAAAATTTTTTCAGCATTACGGGCACTTGCTGCTCCAAAAGCTTTCAATGAAGGATCAATAGTTGCTAGTTTAATTTCAATAGTTTTAAATACAGCATCCACCTGAGCAATTTCGGAATCTATGTTAAATGATTCATTTTTAGAAATAAATCGTTTTTTTAAGGTTTCTAAATCTAAGAAAAAATCTGAACAGTTAAATCCTAATTTGTTCAGCACGTTTACATCTTTTTCACTGAGTATTAAATATGAATCTCTTAGACCCAATAAGGGCAACCTTTTATCAAATGATTTAAAAACGTTTTTAAGTTGAAGCCAATAAGATATCTCTCCCGGACCGCCTATATAGGCTAAATTAGGTAATATAATTTCTTGATATAATGGTCTTAATATCACATTAGGACTAATAAAGTCTGGTTGTTTATTAAGCTTATCAATTAAGTCGTCTTGAGAATACTTAACAGCTCCTATTTTAAAAGAATCATTTTTTTCAACTTTAATGAGCTGTCTACCTTCTTTATTTAAAGCAAATAAATTAACTGGCCTAGAAAAGGCTTGCTCTTTATAACCTAAGTTATTCAAAAACTCATTTGTTTGCTTAATTGCTATATCAGATGTTTTGTTTTTTATCTCATCAACTGAATATTTGAGAAATTCTTTTTTAAGAACTGTTGAATCTGCATCAATAATTACTAAACCATGTTCTTTAAAGAAATGGTTCCAAAAAATACGAGTGGCTTGAGATAAAGTAAAATTGTTATTGTATGCTTGTTTAAGCAGTTCTATTAATTCTTCTGAGCTTGGAGATGTACCTAATAAATTTTGAACTTCGGCTATTAACTCACTAATTTTATCTAATGAAAATTGACCTACTGCACCCGCTTGCTCAGAATTCCAAGTTATTTTATTTCTAAAAATACTTACGTTCTGAATTTCCTCAAAATCGTGATCTTCTGAGGCCAACCAAAAAACGGGCACTATATTACAGTTAGGGAATTTTATAGAATATTTTTTAGCCCAATTAATCACGCTTGCGATTTTATAAGCTGTAAAAAGCGGACCACCAAATAAGCTTAATTGATGCCCAGTTGTGATCGTAAAGGTATTTTCATTTTGAAGCTCAAAAACTTTTTCAGGAATTGATAAACTACATGATTCATATTGCTTCTCGAGTTCCTGAACTAATCTATTTCTTTTTTCTGAAGAAAAGTTTTTACGATACTCTAATTGCTCTTTAATACTTGTTTCATCATCAATAAAACCGTTATGCAAGTGTTCTAAATTTGCCTTTCTAGATAAGCAATCATTAATAAGTTTAGGGTAGGTTTTAAGTTTAACCCCATCTAATTTTATTAGTTTCATGAAACTACCTCTGCTATTAAATCAAATTCGTTAGCTTCAATTATTTTCACCTTAGCAAAGTCGCCTAGCCTTACAAATGAGTTTTTTCTGTTTACTAATACTTCGTTATCAACATCAGGAGAATCAAATTCAGTTCTTCCTACGAAATTATCACCTTCAACTTTATCAAAAAGCACTTTGTATATTTTACCTACTCGTTTTTGATTTAACTCTAAAGATATTTGAGATTGAAGCTCCATTATTTCACTTGCCCTGTTTTGCTTTGTATCAAAAGGGACGTCATCTTCTAAATTAAAGGCGTGAGTATTTTCTTCATGAGAGTAAGTAAAAATACCTAAACGGTCAAATTTCATATCTCTCACCCAATCATACATTTCTTTAAAGTCTTGCACTGTTTCACCAGGATAACCTGCGATAAGGGTAGTTCTTATTGCAATTCCTGGCACTAGCTCTCTCATTTTTTGAATAAGTGCCGTAGTTTTTTCTTTAGTGGTACCACGTCTCATTGATTTCAACATTTTTGTTGATGCATGCTGTAGTGGGATATCTAAATAATTACAAATTTTGGAATTATTTCTCATTACTTCTAATACATCATCTGGAAATCCTGTTGGAAAAGCATAATGTAAACGTATCCATTCTATACCTTCAACTTTACATAGTTCTGAAAGTAAATCTGCTAACCTCCGTTTACCGTATAAATCAATCCCGTAGTAAGTGGAGTCTTGAGCTATAATCATTAGTTCTTTAACGCCTTGAGATGCTAAGTGTTTAGCATTACTGACTAATTGCTCTATTGGTGTTGATTTGTGTTTACCTCTCATTATTGGAATAGCACAAAATGAACACGGCCTATCGCAGCCTTCAGCAATTTTAAAATAAGCATAATGCGAAGGAGTTGTGAGTAAACGCTCTCCTACTAATTCATGCTTATAATCTGCCTTTAAAGTTTTAAGTAAACGAGGTAAGTCTCTAGTTCCAAAAAAAGAATCTACTTCGGTAATTTCACCTTCTAAGTCTTCTTTATATCTTTCAGACAGGCATCCTGTTACGTATAACTTATCTATTAAGCCATCCTTTTTGGCCTCCGCATAATTAAGTATTGTATCAATAGATTCTTGCTTGGCATTTTCAATGAAACCACAGGTATTAATTATGACAATGTCTCTATCAGAATCTGTAGATTCGTGCTTAACGTCATAGTCATTAGCCTTGAGCTGCCCCATTAAAACCTCTGAGTCATATATGTTTTTCGCGCAACCTAGAGTTACAATATTAACCTTGTTTTTTCTTAAGGTTCTTGCTTTCATACTTGACTTTATTTAAGATTTATTGGTAGGATCTGATGTTCCGAAAAGAGAATCTATAAACTCAAATTTATTAAAGACTTGCAAATGATTTTCCCCCTCACCAACACCAATGTACTTTACTGGTATTTGAAATTGATCAGATATACCAATTACAACACCACCTTTTGCAGTCCCATCTAATTTAGTTAGAGCTAACGAAGAAACTTCAGTAGCTTTTGTAAATTGTTTGGCTTGCTCAATAGCATTTTGACCTGTAGAAGCATCTAAAACTAACATTACATCATGAGGTGCATTAGGAATAACCTTTTGCATAACTTGCTTGATCTTTGTTAGCTCGTTCATTAGGTTAATTTTATTGTGCAATCTACCTGCAGTATCAATAATTACTACATCTGCATCCTTTGATTTTGCCGATTCTAATGTATCAAAAGCTACTGAAGCAGGATCTGAACCCATTTTCTGGGCAATAACAGGCACTCCTACTCTTTCCCCCCAAATTTGTAATTGCTCAGTTGCCGCTGCTCTAAATGTATCTGCAGCACCTAATACAACGTTTAAACCTTGGGCTTTAAATTGATTAGCCAGCTTACCTATTGTTGTTGTTTTACCAACTCCGTTAACACCAACTACCATAATAACATATGGGCCATCAGTTTTAGGAACAGAAAACTCAAAATTATTGTTTTCATTAGCATCAATAAGAAGAGTAGATATTTCTTGTTTAAGAATATTGTTTAACTCTTTAGTGTCAACATATTTATCTTTGGCAACACGCTCTTCAATTTTATCAATAACCTTTAATGTAGTATTTACACCAACATCAGAAGCTATCAATATTTCTTCTAGGTTATCAAGAACCTCATCATCTACAGTAGACTTACCAACGACTGCACGCGACAGTTTAGAAAAAAAACTTTGTTTGGTTTTTTCTAAACCTTTGTCTAAATCTTCTTTTTTCTCTTTAGAGAAAATATTAGATATTTTATCAAATAAACCCATGTTTAGAATTAAAAAAAGGCTTCAATCTAAAGAAAGAAGCCTTCGTATACTATTAATTTAAAAAATTACTTAGCCTTAATAAACTCAGCAACTTTTTCTTTAGATACTATTTCTGATTTAAAAGAATAAAATCCAGTTTTTGGAGACTTCACCATTTTAATAACTTTTGCAAAATCTTTTGCTCCACCTTTGGATAAACTCGCTACAACTTTCTTTGCCATTTCTTAATTATTTAATTTCTTTATGAACTGTATATTTTTTCATTACAGCATTGAATTTTTTTAACTCAATACGATCAGGAGTGTTTTTTCTGTTTTTTGTAGTTACGTATCTAGATGTACCTGGAAGACCACTATTCTTATGCTCAGTACATTCTAAAATAACTTGTACTCTACTATCTTTCTTTGCCATTTGAAATAATTTGGAACACGAATTTAAGCAAAGTATTTAGATTAATAAAATATTTTACTCCTAAGATTAAGTAATTAACCTAAGACACAAAAACTTGTTAGTACTTAACTACGAATTTATACTGTATTAAAAGTATAAATAACTTAAATTCCTAAGCTTTTAAAATGCTTCTTTACTTTTTGACCTTCCTTTTGAATCAAATTTAGTCCACAATCCAACTTTTTGATAATCTAACATATCAATATTATACACTAGTTGCCCAGAAGCCTTTATTTGTCCGTTAGGATAATATTCCTTTTTATCATACAAAAGCTGCTTTTTATTCACTAACTCTAAAATGGACTGAGGTATTCCTCCTTCATAAAACATTTTTTGACTTATGACATAATCAACTTTTCGATTATATTCCTCATAAAACTCAAGCGTTCCGTCCGGATAAAAGTCTTGCCACAACTGAGCTATCCCTTTAACATATTTCACACTGGATTTTAATTGCCCGTTAGAGTAATATATTTTCATAGTGCTTCGTATATCATCTATTGTACGAAACTCTCGCTCTAGCTGACCATTAGGATAATAATTTTTGTAATTTCTTAGTTGACCATCGATATAGTATCCGTAGTGAAGAAGATCGCCTGTTTCATAGTAATCTTTAATTGCTTGCTTACAAGCGTACCCACCGCATTTACGTACTGAATCACCCCCAATTACAAAGTTTAACTTATCATAAACATTTATACCATACTGAGGATCCATAACCTTATCAAAGCTAAATGTACCACCTCTCTTTTGTGCTTTAGAATAAATGCTTGAAAGCAATAGTATAAATATGTAAATGTTTCTCATATTAGCCCAAAAGTATTTTTAAGTTACATCTGACTACCTCCCCCATTGTATCGCAAGAATCAAATTCATTGGTTTTATGAAACTGATTTAACTCTTCTTTTAGTTGATTTACTTTCTCTGAAGTTGACAGTTTATCAAATTTCATGCTATCTACTAATTCCTTTAATTTATACCTCGATGCATACACTCTTTTCGCCATAAGAGTACGCTCTTCCTGCTGATATTGTTTCACCGTTTCGGGAGTAATTAATTTAAGCCCTAGAGCTACTATTGGATTATTTTCCTTAAAATATTGTGGTAGATACAAAGTGCGTTTTCCTTCATACGATTGCTGATCAAAATCTATTGCTCTTATTCGGTACTGTTCTTCCTCAAAATCAGGTGTAATATCTATTACATAATTATAGGACCTCATATCCCCCAATAAACGTAAAAAACAGCGCTCATTAAACTTAATAAATTCTTTAGCTATCCTTACTTTATTTGTTGTAGCTCTAGGGAGGTATTCTTTAATAAATTGGTCGCCAGGAATACCTGCAATGTGATCTTCTATAAGAGTGTTTTCGTTTACCAAGTAGTTTATACGATTTGGAGATAACATGTGTTCAAGTTCTAAACCATATATTCTGGAAGCATCGGCACGTTTCACATAAAAATAATCATAATTATCATTGAATTGATTTACGATTCTGATTCTGAAAGGGTTTGAATTACCAAATGTGCAATAATCGATTCTATCGACATATAAATGTTCCATCACCGTTAGATCTCCAGCAGTTCTTAGCAGGGCATATATTTTAGTTAACCCTTTGTTGATTTCATCAGATTCAGATTTATCAAACATTAGGCTCTCCCAAAGTGTATCTTCACCGTTTTTATTATACAAAGGAAAAGAATTACTGTATCTTTTTAAATCATCATAAGCAATTGGAATCTCTTCTTCTCTGCCGTGGTTAACCAAGTAACTTCTTAAGTCTGTACTTACCTTGAATGGCGGCTTTTTTTTTGATATAAAATCTATGTCGTTTTCTGAATTCATGCTGATTATTCGAAAATAGCTAAAAGTTTGATGGATTATTGCTACTGTCGTAACAAAAAAAAAATACTTGTGGTATAAACAGAGCAAAAATGTAGTTTATATGTTCAATCGAATGAAGTATATAGTATTATTTGTATTTACGGTCAGTCTAGTATCATTTAATAATTACTTAATTGCACAAGAGAGCACTGAAATAAGTCAGGAAGACTTAAAAAACATTGTTCATACTTTGCCGTTACAACTCACTCAAAAATCTATAAGTATTGGGTATGAGAGGCTTTTATCAAGCAATAAAATAGGGATTAATGTTTACGGAATTTTAGCATTAAAAGACCGTACAAAAGATCTTAATCTTGAATTAAGATACTACTTAAATAGAAGTCAGAACAAAAGTTATAATATTGGAATTATTGACATTCAAAATTGCTTTTTTGAACATTTTGTGGGCATATCAGGAACGCATCTTTCGAAACCTGGATATTTATATTATAAATCTCAAGTCATAGGTGGCTCCAGAATACAATTACAATCTAACTTTAATTTTTCAATCTATTTAGTTAGTGGACCGGGCTATATAATTAAAGAACGATTCGATTCAGGAGAAAAAACATATTACACGACTGATTTAAGAGTTAGTGTAGGATTGCGATTCTAAAATATACTGCAATGCCAGTTTATATGATGCTAATCCAAAGCCTGTAATTGTTCCCATACAAACTTCAGATAAATAAGAAGTTCTTCTGTAAAAACTGCGGGTATTTATATTTGAAACATGAACTTCAATAACAGGTATAGCAACGCTAGAAACTGCATCAGCAATTGCTAAAGATGAATGTGTATAAGCACCAGGATTAATTATTACTGCTACATAATCTTTTGAGGAATTATGAATAGCGGCTGTAATATCTGCCTCGGCATTAATGTATCTAACATTAAAGTTAATGCTTGTCATATCATGCTTTAGCTTAACAAAATAATCATCTATGTTCTGAGAACCATAAATACCGGTTTCTCTAACTCCGATTTGTTTAATATTAGGACCATTAATTATCAAAACAGATTTCATATTTTAAGTATTTAAAGTTGGCACAATGACTTTTAAAGAATTTGGTTGAATAGAAAAGTGTAGTTTCTTACCAAGTTCAAAAACATCTCCGTCCAATTGAACCAAATCTTCGTTTTGCTCAATCACACAGCTCGTGGTTTCATATGTTTCGTAGTACTTAGATTGATCTATATTTCTTAGAAATAACCTAGCTGCTAATCCAGGAGCCTGCAAAGCCGGAAAATCTTTCATGATACAAATTTTGAATTTACCATCGTTAATTTTAGCATGGGGAGCGATATGAGCATTATTACCATATTGACCAGAATTGGCTATCGTAATCAAAAACGCATCAAACTGGTGACTTTTATCATTGAAACTTACCTTATAATTTGAAGATTTGAATTTTGTAAATTCGGTTAGTACAATTTTGGTGTATGTTTGAAGTCCGCGAGTTTTTTCAAGAGAAAATTCATTTGCAACGTGAGCGTCAAAACCAACACCTGCTACCCCCAAAAAAGAGTGATTATTAACTAGTAATGTATCAATACAGAATACATTTCCATCCAATATGTTTGAAATTGCATCATCTAAATTTAGAGGGATACCTAATTCTCTTGCAAGTCCGTTGCCAGAACCCAGGGGCAATATACCTAATGCAACATTTGTATTAACAAGTGTTTTACCAATTTCATGAACTGTTCCATCCCCACCTACTGCCACAACAGTTGTAAAACCTTCTTGAATGGCTCTAGTACACATTACTTCACCTCTTTCGGTTTCAGTAGTGAATAATAAGCTGTATTTTTCGTTTCTCCTGGAAAAGACACTGTCAATAGCTGCAACAACACTACGTTTCCGTTGAACTCCAGAAATTGGATTTATAATAAAACACGTTTTATTCATCAATTAAAACTAACTTATTATTAATCATTCTGTTATTATAAGAATGAATATAAGATTTCGCATTTATAGTGTCTAGGTTATATATATTTCCTTCAAATTTTTTGCCAAAAAGATTTTCCACCCTTTGTAAATTTAGATTTTCACCATCTAAACTATACCAGTAAATTGCTCTTTCAGTAATAAATTGATAACTATTATTTGTGTAAGTGACTGAAAAAGTCCAGTTTGGCTCGCCTAACATATTGTTACCAAATTTTAAGTAAGGGAGATCATAATTTAGATAACCTAAAAGTGTAGGTTGAATATCAATTTGTTGAGTTATAAGTTTATTTAATTCGCTATTCGAGCTTGAAGGATCATATATAAAAAACGGAATTTGATAATCTCTCCAATACTTTCGTTTTTTTAGAGACAGAGATGTTGGCGGGCAATGATCTGCTGTAAATACGAAAACAGTATTATCAAACCAAGGCTCTTTACTTGCATTGGTGAAAAACTGCTGTAGAGCAAAATCTATATACTGAACCATTTTTAGCATTTCATTACCTGCTTTACCCTCAAATTTATTTTTGTATTCTTTAGGCAATTTATAAGGATGATGCGTTGATAAACTAAAAAAAGTAGAAAAGAACGGCTGGTCAAATTGATTGATTTCTTCTAATGTAAAATTTAGAAAAGCATGATCATAAATACCCCAATAGCCATCGTAATCATCTTTATGTGGATATTCGTTTTTCCCGTAGTATTTATCATAACCGATGGAATTAACAAATGAATCAAAACCCATTGTGCCATTTATTCCTCCATGGAAAAAAGCAGAAAAATATCCTTTCCTTTTTAAGAGCGAAGCTATACTACTTAGATTGTTTTGTGCGTATGTAGAAGACACTATAGGCGTATTCATTAAAGTGGGTAACCCAGAAATTACTGCTGGAACTCCATCAATTGATCTCCTGCCGTTAGATAAGCAATTTTCGAACACCAAACTATGTTGCATTAATGAATCTAAAAAATGAGTATATGTTTCCTCGGTATGAGAAAGGAATCCGCTATAAGATGATGATAGACTTTCTATAATTATTAAAACAACATTTTTTGGTTTGAACTTAGTTTGTGCAGTAAAAAGTGATGATTCATAATTCTTAATTACATTACTACTGCTTTGCTCATTGAATTTTATTAACTCTTCTTTACCATAACTTCTGATAAAAGTAAAGCAAGAATTAAGTATAAATTTAGTTTCAGAAGGGGCTACATATTTAGATGCATCCATTATTCCAATTGGCCTGAGTTGCGTACCTCCTCTTGCTCCTAAAAAACAAAAACCAATTAGTAAAATATAAGCAAAGACTGGAGTTAATTGGTCTTTAAATTTAATTGGATTGTGAAATACAGGCACTACTCTATTGGACCATTTATTAAAACAATAGCTTACTATTAACATTAAGAATATAAACATAAGTATGTAATACCAATAATTCAATAGAATTTTAGGCACTTGAAGTTTAAAATCATTGCCTGTATTCATAAACTGAATAAAGTCGTACGTTAATCTACGGTTTGTATAGTTAACATATTCTATATCTAAACAATTAACTAAAAGTGTGAAAAAAGTAGATATAATAAATAAAAGTTTAATCAGTGACCTATAATAGTGTTGCCTCTGTAAATATAATATTGGTAATAATGATAGTAATATAAATGGTGAGTAAGCATAAAAAATAGCTGAGATATCGAATCTTAAGCTATTGTAAACCCAGTCGAAAAAAGCAATATTACTACCATACTTAACTATAAATATCAATTTAGTAACAAAAAAATGTACTAATGCTAGCAGCATAGCAATTAAAAACCGGTATATATAAATTGAATATTCGCGCATAAAAAAGCCCCTCACTTACGTGAGAGGCTAAATTTAATAACTATAAATTAATATTAATCTTGAATCTTAACTTTTAATGTCATTGACCCAGAGTTCGTATTGTTTCCAGTTAAGTCAGTAACTTGAGCGATACCTCTTTTACCAGCAACTGTTTCAAATACAAATTTACTTCCAATAACCATTTGAGTTAATTTAGACGAAGTAATATCTGTTTCTACCACAAGTTGAGAATCATCAATCACTAAACTGTAATCCAAAGTAGTAACCTTGAATCGTGTTGCATTTTTTACTGCAAAATCTTCACAGAAATCAAAATTACCAGTTCCACCATTAACAGTAACGTCATCAGGAGCTGAGATAGTCGCTGCATTCGCATTTCCGAAATAATGTAAAAAGTCAACATCCGCAGAGTTTGCTTCAGCCTGAGTTTGAGTATATACCAAGTTTGAAGATGTTGCATAAAAGCTACCAGTAGTATTGTTCTGGTTTCCTAAAATAACAACTGTATACTCAGTAACTGTACCAGCCTGATTTTCAGAGGCTACTACGGTAACTGTTAATTCTTCAGTAGTAGTAACAGCCTCTTTATCATCGTCAGTTACAGCTAATGTGATTTTAAAATTATCACCAGCAGCAGCTTGACTAGGGATAGTAAATGTCTCAGCAATAGTAGCACTACCACCGTCAACATCCATAGTTTTAGGATATCCAGAAACAGAAGAACCGCTAGAAGCAGAAACAACGTCTAATTTGTAAGAAGCCAAACCTTCAGCATCTGTTAAAGTTGCTGCAATAGCAACTACACTGTCTGGCATAACCATACCTTCGGTCACAAAACCAGAAATTACTGGATCAGAATTATCTTTTCCACAACTAATAGCCGTCATCGCAATTACAACAGCTACCATAAAAATTGAACTTAATCTTTTCATTTTCTTTTGTTTTTTAATTAATGTTTGGCAAAGATATAAAGTTATTTTGACAAAAAGCTTAAGCACTGCATTTAATTTTTTCAGTAATACAACAAATAACTTGTTGGATTCAAAGTATTATTCTAATTTTAAAACTTAAATCTTAAAATTCGTTAAAATGAAAAAAATTTCTCTTTTTGCAACACTTGTTATTGGAGCATTTGTAATTGCATCTTGTGGTGGTGTTGAAGAAAAATTAGATAACGCAGCTGAAAACGCTATGGAAAACGCTGAAAACGCTGCTGATGCTGTAGGTGACGCTGCCTCTAACGCAGGTGAAAGTGTTGCAGACGGTGCAGAGAGCATGTCTGACAAAGCTAGCGAGATGGCTAGTGAAGCTGGTGAATCATTAGAAGAGGCTGGTGAAAACATTGTTGAAGGAGCTGAAAACGCAGGTAATACTGTAAAAGAAGCTGGTTCAGATGCAATGGATAAAGCAGGTGATGCTTTAGATAATGCTGGTGACAAGTTAAATGATGCTACTAAGTAATTAAAGTTATCAATAATTTTATTGATTGAAGAGGTGAACAAAATTTGTTCACCTCTTTTTTTTTACCTTAGTTTCAAACTATTATATTGATGGAATTTTCCAAATATGCCAAGTCTCTGAACAACGAGGAGCTCGTTTCTATTTACGAACAAATTTTATTACCCCGTAAAATAGAAGAAAAAATGCTCATTTTACTACGGCAAGGTAAAATATCTAAATGGTTCTCAGGTATTGGCCAAGAAGCCATATCCACAGCAACTACACTAGCACTTCACCCAGATGAATACATCCTCCCAATGCACAGAAACTTAGGTGTTTTCACAGGAAGGAACATTGACTTAAAGCAACTCTTCCTACAATTTCAAGGAAAAGAACACGGCTTTACAAACGGGAGAGATCGATCTTTTCATTTCGGAAGTATGAAACATCACATAATAGGTATGATATCGCACCTTGGACCACAAATGGGTATTGCAGATGGTATAGCTTTAGCACATAAATTATCAGGAGAAGAAAAAGCAGTTGCAGTTTTTACAGGTGATGGTGGTGCCAGTCAAGGTGATTTCCACGAATCAATAAATGTAGCAGCAGTATGGGACTTACCAGTTATTTTTATGATAGAAAATAATGGTTATGGACTTTCTACCCCATCTAGCGAACAGTTTAAGTGTAAGCAATTTATAGACAAAGCAATCGGTTATGGAATAGAAGGTATTCAGGTAGACGGCAACAATGTACTTGAAGTTTTCAGCAAATTAAAGAATGTGGCCGAGTCTATTAGAGAAAATCCACGACCTGTAATTTTTGAATGTCTTACTTTTAGAATGCGAGGACATGAAGAAGCTTCAGGCACAAAATATATACCAAAAGAATTAATGGAACATTGGGCTACCAAAGACCCTATTTCTAACTATGAAAATTATCTCTTAAGGTCAGGTATTCTTACCGAAGAAACTAAAAACGAAATATCAAGAGCCTTCAATACTCAAATAAACAATGCTGTTAAAGAGGCTTTTGAATCCCCTCAACTAGTAGTTAATCAGATAAAAGAGATTGAAAACGTTTATAAAAAACACAACTTTATAGAAGTAAAACCAAAGCTTAATAATTTAACAGAAGTTAGGTTAGTAGATGCAATTTCTAACGGATTAAAAACCGCTATGGAACTAGATGAAAAAGTAATAGTAATGGGACAAGATGTTGCTGATTATGGTGGTGTTTTTAAAGTTACAGAAGGTTTTGTTGAGCAATTTGGCAAAGACCGAGTTCGCAATACACCTTTATGTGAATCGGCAATTGTTGGTACTTCACTAGGCTTATCTTTAAAAGGATATAAACCCGTTATGGAAATGCAATTTGCAGATTTTGTTACCTGTGGTTTTAATCAGATTATTAACAACTTAGCAAAAATAAATTATCGTTGGGAAGGAAATGCAAGCGTAGTAATACGAATGCCTACTGGAGCTGGTGTAGCTGCCGGACCATTTCACTCTCAATCAAACGAAGCTTGGTTTTTTCACACACCAGGGTTAAAAATTGTTTATCCTTCCAACCCCTACGATGCAAAAGGGTTATTATTGGAAGCTATAAACGACCCTAACCCAGTATTGTTTTTTGAGCACAAAGCACTATATAGAAGTTTAAAAGGTGAAATACCACTTAATGAATATTACACCTGTGAAATTGGTAAAGCAAATATTGTTACAAAAGGCGAAGAACTAACTATTATCACCTACGGGATGGGAGTGCACTGGGCTAAAAACACACTTGAAAAAAACTCAAGCATTGGTGCTGAACTAATTGACCTAAGAAGTTTAACACCCTTAGACACTGAAACTATAATTAATTCGGCACAAAAAACTGGTAAAGTGATTATACTTCATGAAGACACCTTAACAGGAGGAATTGGTGCAGAAATTTCAGCAATTATTAATGAACAATGCTTTGAATACCTAGACGCCCCCATAATGAGAGTGGCCTCATTAGACACCCCAGTTCCGTTTAACCCACTATTAGAAGAAAACTTTTTGCCGTTAAAAAGATTTGAAGAAAAATTAATTGAATTAGTTAATTACTAAATTAAAATCAACCAATTCAATACCATATTTATATTTTGTAATTTCCTGCCATAAAATTAAACCATTGTGGCCCAGGCAGAACAATAACAAAACAAGTCGCTCTTACTTCGCTAAAACTAAGCATGTAATTGAACACAAAAAATAGATTTTAAGCTAAAAAATCAATGAAAATTTAGTTTAAAAAACCAAAAACTATTAAATCTGAACTTTTTTTTAGTAAAACTAGCACACTAAAAAAAACATCGTTCCTCTTATTCTACGGGGCACTAAACGCACACCATCCTAGATTTTAATTTTTGTATACCTAAAATTACCTATACCCAAGGTAATGGTATATGAGTAAATATATAGGAAACCACAAAACATTAATTATGCAAAACACAGTATTTAAAAACATTTTCGTAGTAGACGATAACAAGCTTTTTTTGACAGGAGCAAAAGGATTTTTAGAGAAAAAGTTTAACACGCAAGTTAATTGTCACGAAACGCTAACTAGTTGTTTAGGCTCGCTTGATAAACAACCAGATTTAGTTTTTATGGATTATAATCTGAATAACAAAAATAAAAGCTTCAATGGTTTTTGGGCAGCTAAAAAAATCAGAAAAAAAATAAAAAACATTCCGATTGTTATGGTCTCAAACGAGAGAAAAGCATCAGCCATTGCTCGTTTTTTTAAAGGTGGCATAACTGACTATATACCTAAAAGTTCAATTGTTTTAAGCGAAATGACCGATACAATTATGGAGTTAGAGGTTCAACAAAAACTGAATGAAATAAAAAAAACAGAGAATAAATTCTTTTTACTTGTAGTAACCGCTTTTCTAATTATTCCAATACTAGCTGTTCTATTTTATCAGCTGGTTTTGCAATAATTAATTAGAAAAAAATATAATCATACCTAATAATACATATTTACAAGCATCAACATATTAAATAATTTGATTACAGGACTAAAAACTAAAACTATGAAAACAACAAACACAAAATTAAATTTATTAATACTTTTTATCATTTTAAATTTTAACGCATATTCACAAGAAAACTCTATTACACTTGTAAACTATGATCATGTTGAACTAAATCAAATATCTGATTTTGAATTACTTACAGGTTACGGAATAGAACTCACACTAAATGAAAATGATGAACAAAAATTTGTAAATTATCAACTGCAAATTTTTGTTCAAACCGATAAAAATGAATTAATTCCACTACAATTTAAAACCATTGCAAGTGATATTCATGAAAGATTAGGTACAGATAAATTATCATTGTGGTTTTCAAAAAATTGGACTAAAAACCTGCCCAAAAACTTTTTACCTAGTGGAGTATTAGAAACATACTGGAATCAAAGTGACTTTAAAAAATTGAAAGTTGTTTGCTACGGATCTAGCAAATATGAATATAAATCATTACCTAGCACATTAACTTTATCAGAATACAATAACGAAATGGCAAATAGTACCAGCAGGGAAATCGTTTATAGTCAAAATTTTAATATAACAACAAGTAATTTAACTGGGTATTGTTCTGAAGATTAAAGTTTTAGAGAGATATTTAACTCTACAGAAACATTTTTAAAGTAATTAAGTGTTTCATCAAGTAAAGATTTAAACTTAACAGTATTTATTTTTATATCTAAGTTTTGTAAAACCTGAATTTGTTCAACAAGCTTTGTAAAACCATAACAACCTGCAGTGCCTTTTATTTGATGAAGTGAATGCTTAATTTGACTAGACCTTACTATTCCCTCATTAAAACTTTCGTAAACAAGTTTAAACTCATTTAATAATTCAGCAAATAAATTAGGAAATAAGTCGTTAATATCTTCATCTTTTAAAAAACTTAAATTACTCATCTCAAAATGTGAATCAACTGCTTTTAAGTTAACTCGTACAGGTTTGTCCATATATAAGATTAAAAGTTAGTCTAAACTACTGAAACTAAATTATAAAATAGTATTTTGTTTCTATTATGGGCACTCTCAAAATACTAATGATTGAAGATAACGAATTAATATTTAATCTTCTTGAGAAAAAAATCCTCAGACATAATCAATCTGATAACATGCAAGTACATTTAGAATCATCTTTAAAAAGAGGTCACGAAAATTATCTTAAGAATAATTACAACGCTTTATTGTTAGATTTAAATTTACCTGATTCTTCTGGTTTTAACACACTAAAGCAAGCATTAAAACTATTTGACATACCCATTCTTGTTCTAAGTTCTATTGATAAAGATAATGATGTGGCGCTTGATTGCGTTAGAATAGGTGCTCAAGATTTTATTAGAAAAAAAGTGCTTTCACCAGAAGATATTTACCAAAGAATATTGTATGCAATTATAAGACACGAGAAAACGCAGAAATAAGTAATTAACAATAGCTCAATTTAAACTACAGCCTACATGAAAAATATTTTATTAGTTGATAATAGCGTTTCTGTACTTAATTACGTATCGGTTGTTATCGAAAAATTCTCTAATAATGATTTTCAGGTTATAACTTCAGAAAAATATAATAATGCCATTAAGGTATTATCTGAAAAACACATTGACTTAATTCTGCTTGACTTAAACCTAGAAGACTCTAACGGAGTTGAAACTTTCCATAAGCTAAGAAAACAAAATGGGTTAGTGCCAATAATAATACTAACCTCATCATCTGAAGAAGGTTTGTACTCCGAAACATTAAAAATGGGAGCTCAAGACTTTATTAATAAAAGTGATCTAAACACTAATCCTCAAATGTTAATCAGGTCTATAAGATTTTCAATTGAACGCTTTAAATTTTCGAAGGAAAAAAGAATACTATCATCTATTGCTTCCAAAACATTTAACAACGTTTTAATTTTAAATAGAGAAGGTGAAATTCAATGGGTTAACGATGCATTCGAAAAAAACTACGGGTACAAATTTGAGGAGATTAAAAATACTAAAGGAGAAATATTGAGAAAAGAATTGCCTCAATGGATAGCTAATAGCAATATATTAGAAAACTCTATTAAAGAAAATAAGCCCATACAATACGAACTCAAAAACTATCCTAAATACGGTGGATATTTTTGGTCATCTGTAACTATCTCTCCAGTTTTTGAAAACCCTAATAGTACTTTTTCTTACTTTATAGTAGTTGAATCGGACATCACAGAACGGGTTTTGTATGAAAGAAAGTTACAAAAAGCAAAAAATATAGCCATAAGAGCCAGAAAAGCGGAAGAGGAATTTATTGAAAATATAAGCCACGAAATAAGAACACCATTAAATGGAATTATAGGTTTAACTGACCTAAGCCTTGAGCAAAATGATCTATCGCCAGACCAAAGGTTATCTCTGGAAAAAGTACTCTATTCTTCTAGATTTTTACTAAACATCATTGGGGATGTATTAGATTTTTCTAAAATATCAAAAGGAAATATAGAGATTGAAAGCATCGAATTTGATCTTTTACAACTACTTGAGGAAATAAAACTATCTAATAGACTTGCTCTAAACAAAAACATGGAAGTAGAATTTATAACAGTGTTCTCTAATAAATTACCAGAAAAAATAATTGGTGATAGCACAAAAATCAAACAGATTATAGTTAATATACTTTCTAATGCATTTAAGTTTACTAATAGAGGATTTGTAAAAATGTCTGTTTGCCCAACTATGACAAAGGAAACTGAGTTTTTGAAAATTACAATTGAAGATACTGGTATAGGTATTGAGGCTAGCAAACAGAATAAAATTTTTGAAAAATTTAAACAAGAAGATGTATCAACATCTCGAAAATATGGAGGTACGGGTTTAGGGTTATCAATAGTAAAAAAACTAGTTACTTTGATGGATGGAAAATTAGTGCTAAGTAGCACTAAAACGAAAGGTACCAGGTTTGATATTTATATCCCCTTTAAACAAGGAAAAAAAATTATATTAGACAATGAAAAAACAGAGCAAGAACTTACAAATATTTTCAAATGTAAAAGTATTTTAGTAGCAGAGGATAATCAAATCAATCAGTTATATATAAAAAACCTTTTCAAAAATTGGGGTGTAGAAATTTCTTGTGCAATTGACGGTCAAGAAGCTATTTCAATGGCAGAAGAAAAGTTGTATGATGTAATTTTAATGGATGTACAAATGCCAAATAAAGATGGATATGTAGCAACAAAAGAAATCAGAAAACTTAACTCACACTACGCAAACACTCACATAATAGCGTTAACTGCTTCTGCCAGCACGAAACAAAAACAGAAATGCTTAAAATCAGGTATGAACGATTATATGACAAAGCCATTTAAAAAAGAAGACCTCAAACGAAAACTAAACGAAATTTTTACTTAAGTAGATATGCTTTTTTTTAACCCTTCAAAAATTGATGAAATTTGCTCTGACGACAACGAGTTTAAGCAACAAATTATAAAAACTTATAACGAAGTTACCTTAGACTCTATAGAAAAAATTAAAAACGCTGTTATAAACGAACAAATAGATGATATAAAATTTCATGCACATAAATTAAAATCAAGCTTCGATTTTTTAGGCGCAAAGTCACTTTCCTATAAGTGTATGAGGATAGAAAGTAACTGTATTAACAAAACATTAACCCCAAATAACAAAACCGAAATTAATGATTTTATAATTCTGCTAGAAGATTCAATATATGAAATTAATTCATTAATTAACCAATAGGATCTGCAAATGAAAACAGTTAATATAATAATCGCTGACGACCACCAATTAATCATTGATGCTCTTAAAGCATATCTAGAAAAAACAGAGGATATTAATGTTATTGCTACAGCTAGTAATAGTGATCAACTTTTAAAGCTTGTAAATATGTACGCAAACAAACTTGATGTTATTTTACTCGATTATCATATGCCAACGATGAGTATAGATGATCTATTGTTGAATATTAAAAAAATTGATAGTGAATTAAAAACCGTTATCTTATCCTCAGAAAAAAAGATAGAAAACATTATCACTGCACTTAACAATGATGCTTTGGGGTATGTACTTAAGGATTGTGATAAAAAAGAAATTAAAGAAGCCATCCTTGCTGCAAAAAAAGCTAAAAACTATTTTTCGAGTGAAATCAAAACCATTTTATCAAATAGTTTCATTCAAAACACAGGTGGTAAATCGCAAAACTACAAACTCCCTATATCGGATCGAGAATTAGAAATTTTAAATCTTACCAGTAATGGTTTAACTAACCACGAAATATCAGACGAATTAGGCATTAGTTTTAGAACTGTTGACACTCACAAAAGAAATATGCTAAAAAAAACTGGTGCTAAAAATATAACCCATCTAGTAAAACTTGCACTAAAGTTTAAAGAAATCAAAATATAACTATGAAACTGAATACTATATTACTAATTGATGACTCTAAAAGCACAAATAGTTTAAATGAGAAGCTCATATTAAAATCTGGGATTTGCAAAAAGGTTACCTCCTTCGAAAACCCTAAGCTAGCCATGGAATTTATAAATATTGATAATATAAATTCCATAGATTTAATTCTAATTGATTTATTAATGCCTGAGCTTTCAGGAATTGATGTATTAAAAAACATTTCAGCCAAGTTTTCACAAGTAAAGAAAAAACCTATTTTAATTGTACTAACCGACAGTAAAGACACTGAGAAATATAATCTAGTTAAAGACTTTCTCGGGGCTGATGATTACATAAGAAAACCACTAGATGAGGATGATTTATTAGAAATAATTGATCAACACTTCAGAAACTAAGAAGTCATAATGAAAAAACCATCAGAAATTGAAAGAGTAAGAGACTTAATCTCTTATCAAATTTTAGACACTGAATCAAACTCAGAATTTGACGAATTGGTAGATCTTGCTTCAGTTATTTGTGATGTACCGATGGCACTTGTTAGCTTACTCGATGATAAAAGACAGTGGTTTAAAGCTAAAAAAGGAATTGAAGTTCAAGAAACAGACAAAGAAATATCATTTTGCAAACATGCAATTCTAAGTGATGAAATTTATGAAATAAATGATGCTCGAAACAATGACTTATTTAAAAACAACCCCCTTGTAACTCAAGAAACGAACCTCAGATTTTATGCAGGAGTTCCTTTGATAAATAAAAATGGAAATGCCTTAGGTACTGTTTGTGTTTTAGATAACAAACCAAAAGTACTGAATGAGTCTCAAAAGAAAGCCCTCAAAATAATAGGCAACCAGGTATTACTACTAATCGAAAAGCATAAAAAAGAGCTAGACTTTGATATTTATAAAAACTTTTTTGACAATACATCAAACTTACTTTGCATACTGGACGAAAAAGAAAAATTTGAATTTGTAAATGATCACTTCACCTCTTCTTTAGGCTGGAAATTAAACGACATTTCAGCAATGCAATTCAATGACCTAGTTGATGAAAAAACAAATTTTGATTTTAATATTAAAAATTCTAATTCTAAAAAAACATCATTTAAAACAAGGTTTAAATCTTCAAAAGGAAATTGGGAGTATGTAATTTGGAACGGCTTTTACACAAAGTCAAAACTATTATACCTAACAGGACAAAATGTTACTAAACGAGAAAAATTAGAAAATGAAAAAGCACTTATTTTAGATACTAGCCAAGATATTATCTGCACAGGTGATAAAAACGGGCGCTTTTTAAGCTCCAACGCAGCTATGAAAGCCATATTAGGCTATGATATTGAAGATATTATTGGTCAAAAATGGAATAACTTTATTCTTGACGAAGACTTAAGTGTTGCTCAACAGTTTTTTGAAAGGCTTGTAGAATACAAGCAACCAGTAAATAATGTAGAATTGAGATTTATTGATAAAAATAAATCCTTGAAAACAATATCTTGGAGTGCGACTTGGAATGAATTACAAAACCATTTCTTCGCCTTCGGTAGAGACATTACCTCAACCATTGATGCAGTAAGAGAAAGAGATAAACTATTCAAAAACTCTACAGATGTTATAATTGTAGCTACTGAACGTGGAGATATAGAAAGTACAAACCCAGCATTTCAAGAGTTAATCGGATATAGTGAAACAGAAATTAATGCTACAAACCTTTTTGATATTGTTAGTAAGCAAGATCAAAAAGTTCTTTCTGATGCAATTGCAAGCATGAAGCGTGGTATTAAAACAGATCAGCTTATTATTAATTTCACATCCAAAGACAATAAAACAGTAACGTTATCTATTAACGCTTATATTGACTCTCAGTCGAAAAAATTCTTTTGTGTGGCAAGAGATGTAACATCCTCCGAAAAACAAAAACTTGATTTGATTGAAACCAACGCGAGGCTAAAAGCAATAACTGAGGCATTACCAGATGCTGCTTTCGTACTTAATAAAAATGGAAAATACATTGATGTAATAGTTAATAACGCTGATGTACTTGTTAAAAAAACAAGGTTTCTAATTGGCAAAACAATCAAAGAAGTAATGCCAGAAGAATCATGGCGACCAATTCAAGATGTAATTGATAAGTGCATTTCAGAAAATAAAGTCCAAGAAATTGAATATACTGTCCCAATTAATGGAACCTTAAACTGGTTTGTTGGCCGGTGTGCGAAAATGTATACTAGTGATAACGAATTAGACGCTGTCGTATGGATTGCTTACAACATAGAAAACATTAAACAGAGGGAACGTAAACTAGAAAAGCAAAAAATTATCATTGAAAAATACTCTAAAGAACTAGAACAGTTTGCTTACATAACAACGCACGATATTAAGGCACCAATCGATAATATTGAAGGCTATCTAGAACTTTTGAAAATGGATATTGAGCCTACAAATACCGATGCGCTAAACAGCATCAATTGGATTGACCAGAGCGTTTTAGACACAAAAAGAATACTCTCAGACTTAACATATTCGCTAAAATTAGGAGAGGCCAAGAAAAAAAACTTTACAAAAATTAATCTTCAACAACTCGTTGATAGCATACTAAATAACCACTCTCACGAGATAACTACCCAAGGCATAGTAATTGGAGTTGATTTTCATGAGTGCGAAACTATTGAATATGATAAATCTGGTTTAAGAAGTATCTTAGATAACTTAATTTCAAATGCAATTAAATACAGAGATACCAATAGTGTTTCTGAACTAAAAATTAGTAGCACAAAGGCAAACAACAATATTGTATTATCTGTATCAGATAATGGATTAGGAATTAATCTCGAACAAGATAAAGAAAAATTGGAAGGATTGTTTCAAAGAATTAGCCAGAACATACCAGGCTCTGGAATGGGTATTTACATAATTAATAAAATACTCGAAAATTATGGAGGATCACTAGAAGTTCAAAGTGAAGTAGGTGTAGGATCAACGTTTAAAATAGTACTCACTAATAATTAACAAAATGAAAAAAATTGACTCAGCATTGATTATTGACGATAGCCCAGCATTTATTAATTTGGTGAAAAAATATCTTCAAAAATTTAATTTGTGTGATACTTTTTTCGAGGCTACTAATGGAAAAGATGCACTAAGTTATTTTAAGAAAGATAAGCTCCCGTCAGTAGTGTTTTTAGATATTAACATGCCCATTATGAATGGTTTTGATGTACTCGAAACACTTTCTTCAGAAAATAAAGATTACAGCTCATCTCATATTGTTATGATGTCATCATCCGTTTACAAGGAAGATATAAAACGTTCAAAAACGTTTCCTAATGTATCTTACTTTACTAAACCTATAAACATTCAAAAAATAGAAGAAATTTGGAAAAAACTTTAATAAAAATTATGAAAATGGAAAAAAACAAAACTCAAGAACCAACTAATATTTCAAAACTCGATGCAGTAAAAGAGCTGATTTTTGGTCAAAATATGCAAGAGTATGATCAAAAATTTGAAACGATTGAGCAATTAATAGATCAGAAATTTAAGCAACTCACAGAACAACTAAATACATTAGAAAAAGCTAATAATTTAAACCTAGACCAAGCTAAATCTGAACTAAACAATAAGCTAGATCAACTATCAAATGATAAGTTAGATCGTTCAAAATTAGCCAATCTGCTTAGGTCTCTTGCAGATAAAATTGAATAATGATGAGTTCAACAGATCCATTTGAAGAACTTAAATCTATAATCTTACAAGAAGAGCGAAAAAAAAATAATGCAATAACAGAAGATTTAAAAAATAAGCTACTCGATAAAATAAATAAGATAGAAAATGAATTAAATGACCCTAACAAATTTTCTACTAAAATTGAAGGCTCAAAAAATCAGATCATTGATGTTTTAGGCCCGGTAATGGGTAGGATGATTAAAAAATACATAGCTACCGAAATCGCAAAGCTAAATGATAACATTAGTTCACAAACCAATAAATTAACCTCCGCTCAATATTGGAAAGAGAAAATTTTCAAAAATAAGAAAACAGATATCACTAAAATTAATCAACCAGAAATTGAAGAAATTTTAATGATTAATAAAGAGAGTGGTTTGCTTCTTGGTTGCTATATAAATAATGAACGATTAGATAAGGATATGATAGCAGGCATGCTAACAGCGATTAAAGCATTCATGGAAGATACCTTCTCTAATAAAGCTCAAGAAGTTGGGTTTATTGAGTACAGCGACTACGGCATACTGCTTCACAGCCTTGGTTCATACTACTATTCAGTAGTGTTTTCTGGGAGGAAAAGTAAGCAATTTGAAGAGTTTATAATTAAAGAATTAAACACATTCTCAGAAACACAGGTAGGTAATATAAATAAAAACAATAATGAAAACTTCAATGATAAAATGAAGTTATATTTTGAAAATACATGCAAGAAATTAAAAGAAAAATTGTTCTAATAGGTTGTAAAGGCGTTGGTAAAACATCTTTAATTAAAAAATTTGTACACAATCACTTTGATGAGAAGTATTTAAGTACCATTGGAGTTAAAGTAGACAAAAAAGAGGTTGTCATTGGAGATAATAACATATCACTTATATTGTGGGATGTTGCCGGAGAGCTACTAAACGATAGAATGTTATCCTCTTACACACTTGGAGCTCACGCTATTGTATATGTGCACGATCTAACAAGACCTGAAAGCTTCAATACCTGCTTGAGCACACTAGAAAAAATTAAGTGTGATAAAAAAATAATAGTGGGAAATAAAACTGATTTAATTACTGCTAACAATAATAATTTTAGCACCAAATCCGATTACACAACAAGTGCGAAATCTGGTGAAGGAGTTGAAAAACTATTTCTAGAAATTGCTGAAAGCTCAATTAATTAAACTCACTGATCATAAGTAAGTTTCAATATGAATTAGTGAGTTAATAAATATTTTGAACATCCCACTCCCTTAATGACTTAACTACAAAATTACTTGACTATCAAAAAGTGAAAATCCATTAGTGATGGATCTATGGATGAACCAGAAGGATTAAATAACTTTACTGTTACGAGGTCAGCAGACGATACATACGTTTGAGCAACAATTAAATTACCTAAGCTACCATTCGGAGAAACCGACACCGCAGAGCCAATTTCGGCACCTGCAACAGTAAATGATTGTGTAAAAACTATTCCCGGATTAATACTAGGTACATCGCCTGCCACACTAACTTTTAGTATAGTTTGCAACTCACTACCGTTATCACCAACTTTTAATGTTCCATTATCTTTAATTGTAACATCACCATTTGTTACTAGGTCACCTGTAGCACCGTTAATTACTAATAGTGTATCACCAACATTCACATTTTCATTAATATTTAGTGGACCATTAGATATAATTGAGTCAGTAAACGTTGAAACACCTAAAACAGAAATATTAGCATTATTTATTACATCGCTCGAATTAGTTACAACACCAGTATTAGAAACTGTTCCGAAATTAGACACGGCATCGAAGTTAGAAACCACTCCAAAATTAGAAACTGCGTCAAATGTATTTACAGGAGATGAAAAACTGGCCGATTGAGAAAAAGTAGCTGTTGAATTTACTGAAAAAGAATTGCCTGACCCCGAACCAAATGAAGCATCTTCATTCACTGAAATACTAGATGCGCTGAATGAACCCGCGCTAAATGTATTTGCATTTAAGACATTAACATCAATGGTATCTATATCAGCTACATCAGCATTTATATAATTGGTTATAGTGCTATCTAAATAACCTACATCAGAAGCTATAATTGAGGATTGTATAGTATCTGATACTATATTTTGAGCCTCTACATAAACAGGAGTAATCGAGTCAGGATCAAAATCAAAATTGGTTGAATTAAATTCTAAATAATTTGCATAAATTGTATCTGAAGTAATTTGTTGAGCGGCAACATTATCTACTTCCAACTCATCAACTCTAGCGGTATCAACTTCTAAAACCTCAACTGTAATTGAATCTGTCACAACCATGTTTGTAGTTATCCAATTTGAATTTATCATATCAATAGTTGCATTTTGAGCATCTAATTCTTCAGTCTCTAACCAATTTGAAGCAATAGAATCAGCGCCTAATATGTTTGTTTCAATAGAATCAGAAACCAGCGCATCAATACTTGCTTGTGGAGCCTCAAACATATCAGCATAAAGCCAAACAGCATCTAACTCATTTGCACTTATTGTATTTACATTAATCGAATCTGAAACTAGAACTACTGTGTTAATAGTGTCAGAAGTTAAGTTAGAAATGGTTCCTTGCTCAGAACTTAACATATTAGCATCTAACCAAACGGCATCTAACTCTCCTACTTCCAAAATATCAGTTTGAATAGAATCTGATGTTAATTCTGTTATTTCTCCCTGAGAAGAACTTAGCATATTGGCATTTAACCAAACTGCATCTAACTCGTTTACATTTAAAACATTAGTCTCTATAGAATCTGCAACTATGGTGTCAGCCAATAAAGAATTTACACTCCCCATTGAACCAACAAACTCATCTGCTGAAATCCAGTTTACAGATAATGAGTCTACACCCAAAGAAATAACATTAAGAGAGTCGGCATTAATAACATTAAAAAATGATGTATTTGCATTTATGTATGACATTGTAGCACTATCTCCATTTAGGTTAAGAACATCTATATGATCAGCATTTATAGAATCGGCTGATAAAAGCTCAGCTTCATAGTCTGCAGCACGTATACTTTGTGCCGTAATTGAATCAAAAGTTGCCGTTTCGCCTTCTAATTCAAAAATATAAGACGAAATTGCGTTTACAACTTCGGTAGATAAAGTATCTGCAGTAATTGTTGTTGCAGATACAATTGTAACATTTACAGTATCTGATTCAATAACCCCAGCGACTATTTCATCAACACTAATAGTGCTAGAACCAGCCCAAATTCCGTTATTAAACGTAAGCAAGTTACCGTTTTGTATGTTGCTCGTATCTACGTCTAACAAATTACTAAGTGTAATGTATTCAATACCTGTATTTAATGCCGTATCTGCTACCATCGCGTAAGGTACAGTTAACAATTGTGAAGTACCTACATCTTCCATTCCACTTGCAAAATCGACTTTTACATTTAAAAAATGATCTGCAGTTCCCCAATCAATATCCTCAAAAGTAAAAGCAGAACCTGCTCCAGTGTTGGTGCCTGTTCCTATTACCACATTTAACAAGCCGTGGCTGTTGGTAGTAGTAATAAAGTTCTCTTGCCAAGCAACAGAGCCGTTAACACCACCTTCTAAAATATTCATTTGAATTAATAGGGTTCTATTAGGCTGAATTTCACCATCAGAGTCTCTTATAATACCTTGGTAGCTTATTCCGCTAGGTACTTGTGAGTATCCATTGTTTGTGATAGCTATAAATGCTACAAAAATTACGCTAAATAAAACTTTATTTAAAATTGTTCTCATAATAATTAACAATTGAAGTGGGGACTAATTTTTTTATTCGTGTAGATATAACCAAGCATCACCAAAACCAGATGCCTTAACTCTATCTAATTCTTTTAATGCGGAAGGCAGATTTCCTAATTTTTCGAGATATATATAATAATACCCTCTCTTTTTATTAAATACCAACAATGGGTTATACCCTTTAGCTCTTATTTTTTCTTGTTCCTCACTAGCAAAATCTTTGTTTAGGAAGGATTTAACGACAATATAATATCCTTTTTCTAGCTCATCTAAACTCGCTAGTTCGGTGTTTATGGCTCCTGATTTAAATTCATCCGTTAAACCATCGTTGGCGTCATTACTCTGGTTACTTTTTGCAGAGTTATTTTCTGCAGCGGAATTAGCTGCTATTTCCATCTCTTTTAGCTTTTGCTCGTATGTGCTTTTTAATTCTTCATTCGCCTGTTTTTCCTTCTTAAGGTTTGAGTTTAAGCTGTCAAGTTTTGTATTTAGGGTAACCGACTCCATTTCTAACTTCATTTTTTCTTGCTCTAAGGATTTATCCTTCACACCAATCGAAAATCCTGCAAAAACCTCGTGTGTGCTCGTTGCATAGTTATAAATATCTTCTCCAAAACCATGATCATATGAGTAGCCAATTAAAAACGATTCTTTTATTTTTATGCCAAGAGTGCCAATTACAGAGCTATTATTTCTGTAAACTGCCCCAAGATTAACTATGTTTTTCCAATTTAAAACCGCTCCAAAATCTAATGAAACAGGAGTATTTGCAATTAATCGTGCAACAACAACTGGTTTTAACCAAAAAACTTCTTCTTTTAAATTAAAATTATAAGAACTGTTCAACACAAAATGAGGCATTGAAGCTAATGAGTATTTTAAAGTCCCATTTTCAACATCAACTGGTGACTGCAATAAATTAAAGGCTCCCACGCCCAATTGAAACTCACTAAATGAGTATTTTAAGCCAACATTTGCATCAATAGCAGCTCCTCTGAATTGAGTATTAGAAACTAAAACTTGATCTGAATAATCAGCAACATCTATTAAAGAAGCGTTAATTTTATTTTCTCTGTAAATTCCTTCTAAACCAAAATCCAGAGCATGCTTGTCAGTTAGTGCTACATGATAGGCATATGATAAACGTGCGTTAAAGTTTTCTAGAACTCCATATTGCTCTGTATTAACAACAGTACCCAAAGCCATGTTGTTAGCTATTTTACCTCTTAAAGATAAATACTTAATAGTTGGTGAGTTAGAAAGATTAAGCCACTGTTTGCGGTAACCCAAAACTCCACTAACGCCTTCACCATAAGCACCTGCAGGACTAATATAATAATCGTTAAAAAGATACTGATTTGACAAAGACAACGATTGCGATAGAGCAACCCCACTTGAAATCAGTAAAATGGCAAGGATATAAATTTTATTCATTTGCTTTATATTCATCTGAGTAAGGTTATTGTGCCCGAAAAAGAACTCTCTTCACTATCACACTGAATGGTGAAATAGTAAGTATCGTTAGGTAAAACTTCACCATTTCGTGTTCCTTCCCAGTCATTTTTATAATCGGCACTTTCATAAACAATATTACCTACCTGATTAAATACTGTTAGCGGACATCCTGTAAAGAAAGGTAAGTTTCTGATAGTAAACGCGTCATTAACATTGTCATTATTTGGTGTGATAAGATTAGTATAGTCAATAAAGTAATTGTCATAAACCAATACGTTAATTGTCGCAGTAGTCTCGCAACCCAAAGCACTTGTGCCAGTAACCGAATAAGTTGTTGTTTCGGTAGGATTAATAACTACTTCACTTAAAGTTGTTGATGAAACTGTTTCAGAAGGAGACCAAACATAAGAATTTGCACCACTAGCAGAAAGTGAAATGGTTTCTCCTGCTACCAATGAAGTATCACTAGTTACACTAAGTTGTGGGCTAGCTTCTTGAGATAAAATAATACTATCACGGTTAGCACAGCCATTCGTATTATTAACAAGAATATAATAAAGACCAGAATCAATAACAGTAATTGAATTCGAAGATTGACCTGTAGACCAAAAAAACGTACCAGTTGTAATTGCAGTTAAGGTAACGTTTCCATTGTCACATAAAACTGAATCGCCCGAAACTACAATTTCTGCTTGAGGCGCAGCAAATATCTGAAGTGGTTTTTGAACTGTATCTGAACAAAAATTGTCTGACGTAACCAGTTTTACACTATAGTTATTTGCAGTTGAGTAAATATGTACTGGTGATTCTTCTATAGAAACATCACCATCATTAAAATCCCAAACATAAGATAAACTGTCTCCCTCGGGATCACTACTTAAATTATTAAAATTTACATTACTCCCTTCACAACCATTTACAACTGCAAAATCTGCATTTGGCAAGCTTCTTAAAACAACCGCGCGGTATACTACTGAAGTATCAGGTATATCAGAAATAACTTGTATCCCTACATTCATAGCCATTAAAGATGTTAACTCAACCGCTATTGAGTTTCCAGTAGCGTCTGAAAAATCTCCATCTCCATTAACATCCCAATTAACAGCAGTGATATTTGCTGTACTAGTAGAAGTTGACGTTAACTGACTTGTAGCACCAGTACAAACCGTATCAGAAATAAAACTGGCTACTGTTTGTGATTTAGCGCTAAACGCAGAGAGAAAGGAAAATAAAAAAGATAAAATTACTAATCTCATATATTATATTTTAGTAAGCTTAATGTCATTAAATATTGTATTATCTGAAGTAGATACCTTAATAATATAAATACCCGATGGTAAAGTTGATGTTTGAATAACTGCTTTTTCACCAGTAACTGCAGAATTTGAGAACTTAAGTAGGCTAACCTGCTTACCTGTAACATCAAAAATGTTTACTTGAAGATCTTTAAAATAAGCTCCTCCAAAATCTAAGTTAATTTCTTCTGAAAAAGGATTTGGATAAGCCTTTACCAATAAAGAAGCTGCTCTGGTGTTTAAAGTTGAAACAAAAATACCGTAACCCGGTTGATGAAATCCTTGAGTAATAGATTTATTTTGAGACTCTAGAGTTGGTACAATAACTTGCCCAATTGTGGAGGATAAGCGGTCGTTAATACCCGAGTACTCAATAAAGCCTGCACCAATTACAAAAGGTCCGACTTGTTGAGCTGCTAAATTTGATATAGCAAAATTTGCAGTCATAAAAACCAAAGACAAGAGTACACTTTTCTTCATATTAAACAACATTGCTATTTTTAATTGTAAATCACAAGAACATCTTTAAAAAAAGTGAACAACACATTGTGAATAGCCACACTTAAAACAACTATTTTGATTTTTTCAAAAGAAAAACAAACTGGTATGTATACCTTATTGGCAATACTCGCCAAGCCAACCATTTAGTTAAGGTTTTAAAAAAACTACTGAAGCCATTTTTGAATTCAATATGAGTATTGTTTTTTATCCAATTATCTGGTTCAACACCAACAACGTCAAACCCATTTTTAACAAAAACCTCAGACCATTCGTTTTTACTTAGCAAGGTTTCACCTATCTCTTGTTGACTGGTTCCTTCTTCTTTTAACAACAAATACATGAAATAATCTTTGTTAGGTACCACTATACAAAATAAAGCTGATTCATCACCTACTCTTTTCATTTCACTTAACGCCTTTGAAGGATCGGTAAAGTGCTCTAAAGAGCCCAAACATGTAATTAACTGAAAAGAGTTTTCAGAAAACGGCAACTGCTCAGCCGAACCTTGAACAATTCTAGATTTCAGGGTGTTTTTTTGAGCAACTTTAACCGCCTCATCAGAAATATCAACCCCACTTGTAACACATTTTTTCTCCTCTAATAAGCCTAGTAAATGGCCTGCACCACAAGCAATATCTAACACTTTAATAGCCTTATTAATTTCAAAGTGTTTTTCAATTATTTTAATAAACTGCACATATGCTTTCTTTGGGCGCATTGTGGAAGAGCCCTGCCTTCCATACAATTTATTATACCACAACCTTACTTTTTCTTGATCCAAATTATTTATTTATATTTTTCTATCACACTCAGTATTTTACTGGTTGCACCTTTGTTATTAATTATATATTCTTCAAGTTCGCTATTAAATTTTGGTTTAGAAGGATAAAAATCAATTAAAAATTCTTTGAAATTTTCTGCGGTATTTATCACCTTAGCTAAAGCTCTCTTTTTCACCTCTTCTGCTTCACTAAATCGTTCGTGATTTGGTCCAAATGAAACAGGAACTCCATAAACTATTGGTTCTAAAATATTATGTATTCCTACCCCGAATCCTCCACCTATATAAACCAAATTAGCATATCTATACAACTTAGATAAGTACCCCATTTCATCAAAAACCATAACATCTAAGGCCATAACATTTTCTCTAGTAGAAGTCGAGTAATAGCTGACATTACAATTAAAATATTTAACTAATTCTTCTTTACCCAATAATTCATGAGGAACTATCAGATATTTAAATAAAGATCCTGCTTCACTATTAATAACCTCAGACAGCACTGATAAATCTTTAGGCCATACGCTTCCCAAAATAACGAGTGGTTTACCTCCCTTAAAATGTTCGATAATTTTATTGTGGTAGGACTCATTTTTCAACATTAACGTCTGATCTAATCGTGTGTCACCCGCAACAATCGATTTTATACCATATTTTTCTAATAGTTTTTGAGAGGATGTTGTTTGCACAAAAATTTCTGTGGTAAAACCTAATATCTTTCTAAATAAACTACCATACCATTTAAAAAAAGGTTGAGATTCTTTAAAATGAGCTGAAACAATAAATAAAGGAATACCTAAACTCTTAATTACTTTAAAGTAATAATACCAAAACTCATATTTAATTACAAATACCATTGTAGGGTTTATCGCTCGGACAAAATCTTTTGCATTTTGAGGGCTATCTAACGGTAAATAGTAAATTTCATTTATACTTGAATCATTTTTTTTAGCATTGTAACCCGATGGTGAAAAAAAGGAAACTATAATTGTACACTCTTCTTTTAGCTTCAGTACTTTTATTAAAGGTTTAGCTTGCTCAAACTCACCTGTAGAAGCACAGTGAAACCAATAACGATTATTTTTAGCAAGAGTTTGTTTTGAAATACTTTGATTTTTACGCCCTAAAATCCATTCTTTAGCTTTCGCATTGAATAGCGAAACAAAATGAAGCGCAACACCATAAAACCATATACCAACTCTGTAAAAAACCGCTGACATTTTAATAAAAGTAATACTCGTCTGGTGACTTCCGTTTAAAAAGTATAGTGATACCTACTTCCAAACCAAAAGAAAAATCCATTCGTAAGTCATCTTCTTTCATCATAGTACTAAAATTATATGATCGTCTGTTTTTTGTGAATCCTTGAACCATATCAAGTCCAGCAAAAAAGCCAACCATCCTACCAGATGGAAAATGCCTAAATTTTATTGATTCCTTAGCATATAAACCATTTGTTAATCTGTCGTAACCTTTAACATACTCTCTTTGTACTTGTGGAATTACAAAATCTTTACTGTAAAGCAATATTTTATGCTGCATGAAGCCCAATCCTCCCGAAAAAGAAATACCTGAACCATTTGTATTTTTAAAGTTTAATATTTTACCAGTCATTAACTCAACATTAAAACCACGTTGCCATAAAAGAACATTTGCTATTTCTCCCTCACCCGTAATTATAAAACCATTATCATTAATTAAATTATCTAGAATATCTGTTTGCTTAACAGTATCCTTAAACATAAATGAACCACCTAATTGCCATAACCAATTATTAGCTGTTTTAACATCTAACTTGCCTCCAATAGTTGAGTACGTAAAAAAACGCTCTCCCATATCAAGTATTGGAGCATTAAATCCGTAGGCAAAACTAATACCCATATGAACATCGTTGGTATCTCCACCGTTGGTATATGCCAACAAACCCTTGTTTATCAATACTAAAATAAACAAGATTACTGTATGTTTTAAAGCTATTTTCATTACCTCAATATTACCAAATTTAGTTATCTTCGCGAGACTTTAAACCTTAGAATATGAATATTGAGTTAGTTGATCTCAAAAATCAGTATAAGAAAATTAAGAGCGAAGTAGATGAATCCATTATGGACATTCTTTCTAATGCTACCTTTATAAACGGACCTAAGGTTAAATCGTTTACCGCAAATTTAGCAAAATACTTAAACGTTAAGCATGTTATTCCTGTCGCAAACGGAACAGATGCATTGCAAATAGCATTAATGGCATTAGACCTTAAGCCTGGAGATGAAGTAATTACGCCTAGTTTTACATATATCGCTACTGCCGAAGTAATTGCATTATTAAAATTAAAACCTGTATTTGTTGATGTTGAATTAGACACGTTTACTATTAATTGTAATTCGTTAAAGCGAATGATTTCTGACAAAACAAAAGCCATAATTCCGGTACATCTTTATGGGCAATGTGCGAATATGGAAGACATAATGGCCATTGCACAAAAAAATAACCTGAAAGTAGTTGAAGATACCGCTCAAGCTATTGGCTCAGACTATACATTCTCGAACGGAGAAAAAAGCAAGGCGGGCACAATAGGTGACATTGGTTGCACTTCGTTTTTCCCATCTAAAAACCTTGGTTGTTATGGTGATGGAGGAGCAATCTTTACAAATAATGATGACTTAGCCGCAAAAATTAAAATGATCGCCAATCATGGGCAAAGCAAAAGATACTATCACGATGTTATTGGTGTTAATTCCAGATTAGATAGCATTCAAGCGGCTGTATTAGATGTTAAGCTGAAACATTTAGACTCTTATTGCCAAGAAAGACAAAAAGTAGCCAAGTTTTATAACGAACTTTTTAAACCGTTTTCTGATCTTATTGAAACACCTTCTGAAGCAAGCTTTAGCACTCATGTGTACCACCAATACACAATTAAACTGAAAGGTATTGATAGAGAAGAATTTCAAAATGCATTAAGCGCAAAAAAAGTACCTTCTAACATTTATTATCCTTTACCAATACACCTTCAAAAAGGTTTTTTAAACTTAGATAGAAGATTAGATAATTTAGAAAATACTGAAAAGCTAATGAAAAGCGTACTATCACTTCCCATTCATACGGAAATGGATGATGAGCAACTTAATTATATAAAAGAAGCGATAGTTAGCTATTTAAAAACACAAAAATCACTTGTTAAATGAAAATTGCAGTAGTAGGAACAGGTTACGTAGGATTAGTTTCAGGCACATGTTTTGCCGAAACTGGTAACAATGTAATTTGTGTAGATATTGATAAAGAAAAAGTAGACAAGCTCAAATCAGGTATACTAACTATATATGAACCACAGTTAGATGTTTACTTTGAAAGAAACATTAAACAAAATAGACTTTCCTTTACCACCAATTTACAAGAAGCTATTGAAGAAGCAGAAGTGATTTTTTTAGCACTTCCAACACCTCCTGGTGAAGATGGTAGTGCAGATTTATCTTATGTACTTGGTGTTGCTGAGCAACTAGGTTCTATGATAAAAGATTACAAAGTTATTGTTGATAAAAGTACTGTACCAGTTGGTACAGCAGATAGAGTACACAAAGCATTAGCTAAAAACGCAACCTGCGATTTTGATGTAGTTTCTAATCCTGAGTTTTTAAGAGAAGGTTACGCGGTAGAAGATTTCTTAAAACCAGAAAGAGTAGTTATTGGCACCTCTTCTGAAAGAGCTCAAAAAGTAATGAAAAGACTTTACGAACCATTTGTAAGACAAGGTAATCCAATCATTATGATGGATGAAAAATCTGCAGAATTAACTAAATATGCAGCAAACTCCTTTCTTGCAACAAAAATATCTTTCATGAACGAAATCGCGAATCTTTGTGAACTCGTTGATGCAGATGTTGACATGGTAAGAATGGGAATGGGATCAGACTCAAGAATTGGCAAACGTTTCTTATTTCCAGGTATTGGTTATGGAGGAAGTTGCTTCCCTAAAGATGTGCAAGCACTAGTTAAAACTGCTAATGAGTATAAGTATGATTTCAAAATACTTGACACAGTATTAGATGTAAACGATAACCAAAAGAAAATTATCGTAGAAAAAATTAAAAAATACTATAACAACGATTTAAAAGGTAAAACATTTGCCATTTGGGGACTCGCATTTAAACCTAATACCGATGATATTAGAGAAGCACCGGCATTGAGTATTATTGAAAGCTTATTAGAAGCTGGTGCAACTGTTAAAGCTTACGACCCTGAAGCTATGAATAATGTGAAAAGGCTTTTAGGCGATAAAATAGAATTTGCCATAAATCAATATGATGCACTTACAAATGCAGATGCACTTGTTATATGTACAGAATGGTCTGTGTTTAGAAATCCTGATTTTGATAAAATTAAATCAGAACTAAAAGAGGCTGTTATCTTTGATGGTAGAAATGTATTTGAAATGAACCGCCCAGAAGAAAAAGGTTTTTACTATAACAGTATGGGAAGACAAATTATTGAAAAAAAATAATGGAAAAAGAAAGAGTATTAATTACTGGAGCTGCAGGCTTTTTAGGTTCTCATTTAAGTGATCGTTTTTTAAAGGAAGGATACCATGTTATTGGCATGGACAACCTTATTACAGGTAGCAAAAAAAATATTGAACATCTTTTACCAAGAGATGATTTTGAGTTTCATCATCATGATGTAACTAAGTTTGTTCACGTTCCAGGAGATGTGAAATATATATTACACTTTGCATCGCCTGCTAGCCCAATTGATTATCTAAAAATTCCAATACAAACATTAAAAGTTGGAGCATTAGGAACACATAATTTATTAGGATTAGCAAAAGAAAAAAATGCACGAATGTTAATCGCCTCTACATCTGAAGTATATGGTGATCCATTAGTACACCCTCAAACTGAAGAATACTGGGGAAATGTAAACCCTATTGGTCCAAGAGGTGTTTATGACGAAGCTAAAAGATTTCAAGAAGCTATAACAATGGCTTACAATAGGTATCACGGAGTAGAAACTCGAATCATTAGAATCTTTAATACCTACGGACCACGAATGAGATTAGATGACGGTAGAGCACTACCTGCTTTCATGAGTCAAGCACTTAAAAACGAACCAATTACAGTTTTTGGAGATGGTTCTCAAACTCGATCTTTTTGCTATGTTGACGATTTAGTGGAAGGTATTTATCGCTTATTATTAAGTGACTACGACCACCCTGTTAACATTGGTAACCCCAGTGAAATAACTATAAAGCAATTCGCTGAAGAAGTAGTTGATCTTATTGATAGCAAGAGCACGATTAGCTATCATCCACTTCCAAAAGATGATCCTAAACAAAGAAAACCTGACATTACCAAGGCCAAAGAAATTCTTAATTGGAAACCTGAAGTAGACAGAAAAGAAGGATTAAAAAGAACATTAGAGCACTTTCAAACATTACCTGAATTTAAATCCTAACTAAAAATGGGATATTTCGCACATAGCTCTGCAATAATTGATTCTGACTCTCAAATCGGAGAAGAAACTAAAATATGGCACTTTTCTCATATTATGGCTGATTGTGTAATTGGTAATAGGTGTAATATAGGACAGAATTGTGTTATATCGCCTAATGTTGTTTTAGGGAATAATGTAAAAATTCAAAACAATGTTTCCGTTTATACAGGAGTAATTTGTGAGGATGATGTTTTCTTAGGCCCTTCAATGGTATTTACAAATGTAATTAACCCCAGAAGTGCTGTTAATAGAAGAGGCCAATATTCAAAGACACTAGTTAAACAAGGAGCTACAATCGGAGCTAACTCAACTATAGTATGCGGAAATGATATTGGCAGATTTGCCTTTATTGGAGCTGGGGCCGTTGTAACAAAAGAAGTAAAAGACTATGCCTTAGTGGTAGGAAATCCTTCCAAACAAATAGGCTGGATGAGTGAATATGGTCACAAGTTAAAATTTAACGAACAAGGGCTAGCTGTTTGCGAAGAAAGTAATGAAAATTACAAACTCGAAAACGAAAAAGTGACTAAACTAGATAAATGAGTAGCAATAAAATAAAATTTGCAGTTGTTGGATGTGGTCATATAGGTAAACGCCATGCCGAAATGATTAGCAGAAATAATGAATCTGAATTAGTTGGCTTATGCGACATAGCTGATAAAGAAAATTTAAACCTCGACCATTTCTCAGCTCCTTTCTTTAATTCAATTGACGAATTACTTAGTTCAAACATTGATATTGATGTAATCAACATATGCACCCCAAACGGTTTACACGCAGAACAATGCATTAAAGCATTAGAAGCAAATAAGCATGTAGTGTGTGAAAAACCAATGGGTCTAAATAAAGAGAATTGCGAAAAAATTATTTACAAATCTCTTAAAGCAAACAAACAGGTGTTTTGTGTAATGCAAAACAGATATTCTCCCCCTTCGGTATGGCTAAAAGAAGTTACTGATAACAAAATATTAGGTGACATTTACATGGTACAAACCAACTGTTACTGGAACCGTGATGACAGGTATTATAAAAAAGGAGGTTGGAAAGGAACCAACGATTTAGATGGCGGGACACTCTTCACACAATTTTCCCATTTTATTGACATCATTTACTGGCTGTTTGGAGACATTACTAATATTAAAGCTAGTTTTAAAGACTTTTCTCATAAAAACTCAACCGAATTTGAAGATACAGGATCTGTTTCTTTTGATTTTACAGAAGGAGGAATGGGTACATTAAACTATTCAACATCAGTCTGGAATACAAACTTGGAAAGTAGCTTACTTATAATTGGAGAAAAAGGAAGCATTAAAGTAGGTGGACAATACATGAATAAAGTTGAATATTGCCATATAGAAAATTACGAAATGCCGGTTCTGCCAGAAGCAAACCCCGCAAATGACTACGGACAGTATAAAGGTTCAGCAGCAAATCACCATTTAGTAATTAAAAATGTAATTGACACCTTAAAAAATAGAACATCAGCAACTACTAACGCTTTAGAAGGATTAAAAGTAGTTGACATTATAGAACGTATTTATAGCTTGAAAAAATGATTTACGACCAATTAAAAAACAAAGAAGCAAAATTAGCAGTTGTAGGATTAGGTTATGTAGGATTGCCTATCGCACTTGAATTTGCCAGAAAAGTTAAAGTTTTAGGCTTTGACATTAATGCTGAACGTGTAGAGTTAATGAAAAATAACATTGACCCAAGTAAAGAATTAGATTCATCCGAATTTGAAGGAAGAGACATCGAATTTTCGGCAGATATAAACGATCTTAAATCAGCTAACTTCTTTGTTGTTGCTGTTCCAACCCCTATTGATGAATACAATACTCCAAACCTAAGACCACTACTATCTGCCTCTAAAACTGTAGGTCAAGCCCTAAAAAAAGGAGATTATGTTGTTTTTGAATCAACAGTTTATCCTGGTTGTACTGAAGATGATTGTGTGCCAATTTTAGAAAAAGAATCTGGCTTAACATTCAGAAAAGATTTTATGGTAGGATACTCACCCGAAAGAATTAATCCGGGCGATAAAGAACGCAAAATTGTAGATATCAAAAAAGTTGTTTCAGGATGTTGTGATACTTCACTTGAAGAAATTGCTAAAACATATGAACTAATCATAAAAGCTGGTGTACACCGTGCCCCAACAATTAAAGTTGCTGAAGCCGCTAAAATTATAGAAAACACCCAAAGAGATGTAAACATTGCATTAATGAATGAACTTTCTATTATTTTTAATAGAATGGGAGTTAACACTTATGATGTTTTAGAAGCTGCTGGTACTAAATGGAACTTTTTAGGTTTTAAACCTGGTTTAGTTGGTGGACACTGCATTGGTGTTGACCCTTATTACTTAACACACAAAGCAGAGCAATTTGGTTATCATGCTAAAATTATAAATTCAGGGCGATTTGTAAACGATAGCATGGGCTTTTATGTAGCAAAACAAACTGTCAAAAAAATGCTTGCTTTAGGCAAAGCATTAAGAGACTCTAAAGTATTGGTTATGGGAGCTACATTTAAAGAAGATGTTTCTGACATAAGAAACTCAAAAGTTGCCGATGTTATAAAAGAACTGCAATCTTACCAAGTAAATGTAGAAGTAGTAGATCCTCACGCTAGCTCAGAAGAATTACAACATGAGTATGGTTTTGGACTTGTTGAAAAAGCAGGTACTAATTACGATGCTGTTATTGTAGCTGTTAATCACGAAGAGTACGCTAATAAAGATGAAGCTTACTTTAAAACCATATTGTCTAGTGATGGTATTTTTGTGGATATTAAAGGAATATTTAAAGGAAAAATTAAAGATTTAACGTATTGGAGCTTATAAACATATTAAGTATTCATACTCAATGTCACCAAAATTAAGTTTAAATACGTAATGAATTTTAGCAATTCATATATATTTTTGCAACTAAACTAAAAGATAAAAAATGAAAAAAACTTTATTCACTATCGCACTAATTTCTCTTATTACTTTAAGTAAACATTTAAAAAGCCAAAGTAAAGACTATTCAAACGGACTAGGCTTACACTTTGGAACTATGCAATACAAAGGAGACTTAGGTAACGAAATGTTTACAACAGATGATTTACATCCAGCTGTTGGTTTAAGCTATAACCATTATATTAACCCTAGTTTAGATGCACATTTACTATTTGCTCACGGACAAATTGATTATACAGGTTCAGCACCAGCAGCAGGACCACTAACTTTACCCGCAGTGTACTCATTTAAAACCAAATTGTACGACATTAATCTAATGCTTCGCTACAAATTTAACAATGGTTACATGCTAAAGGAAGACTCAAGAATTGCACCTTTTATTCAAGGTGGTTTCGGAGACGCTATATCAACGGCTAGCCATTATGCAAATAATAGTCTTATGGATTTTAATTTCCCAATTGGGGCAGGTATTAATTTCGGAGTTACAGAAAAATTAAGTGTTGTTGTACAAAGCACTTACAACTTTACGCTGACTGATAATTATGATTCTTATAATGTGTCTCAAACTGGTTTTGACGATTTCTTATTTACATCAGTTGGTGTAAACTTTAGTTTTAACACTATTAAAGATGCAGATAGAGATGGTGTAGCAGATGAGTTAGATGCCTGCCCAAATGTAAAAGGATCTAAGGATGCAATGGGTTGCCCAGATAATGATGGAGATGGCGTAGCAAATAAAGATGATAAATGCCCTAACTTAAAAGGTATATTAGCGAATAAAGGTTGCCCAAAAATTGATAAAGATGACATTAAAATTATGAACATGGCTATGAAAGGTCTGTTTTTTGAAACCGGTTCTTCAAAAATAAAAGAATCATCTTACCCAGTATTAGACCAGGTAGTTGCAGTAATGAATCGTCACAACGAATATGACTTAATGATTGCTGGTCATACTGACAATACAGGTTCAGCAGATGGAAACTTAAAACTTTCAGCTGAAAGAGCAGCAGCAGCAAAAGAATATATCATAAGCAAAGGTATAGATGGAGCTAGAATCATATCTGAAGGCTTCGGACAAACTAAACCAGTTGCATCTAACGATACTGATGAAGGCAAAGCTTTAAACAGAAGAGTAGAGTTTAGAATTAAGTTCTAAATTTTAAACGAAGAACATCTTATTTAAAAGGGGTTACATTAATTTGTAACCCCTTTTTTTTTGACAAAAAACAAACAACGCCCAACCAAATGAATCACAATTGTGTCTTAGATGTATAAACCAATTAAATTCAATTATTATGAAACGAGTAAATCTTAATTATTTAGTATTAACATCAATATTACTGGGAATTTTTACATCTTGTAAAAAAACAGATGACTTATCAGAAAAAATAGTTGGAACATGGAACTCTACAGAATACTGGGAAGATGGCATGAATTTCAATGATTCTAACTTAACAACTATTTATGACTTTAAAACCTGCACAGGAAGTGAATGTGAGTTAATTATTACGTATCCTTTATCTGAGGCCGGTGATTTTGATCTAATGTCGAACTCACAAACATTTAACTCAGATTCAACACAAGTAATAATGAATTATGAATACTCTATAGATGTCGATAATGAAAAACTAACTATTACCTCGCCTAGTAGTGGTCAATCAGGTACTTTTGATATCACTTCGCTAACTAATAACGAGTTAATATTAGTAGATGAAATAGATGGCGAGCAAGGTGATGAGGGATATTATAGATTCGAAAAGCAATAATTTTTAACTTTAATCAAGTAGCCATACCAAAAATGGCTACTTGATTTAATACAACTAGCATCAGCCCAGAAGATAAACATATAATCGAGAATTGCATAAACAATGATAGAAAAGCACAAAATGCTTTATATCAGAGGTATGCAGGGTTATTGTTTAAAATCTGTTACAGATATGCTAACAACATTGATGAAGCTGAAGATTTATTGTCAGAAGCATTTGTTATCATTTTCACTAAGCTTAACACCTATAAATTTAAAGGGTCATTTGAAGGATGGATAAAAAGAATAACAGTCAATACCTCGCTAAATAAAATCAGGGCACGGAAAAACAATTTCTTAGAAAGAATCGAAGATGATAATCATAATTATTTGGAAGATTTATCGCCTAGCATTCTAGATCAATTTGCTAATGATGACTTGTTAGAAATAGTAAGACAATTACCCCCATCATACAGAGTTGTTTTTAACCTTTACGCAGTTGAAGGTTATACCCATAAAGAAATATCAGATGAATTAAATATTTCGGTTGGAACTTCAAAATCAAATTTGTTTGCTGCCAGAAAAGAACTCAAACTAAGAATTAACGGTTCTATAAAAAAAAAGGAAGTTAAAAAACAATCATTCTTAGGTAAAAAGTTAATTACAGTTTAATAAATAATGAATTTAGACGATTACATAAAAGAAAGAATTGAAAATACTGGACCAGAGCCATCTGGAAAAGTGTGGTCGAACATTCAGTCTAAATTAGATGCTAATCACATTACTCCAAAAAAAAATGAACTGAGTATTTTAAAGTTCATTACAACAAATAAGTTGATAATAGTTTTCATTACATTACTCATCTCAACAGCAACGTATTTCCTATTCACTCGCTCAAACCATCAAAAGAAAATTAAGTCTAATGAACAAATAGTAAAACCACATGAGAGTTTACATACAAATAATAAAAATGTATCTGGTAAAAAATCGAAATCTAATATAATTTCTCAGAAGAAAGAAATCTCTATAAAGAATAAGCATGCTTTAGACAAGAGTAAAGAATACTCGGCCAATACAGTACCTTCTAACAAGATTAATTATGGAGTAGTTAACACGACCTCAGATCAAATAAGCCAATTTCATAATCTATCTGAAGCTGAAATAAAGAGTAAGAAAATCCTTTTAAATTCTATCAAATCGAAAAAAGGTAATAATAAAACTCTCACCAACTCTGATTTTGGTATAACTGAGAAACTTAAGGAATTACCTGAAACGGTGAACCAATTTCATAAGCACGTTAAAACCTCTACTGTTTCTGAATCTGACTTATTAGTGGGCAAACAAAATTTTTATACAAACTCAATTGTCGCTAATTCCGCTATTACTGAAAAGCTAACTTATAACGATTTATCTAAACCCATAAATTTTGACAAAAAAAATGAAATATTTTCAAGCAGCAAAAAAACTAGTTTGTCGCTGGTCAGTATGGAGAAAAAGCATCTAAAATTTCAAAATTATAGCACAATTAATAATATAATATCAGTAAAAGAGAATATTAAAAACACTAATATTTCAAAGGGTAGAAAAATCAAAGTTTCTCTTAATATCAGAAATATATCAAATCGATTTTCATTTAAGAATTTAACTCAAATTGAATCTAAGAGAAATGAAAATTTGAATAAAAACAGTATTAAAGCTACTTCAATAAATTGCAGCGCAAACATTGCGATAAATTTGAGCAAAAAAACTTGGATTGCATTTGGTGCTGAGTATGGAAAAATATCGCTGATTTCCAAAATGAACTATGAGTTATACAACGTTGATGAATATAATGAAGAAGCTACCTATAAGTTAATAACACCCCTAGGTTTTTTTACTCTCAACAATAATAACATTAGTAGTTTTGAAGATGAAGCCTACAGAATATCATTGAAGTACATCAAAATCCCTATTGAAATACAACAATATGTAACATATGGTAGTAATCTTATTAGTTTTAAAGCTGGTTACCAATTAAACTATCTAGTCTCTGATAGAGCTGAAATAAAATCATTAGAATCTAGCTTCATTACTAATAAGTATCGCGTATTAGGTGTAAACAGGTTGTTTCATTCAATAAGAATTTGCACTAGCATAGAAAGGCACATAACCTCCAAAATATTAATTGGCGGATATTTCACTGCCGAGAGATCAATTAGTCCCACAACAAGAGAAATTTTTAAAGAAGTAAAAACAAGCTATCACAACGTAGGGTTGGGTGTGAGCTTAAATTATCTATTTAAATAGTATTGTAAATGCACCTTACTTTTGCCCTTCTTTCATATCCTTATAATGCGTGTATACTGTATTTACAAAACTCAAAATAATACCTATACCCAATAGTATATAAAATATTGTGAACACTTTTCCTTCGGGAGTTTGTGGAGAGAAATCACCATACCCAATTGTAGTCAGGGTAATTATACAAAAGTACACACAATCAACCCAGTTCCATCCTTCTAAATAGTGATAAACGGTAGAGCCTATAACTATTATAAATAAAGTAGTAAATAGCAAATCTCTGTAATCCTTATCCTTCAAAAAGGATATAATCGTTTTAAGAAACAGCACAAGAAAACTATTGAGGGGTAATTATAGTTTCTGCACTCGAAACATCTGAAGCTATGAAATAGCCTAAAGCTCCGTTATCAAAATTACTACCAACATTAGCTGCTGGGCCATCAAACAAACCTCCTCTAAATTCAGATTGTAATAAAACACTTATCAAAAAGTCGTTGTAATCTTCATTAATAGAGAGTACTTCTAATTTAACGGTGTCTCCAACTTCAACCAACTCTGACTCTATAAAGTATATTGGCACTAAGTTAAACCCTGCAGTATCAAATGACAAGCCATCAATAAATTCATCATCAGCAAAAGAGTATTCACGAACTGTATCGCTCTCTAACCTATTGTTAATATAATATTTGAACAAGTAATAATCGCCCAAACCCTCAGGCTCGTTAATAACCATTGCAACGGTATAATCAGAATCAACTTCATTAACAATAGGAATAGTTTCAAATAATTGTACTGCTATAATCGCCTGCAATTCAGCAACCTCCTTCAAAAATGAGCGAGCAGAATATGTTATTCCCTCATAACTAACTTTAAGCGTATAGGTTTTACCTATTTCTCCACTTAAACTATCCGTTTTATAAATTCCTGGTTCCGTTTCTGTAAGAGTAAAATCTGTTGTACCATCACTAATAATAACACTGGCATTTTGTACACGCTCATCAGAGTTAGCATCGTAATAATTAGATGTTTTACTGATTTTCACCGAGTGTCGCCTGTTTTCAGACGTTATAGATCCATCAATAACAATTTTTGTATTGCCATTGCTCAGATCAAAATCAATTTTTTCTCGGCAAGATGTCACACTTAATATAATTGCAAATAGGGCTAAATACTCATTCATAATTAAAACTTAAAGTTATATGTTACTGTAGGAATTATAGAAAACAGATACGTTCTAATGGCCTGAGTTTGACCAGGGTTATCGTCATCTTCCTCAAAAGTTATTGAGAAAGGGTTTTTTCTTGCATACATATTGTACACAGATAAGTTCCAACTGCTTTTAAACCTTCTTCCTTCATTCTTTTTAGGGTCTAAGGTTACTGAAAAATCGCTTCTATGGTAGTCAGGTATTCGTGCTCCATTTCGTTCGGAGTACACCGGCACTACTTGACCTTGATATGTAAACTTACCTGTTGGAGCTGTTAAAGGTAACCCTGTATTATAAACCCAGGTAAAGCCTAAACTCCACTGAGGATTGATGTCATATGCTAAAACAATAGATAAATTATGAGGCCTATCAAAATTGGCAACATATTCTTTGCCATCGTTAATCTCGTCAATCGTTCTTAAGGTTCTTGATAGAGTATAGCTAATCCAACCGGTAAATTTACCTTGTTGTTTTCTTGCAAATAGCTCTAAACCATAAGCTCTTGCAGAACCTATTCGTACTTCGCCCTCAAGTTTAGAGTTAAAAATAAGCTGAGCATTATCTTTAAAATCTATTGCGTTTGTAACTTCCTTATAGTACACTTCAGCTGAGGTCTCTAAGGTGTTAGAATTAAAGTTTCTGAAATAACCCAATGCTACTTGATCAGCAATTCTTGGCTTAATATTAGAACTTGATGGAAACCAAACATCTAGTGGTGTGCCTCCGGTTGAATTATTCGCTAAATGTAAGTATTGAAACATTCTGTTGTATGACATCTTTACTGAACTAAATTCATCCAACGTATATTTCATACCTAACCTCGGCTCTAAACCCATGTAAGTATTATAAAACTCTCCTTTTCCGTAAGTTTTGAAGGGTTCATCCTCCCTTAAATCATAATTTTCATCGTACTGATAAACGGTATCAATACCTATGTTCTGAAAAATAGAAAGTCGCATTCCATAATCAATTGTAAAGCGAGACCCAATTTTTTGCTCATTACTCAAATATATTCCGCTTTCTAATGCAAACTTTTTAGGCAATTGCAGTGAATTAAAATTTTCGTTTCCATCAAGAGGTTCGAATGTGGCAGGATTAAAATCTAAGAAGGTAGATTGAAACCCAAAACGAATAGTATTAGACGTATTAGCATACAATGTATAATCGTTTTTTATAGAATAATTTATAATATCACTATTCCACGCAAATGCCTGAATACCATCTGGTATACCTAGCTCATAATTGTAATTACTGTATATTAAAGATACATTTGAAAATAGTTTTTCAGAAAAAAGGTGATTCCACCTTGTGGTAATTGTTGTATTACCCCAGCCCAGTTTAAAAGCGTCAGCAATATTTAAGATGTCTCTACCAAAATAACCTGAAACAAATAGTCTATCCTTATCACTTAATTTATAATTAAACTTTCCATTTAAATCATAAAAATAAAGAGCACTATTTTTTAAATCTTCGTTTTTACTAAGGTTCAAAAACAAATCGGCATAGGTTCTTCTACCTGAAATAATGAATGAACTTTTATCCTTCACAATTGGAGCTTCAATGGTAAGACGACTAGAAATTAATCCTATCCCGCCTGAAACCGAAAACCGTTTTGAATTCCCCTCCTTCATCCTTACATCTAAAACAGAACTTAACCTACCACCATATTTTGCAGGTATGCCACCCTTATAAAGCTTGGCGTCTTTTATAGCATCTTGATTAAAAACCGAGAAAAATCCTAATAAATGTGACGAGTTAAAAACAGTAGCTTCATCTAACAACACCAAGTTTTGATCTGCTCCTCCTCCTCTAACAAAAAAACCAGTACTCCCCTCTCCTGAACTCTGTACACCAGGTAGTAATTGTATTGCTCTAATAACATCAACTTCGCCCATTAAAGCAGGTATTTTTTTTATTGTTTCAATATTCATTTCAACAGAGCTCATACTAACAGACTCTACATTAGTATTACCCCTTTCGGCTGTAATCTCTACTTCTTGAAGTGTTTGAGAAGAATTACTAATCTCAACACTAATTTGCTGATTTTGATCTAACACAACTCGTTTCTCAATATCAGAATAACCAATAAATGAATAAACAATATCATACTCACCTTTGGCAAGTGTTAATGAATAAAACCCATATATATTAGTAACGGCTCCTTCAGTTGTATTCTTTACCCTTACAGTAGCGCCTATCATTTCTTCACCATTGTCTAAATCAGTTACATAACCGCTAATTGTAAACTTATCTTGACTAAACAAATTATTCAGTGAGGGTAAAAACAGAAATAAACACAAATAAAACCGCATTGTTTGTTACTTTTAATATTGACGCAAATCTACGTTTTTTAAACCAATGTAATTACCTGTTTTAAAGGATAATATTAATGATTCTTACCCTAAGCTTTTTATTAATTTTGAATAAATTAGTATCTTTCAAATAATGAAATTAAGCTTAACAGCTATACTTGCAATCACCCTTTATACTGCAGGATTATCGCAAAAAACAACTTTGTTTGATAATACAAAGTATAAAGATGATGGATACTTTGACGAGTCAGGCAATAAATCAGGTCAGTGGATTGAATATCACACCGACTCGCTCTTACATTTAAATAAAAAGCAACTCGTTATATTTCAAGACTCTGGAAGATACCTTGCAAACAAGAAAGACGGCACTTGGAAAAGCTATTACATGCCAAAAAATGACAATACATTTACTTGGCTATTACTTAACGAAACCCCCTACATCGAAAACCAAGTTGATGGAGTGCAAACAAATTATAACTTAGATAAGTCCTTTTTTACACAGGAGTTTTCTGACGGTAATAAAAATGGTAAGCAAAAACATTATCAAAAAAACAATATTCTTAATTTTGAGTTAAATTACAGTAACGGCAAAAAGAGTGGTGATTTAATACAATACTTCGAAAACGGAAATATAAAAACAGTGATTCCATTTACAAACGATAAAAAAAATGGAATTACCAAAAAGTACTACCAAAACGGACAATTAGCAGAATCTGGAAACACGAAAGACGGCATGTACACCGGAGAGTATAAATGGTACTACAATAATGGAGTATTAAGAAAATTAGGAACTTTTACTAACGGAAAAAGATCGGGCGACTGGACAACCTTTTACCCATCAAGAGAAAGAGAATCTAGCTATTCATATAATGATGGAGAGGTAAACGGAATTTGGAGATACTACCATAAAAATGGCAATTTGTGTAGCGAGATATTGTATTTTAAAGGTCTTATGTGGGAAGTTCTTGCTAACTTTGATAAAAACGGAAAAGAAAGACCTAAAGGCACTCTTGTGAACGGAACAGGAACCTTAAATTTGTACAGCACAACAGGAGAATTAACCGAAACATTAACAATTGAAAATGGTATTGAAATTTCAAAAAAATAATTTTTTTAGACTTATAACTTTAATCGTAGTGTTATTTATAGCACAAGCACCAAATTTAGAAGCACAATCTTATAATTTCTCGAGTTCATCACAACAGTACTACGATCAAGTAGAAAAACTAAGAACATTGCTAAGAGATATAAGTATGTATTATGTTGATACAGCTAATATTGAAGAGCTCACAGAAAATATGATTGTGAGAACACTTAAAGACTTAGATCCACATTCGGTTTACATCCCAAAAGACGAGGTTAAAAAAGCAAACGAGCAACTAGAAGGCAAATTTGAAGGAATTGGTATACAATTTAATATTCTAAATGACACTCTGTTAGTTGTTGCCCCTATTATAGGAGGCCCTTCTGAAAAACTAGGGATTTTATCTGGAGATAAAATTATCAAAATTGAAGATGAAAACGTTGCTGGTATAGGCTTGAAGAATAGTGATGTTGTAAAAAAACTAAGAGGCGAAAAAGGATCTGTAGTAAATGTTTCAATAAAACGTTTTGGAGAAAAAAAATTGATTGAATACGCGATAGAGAGAGACAAAATCCCCATTTATAGTGTGGATGCAGCGTACATGGCAGATTCAATAACTGGTTACATTAAGTTAAGTCGGTTTGCACGAACAACCATGATTGAATTGCAAGCTGAAATAACAAAATTAAAAAGAGCGGGCATGCAAAGCTTAGTTCTTGACTTAACAGGAAACACGGGAGGATATTTACATATAGCAAACCAGTTATCCGATCAGTTTTTACAAGCTGACGAACTTATCGTTTACACAAAAGGAAAATACTTCCCAAAAAGATCCCACTTTGCTACTGCTAAAGGGATGTTTGAACAAGGAAAACTCGCAATTATGATTGATGCTGGTTCTGCTTCTGCTAGTGAAATTGTTTCTGGAGCTGTTCAAGATTGGGATAGAGGAATAATTGTTGGAAGAAGATCTTTTGGTAAAGGATTAGTTCAAAAACCATTTGAATTTCCAGACTCATCAGTAATGAGACTAACTATACAAAGATACTACACTCCATCTGGTAGATGTATTCAAAAACCTTATAAAGACTATAAAGATGAATATACACATAGATATGAGAGTGGGGAACTATTTGAAAGAGACAGTATTAAAGTAGATGACTCTCTAATTTACAAAACTGATCATGGAAGAGACGTTTACGGAGCCGGAGGAATTATACCTGACGTATTTGTTCCCCTTGACACAACATTAAGCTCGAAATATTACAGAGACATTCTTAGAAAAGGCCTTTTATACAGCTACAGTCTTAATTACTTAGATAAAAACCGTAAAAATGTAGAAGAAAAGTACACATCTGTTCAACTCTTTGACATTGGTTTTAATATTACTGATGAACATTTAGAAGAATTTATTAGTTATGCTGAAGATAAAGGGGTTGAAAGAAATGATGATGATATTAAAATATCTAACAAAGCTTTAAAACAATACCTGAAGGCTTACATTGCAAGAGGAATGTTTGGTGTAGGAGGGTTTTATTACATCTCAAATCAAATTGACCCTATATATACCAAGGCATTTGAAAGCCTTAATAACGGTGAATATGAAAAACTTAATTTAAGAAAATAATGAAAGAAAATATTAAAATTGGTCTACTTGTCATTCTAACAGCTACTGTAGTTTACGCTACATTTATTCAAGATCATAAACATAACAATACTGAAGCTGTAGTGGCAGCAAACAACAACGATCATAGCGGACATAATCATGATGCTGGTAACTCTTCTCCCCTTCAAATAACCCCAGAAAATAACCCTAGTAAACCAGCCTTACCACCCACAACTATAAGCTTTAGTAAAAGCGAACATGACTTTGGTAAAGTAAATCAAGATACTAAAAACGAATACACATTTGAATTTACAAACACCGGCAATGAGCCTCTTTTAATATCTGATGCTAAAGGATCTTGCGGATGTACTGTTCCTGATTATCCAAGAGAACCAATTGCACCAGGTGAAACTGGTAAAATTGGAGTTGCTTACTCACCAGGAAAGCAAAAAGGTAGTCAACAAAAAACAGTTACATTAACTGCAAATACAACCCCTACTACTACACAATTAATAATTAAGGCCGATGTTCAAGAGGTCAAATAACTTTATACTTTGAAAAAAATACTTATAACCGGAGGAGCTGGATTTATTGGAAGCGCATTAGCTGAAAAGCTTTGCCAAGATGGGTACGATGTAACTGTTTACGATAATTTACTAAGGGGTAACAAGCTAGATACTAAAACAATGGAAAACATCACCTTTGTAAAAGGGGATGTGAGAGATTACAAATTACTAAACAACTCTGCAAAAGGGTGTGATGCCATATTTCATTTTGCGGCCATACTTGGTGTAGATATCGTTGCTGACAATCCTATAGAAACAATGGATGTTGAAACCATTGGCATGCGTAATGTTGCAAATGCCGCTATTGAAAACGGCATTAAAAAAATACTCTATGCTTCTACAAGTGGTATTTATGGACATTCTGCTATGGAACAAGCTGTAGATGAAGAAATAATTGTAGATCCAAGAACAAGCTATGCAATGGCTAAAAGATATAATGAGATTTATCTTGCAGCTTTACACGAAGAAAAAGGGATACATTCAGTAGCACTGCGTTTCTTTAATGTTTACGGACCAAAGCAAGATAACAGAATGGTTGTACCACGTTTCTTTGAGCAAGCTAAAGCAAACAAACCTATTACCGTTTTTGGAACAGGTGAACAAACCAGAGATTTTACATTTATTGATGATACGGTAAAATCATGCATTCTACTAATGGAAAACATGAAAGGTAATGCTATTTACAATATTGCCAATGAGAGTGAAGGATGCATAAAAGACCTTGCAGTTCATATTAAAAATGTAACAAATTCAGATTCTGAAATCACATACATCGAAGCTCCTAAAAAGAGATATGATTACGAAGTTGAAAGAAGAGTTGGTAGTTCAGAAAAACTAAAGTCTGCTACTGGATATAAACCGGACACAAAACTAGAACAAGGTTTGGAGAAAATATTTAAGGTAATTTAAATGTTTTTACTTCAAATAAATAATTTACAAAAGCTAACATCATTCATGATGTTAGCTTTTGTTTTTTTGAGCTCATGCTCAAAAAAAAGTGTTTATCCACTAAATGACTTTGAGGCCAAAACATTAAACGGTTCACTTATTAAAACACAAGAGTTAAGAGGAAAAATAATTGTTATAAGTCTTTGGGCTACTTGGTGCGGACCATGTTTAAAAGAAATACCTCAGCTAAATAAACTAGCCTCTAAATTTGAAAACGATAATGAAGTGGTGTTTTTAGCTATAACAGATGATAGCAGTGATAAAATAAAAAAATTCCTAACAAAAAGAGTACACAAATACACTCATATTACTGGTGCAAAACAATTATTTAAAGACCTGCACCAAGGGGTTATCAATACTATACCAACCAATATTATTATTGACAAAAAAGGTAATATACAATACTATTCAGAAGTAGTACCACCTAATATCTCTGAAGTATTAGCAGATAAAATAAGAAATTTAAAAGAAGAAAAACCGACCATTACTAATAATTAAGTTAAATCAGCAGCAAGACATGCTCTTAAAGGTATTGGGTTTTAGAATTAGATGTAGTTAAAACTACTTAAATAAATCAGAATGTGAGCCAATATTTATTAGTGTTATTTGCTTAGGTTTTTCGATTTGAAACCATATAATTAATAAATCTGGCTTTATATGACATTCCCAATTATCTTTGTATTCCCCTTTTAGTTTATGAGGATTCATATGCTTAGGAATGCCTTCAACACCGTTATTTTGTAAAATAAAAAGAATATCCCTCGTTGAACTAAATTCTCTATTCCGTTTTTTAATTTTCTTCAAGCTTTTTTTAAAAGCAGAGGTATAATGTAGTTGGTACATTTATAATTCCTTTAAAAACGTATCTAGGTCATCAACTTTCTTAATACCTACCCCTTTTTTTGCATCTTCAATAGCTTTTGTTGTTTCCTCATTAGGTATATCACCTACTTCTTTATACAACAAATACTCTATGTAGTTATTTAAACTTCTTTTTTGAGCTTTAGCTTTTTCTTTAATAAGCTCCAATAACTCTTTATCAAATCTTAGGGCTGTTTGTGTTTTCATAATGCTATTGCTATTTAGATAAATATATTAAATAACACTGTGTTATACAAGTGTTATTAAAAAGTTTTAGCAAATTTATTTGACATACTCAATTTAAACTTCACATTCACCTCCACTATTCCTCCCCAGACAAAGGATACGTGGCCTGCTTCACAAAACTTTTAGGAAATTTCTCATCTCCATCAAAGCCTAGCTCAATGTTTTTACCACTTTTAGGCACATAAGCTGTTTTAAATAGGTAGTCCCAAAAACTAAAGGTAATTCCATAGTTCACCCCATACTTATAATCTTTTGGCAAGTCTTTTACATGGTGCCATATATGCATTTTAGGGTTATTAAACACATATTTTAACGGTCCATAATCCCAACCAAGATTCGCATGGTTTAAATGACCTATTAAAACAGTAAAAATATGAAGAACAAAAAAGTCATCTATACCAAAACCTATCATAGCCAACGGAATATATTGAATAGATTTATAAACAATCGTTTCCATCCAATGAAAACGCAGATGTGCCGCAAAACCCATTTCTTTAACAGAATGATGTACTTTATGAAACTCCCACAACCATGGCACTCGATGTAATAACCTATGTGTGTTCCACTGAATAAAATCAGCAATAATTAACATAACTAAAAACTGCAACCACTTAGGCAAAGCTTGTATTTCGAAAGCTATAGTATTTTGAACTCCAAATACGCCCAATAAGTCATTAAACGCATTTACAGCTACATTAGATAAACCGTCATATAAAATTAGTGAGAATAAAAAGAAATTAAAGAACATATAAAATCCGTCCAACCAAAAATCTTTACGAATCGCCTTTTGATTTTTTCTCCAAGGCAAAACCAATTCTAATAGCCAAACAAATACCGAAAGTAAAATGAGCCAATAAAAATAATTATGCCAAGAAGGATTCAGAACCTCAGAGACTAAGTAATTCCAATACCCAAAGTACGAATTAATAAATATGTTCCAATACTTTTCCACTATCTATAAACCTTCACGCCCTTTTTCAGCCAAACACCCCAAACTTTATCGTAAGCATGAACGCGTTCGGTTTCTCCTTCTTCATTATAAACGGGTAAACCTTCATTTTTCCACTCAAAAATACCGCCATACAAATTAGACACATCTGTATAGCCCGAATTTCTTATTCCTTCAGCAATTTTCTCGCTTCTATATCCTACAGAACAATACACAATTACTTTTTTATCTTTTGGTACTACGTCAGTTACACGTTTAATATCAAAATTGTCATAACCAACCCAAACCGCATTTTTAATATGACTTACATTATACTCGCTTTTTTCTCGAGCATCGATATAAGCTATTGCGGTGGTATCTTGCATACGCTCAATTTGCATAACACTAACTTCATTTACTGTATGAGATAATAAAGTTTTCAGAGTCGCATTATAAGCCCCACTGCGAACCATTCGCTGAGAAAACGATTGATTAACAATAATAAATGTAAAAAAAAGAATAAGATATCTCATAATTTAATAATTACTAAACAAGCCAAAGGCTATTTAAGTTTTTGCAGATAATTTTTCGAAAGTCAGTTTGCCAATATCGTGCCAAGAAAATGATTTTATCTTCTTTAAGCTGTTATTTTTTAAAGCATTTAAATCTGAAACTGATAACGTTATTATTTCATCCCTAATAAAAACAGCTAAATCAGTTATAGGTATTTCTAACAACCAACCGTTTTCTTTATCGACTAGCAATGAATTTGCACCAACATTTGTTGTGAAAACAGCCAATCCGTTTGCCATTGCCTCCATAATTACATTTGGCATACCTTCCGAAAAACTAGGCGCTAACAGTATATCGCAACTTTGGTATATTTTACTTATTTGCTCATAATCAGACATACTGCCATGATAAACAATATGGTTACCATTTACCTGCTTATCAGCCGGTATAGGACCAACAAAATGAAACTCTAAACCTACCACATTTGGTCCAATTTTATAGAGTGCTTCATTAATTTCTTCTATACCTTTTCTTCGTTCATTCCTACCTACAAATAGTATCTTTATCACATCATCATTTCTCAATTTCACCTCCGAAACAACGTTGTCAGACTCAAAACCCGCTGGTATCTGAATCACTTTGTTTGAAGTAATCTTCAATGTATTTGTAAGTAATTCGTCAATTTTTCCTCCATACGAAAACACAAAATCAGCCTTGTTACAATTGTACAACACAGGTTTACGAAGCATTAAATGCTGTAATTTGGTTTTCCAACCATCGCTATACTGAAACATTTCGTAGCCATGAAAGTTAACACCAATTTTAGCTGAAATAGTTCTTTTTTGAGAAAGTGTATACCAGCCAGAAAAACCTTTACAATAAATAAAATCAAAGTTGTTTATCTCAGACTTTAATAAAGTGTAAATAGCTTTAGAATACTCAAAAGATTCCATTAAGTAATGCCCAGGATATCCCATATGCTTAGGAAATTCTAAGCAGTATGATTTAACACTCACATCACTATTTTCTCCAAACAATTGCTTATTCAGTTCTGCCTCAGTTATTAATTGCTGACCTTTTGCTACGCAATGCACTAAAGTTACTTCTACACCATGCATAGGCAAAACCTTAGCCAAGTAATAGCTATGCTTTTGCATTCCTCCCATAACATATGGGTAAATACCATCGGTTAGTAAAAGTAGTTTCATTTAATTGTATCTATAAGTATGGCGCACTTGCTTTCCCAAGTATGTTTTTCAATTAAAACGAGTCTTGCATTTTCTCCCAACTCATTTGCAAGCTCCAAATTATTATGTAGACGAATAAACGCTTCATTAATTTCACGTGGAGTAGAATTTATTAACAAAGCCTCTTTTTCGTGCTTAAATGTTTCTGCAATGGGTTCGGTATTAGCTAACACCATTGCTTTGGCCTGCCTGGCGTATTCAAATATTTTAACGGGTGAACCATACCAATTTGATTTCACCATAACAGTTACATCCATTAACTCTATTAATGAAGGTACATTTTCAGGTGCCACATTACCAGTAAATATAACTTGTTCATTAATACCTAAATCAATTGCTTTTTGCTTGTAATAATTTAATTGTTGACCATCGCCTACTACCAGTAATTTAACATCACTTTTATCCTCAGCAAATAATTTAAATCCTTCTAAAAGAGCACCAATTCCGTGCCAATTAAGTATTGATCCTACAAAACCAATAATTATATTGCCATTTAAACTATGTTTATTTTTAAAATCAGAAACATAGGGACCATTAATTGTCACTCCTGTTTTTTCAACAGCATTAGAAACCACCAAACACTTGTTTGTATCCCTTAAAACCGGGTATTTCTTACTAAAATAGTTTTTTAATGCCGTAGAGACCACCACTATTAAGTTTGATTTCTCAATCACGTAACGCTCATACTTTTCCGCTCGTTTGAGCAATAAAGACTTGCCCTGAAGCTCAATACGCTCTTCGGTATACGGAGCATTAATTTCAGAAATATGTTTAATACCGTATTTTTTAGCAACCTTCACCCCAGAAACCTGCAAATAATTTATGCGGTCATAAATAAGATCAGGTTTTTCTTTAGCAACCAATTCATCAAGAGTAGCGGCATATTTACGGTCATCTAAAATTAATTTTAGGTCTTTAATAGTTTCCCACATTAATTTAGGCATGAACTTTTTAAGTTTCGCCTTAAATGACTTTGGTTGTGATAAACCATCACTTGTAGTTACTTCAGAATACTCGCCTACCCCACCAGCTACACAAGGTATGACCTCATGCCCTAATTCTCGCAAACCGTAAATTACACCTCGCATATGCCTACCATAACCAGTTGGTGCATTTAAAGCTAGTGCAGGGTGTGCCGAATAAAATATTATTTTCATAAATAGTTAAGCCAAAAACAACTATATTTCTTACCTCAAAGATGTAAATTTAACATGACTTTTTCCACAATCTGAAACCGTTAAAATGCATATAGACCAAATACGAAATTACTGCCTGAGCTTAAAAGGCGTTACAGAACACCTTCCTTTTGGGCCAGATACGCTTACTTTTAAAGTAATGGATAAAATGTTTTGCCTAGTTAATATCGAAAAAAACGAGTTTGTAAACCTAAAATGTGATCCTGAGGAAGCACAAGAGTTAAGAGAACAATATTCAGAAGTTCAACCAGGTTACCACATGAGCAAAAAACATTGGAATAGCGTTTATTACAACCAAAGTTTATCGGACGAATTTATTATAGAACTCATCAACCATTCATACCAAATTGTGGTATTAGGATTAACAAAAAAACTACAACAACAACTTAAAGAAATGTAACTATTGGCGTATCCCTTTGGGGCGTGCTCTACGTTAAAGTTTAACTGTTTTAGCTTAATAAATGTAATCTATTAAACACGAGCTTCGCTTGTCGCTGTGTTTAATAAACATTTATAAAAGCCAAACCAATTAAAGCTACCACTACGATCACTTACGCAGGAAATGAAGTATTCTATGCCATATTAGTTAACCAACTGTCATAAATGAGTTGTTTCCAATTGTTATTATAATCGGCCAATGTGGAAACGGAGTTATTATAAATGAGTGTTTCTTGTGGGATATTTTTAGCTTTTAACTGGTTTATTAAATCGTGCATATTATACACTTCAATTATACCATTATTTTCTGTGGCAACCTGTAAACGATTTGTGAGCGACATAGAAAATGCTTGCTCTAAATGCTTAATTACCTTAACTGAAGCATCGATAGAACAGCCTGTTGCATTGTCTGCTGCTGCGTTAACACTTAATACTATAAAATGATTTTTAATGATCTGAAAAGCAGATTGCAAAGGAATACCGTGAGCTTGCCAATTGCTTGTAAATGAAACTAATTGTTGCTTTGCATACGCCACTTGTTCAGTTGTTAGCTGACTTTCTGCTTGATAAACCCATACTTTTGAAGAGGGGCTAAATGATTCAAATGTGTTTTGCGTTGTTTTTTGAGCTATCATTTTAAATCTGCTGCTTTAGCAACGAGTTCAGCCAAATCGTACACTTTTACTTTACTCTCTTTTTCGAAGTGTTTTACACCATCAGTCATCATTGTATTGCAAAACGGGCAAGCTGCAGCAATAATATCTGGTTGAACTTCTAAAGCTTCTTCGGTTCGCTCAATATTTATTTCTTTGGCTCCTGGCTCTGCTTCTTTAAACATTTGTGCTCCGCCAGCTCCACAACATAAGCCATTAGCTCTAGAGCGTTTAAGCTCAACCATTTCACTATCCAGTTTTTCTATAAGCGCTCTTGGTGCTTCATAAATTCCGTTGCCTCTACCAAGGTAACAGGGATCGTGAAATGTGATTTTTTTACCTTTGAAACTTCCTCCTTCAATAGTTAAACGGCCGTCTTCTAAAATTTGCTGTAAAAACTGAGAATGATGCAATACTTCATATTTGCCTCCTAACTCAGGATATTCATTTTTTAACGTATTAAAGCAATGTGGACAGGTTGTTACAATTTTTTTTACATCGTACATATTCAATACCTGAATATTAGAGAACGCCTGCATTTGAAATAAAAACTCATTTCCCGCTCTTTTTGCAGGATCTCCTGTACATGATTCTTCCGTACCCAACACAGCATATTTAACCTCAGCTTTATCTAGTAACTGAGCAAATGCTTTTGTTATCTTTTTCGCCCTATCATCAAAGCTTCCGGCACATCCTACCCAAAATAATATCTCAGGACTTTCGCCTTGAGCCTTCATTTCAGCTATTGTTTTTACATTAACACTCATTATATATATTGTTTATGTACTTAATTAATCTTCAGTAGCCCACTTTAATCGGTCTGACTGACTAAACTGCCATGGAGCTCCGTTGTTCTCAATGTTTGTGCTCATCATGTTTAGCTCTTGTGGAGCTGCAGATTCTTCTAATACTAAATATCTTCTTAAATCTATTATTATAGATAGTGGATCAATATTTATTGGACAAGCTTCTGTACATGCATTACATGTTGTACATGCCCAAAGTTCTTCTTTACTAATGTAATCATGTACGAGACCTTTTCCATCATCAACAAAAACACCTTTGTTAGCATCTATATTTTTACCTACCTCTTCTAATCTATCACGCGTATCCATCATAATAGATCTTGGCGATAATAGCTTTCCTGTTTTGTTAGCTGGGCATTCATCTGTACATCTACCACATTCTGTACAGGTGTATGCGTTCATTAGTTGTTTCCAATTTAAGTCTTGTACATCTTTTGCTCCAAATCGCTGGGGTTCAGCATTTGCATCTGGAGCTGGCACTGCATATGGATCTGCATTAGGATCCATCATTAACTCTACTTCCTTTTTAACTGATGCCATATTCGTTAAAGCACCTTTACTTTTTAAGTTTGAGAAATATGTATTAGGAAAAGCCATTACAATATGAAAGTGTTTGGAATAAGGGAGGTAATTTAAAAATGCCAGAATTCCCAGTATATGAAACCACCATGCACCTCGCTCAATCATAATTAAAGCACCTTCACTTAAGCCCGACATAAGTGGAGCTACCAACCAACTACTAATAGGGTAAGAACCTGCTTTTACGTAATGGTCTGCTCCCATGCCTTGTAAAAGATAATCGGCAGCGTTCATTTTTAAAAATGCCCCCATTAACAAAAGCTCAATAATTAGAATGTAGTTAGCATCAGATTTTGGCCAGGCAGTCATTTCTCTACCAAAAAATCGCTTAATTTTAAGTGTGTTTCTTCTAATAAGAAAAATCACACAGGCTACAAAAACTAAGAAGGCTAAAATTTCAAACGATCCTATTAAAAAATTATAAACAGGTCCTAAAAAAGCAAATACTCGATGTGTACCAAATAAACCATCAATTATAATCTCTAATACTTCTATGTTTATGATTAAAAAACCAGCGTAAACGATAAAGTGTAGTACAGCTGGTATTGGCCTAGCCGACATTTTAGTTTGGCCAAAGGCAACTTTAAGCATGGTAACCATACGGTCTTTTGGTGTTCCTGTAAATATGAGATCTTTACCTAAAAGAATATTTCGTCTTATTTTGGAAATTGCTCTTCCAAAAAAATAGATCGCAACTCCTAATGCGATAGCAAATAGTATCTGACTTATCATACTGTTGTATTACTTCTTATTTTTATCTTTTTTATCCTTACCCCCAAATAAAGAAAAGTGAACATATCTTTTCGGGTTGAGCCTCATATCTTCTAACAACAAATCTAGTTGAAGTGTTGCATCCTCTAAATTATCATATAGTGTATCGTTATTTAAAAGCTGCCCCAAACTTCCTTCACCACTATTTATTTTCTCTAACAACTCAGATACATCTGTCATTGCAGTATTTACTTTATTAAACGTTCCCCCCAAGTCTACTGAAGCCAGAGTATCAGTTATTTGAGATGTATTTTGAATAATATTGGTTAATTCTTCATTACTGTTTTTAAGATTCCCTGATATTGATTGCATATCAGACATAACAACACCAATTTTTTTAGAGTTAGTTGTCATCATAACATCTGTAGTAAGTGCAATGTTTTCTAAAGATTGCATTGTATTTGAAAACCGAGTTGTAACTGAGTTTCTGAAGTCTTCATCAAACACCCCTTGCACCATACCTAAGGCAGAATCGAATTGCATTATTAGACCTTCCACCTTATTTTTTAGTGGCAAAACCTGTTGGTTAACTTCATCTTTAAGCGATGTTTCTATAGAACTTAAAATGGTATCACCAGGCATATAATAATCTTGCGCATCAAAATTCATTTGAAGATTAATTCCTTTTGTACCCAAAATATCGAAACTTACAATTTTAGCTGTACTGTTTTTAGGAATCATCATGTTTTCCTCGGTAATTACAAACTCAACTATCAAAGAGCCATTTTTGGAAGGATGAAAACCTATACGCTCTACTTTACCAACAACAAAACCATTTACCAATACTCCGTTACTAGGCTGAAGGCCGTCTACGTTATCGTATACAGCATAGTAATTCATTTGCTTTGAAAAAATATTCGCACCTTTTAAGAAACGAATACCAACGTAGAGCAAAATAATTGCGAGGACTAAAAACAGCCCAATCATTAATTCTTTTGATTTCTTCATAGGTTATATCCTATATCAAATTTACCATTCTAAAGCAGAATTGCGGACCATATATACTCTAAATATAATAAAATGTTGCATTTATTGTTGTTACTAACTGATAATCAACGCTAAATACCTAATAATTTACGGGCGTCTTGAATAGGAATACGCTTCCCATTTTTGAACGCAACGATAAATGCATCAGAAAATCCTTTTTTTCTTATACTAGTTAATAAATAATTTAACTCTCCGATAGTTGAACTTTCTCCTACCGTATATTTATACATACCGTTTTCACTTTGGTACTGCCATACATTTGTTAACCCTGAAAAATTCGTAGCATTAATTTCAATTGGTTTAGAAGAAGATTTTATTTGTACACGAAACAAAACTTCATCATTGGGGCTAAACTTTACTTCCTCTTTAATAATTTCTTTTGCATTTTCTTTGACCACTTTTAATGTATCGCTTTTAGTAACAGATATGGTATCTATATTACTTTCTAGAACATCTGGGGTCTTATTATTTTCTGCGACTAACTCAGTTAATACTATATCAGGCAGGTTTTCTTCTTTAATAACCTCAATAATTGAATCTTTAATGACTACAGGTTTAATAACCTCTTTAACAATAGTAGTACTATCTGTTTTTATGTTGCTCTGTACAACCACTTTAATTGTATCTTTTTTAGCTTTTACGGGTTCAGCAGCTGTTGAACTTTTGTTATTGCTAATTTTAATTTTACCGTCAAGCTTTTGTTTATACTTTTTAAACGCTGTGTAAATATCATTAGCTACCTGATCTTGGTTTTTAGGGTTCATAAGATACCTTTCTTCCTCCCTATTGGTTAAAAACCCGGTTTCAATTAAAACACTTGGCATTGATGTTCTGTGCAATACCCAATAAGGCGCCTGCTTTACACCTCTGTTTCTTCGTTCGCGTTTTTTGAAACTCTCTTGAACATAGGCTGCCATAAGCAGACTGTTATTTAAATAAGCGCTCTGCATAAGCGTTAATGCGATTAGATCTTCGTCAGAATTAGGGTCAAAGCCATTATACTTCATTTTGTAATCCTCCTCTAATAACATTACAGCATTTTCTCTTTTCGCTACTTCTAGGTTTTTATTTGATTTATCTAAACCCATAACATAGGTTTCTGTTCCATAAGCGGAGGCTGAAGCTGCATTAGCATGAATACATATAAATAAATCAGCTTTATTTTTATTCGCAATTACTGCACGCTCTTCGAGTTCTAAAAACACATCAGTAGTTCTTGTATAAATCACTTTAACATTAGGGTGATTTTCTTCGATGAGTTTACCCAACTTAAGCGAAATTGCCAATGCAACTGTTTTTTCATTTACATCTGCTCCATGACAGCCCGGATCATGACCTCCGTGACCTGCATCAATAACAATAGTCTTAATTCCATCTAACTGACTTGATGAAATTGTTTCCTGAGAAAACCCTTGTAAAAAAGTCAACATCATAAAGAGTGTTAAGCTTTTTTTTATTGCTTTATATAAAAATGTTTGATTCAATAGTAATTATTAGCTTTGTGCGTTCTGAAACAAAAATAGAATAATTCCAAGTATTTGAGCCAAAAAGCCTCTATATACCTTACTTTAATAGTTTTCTCTCTTGGGTTACTCAAAGCCAAAAGTACGTTTTCACAGTCTGAAAACACACTAAATACTGACTCAATTAACACTTCTGTTTTTACAGACACTATTAAGAAGGATAGTACAATAAGGATTTCTCAAAAAAAAGAAGCGATTGATGCCCCTATACTTTATAATGCAAAAGACAGTATTGTTATAGACATTGAAAAAAAAGTGATTTATTTATATGGTGACGCACAGTTAGATTATAAAACCACGACTTTAAATGGCTATTACATTGAAATTGAGATGGATAAAAAGAACTTATTCGCCAAGGGTAATACAGATAGTGCCGGAACTTATATAAACAAACCTTATTTTAATGATGGACCACAAGGATTTGGAAGTGATTCAATGCGCTACAATTTTGGTACCGAAAAAGGGAAGATTTACAAGGCTAAAACGCAAGAAGGTGATGGATATATTCATGCAGAACAAATAAAGAAAGTGGATGAAAAGGTTTTATACCTTAAAAATGGACTGTACACTACATGTAATTTAGATAGCCCTCATTTTTACATTGCAGCAAACAAAATGAAGCTTATAAAGGAAGATAAAATTATTACCGGACCAGCCAACCTTGTGATAGCTAATGTACCTACACTATTAGCTGTACCATTTGGGGTTTTTCCTAACCAGAGATCTAGAACTTCGGGTATTGTTATTCCTACCTATGGTCAATCGCCAAACCAAGGTTTATTTTTAAGGAGGTTAGGCTACTACTGGGCTGCAAGTGAATATTTTGATATTACACTTTCTACTGATGTATACTCTTTAGGTAGTTGGGTGGGATATTTAGATGGAAACTATAAAAAAAGATACAAATTTGACGGATCATTAAACTTAGAATATTCTGTTTTTAAGGAAGGGTTTAAAGAACTACCTGATTACTCAGAAAGTAGAAATTTTAAACTTACCTGGCGGCACACGCAAGATGCCAAAGCAAATCCGAAGCTTCGTTTTAGTGCAGATGTTACTGCTGGTAGCGTAAGTGTATTTAGAAATAATATTGCTACTACCACAGACCAACTTTTAACAAACAACTTTATATCTAATATAAGAGCTACAAGAAATTTTAATATTGATTTTTTAAAAACAACAGGTAGTTTAACAGCAGCTGCCAGACACGAACAAAATGTAAGAGACAGTTCAATAACAATTAAACTGCCTGACTTAGCTTTTAACGTAAGTAGGTTTTTTCCCTTAAAAAACAATAAAAATGTAGGGGATAGATTTTACGAAAAAATTGGTATACAATTAACTTCAAATTTTGTAAACAACCTAAATACTAAGCTAGATTCAAATTTTCTATCCTTAAACACTTTAAACAAATTTCAGAAAGCTTTACAGTACAGAGTTCCAATAACGTACACCGGCAAATTCTTAAACTATTTTACATTTAACCCTAGTGCCACTTACTCCGGAGTAACCGAATTTTCGACCTTTGAACAAAAATGGGATACTACGAGTAACACTATAAGAATTGACACACTAAATGGCCTAAAATCATTTCACGATTTAGATTTTTCGTTAGGTGTTACAACCCGAATTTACGGTATGTACACTTTTAAAGAAAAATCGAAGATTAAAGCATTACGTCATACAATCACACCAAATATAGGTCTGAGTTATAAGCCAAATTTGTCAGAAGGTAGAAGCCTAAGAAAAAAATACATATTATATAATAATGAAAATGTGATTATTGACACTGTTGAATATTCTATTTTCCAAGGCTTATATGGACAGCCGCAAAACAGGGATAACTTTAATATAAACTTTGGCTTTGTTAGCCAAATTGAAGTTAAAGTAACCGATAAATCAGACTCTACAGGTAAAAAGCTTAAAAAACTAACACTTATTGATAATCTTAGAATGAGCTCTTCTTATGATGTATTGGCAGACAGTCTAAACCTTGCACCAATTTCGTTTAATGGTAGCCTAAAATTATTCAAAAATCTTAACATTAACTTTAACGGGAATTTAGATCCTTACAGAATTGATTTTGATACCCGAAAAAGAATAAATTTTTTTGAAATTAACAATTTTAAAAATAGTAGCAGAATTGCAAGATTAACAAATGTAAACGCAGCTGTTTCGTTTGCCTTAAGAGGGAAAAGTGACTCAAAACCGACAAGCAATAATGGCACTCAAGAAGAGCTAGAATTTATAAGAGATAACCCAAATTTATATGTAGATTTTACAGTTCCTTGGAGTGTTAATGTGGCTTACAACTTCATTTACACAAAACCCCTTTACAACACAAATATTACAAATTCATTAAGTTTTAGAGGAGATATTAGATTAACTCCTAAATGGAAAATTGAGTTTAATACTTACTATGATTTAGAACAATTAAAATTCGCAATACCAACAATAAATGTATATAGAGACTTACATTGTTGGGATTTAAAATTTAGAATTATACCAAACGGGTCAAGGCAAAGCTATGAATTTAGTGTTAATGTAAAAGCACCTGTGTTACAAGATTTAAAGCTAACAAGAACATTAGAATGGTACGATCAATAAAAAAAATTAAGTAGCTTTAGTAATAACGTTAGTAATGGGGATAAACTGGATTCAAAAAATATTGCAATTTGTAGGCTTAAGCCTATTGCAAATACTTGTATTCAATAATTTTTTTCAGGGAGTCTTTTACAGCCCACAAGTTTACATTCTGTTTTTAATTCTGCTCCCCATAAAATTCCCTAAAATTTTATTGCTATTCATTGGTTTTGCTACAGGATTATTAATGGACTTTTTCACCTTCACCATAGGTATGCACGCAGCTGCTTGTGTGTTTTTATGCTTTATAAGACCTTATGTTTTAAATTTAATAAACCCTGGCGAAGTTTATGATAATTTATCATTACCAACAATAAGTAGGTATGGCTACATCTGGTTTTTAAAATACTCTTTACTATGTACGTTAGGATATAACGTAATACTATTTTACTTAGAAAAATTTTCTTTCGAGGGCTTTTTCAATACCCTTTTTTCAGCGCTTATATGCACTATTATTTCAGTGACAATTATATTTTCTTTTGCGCTAATAAATTCGCGTACTCAAAAAAAATAACCCTTGTTTAAACAGCGAAAAATAATTCTGCTTGCTCTATTCTTTTCTTTAGGAATAATTTACATAATGCGGCTATTTTTCATACAAGTAGTAGATGATTCTTATATCCTATCAGCCGAAAACCAATCTCTAAGATATGTTAAAAAATATGCTCCAAGAGGCCTAGTATTTGATAGAAATAACAAAAAAATTGTTCATAACGAGGCTATATACGACCTCATGGTTACCCCTAGACTAGTGCCGAAAGACTTTGACACTACTCGTTTTTGTTACTTATTTGGCATAAGTAAAAAAGAATTTAACAAAAAATTTAAGAAGGCTAAAAAATACTCAAGATACAAGCCTTCTGTTTTTATAGATCAAATAACAATAGACGAATTTTCTCCACTTCTTGAAAAACTATACTTATTTAAAGGATTTACCATTCAAACACGTAACAGAAGAAGAATAATAACAAACAACGCTTCTCACGTTATTGGTTATATAGGAGAAGTTAATCAAAAAACTATTGATAACGACTCTACCTATAACCGTGGTGACTTTAAAGGAGTTAATGGGTTAGAGCGATCTTTTGAGCAGTATTTAAGAGGAAGAAATGGCTACAGTATCTATATTGCCAACAGTAAAAATATTTTAAAGGAAAAATATAAAGACGGCAGTAAAGATGTAACAGCAATTGAAGGGAAAAACCTAACACTTAGCTTAGATATAGACTTACAATCTTACGGAGAGTACTTAATGCGAAACAAAAAAGGGAGCATTGTTGCCATTGAACCTTCAACCGGTGAAATACTGGCACTGGTATCGAGCCCAACGTACAATCCGAATTTATTGGCCGGAAGAAATCGATCTAAAAACTACAAAGCACTTGTCAATAATGATTCGTTAAGACCGCTTTTTAACAGAGCCTTAATGGCCGAGTATCCTCCAGGATCAATTTTCAAGTTAATTCAAGCACTAATAGCTATGAACGACAACGAAATTAACTCTAATACCAGTTACAGATGTAATAAATCTTTAGTAGGATGTCATAATCACCCAACAGCATTAAGCGTTTCAGACGGTATTAAGTTCTCGTGTAACCCTTATTTTTACAATGTTTTTAAAGCCATTTTAGATGACGGAAAGGGTAATATATTTAAAACACACGCAAAAAACTTAGATAAATGGAATAACTCTGTTCAAAAATTTGGCCTTGGGAAACCTCTTAATATTGATATTTATGGGGAAAAATCAGGACAAATACCTGACGCAAATTTTTATAATAGACTTTACAGAGAGGGAAGCTGGGCATTTTCAACAATATACTCTTTAAGTATTGGGCAAGGAGAAATATTAGTCTCTCCAATTCAAATGGCAAATATTGCTGCTATTATGGCAAACAGAGGCTACTACATAACCCCTCATCTTGTTAAAGCTATTGAAAACGACAGTATTGATAGTCGATTTTTAGTAAAACACAATACAGATATTGATCAAAAGCATTTCGAACCCGTAATTGAAGGTATGCAAAGAGTAGTGCAAGAAAGCGGAGGAACAGCCAGAAGAGCGCGTATTGATAGTATTATTGTTTGTGGCAAAACAGGAACCGCTCAGAACCCACAAGGTGAAGATCACTCCATATTTATTGCTTTTGCACCAAAAGACAATCCTAAAATAGCTATTTCGGTGTATGTAGAAAATGCAGGATTTGGTGGAACTTGGGCTGCACCAATAGCATCTCTAATGATGGAAAAATACATTAAAGGAGAAGTGGTAGACAGTGTAAAACAAAAATACATTACAGACAAAAAGTTTTTTGAGGATTGACAAGGCACCTTAAGTTTTACAATCCTTATAGATGTAATAAACATAATTACCTGTACTCAAGTTCTTCTTGTACTTTTCTTTTGAGCTAATTGATTCTATCTTTTTGTTTTTTTCACTATCTGTTTCTTTATTACCAAATTCATCCCAAAGAATAAGAGCGGCAACAATTAGCACCAATAAAACCCCAAGCAAATATTTTCTGTTTTTATAGGATGCCCTGCTCTGCTTTGTTTTTTGATATGCACCAAACACCTTATTAAAGCTTTTATACTTTGCAACCTGTTGTTTATTAGGCAACTCTCTATTTATGTATACTTTTTTTGTCATAGTACTTTTTTTATGCGCCTAGCATGTGTTTTTGAAGTTTTTTAACAACTCGGTAAGTTTTTACTTTAGCATGGTTTTCTTTAATACCCATTGCTTCAGAAACAGCCTTAAACGATAAGCCCTCAAAAAAGCGCAACTCAATAAAATTTAATTCTTCTTCTGTAAGTATGGTTAGGGCTTTTGCTAAATCTTGCAATTGTTCTTCTTTATCAAAAGGTATTTCAGTTTTCATTTGATCAATACCTCTAGCATCTAAGCTAATTACACGTTCTTTTTTCTGATCTCTAAAATATTGATTACTCTCGTTTATGGCAATTCTAAATAACCAAGAAGGTATAGAGTACCCTTTATATGTAAACTTTTTAATGTTTAAAAACGCTTTAACAAAGGTTTTAGAGGTTATTTCATCAGCTTCTGATTCAGTTTCTACTCGTTTTAATAAAAACAAAAAAATTCTATGATGGTATTTTTCATAAATAGCCCCAAAGTGTTTAGCTGATTCTTGAGCCTTTTTAACAAGCTCTTCTTCAGTAACGGGCTCCTGCTTTTTGAATAACTTCATAAATGATTCTTTTATGTGTAATGAAGAATTATGAAATTGGTTACAAGAATAATTATTTTGGGGTTAAAACTTACAACAAAAACATTTAACTCAACTCTAAACAACCAATATCAGAAAATTCTGATTTGGTGATAAAATCGATGACAGTATTTGTTCTTTCAAATTTCCAAATGGCGATATCAGATTCATTTTCAAGTCCAAGTTCACGAACTTGACCACATGATATTTGAGAATTGAGCTTACTAACTATACGAAAGAAAATGTTTTGATCAAATAATAGTTTCATGACGCTATCCTATGCATTTGTTCTCTGTCGGCAGCATAAGCAAGACAAGCCAAAACATCTTGACTAGTAATCTCAGGGTAATCCAATACTATATCTTCTACCGTCATACCGCTTGACAACCAACTTAGCACATCATATACCGTAATTCGCATACCTCGTATACTTGGCTTCCCAAATCTAACGTTAGGGTTTATAGTAATTATTTGCGAATAATGCTTCATAACAATAAATATAGCTAAAATTGATAAATGACTGAAACAACACTGTACAATGTTTCCCCCCTAACATCACAGCCCCGATAGCACTGAATAGCTTTTAAAATGAATTACTTTGGTGAAACAAACTTAAAACAGCGACTAAAAGAAGCTCGTTTTAGGTTTTGATAAACCTGTAATTCACTTTAAAACTAGAAAGGAATAGCGGGAAACAGCTTCTAATAAAAAACAAGGGTATTTACATCAATTTATTGCTAAATTTGCAGCAAACAATAGGTATTATGTCGGCCAAAAACGAGGATAGTTTAAAAAATATTATTAGCCATGCGAAAGAGTACGGTTTTGTGTTTCAATCTAGCGAAATTTATGATGGCCTCAGTGCTGTTTACGATTACGGACAATTAGGCTCTGGCTTAAAAAACAACATTAAAGAGTACTGGTGGAAAGCCATGACGCAACTACACGAGAACATTGTAGGTATTGATTCGGCCATTTTCATGCACCCTACAGTTTGGAAAGCATCGGGCCATGTTGATGCATTTAGTGACCCACTAATTGATAATAAAGATTCTAAAAAAAGATACAGAGCCGATGTTTTAGTAGAAGATTACATGGCTAAAATTGAAGGAAAAGTTAATAAAGAAATAAAAAAAGCCGAAAAACGTTTTGGCGATGCATTTAATGAAGCCGAATACCGAAAAACAAACGGAAGAGTTTTGGGCTACCTAGAAAAAATAAACACCATTGAAACCGAACTTAAAACCTGTTTAGAGGAAAATGACAATAATCGCTTCAAAAAATTAATTGAAGATTTAGAAATTGCCTGCCCAGTATCTGGCTCAAGAAACTGGACCGATGTTAGACAATTTAATTTAATGTTTAACACCGAAATGGGTGCAGTTGCAGAAGGCGCTAGCACCGTATATTTAAGACCAGAAACTGCTCAAGGTATTTTTGTGAATTTTTTAAATGTTTACAAAACAGGGCGAATGAAACTTCCGTTTGGTATTGCCCAAATTGGCAAAGCATTTAGAAACGAAATTGTTGCCAGACAGTTTATTTTTAGAATGCGTGAGTTTGAACAAATGGAAATGCAATTTTTTGTAAAACCTGGTGAAGACAAAAAATGGTATGATTACTGGAAACAAAACCGTATTAACTGGCATAACGCTTTAGGTTTTAGCGAAAACGACTATCGCTTTCACGATCACATTAAATTAGCCCATTACGCAAATGCTGCTTGCGATATTGAATTTAACTTTCCGTTTGGCTTTAAAGAATTAGAAGGCATTCACTCTAGAACCGATTTTGACTTAAAAAGTCATGAAGAACACAGCGGTAAAAAAATACAGTATTTCGATTCTGAAGAAAACCGTAACTACACCCCTTATGTAGTAGAAACTTCTATCGGTTTAGACCGTATGTTTTTAAGCATCCTTTCTAAAAGCTATCAAAACGAAAAATTAGAAGACGGCTCTGAGCGAGTAGTTCTTAAACTTCCTCACTTTTTAGCGCCCATAAAACTAGCCGTTTTACCACTTGTTAAAAAAGATGGCTTAGCAGAAAAAGCAAGGGAAATTATGAATAATCTTAAATTCGATTTTACCTGCCAATACGATGCTAAAGACTCTATAGGCAAACGTTACCGAAGACAAGATGCAATAGGAACTCCCTTTTGCATAACAATTGATCATGATACCTTAAACGACAACCAAGTAACCATACGTAACCGAGATACCATGCAACAAGAGCGTATTTCAATTGATGAAATAAACAATGTTGTTAGCAAAGCGGTTGATATTAAAGAAACGCTTAAAAAGCTTAACTAATACATTAATGTATTGCAAAATTGCTTTAAATACTTTTTGCTAGCTACCCTAAGCCTATCTTTTTTAAAAGTTAAGACTCAAAATTGTGAAGCTACTAATACCTTTTTTAACTCAGGTGAGCGTATTAGCTATGAAGTATTTTATCATTGGGGTTTTATTTGGGTTGAAGCCGGTTCTGCAAGCTTTACAACTGATACAGCTACTTATAATGGTGAAAAAGTATTTCATTTAGTAGGAGCGGGAAAAAACTACCCCAAATGGGATTGGATGTACAAAATAAACGACAAATACGAGTCGTTTGCCAATTTAAATGACCTTAAACCCTATTATTTTAAGAGAAATATTAATGAAGGAGGTGTAAAGTATTTTGAAGAATACACCTTTAACTCATCGGCACAAACCATTGAAACCCGACTAAAAAAAGATGGAACTACTAAAACAAACCTGGTCGAATTTTCACCCTGTACATACGACCCAATTTCTTTGGTATATTACGCAAGATGTATAGATTTTAGCACATATAGCGAAGATGATAAAATACCCTTAAATATGATTATTGATGGCGAGGTTTATGAGACGTATTTAAGATACCAAGGGAAAGAAACCATAGAGGTTAAAAATCAGGGCAAGTATAAAACCCTAAAATTTAGTGCATTACTTATTGAAGGATCTTTGTTTAAAGGCGGAGAAGGAATGACAGTTTGGGTGAGTGACGATAAAAATAAAATTCCGGTACAAATTGAATCTGAAATTTTGGTAGGATCAGTAAATATAGCTTTAACAAATGCTGAAGGATTAAAACACCCTGTTACTTCAAAAATAGATTAAGATAAACCAGCCCCCTACTCTAACCAGTAATACGCTTACTACAATAACCCAAAGCGTACTTGGTAAACATTAAGTGCAGCCAAGTGATTTATTCGCAAAGCTCATAACTTCTTGGTTTTACTAAACGTTTACACTGCGTAAATTATGGGCTATTTTAGAAGGCTATTAGTTAATTTATGCATTTAATAATTGCTTTGACTGCCCTAAGATACTTTCTTTAGTGTCATTTTTAAGGATAATTGCTAAACAATCAATCACAATAAACCTATAAATATTTACGTGAGTAACCGCAGTGATAGCTTTTGCTTATTTAGCCACTATAAATGTATAAGTAGGGCAAGCGACATGAGAAGCTCGCCCTACTTATTTTATATTTTTTGGCTAAAAAAGTAAACCTTTAACGGAGTGCACGCCCCCATTTTCTGGGGGGCACGCATATCTTTAAAAAACTATCTTTTTTTAATAAACTGAATATGCTTGTTTATACTTTCTGAACGTATTTGCAATAGATAATTACCATCGGCCAAAGTACTCGTATTAACGGTATTAAGCTCGCCTACTTGGTTTTTCTTAACGTGAACCAACTCACCTACTGCATTAAGTATATTATACGTTACGGGCTCAGATGAGGGATAATCTATAAACTGAATATTTAAAATATCTTTGGCAGGATTAGGGTAAACTGCTATTAAAACCGCATCGTTAATTGAACCAACTGATGATGCTGAACTTACAATTACCTGTGCCTGATCGGTGGCTTGGCATGAACCTGTATAACCTGTAAGCTGCACGTTATATAAACCAGGATGCGGGTAAATCTTGGTAGCAAACGGGTTGCTAGAGGTTGTTCCATCACCAAAATCCCACTCATAAGTATCTGCATTTGAAGTGTATGTAAAATTAACTGGCTGACCTAAGCCCGGGTAAAATGTATTGGCCGAGATAGAAACAAACGGCATTTCATCTACCTGAATATAAGTAGGTATGCTAGCGCTTGTACAATTGCCTGAGCTCAAAACAACACTTATTGTTTCATCTTGTAGTGGAGCAATAGTAATTTGCTGGGTTGTTGCTCCGTTTGACCATGCATAATTATAACCAGGATTAGCTGATAAAGTAGTTGTTTCTCCTTCGCATATAAAGGCATCGCCTTCTATAATAACTCCAGTAATTTCGGTAACTACATCAATCACTGCATTTGCATAACCAATACAACCGGCCACATCTGTAACGGTAAGTGACATAACCATATCTGTTGTTGGGGTTAACGTCATTTCTTGAGAGGTTTCTCCACTTGCCCATAAATAATCTGTTGCTATATGTGAGGTTAATGTGACCGATTCGCCAGCACATACTTTCACTACTTCAGGACTAATAAAAGCCGTATCTGGTCTGCTTACATCAATGGTTATACTCGCGTTATCTAAGCAACCGCTTGAGTCACTGGCTACCAAAGTAAATGTAGTTTGACTACTTGGGCTCACCTGAATACTTTGTCCGTTTTCTCCCGTTGACCATAGATAGTCTTTTGCTGGTGAACCTATTAACGTTACCGATGCTCCATCACAAACGGTAAGGTTACTAGCTGTAATGTTAGATTCAAATACGTAAGAATCAACAAAAACGGAATCAATTGATGTACAACCTGCAGAATTGGTTAACGAAACATAATAAGTTGTAGGCGACTGCGGACTAACTTCTATTTCAGAACTTGTTTGACTGGTAGACCACAAGTAATCGCCTGTACCTTGAGCAGATAAATCTATGGCTCCGCCAACACATAAAGCTACTTCTGTTTGATCTAGTGTTAATGTAGGAAATGTGTCTACCTCAATTGGACGATTAAATACCATTTCGCAACCAATAAGTGTATTTACGGTAAGCTGTAAATCAAATGACGTGTATACCGGAAATGATACGGTAGGAGTTGTTGCGCCTGTATTCCAGCTATAACTTAAACCACCTACTGCTGTAAATGATGCTTGCTCTCCATAGCAAAAGGTAGAAGCTGAAGATGTTAAGCTAACATTTGGAGTAGGAAGCTTGATAAATGTTTTAACTATAAGGTTATTAAAAGGATTGCCATCTAATATTCCATTATTTAAGTTATTAGTATCAACGTATGCTACAAATGTGTGTAAACCAACTGACAAATTATTTAATGAAATTGATAAAGTAGTATCTTCATTTGATTGCAATAAACCATTAATTGGTAATGTAGATATTGGGCCGCCATCTAAAGAGTATGTCATAACAGCCGATGTTAAATCTTCTGAGCCCGCATTTCTTAGTGTTATGTTTACACCTATAGAATCTACACATAAGGTATCTTTTAAACCATCTTGCGAAACTAAAGCATCATATTCTACTGACGGAGAACATTTATTACCATCTAACAAACCACTTCTTATAGTTGTTAGTGCAGCTCGCATTCTTTCTATTTGATTAGGAGTAAAATCTGATACACAATTACGGTTATTGTAATCCATATAGTTCTCCAAATGTGTATTTGGGCACGGGCCGTTATTACAACCTGTTCCTGTACTGGTAGGAGGTGTATCGCAAACACGATCTCCGTCCGTTGTACAATCATTTTCACTACACGATTGACCTTGAAATGTATGGAATAAATTAAGGTAATGACCAACTTCGTGCGTTAACACTCTTCCATCATCTGTGGCAGACCACAGAGAATAACCATTGGCACCTGTTGGGTCGTTTCCGGTTGCACTATATAATTGTACTATACCATCAACATCAGGTCCTGCACCGGGGAAATAAGCATATCCTTGAACTCCACCTGTATAGCCACCGCCTAAAGGATCTCCCTGCCCCCTAATTTGTTCTACCACCCATACATTCATGTATTGAGTATTATCCCATTTACTTAAAGCTTTGCAAGCTGCATCATTTGCATTTGTAATTCCAGTAGAGCCATACCCCGAAGTTGAGCTGGCATCTACCCTTAGTATACCCGTAGAAGGGTTTCCTTGAGGATCAACTGACGCTAAACAGAATTCTATTTCTGAGTCAGATCCCATTGGGCCAGACTGCGCTATTCCGCCATCCTCGTTAGTATATCTAAAATCTCTATTTAATGCTGCAACTGCAGATAAAACCTGATCGTCTGAAATATTAGAACCAGTACCAACTGCTTGTCCGGTATGAAGGATATGAAAAACAACAGGAATTGTTAAAACACCGCCTGTAAGCTTGGAATTTAAACCAGCTTGAATTGCTCGCTCATTTGCTGCTATTCTTTTTTGATAGTTTATATCTGTTTGCATTAAACGATTATGATGCTCATCAAAATCACAAACGGAAGCCGTATTTTGACCATTTGATAGTGCTGAAACACTAATCGCCAAAAAAGTAAAGTATAGTTTTTTCATGTTTATAGATTTAAAAAATGAATAACAATTTGAATACAATTATCTTAGAACAGTTACATGACCGTTAAAGGTATGCAGCGCGTAATCTTGTTTTGACCTCACAACCAAACTATACGAGTAAACTCCCTGCTCTACTTGATTCCCTTCTTTAAGACCGTCCCAGCCTTGGTTAATATCTGATGTTGAAAAAGCAATATCTCCCCACCTAGTAAATATGGTGAACTGATAATCTTCTTCACTTGCTCCAAATACTTTTGGCTTAAAAATTTCATTTAAATTATTATCGTTAGGTGTAAATGCATTGGGTACATTTACATTAAATACATCGTTAACTTGAATAGTTTCACAGTACTCACTCTTACACCCTAATTTACCAGAAACCGCTTCTAAACAAACTTCGTAAGCTCCTGGCCCTTCAAAACTATATTTTTGGCTTGTTAATGATGAACTTGTATGAGGATCTCCATTAATTGTCCATGAGTAAATATCTGCATCAACAGAATTATTGTAAAAAAGCACTGAATTTTGAAATACATCAATATCAGTATTAGGCACAAAACTAAAGTCGGCAGTAGGGATTGGAATAATTTCAATAAAATTTTCGGCAGTAATTTGGTGTGAACAATCGTTATCAGAAACTACTGTTAATGAAACATCAAACAAGCCATCTTGAGAAAAAAACTGACTCACAGACTCTGTACAATCGTTAGTTACTTCAGCTCCACCAATTGACCATAAACAAGTATTTAACTGACCTAAGTTTTGAGAAGAATTTTCAAAGAATATTTCTGTGTTTTCACAAGCTTGTAAAACAGATCCAGTAAAGCTAGCTTCAGGAGATAGCTTGATAGCTGTTGTTTTACGAACCTTACACCCATTTTCATCAGTAACTGTAAGTTGGTATGTTGCATTTGCGGATGCTGTAATTGTTGTTGATGATGTTAAATCTCCTGTACTCCAAGCGTAAGAATAGTTGCCTGTACCACCATATGTATTAGAAACAAGTTGTACTTGCTCATTAACAGCGTAACAATTTTCTGGAGTTAAATCCATCAATAATTCTGCAGGCTCTTCAATTACGGCTAACTCCACTGCCTTGCAACCATTATTATCTATCAACTCCAACGTATAATAACCAGCTGGCTGACTGGATACAAAAGAGGATCCTGAAGTAATAGACTGTCCATTTAACATAAGTGTATACGGAGGATTCCCTTGCAATACGTTTACATTAAGAGCTCCATCAGATTTACCATAACAACTTACGTCATCAGTTAAAACCTCCATCTCTAGTTCGTTTTGAGCTGTAATTTCTAATGGGGTATCACCAGTAACAGGGCAACCTGAGCTATCTCTAACTTGTACTTCGTAACTCCCTTCTCCTAAATTAAAGAATGAATAATCTGAAGAATAATTTAACCCTCCATCAATGCTATACTCATAAGGCTGAATACCTCCTTGGGCTGAAATTGCAATACTACCCGTCACATCACCTGAACAGTTAACTCCTTGTAAACTTGTAGTATATGTAAGAGGATTTGTGCTTGAAAATGCTCCTGATTCTACAAAAACCCCTGAACCGTATAGTGGGTCTCCTACATCAGCAATAGCTATTTTAATATGATAGGTTTCACCACATTCTACACTTCTATTAATTGTCATTTTTGTAGTCATCCCATCATATTGTACATAATTATCAGAAGCATTAAAAGGAGCTGAAGTTCCGTTGCCATTATCTACATAATATTGAGCATTTGAAGCAGCATTAATATTATCTATTGTTACCGGAATATTTGTACCTGGCACCAAAGCAAGGTTAACGGAATTATCAGAAAACGGACCGTTAATACCAGGACCACTTATAAAAAAGCCAAATGCATCATTCACATTTGCATTTACGTATTCTAAGTACTCTTCTGATGCAAATACAAATGAAAAACTTATTTCATTTGAATTAGCCACAAAATCAAATTCTAAACTGGCTACATCGTAAATTTGAGCAGTTGTAGTATTAGCAATAGCAGCTAAATCTACATCTCCTACCAAACCACCTAAAACAGCTCCTCCTGCACTACCAGAATTATTTGGACCAGCTGCTTGTTCAATTGGATGAGTAGAAAGTAATATTCCTTTTTCTATACCAACATTCGCATTGCTAGAATTAAACTGTCCTATTTGCGAAACTGTTCCGTTATAAGTAATATTTGTTGCATCTGTATTAGTGACTAACTCATTCTGAACTAGAGTCACAACCGGCAAGTTAGTGCTTGTAATAAGCTGAGCTATTACTGAAACACTTGAGCACAAGAATACCAGTGAATAAAAAAATAATTTTTTTCCCATTCTTAAATAATTTAGTGTTACTATCGAAATTGAGGTACTCCTTTATAGACTGAATATCTAGTATGGAGTTTGTTTTGGAAGAACTTGCAAAAATGGTTTTAAAAAAAATGTAGAATATCGCCCTTAAGATACTTTACATGATAAGAAATGGTTTTACTTTTGCTAAGCCTTTTTATTTAATATAGTAAGAAATGATACACGTTCAAAAGATTATTTGTAACCCTTTTCAAGAAAATACGTATGTGCTACACGATAAAACCAAAGACTGTGTTATCGTAGACCCAGGCTGTTACTACGATCACGAGAAAAAAGAGCTGCAAAATTTCATTGAAAAAAATGGGTTAAATCCTACCAAATTACTTTTGACTCATGCTCATATTGATCATGTTTTAGGTAATAAATTCGTATTTGACACTTGGAATTTAAAACCAATAATGCATGAATTAGACCTTCCAACCCTCACACAAATGACTCCGAATGCCGCAAGTAAATACGGCATCCCAATGGATGAATCACCACTACCAGAATCATTTATTAAGGAAGGAGATGAAATTAGTTTTGGAGAAAGTGTACTAAAAGTTATTTTCACACCAGGGCATGCACCGGGGCACGTAGTATTTGTAAACGAAAAACAGAAAATCATAATTAATGGTGATGTGCTTTTTAGAGAAAGTATAGGTAGAACTGATTTCCCAAATTGCAATCATAACGACCTAATTTCAAGCATAAAAAATAAACTATTCGTACTTGACGATGATTATACTGTATATACTGGCCACGGAGAAGAAACCACAATAGGTTACGAGAAGGAAAATAATCCTTTTGTCAGGTAAGTATTACTCTTTGTAAATAATTTCTTTACCGTCTTTCATTATTCCAATAACTCGGAATTCAGTTCTTCGGTTTCTTTGCCTACCCTCTGGGTTATCGGCTCCGTCAGAGTAGCTATTAGGTGCAATTGGCTGTCTTTCACCATATCCTTTAGCTCTAAGTTTTTTCTTGTTTATTCCCTTTTTAATTAAATAATCTACAACACTCTCTGCTCTTTTTTGAGATAACTTGTCGTTATATGAATCTGTACCAAAGTTATCGGTATGCGAGGATAACTCTACAATTAACTTAGGGTTCTCTAGTAAGATTTGGTAAATAGTTGTGTCAAGCCTATGTTTAGATTCATCTGTTAAGTACCATTCATCAAAAGGATAATATATATTTTTAATGATAATTGGCTCTCTAGTAATTTCTAATAATCCAATATGCTCTTCCATTCTATCATTAGCTATATTAACCGTTGAAATTTTATGATGTTTGTTAAAGAAACCATCACTTTCAATCACTAATTTATAATGTTTGTTTCGTTTTAAATCTAAGGTAAACTCACCGTTATCCTCAGTTATCACTGAATCTATAAGTACGGGTTGCTCGTTACCAAAGTACTGATATAACATTACTTTTTGTCTTGCTTTTACATAATTAAGTTCGTTTGAAAGTAAATCTTCTCGGTCTTCATCATCCTGTAAATCTAATATCCTGTCTATTGCTCCTGAATTATAAAGCTTACCTAAGTAAGAAAATGGACGCTCTACCTTTTTATTAAATTGAAAAATGTCATCACAGCAATTCAAATGTTTAAAAGGAATGGCTTCATCTCTATTAGAAACCAAGAAACCGCTCAAATTATCTTTATCTGGCGAATAGTAAACATCATCAGTACTCCCATTTAATGGATAACCAATATTCTCTGGAAGTAACCATTCGCTATCCTGATTTTTTGTTTTAAATACATCAAATCCTCCAAAACCTTCCCAACCATTTGAACTAAAGAAAAGTATGTTTTTTGAATCTAAATAATAAGGAGTTATTTCATCTAAGTTTGTATTAACATTCTTTCCCAAGTTTACAACCTCAGAAGCTATATTATTTTCATGGTTATATGTTGATGTCCAAATATCTTTTCCTCCTACTGAACCTTCTCTATCAGATACAAAATAAATTAAGTCAATAGATTTATCTACAAATTCAATAGCTGGTTGAGTTGCACCTCCATTATTAATTTCAGCAGGTAACTTCACAGGAGCAGACCAATTACCATCTTCTTTTTTAGAAATATATAAATCACATAAAAATTCACCAGTAGATTTCAACTCACATTTAGTGAAGTAAAGCCTTTGTTTATCTTTTGAAATACTTGTATTACCAACGTGTTTCGCTGAATCATTTAAAACTGAATATTCATTGGTGGTAGACTTATTCCAACTATCGCCAGATTTAGTAGCAGAATATACTTGCCGCTTCTTAACAATGCTGTCAACCCCGCTGTAATACCGGACAGAATCTTCAACAAAAGAGGAATACATTAAAGTGATCGAATCAAGCAAAATAGGTGATAACTCGATATGCGGACCATTTGCTGATCCTTTTAAATGGTTAACATCAATAAGTTCATCTGACTTCGCTTTATTCACCTCCAATGCCTGCTTTGAACCTGCAATTTCTATCTCAACTCGATCAAATAACTCTTTGTAGCTATTTTCACTTGCTTCATTTTTAAATCTTGTGAAGTGTTCAATAGCTGCTTCGTATTTCCCCAACATTTTTAAACATTGAGCATACTTGTACATTGCCTTAACTTGTTTTTTAGGCGCAAGTTGATACGTTTTTAAATACCAATTTTTGGCATTACGATAGTCTCTCGAAAAAAAGTACGCATTCGCTAGTTCTAATGTAGAGTTTACATCGTTTGTCTTAATAGTGTTATACTTCAAAAAGAACTCCGAAGCTGTGTAGTAGTCACCCATCTCCATCGCTTGTTCACCATAAGATTTTAGCTGCACTGGAGGAAGATCAGTATCTAACTGCGCTTGCAAGCCTAGGCTTAAAAAAAACATCCAAAAAAGAAGTTTACATTCTTTCACAAGTTGGGGTTATTTTTGATAATAATTGATAAAATTGGGTGTAAATAATAGCTATTTCAAAAGCGCCTCTTCCTCCGGTAGCCGATTTTAAAGAAGACCTGTTTACATCGTAAGCCACACCAATATCAAAATTATGTATTCTCATTCCTAAATTAGGAATTACAGCATCGGTATTTCTACTAAAACCAGTTCTTACCATTGCTCCAGCGTACACACTTTTTAAATTAGCAGCATTTTTCTTAAACATATACCCAACATTAGTTCCTATAATTGATGAAGTAGCCCCACGTTGAAATTGATACTGTAATGATGGGTTAATGAAAAAATTATTATCAAAATTAAATGTAAAATTAGCTGAAGGGTTTAATCTAACTGGGGTTTGCTCCTTGTTGTTAAAAAACGAAGCTCCAGACTGAGTAATATTAAAAACAGAAAAACCTAAATTGCTATTAAATTTAGAGGTTGTATATGACCAAGAAATGCCTGTATTTGCAATAAATGAGCTCTTTTGATTATTGGTAAGGATATCGTTAGTTGGTAAATCAGGATTAAAAGTTCCCTGAGAAAAATCGAATTGATTTGGAAGCGATAAATTATTCTGAGAAATAGATTTAATAGTAATACCTGGTTGCAGACCAAAACTTAATTTATGTTTAGAATTAAAAATAGGTGTTTGGTAGGATGTTGATAAATATATTTCTGCATCTGTATATTGCAAATCACCAGAACGATCATAAATTACAGAAACTCCCCCACTTAATTTGGAAATATTCTGATAAATTGATTGATCATACGTTAATGCATTTGTTATAAATGGAGTTGAAATAGAAGCCCACTGCCTTCTATAAATATTACCTACTCTAAAGGAACCATTAAAATCGCCCGTACTAGCTGGGTTAACAGTTGTAGGGGCTAAATTATTTTGTGAAAAATGAATATCTTGACTAACGCATTGTTTGATAGTCAGAAACGCCAATCCAAAGCAAAATAAATATGTTTTATAATATCTCAAGGTTTTAAAAGTAATATTTTTTTTGTTTAAAAAACGAATTGTATTTTTAAATTCAGATCTTTAACCCGAAATTAAAAACCTTATTAACTAAATGCTCTTTTTTTTAAACATGACGAAGGTAATGAAATTAAGAAATTTACTTCTTATTTTCGTGTTATCTGTAAGCATTAGCTTTTCAAGTTACGCTCAGATTACTGCAAATTTTAGTTCAAATAAAATTAAAGGTTGCGTTCCGCTTACAAATGTCGTTTTTACAGATTTTTCCACTAGTATTTCTGGGCCCATTACTTCAAGAATTTGGTCTTTAGGTGAAGGCGCCCCAATCACAGGCAATGACTCTATTTTAACTAAAACATACAGTTCTCCGGGTTGTTATGATGTTAGTTTAATTGTTTCAAACGGCACAGATACCGATACACTTTCAATAGAAAATTACATTTGTGTATTTGAACATCCAACACCAGATTTTAGTACCTCATCCAACGAAGGATGCGCACCTTTTACTACCAATTTTTTAAATGAAAGTATAGAGGCCGATGCCGGAATCTCTTCATTACAATGGTTTTTCGGAAACTCTTTTGACTCCACAACTACAGGAGAAAATATTTTATATACTTATAATACACCTGGTGACTTTACAGTTTGTCTTACCATTATAGACTCCAACGGATGTGGAGGCCCTTCGGAAGGCACTATCTGCAAAACTGATTATATAAAAGTACTTGATGTACCAAATGCAATTATTGGTACAACTGGCAACCCAAACTCTTGTGAAACTCCACACACAGTTAATTTTCAAAACAATAGCACGGGCGGACCGTTTACGAATTATAATTGGACTTTTGAAAACGGACAATCTTCTAATCTACAGTCTCCATCAATAATTTTTAATGACACAGGATCTTACAACGTCTCATTAACAGTAACCAATTCTGCTGGATGTATTGATTCAGTAACAAATATCAATTATGTTAATTTAGGTAATGTAGCTACAGACATTTTTTTTAGTAAAGACACCCTATGTAATGGCGAATCATTAAGCTTTTCTGCAATTAATAATGGAGCAACAAACTTTAGTTGGGTGTGGGATTGCTGTGGAACTATAAATGGGGCTAACGGACAGATAAATATCCCTGATAGTGCTGAAGGAATTCAATATGTCACACTATTCATTACCGGCACTGGAGGCTGTAATGATACGTTAGTAGATTCAATTTATGTAGATAAAATTAGTGCTGATTTTATAACTGATCCAGTTTATTCATGTCAATCACCTTTTAGCTTAAACCTCACAGATAATTCAGAAAGCGTTAATAATATTGATAGTTGGGATTGGAATTTAAGTAGTGGTGATACATCTAATCTTCAAAACCCAAGTATTTTAGTTGAGCAAGAAGGCTATTTAGACGTATCACTCACAGTCACTAACGCTATTGGATGTACAGATTTTGTAAGTAAGGATAGCGTGCTATTTATATTTGATTTGAAACCTAGTATTACCAAGTCAGAAACGGGTGGATGTGCACCACTAACTGTAGATTTCAGTGGAAATGTTTTAGGTAATAATTTAGACTCTGTTGCATCATGGGAATGGAATTTTGATGATCCAAATTCTGGGGTAAGTAATACTTCTAGCAACCAATCTGAGACACATGTCTTTAACGATTCTGGAATATATTTTGTCACCGTTACTGTTACTGATGTATCTGGATGTACACATGAAGAAGTTACTTCAATTAATGTTGGCATTAAACAAACAGCAGATTTCAGCATTTTTCAAGACTCTGTTTGTGCGGAAGAAAACGTACTATTTCAGAACTTGAGTACAGATACAAACATAATTGACGACTATTACTGGTTATTTGGTGACGGTACATTTGGGTTATTTTCTAGTCCTGGGCACATGTACGTTGATACTGGCTACATGACCGTTTCTTTGTTTATCGGCCACAATGAATGTCGTGATAGTTTAATAATTGACAGTGCTATATACATAATATCCCCAGTTGTAATTCCAACAACCACTGTAAATTGCGACTCATCAGATAAGAGAACATTTACGTTCACTAATTTAGGAGCTGATTTGTGGTACTGGGATTTTGGTGATGGCTCAGACATTGATTCCTCCCAAAACGAGATTATTACACATACATATCAAACAGGACAGTATACAGCTGCTATTATTGGTGTAGATACGAATACTGGTTGCATTCATGAAAATGTAATTGGAACTATTGTTTCAAATTTATCGCCTGTTTTTAACGATCCTGACCCTGTTGTATGTTTAGGTCTAACTGAATCGTTTAGTGCTTCATCTACAACTGGCGCTACAGACTATAGTTGGACTTTTGGGTCTGATACTACAATTTATAAAGGTCCGCAAGCGCAATATCAATTTTTAGACTCTGGAGATTATACTGTACAGCTAATTGTTTCTGATACTAATGGTTGTGCAGATACTAATCAAATGAATATTAATGTAGGCTTTATAGATTCTTTTTTCGGTTATGATCAAGTAGAAGGATGTGCGGACCTATTAATAAATTTTACTGACTCATCTATTAGTCAAAATGGTATTAGCTCTTATAGCTGGATATATGGAGATGGAGGAACAGATACAATTCAAAATCCGACCTACACATTTACTAATGCCGGATCTTATAACCCTGGACTTCTTATAACAGACTCTTTAGGTTGTACGTCATTTTATAGCACTCCACCGGTTAGAGTTTTTGCAACAATATTTGACTTCGGTCCAGATCATAAAAATATTTGTTTAGGTGATACTGTAACTTTTCAAAATTCATCTTACTCTTCATCGGGTAATCCTCTATTATTTGAGTGGGATTTTGGTGATGGTAATACATCTGACTTACAGTCTCCATCTCATGTATTTACAGATAGTGGGTTCTACAATATTCAACTGGTGTCAATAAACCCAGTTAGGGGATGTATTGATAGCCTTACTGACACAAATGGCGTAATAGTTGAAGTTGCACCCAACGCTGATTTCACGGCTAGCCCAACATCTACTGGCTGCTACCCAGGCTTTATTCAGTTTACAGATGAGTCACAATCAAACTTTGAAATAAACGATTGGTATTGGGACTTTGGTGATGCCACATTTGCTGACAGCATACAAAACCCTGGTCATGTTTATCCTAACATAGGTAATTATGACGTAAGCCTAATTGCATATACTAAAGGAGGGTGCTCAGACACTATTAAAAAAATAAACTTGATTAGTATAAATGGCCCTTATGCTGAATTTTCATTTTTCCCTGACACTATTTGTAAAGGAGGAACCATAACTTTTGTTATTGATTCTTTAGATAATGTATCTAGTTATGATTGGGATTTCGGAAATGGAAAAGGAGCAATTGATGTAACTAGCGATACAATTACCCACATCTATGATAATGTTGTGGGAACTGTAATCCCTAATTTAATTTTCAGATCAGATACTGCCTGCGAAAAAGCAATATCAGAAGAATTATTTGTTCACCTGGTATCAGCAGACTTCGAATTGTCTGATAGCATTCTTTGCTCAGAATCTTCAGTTATTTCTTTATCCACCAACACTACACTAAATGCTGACTCTTACCAATGGTTTTTGGAGGAAGGAGTTACCGTATTTGATAGCACACAGCTTACTTATGAATTTTCGGAAAACGGCACATACGAAGTTGGGTTATCTATTTCAAATATAGAGACAGGATGTATAGATACAACGTATAAAAATGTTTATGTAGGAACAATTGCTGGATTAATGGTTTCTCCAGATACTTCTATCTGTTTCGGAGACTCTATTCCTCTTTCGGCATTTGCGCCAGCTGTTACGGCAGACTCAGTATTTTGGTTTTCTGAAACCGCATATTTATCTGAAAATTCAGGTCTTAGTACCACTAGTTTTAATGATAGTAGTTATTCTGTTCAAATTATTGTTAATGATACAAATGGTTGTGAATTTCAAGATTCAATAAACGTTCAAATACTCGGAACTTTTAGCGCACAGTTTACATCAGAAAGCTTATTTGACACAACCATTATCTTAGGAGAAAGCATTAATTATGATGTACTCGTTTCTCCTAATGTAGGTTACATATATTTATGGACTCCAGTAGAAGGTTTAAGCTGTTCTGACTGCCCGAACCCAATCTTAACTCCTTCAGAAGATACAGAGTATACTTTACTGATAACCGACAGCCTAGATTGTAGTAACACAGAGATTTTTGCCAAAGTAGAAATTATTACAGAAGTAAAAGCAACGACTCCTACTGCATTTACTCCAAACAATGACGGAGAAAACGACATAGTATACGTGAAGGGATGGGGTATAAAGGAGCTTCTTGAATTTAATATATATAACCGTTGGGGAGAATTGGTTTATAGTAACCCACAAGACTTAAATCAAGGCTGGGACGGAACCTATAAAGGCAAACCACAAGTGATGGATACTTACGCTGTTACTGTAAAAGCCTTGGGATTCAATAATAAAATTGTGGAATATAAAGGAAACATTAATTTGATTAAGTAACATGCTAAATTTAAAACTTCCTACCGATCCAAACTGGGCTAATATTGCAGAAAAAAATTTAGAAGAGATACTTACAGATCATGCTTATTGCGAACAAAAAGCAGCTTCTGCAGCAATTTCTTTTATGGTCAGATATCCAGAAAAGGAAGACTTAGTTACTGAAATGATTAAACTTGCTCAAGAAGAATTAGATCATTTTAAAATGGTTCATGATCATATAAAAGCAAGAGGTTTAAAATTAGGGCCCGAAAGGAGAGATAATTATGTAAACGAGTTAAGGCAATTTTTTAATACAGGAGCAAACAAAGAAAATATACTTATTTACAAGCTGTTATTATCTGCAATAATTGAAGCAAGAAGTTGTGAACGTTTTAAAATTCTTTCCGAGAACATTAACGACACTGAACTTTCTGGGTTTTACCGTCAATTAATGATTAGTGAAGCAAATCATTACACTACTTTTCTTGCCTTTGCTAAAAAATATGGTAAAGACATCATGGACGTTGACAAACTTTGGAACGACTTTTTAGCATTTGAAGCAGAAGTAGTTAAAAACTATGGTAAAAAAGAACACATCCACGGTTAAATTTTAGCATGCGGAAAAGACAGGCTCTACTTACAAATTTAAATCCATGGATAATTTCAATTTATCTTATCTTACTTTTTGTAGGTTGGCTAAACATATACTCCACAACATATACAGAGGTCGTTGATTTACCAAGTTATTCCAAACAATTAATATGGATAGGAGCTTCGTTTTTACTAGCATTTATAATTTTAATTGTTGACGTTAATTTCTATAGGTCATTTAGTGTAATAATTTACGGAATATTCATTGGTTGCTTGGCACTGGTTTTAGTAATAGGTTCTGAACATAAAGGAGCTAGGTCTTGGTTCAATATTGGTCCTTTTGCATTTCAGCCAACAGAATTTGCAAAGTTTGCGACTGCACTATTTGTTTCAAAGTATATTAGTGAAAACACAAAAACTATAAATCACTTAAAAACGTTTCTAAAAATTGCAGGCATCATTCTAGCACCAATAGCACTTATTGCAATGCAACCAGATTTAGGTTCAGCTGTTGTCTTTTTAGCATTTTATTTTGCTTTGTATAGAGAAGGCTTTCCTGGATGGATTTTAGGTATCGGATTCTCAGCTATCTCTTTATTTTTATTAACAGTATACTTACAAAACTCCGGTTTAAAACTAGACTTTTTTCACCAGACTGTTAGCGAGAAAATAACAGGACTTCATCAATTCTTTGTTTTAATTCCCATCATCACATTTCTCATTTTAAAGAGCATCCTACCAAAAAAAACAAATTCGAAAATATTTGTCAAAAATACAATAATATGGTCTACAGTAATAATAACCTTTATGGGAGCTGTTAGTTGGGGATTTAATAGTCCATTATTAAAAGACAGACACAGAAACAGAGTTAACGAAATGTTAGGCATAACGAACGATCCTTCAGGGGTTGGTTACAATGTTCATCAGTCTAAAATAGCCATTGGTTCTGGTGGATTTTTTGGCAAGGGATATTTAAGCGGCACTCAAACTAAATATGACTTTGTACCTGAGCAAAGAACCGATTTTATTTTCTGCACAATTGGTGAAGAATGGGGCTTCATTGGCACTACGGTACTAATAATTCTTTATTTATTATTAATAACCCTAATTATAGAAGCAGCTGAAAAACAAAAGGCGGTATTTTCAAGAATTTATGGGTATTGTGTAGCGAGTCTTTTCTTTTTTCATTTTGCCATTAATGTAGGCATGACAATAGGTTTAGTTCCTGTAATAGGAATTCCACTTCCGTTTTTTAGCTATGGAGGATCCTCTCTTTGGGCATTTACCATACTGCTGTTTATTTTTATAAAGCTAGACTCAGAACGTAAATATATGCTTTGAATTTATTTGACTTTAGAATAGCAACCTCTGCAAAGTGGTTCATATTCGTTTTTCTCACCAAGCAGTACAGTTTGTTCACCTTCAGCAATTCTGTAAGAAAATAAAGCCAAGTTACCACACTGCATACAAATTGCATGAACCTTTGTAACTGAGTCTGCAATTGCCATTAGACTAGGAATTGGACCGAAAGGAATCCCTTTAAAATCCATGTCTAAACCAGCAATAATAACTCTAGACCCCATAAAAGCGAGTTTATTACAAACTTCTGTTAGTCCATCGTCAAAAAACTGGGCCTCGTCAATTCCTACAACATCAATATTATCTGCTAATAGTAAAATATTTGATGAACTGGTTACTGGTGTTGATGTAATTGAATTTGCATCGTGAGACACAACATTAGTATCGTGGTAGCGAGTATCATTGCTTGGTTTAAAAATCTCAACAGATTGCTTTGCAATTTTTGCACGTTTTAATCTGCGTATCAATTCTTCTGTTTTACCAGAAAACATAGAGCCGCAAATCACTTCAATACTTCCCTTACTTTCACGAACGGTTTCGAGGTTGTTCTCTCTGTACATCTCTAAAATTTATGTAAATTTAGTACAACACAATCGTCTACCCATACAATTTAAACACTGTGAATAACGAAAACGAACTTTTAGACCACCTAAACAACTGTATATCAGAAGTAAATAAGTTTTTAAAAGATTATAAACAATCTAAAAAACTTGAGTTAATACTTAAAGCTAAACAAAGTATTTCAGAGGCGGCTAACACAATTCAAAGTATAGAATTCAATGTTTTGGTGGATAAAAAAGGTGAAGAGATTTTAAAAAAAGTTAATTCAATTAATATTGAAAAAGTAAATCTTGTAAGTGAAGAAAAAGTTGAAAAACAAATTCATGAAAACAATCAAGTAACTGTTGAGCCAGAGTTAGTAGAAACTACCGAAAAAGAATTACCAGTTACCAACGAAGAACATCATACAGAACAGATTGAGGAAAAAACAACAAATTCTGAAATAGAAGAACCAATTTCCCCCCAAGAAAAACCTTCCCCCACTGATGTTAAACGATTAAACTTAAATGAAACTGTTGGAGAGAAAAGTTATACTACTGATTTAAATAACAGTCTTGATAAAAATATTAGCATTAAGCTATTAAGCTTTGACTTAAATGACAGGTTGTTTTTTCAAAAAGAACTTTTTAATAACGATCCGTACGAGTTTCATGTATCAATGAATCAAATTAAAGAGCACGAAAATTTAGAAACACTTATGCCATTTATTGAGAACGAATTAAGTAATAAATATAACTGGGACAATAAAAGTGAAGCTAAAGAAAGGTTTATTTCCAACATTAAAAATAAAGTATAGTAGCATGAGAAAACTCATTTTTATATTAATTGCAGTTTTATTTACCCACCAATCCTTTTCTCAAATTTTTGACCCTGTAAAGTGGGAATTTGAAAAAGTTGAAATTTCAAATAATGAATATGAATTAAAATTTACAGCTACAATTGAAAATGGTTGGCATTTATATTCACAAAACATTGATGAAGGAGGTCCAATACCAACAACATTTACATTTACTCCTAACGAAAAAATTAAGTTTAATAACAAAGTAATTGAACCAAGCCCATTAAAAGAATATGACCCAAATTTTGATATGGAACTAGGCTGGTTTGAAAACAAAGTTACCTTCAAGCAAAAAATAGAAATCCTAAGCTCCACTGCTCTAGAAGGAGAAGTAGAATTCATGGTTTGTGATGAAGAAAAATGCCTTCCTCCAAAATACATTAGCTACAGCTTTGACCTACCATATTCAAAAGCTACAGAGCCTGACACACAAGAAAAACCGCTAAAAGAGAAAACTCCAGAGAGTTCACCTCCTAATAATGCAATTGATCAAACAGAAGCTAACATTCCTAAGTCAGATAAATTAGCTTTAGAAACTAATTCATTTAGTACAACTACTACAAGTGATGATGAAGTTGTACTAAAAGATAGCTCTAAAAATATAATAAATACTGACTCTAAATTTTCATATAAAAGCAAAACAATAGACATTAACAACCCTTTAAGCACATGTGATGTTTCAGAAGAAAAAGTAGCAACTAAAAGCAACTTATCTATTTTTATACTAGGTTTTTTAGGTGGATTACTTGCTTTGTTAACACCCTGTGTGTTCCCAATGATACCACTTACAGTTAGTTTTTTTACTAAAGGCGATAAAAATAACAAAGGAGTTTCAAATGCGATACTTTATGGTTTTTTCATATTAATGGTATATGTTGTTTTAAGCATTCCGTTTCATGTACTTGATAGTATAGACCCCAATATTTTAAATACAATTTCAACAAACATTTACTTAAATCTGGCATTTTTTGTCGTGTTTATTGTATTTGCGATTTCCTTTTTTGGATATTTTGAAATTACTTTACCAAGCAGTATTGCCAATAAAGCTGATCAAGCTTCGAGTGCAGGAGGTATAATAGGAATCTTTTTCATGGCATTAACATTAGCGCTTGTTTCTTTTTCATGTACCGGTCCTATTCTTGGTTCTTTACTAGCTGGTTCATTAAGTTCTGATGGAGGAGCGATGCAATTAACCTCTGGCATGACAGGATTTGGATTAGCGTTGGCCCTACCGTTTGGCCTATTTGCTGCTTTCCCTAGCTGGCTAGATAGCTTACCAAAATCTGGAGGATGGCTAACATCAGTAAAAGTGATTTTAGGATTTATTGAGCTTGCACTTGCCTTTAAATTTTTATCAAATGCCGATTTAGTTTCACATTGGAACCTTATTACCTATGAATTATTTTTAGCGATTTGGATAATTATTTGTGTTTGCGCTGCGCTATATCTCATGGGGGTTATTAAATTCCCTCATGACTCACCAATTCGCAAATTCTCTATCTTCAGAATCATACTTATAGGAGCCTTTTTAAGTGGAGCAATTTACCTTTGTACAGGATTTAAATATAATGAAGACACCCAAACATTCACTCCTTTATCTTTATTAAGTGGATTAGCACCTCCCGCTGGATATAGCTGGATTCATCCCAATCACTGTCCGCTCAATTTGAATTGCTTTCACGATTATGAGGAAGGCTTAGCTTACGCAAAAAAGGTAAATAAGCCAATAATGCTTGACTTCACTGGATGGGCATGTGTAAATTGTCGTAAAATGGAAGAGAACGTCTGGAATAAACCCGAAGTTTTTAAAATCATAAATCAAGACTATGTTTTGATCTCATTATATGTAGATGACAGAGAAAAACTAGCCAATTCTGATCAACACATGTTTATTTCTGAAAATGGACAAAAGAAAAAAATCAGAACAATTGGTGATAAATGGGCTACTTTTCAAACCGAAACATTTGTAAATAATTCACAACCCTACTACGCGTTGTTATCAAAAGACGAAAAACTATTATTAAGCCCGGTAGGTTATACACCTGAAGTAACATCCTTCAGAACCTATTTAGAATGTGGCTTGAAAGCAAATAAAATAAATAATTAAAAAAAATTAAAATGGCAAACACATCAGACATTAGAAACGGATTATGCATTAGATATAATCATGGTATATATTCAATTATCGAGTTCTTGCACGTAAAACCAGGTAAAGGTCCTGCTTTTGTTAGAACAAAGCTTAGAAACTTAAAAACAGGTAAAGTACTAGACAACACATTTCCTGCAGGATCAAAACTAGATGTAGTTAGAGTGGAAAGGAGAAAATATCAATTTCTTTATAAGGATCAAGATACATATCACTTTATGAATACAGATACCTATGAGCAAATTCAAATGGATAAATCGGCCGTTGATGGATGGGAATTTTTAAAAGAGGAAAACTTTGTTGAGTTACTGTTTGATGTACAAGATGAAGAAATATTAACCTGCGAACTACCTATGCATGTTGAGTTAGACATTACTTATACTGAGCCAGGAATTAAGGGAGACACAGCAACTAACGCAATGAAACCCGCTAAACTCGAAACAGGCGCAGAAATAAAAGTACCATTGTTTATTAATATTGGCGATAAAGTTAAAATTGACACCAAAAACAGCGCCTATATGGAAAGAGTTAAGGCTTAATAATATGAAGTTTCTTGAAAAAGTTAAACTATCTCAAATAGTAGAACTTACCTCAGCAGAAATAATTAATGGCGATGCAAATGATATTGTAACCGGAATTAACGAAATTCATTTTGTTGAACCTGGAGATCTAGCTTTTGTAGACCATCCAAAATATTATGAAAAAGCATTAAGCTCCAATGCTAGCTTTATTTTTATTGATAAAAAAGTAGAGAATCATATGGGCAAAACTTTATTGTTTTGTCTTAACCCCTTTTATGCATTTAATTCGGTTATTAAGTATTTTAACCCTTTAAATAAACAGGCGAGCTGTATAAATAAAAATTTTATTAAAGAAGAAAATAGTACTATTTTTCCGAATGTATTTATTGGTAAAAATGTAAAGATAGGATCAAATTGTACCATTCACCCTAATGTGGTTATTTATGAGAACACCACAATAGGTGATAATGTTATTATTCACGCTAACACAACTATTGGCTCAGATGCATTTTACTATAATAAAAAAGAAGAAAAATTTTCTAAATTTAACTCTTGCGGATCTGTTACAATTGAAAGCGATGTTGAAATTGGATCTGGTTGCACTATTGATAGAGGAGTAACAAACAACACCTTAATTGGAAAAGGAACTAAAATAGATAACCAAGTACATATTGGACATGACGTTACTATAGGTGAAAATTGCCTAATTGCTGCACAGTGTGGCATTGCTGGTGTCACTAATATTGGTAACAATAGTATTCTTTGGGGACAAGTTGGTGTTGGAAGTAATATCAACCTAGGCGATAACACCACTATTTTAGCAAAATCTGGAGTGAGTAAGAGCCTTCAGGGAGACAAAAATTACTTTGGAATTCCTGCGATAGAATCCTCTAAAAAACTAAGAGAAATGGCGAAAATAAGACAGTTAACTAAAGGCTAAAATACCTTTCTTTCTTATAAAAATAATATTACCTTTTAAGAAAATAACACATAAATAAAAGTGGATATTAGTAAAGCAGAAAAATTAGATAGAAAAAAATCTAAATCTCGCATCAAAGACTTAAAGTTAAATATGCTTTTAGAAGTTACTAAAGGGATAAACAATAACGCGTCTTCTGAAAGCCTCTTTGAAATTTTTGAATCTATTCTTAAAACACCATTGGGTATTGGAAGAGCTATTATGTTTTTGAAAAACTCTAAAAAAAAATGGGAGCAAGTACTTGGCTTTGGGGTAGACGAAAAATTTTTAAATATAGATGTTGAGAAGCAGTTAACATCTATATATGAAATTCAATTTATTGAAACATCTACAAAAGCAGATAATATTTCTTCTTTTGATAGTGTAATACCTATTGTTCAAAATTCAGTACCATTAGCTTATATATTGCTTGGGGACTTGGATGAACAAGAATTACGAATTAGCCCCATTATTAAACATTTACCCTTTATTCAAACCTTGGGTAATGTTATATCTGTGGCTATCGAAAACAAAAGATTAGAAAAAGAAAATGTTAACCAAAAATTATTGCAAAAAGAGCTAGAGCTAGCCTCTGAAATGCAAAGCATGTTGTTCCCTACAACATTGCCCAATAACGACATTTTTGAAGTGCAAGCCGAATATTTACCTCATTCTAAAGTTGGTGGAGATTATTACGACTTTATTAAAATTAACGATGATGAGTCTGTTTTTTGTGTAGCTGATGTAAGCGGAAAAGGGATGTCTGCCGCTATACTTATGGCCAATTTTCAGGCAAACCTAAGAGCAATGCTCAGGTATTTTAATACACTTGAAGAGGTAGTAGAAGAATTAAACTCTAAAGTTATTGAAAGTGCTAATGGCGAACGCTTTGTAACACTATTTTTAGCTGTTTATAATAACAAAACGAGAATACTCAAATATATTAATGCAGCTCACTATCCTCCATTATTAATCAATAAAAATAGAGCATACTATCTTGAAGAGGGATGCACTGGTGTAGGAATGTTAGATGTAATACCACAAATGTCGGCAGGAAGGATAAAACTTGATAAAAATGCTATCTTAATTTGCTATACAGATGGTATTGTTGATTTAGCAAACGAACAAGGAGAAGATTTTGATTTAGATAAGATTGAAGTTGTTGCAAGAAAAAACATCAACAAACCAATTTTAGGCCTTAATAAACAAATTTTAAACCAGTTAGAAAATCACAGAGGTACAATGCCATATGTAGATGATATTGCTTTACTCAGCTGTCGCTTTTTGTAACAGATAATACAGCTTTAGATTCTACTGTTCCGTTTTTTAATCCTATGTCAACAGCGACAAAGAAAGCTATTGCACCCCAAAAAAGAACAGAAGCTTTATCAGTATCTAAAAAATTATTTAACACTCCGTGAGCAATGTAGGTGCTCCAACCTAAAATAACAGTTATAAGCAACCTTTTCAACTGCACATTTTTAATTATGTAATAGTTACGTATAGAAATATAATATGCGTAAGCAATTATAGCTATTACCAGCAAAAGCCCTATTAATCCCGTTTCAGATAATGGCCCTAAGTACTCACTGTGAGCACCTCCTCCATCTCCAAAATTTGTACTAATTATTGTTAACTGTGAAGAATGCTGAAATGGTGCATACTGAAATGAGTATGTTCCTGGCCCCCAGCCTAAAATTGGTTTTTCTAAAAACATCCTCCAAGCACTTCCCCATCTATTTAACCTCTCTAAATTTGATGCGTCAGAAGCAATATTTGAAATAGATTGTACATGCTCAACCAAATCATCAGAAGAATCTTGTTTGTTTTTTTCAAGCTTTAATAAAATTTGATCCCAATTATTAAAGATCATGCCTAAACATAACATCCCCGTTGTTAATAAAACGTACCACCTCACTCTAAGCAAAAGTATAAGGTACAACACAAATGCCCCTGCTAAACTAACCCAAGCAGCTCTTGTATAGCTCATAACCAAACCAACAATAAAAGTTATTAGCAAGCTAATAATAAATATGTAGGTATTAATATTTTTATGCTTTTTAAAAGATACGTAAACTACGAATGGAGCTAGTATTGCTAAAATAGCACCGTAAATAGTATGGTCCTTAAAGAAGGGTTGCATCACCCAGTGAGCAGCTTTTTCATCGTATTTAAAAAAAGTATGCCTAATTAAAGTATAAATAATAACTCCCATTAATGGAACTAAATACAACCACAACGTTCGTTTCATATTTTTTAACGGAGCTCTTTTAAATACTGAAACACCCAAGAAATAAAAACCAAATACAAACCAGAGTTTTGCCAGAAGAAATTTTAACGAGACGGCCATCATAGAACTAGTAATGGTAGTTACTAATAACCAAAAAAGATAAAACAGAATAAGCTTTGTCATTGGATGACCAAACTCAAACTCACCTCTGTTTTTAGCAAACATCATTTTTGCAAGTAAAAACAAAAGTAAGCCAAACATTAAAGGTTCTGTTGGCAGAGTCATGCCTACCCCTCCTCCAACATTCTCTACGTTTACAGACAAAGGAGTTAAAAAGTAAAGTAAATAAAAAAAAGAGTCTAATTTTAAAAAAAGAGACAGTACTACGAGTAAACCAGCGCTAATTGCTAAAGCCCAGTATTGTTCAAAAGCTATAAAAACGCTTATTAGAGCAACAAAACCAATTGTAATAGGATAAAATAGTTTATCTCTCAAAGTGATTAAACTGTTTTAAGTTTTAAGAAGCAGGAGTTGCTTTTTTATTGTATTCTTCTAAAAATACTAATGTAATTATAGCAAATAATAATGCCGAAAGTGTAGAAGCCAGTACAATTAACCAACGAACAGGATAAGATTTTTTTTCTGCAGGAACTGCTTTATTTACAATAAATGTTGATGGTAAATGCCTTTCTGCATCAACCCTTGCCTCTTCATAAGCTTCTAGCAACCCAATTAAACGCTCACGTTCTAATAGTATTTGCTCAGTTAAAGCTTCTTGCTTTGCACCATATTTAGCTAACGTATCAAGCTTACTCTGCAACAGTCTTTCAGCATCTTTTCTTCCCGCATTAATTGCTATACCCAATTGCTCACTATATTTTTCAACCTGCACTTCAAACTCTAAAACCCCTTTTTCTCTATAAAACATCAAATCATCTTCCATACCCTCGATACGAGTTAACAAACGATCGTACTCAAACTTTAGTATTTTAGAAGCATCTACAGCTCGCTGTTTTTGAATTCTTCTTTTAACAGAATCAATATATGAAGCAATATCATTTGCCATCATTGCAGCTGTATCTGGGTATTCATCTAAAACATCTATTCTAATAGATTGGTATTCGGTACGCTTAAAACTTACATTATCCTCAAACTCTTGGCCCAGGTTGGTGTATTTATACTCGTCATCACTGTCAATATCATAGTGACGCATTAAATTATACTTAGCATTCAATTTTGACAGTATATCGTCAGAATATAAAATCTGCATCATTTGTTCGGCATCTTCTTCCTCACCAAACTGCATAACGTCTTTTTTACCCGTAGGATCATCAACAAATAAAGACTTTGATAATGAGTTTGTTTTTGCAGGAAACAAAATAACAGTTGACTTAAATTTTGGAGGGATAAGTAAGGAAACTACTGCAGAAAGTATAAAAGCAACTATTGCAACATAAGCCAGCTTTTTATAATTTCTTACTATAAAATCTACCAAATCTAATGATTGGAAGAAATCATTTTCTTTATCTGTGTTGCTCATCTCTAAAAATTGAAACACAAAAGTATGAAATTAATCAGTTTTTGTGCTTTGAAACTAGATCTAATGTATTCATATTTAAATCAATTAGCTTTAAAAGCACTAGTAGTAATGCTACTACAACGCTAAATAATAAGTAAAGAAAGTACCATGATAGATTAAAAACAATAAAATTACCATTCAAAAAATTAAGAAATACTAAAACTAAAATAGTAAGAAGCCCTTTAATAAAGTAGCCTTTATTAAACGGAATTTGTATGATTTTTTTAACACAGTACACATGAAATATTGATGCTAGTAATTGTGTAGAAAGACTCGCTATTGCAGCACCTAACGCTCCATAAACAGGAATTAAAATGAAATTTAACACAACATTTAATCCTAAACTTACTGCTGAAATTATGTTAAGTAATCGAATATTACCGTTAGCAGTCAAAAAAGTACTAAACGTGTAATAAACTCCTACAGGAATTAGTGTAAATAATAATACTGAAAACACTAAAACAGAACTTTGCGGAGCATTAACATAAAGTGCATTTATTATTTCTTTAGCAAAGAAAAAACTATTTAAAGAAATTACAATAACAAACCATAGGAGTAGTTTACTTGAATCAATAAAAGTTTTTTTCACATTGGCCTTATTTTTAATTTGTTTAGACATTAAAGGCAATAAAATTCCGGCAAACAAATAACCAACTATTGAAATTGCATCAATTAACCTGAATGACTGCGCATAAACACCTGCTTGTTTTTTACCGTCTTCTAATAACCGTTCAATCATTATAGAATCTGAACGCAAATACATAGAAACCAATAAGGTAAGTAGTGCATAAGGATAACTCTTTTTTAATATTATCATTAAAAAGTCTTGTTTAATCGCTAATGCAGGAAAAACACTAATTTGAGAATAGTTATAAAATGCTATAACACATAAAACAACTGTATAACTCACAGACTGTGTGTATATAAATAGGTCTATTGTTATGTCTTTATAAAAAGAAAAGAACAATATCGGGGTAAGAAACGATATCATCAACAATTTGTCTGCAATAGAAAAAATACTATCTGCAGTAAACTTTTGTAAAGCACTTATATTAGATCTAAAATAAAGTATTAGTGAGCTCATACACTGGTTCAAACCTAGTACAAACAAAACACGAAGTAAAGAACCTTCATATCCCAACAAAAAACCTATTGCCATTAAAATCAATAAATACAACAGGCACAATACCAACTTTGCACTTAGTAAGTGTTTAATATACTTTGGTAACAGAAAAGAATACTTAGCTATATTTCTGTTATTGTAATTGGTTATTCCTAAATCAAGAAAAAAACTTAATATTACTGATAATGAAAATAAAGAAAAATAAGCCCCGTATTCAACTGGCCCTACTATGTTCTGAACAGTGCGGTCTATTGCGAAAATCCACACAGGTTTTACCAGTGCATTTACAACAATAACGAAACCTATTTTAGAAATAAGATTATCCCGCATTAATCTTTACTACCTAATCTCCGCTTTAAAAGCCTTCATTAAACCGTCTTGAATTTTTTTCATAGAAGCCTCAATTCTTTTATCGGTTAGTGTTTCTTTAACATCTGATAAGGTAAAACGAAGCGCGTAAGACTTTTTACCTTCAGGTAGGTTTTTACCCTTATAAACATCAAAAACATCAACTTCTTTTAATAAATTCTGTTCGCATTCTTTTGCTTTCTTCGCAAGATCGTTAAAGCTGATATTCTCTTCAACTAGTAACGCTAAATCTCTATTTACTAACGGGAATTTAACTATTTGCTTGTATTGTAGGCCAGTGGGCATACTTTTTAAAATCTCATTAAAATGAACATCAGCAAAATACACATCCCTATCAATATCAAATGCTTTCAATAGGTTTTTAGATACTAAACCTATACTTGCTATAGCTTGTTTTTTTATTAAAAACTGAATTCCATGAGATATGCGATCATTAGAAAACTCTTTTACTTTTAACCCAGAAGTTGAAAATCCAACTTTATTTAAAATACTTTCTAAGCTCGCTTTTAATACATAAAAGTCTGACTTATATTCTGAATCCCACTTTTTTTGTTTTTCTAAGCTTGAAAGTAAACATAGTTTTTCAACCTCTTTAAATCCATTGTCAGAATATGCATCTATTTCATATGCTTTGCCAAATTCAAAAAAGGAAAGTGATTCTCTTTTGCGGTTAACATTGTAAGATAAGGTATCTAACAAATTAAAAATTAAATCTGGTCGAAGTATATCTAGCTCATTACTCAAGGCGTTTTTTAACCCTATATTTTTTTCAAAGCCAAATTTTTCTGCTTTTGAGGATGACATTAAAGAATTATTTATCACCTCTTGAAAGCCTTGCCCAACCAACAGATTAGAAACATCCTTACGAACCAATGCTTTTTTATCCCCTAAAGACTTTTTAGCGAAATACACATTACTATTATCGGTTGTTGCAATGTTATCAAAGCCAACTATTCTAACCAGCTCCTCCACAACATCAATAGGTCGTGTAACATCAACTCTACTAAACGGAACTTTTAAAATTAATGTTTCGGAGGAAGTTTTAACAACCTCAAACTCCAATTTCTCTAAAATTTTAACTACTACAGAAACATCAATTGGTTCGCCAATAATTCTAGTATACTCGTTTAAATTAAATTCAATCTCTACTTTGTTTTTTGGGGAAGGATAAATATCAGATATTCCGCCATCAATTTCTCCGCCTGCCAGCTCAACAATAAGTGCAGCAGCTCTTTTTAATGATAGTGGCGTTAAACTTATATCAGCACCTCGCTCATAACGGTACGATGCATCTGTGTTTAACTGCTGACGTTTTGCTGTTTTACGAATCGATGTGCTATCAAAACAAGCGCTTTCTAAAAATATATTCTTTGTTTCGGTACTTACTCCAGAAGTTAATCCTCCAAAAACCCCTGCTATACACATTGGTTCAGAAGCATTGTTTATCATTAAATCATGTTCAGATAGCTTTCTTTTTTCACCATCAAGCGTAACAAATTCTGACCCTTCGGTAGCTTTTTTAATAATTACTTTTCCTCCCAAAATCCTATCGGAATCAAAGGCATGCAATGGTAACCCTAGCTCATGCATTACATAATTGGTAACATCAACAATATTATTGATAGACCGAATACCAATAGCCAATAATCTATTTTTTAACCATTCAGGTGAATCTTTTACTGTAATATTTTTAATAGAAACACTAGTGTATCGTAAACACGCTTTTTCATCCTCTATAACAACTTCAATTTTAGGCTTAACCTCAGGTATTTTTAGAGAGGATACATCGGGTGTAGTTATCTTATAACCTTTATCGTAATAAGACGCACATAAATCTTTGGCTACACCAAGCTGACTCATAGCATCTGTTCTATTAGGTGTTAAATCAACATCTAAAACGGTATCTGAGTAAATAGGATAGTAATCCGTAATTGGTGAACCCGGTATAATATCATCCTTCAGAACCATTATTCCGCTATTATCGGTTCCTAAATTTAACTCAACTTCTGAGCAAAGCATTCCTTCTGAAAGCTCTCCTCTTAATTTTGATTTTTTAATGGTAAACGATTCTCCGTTAGGCGCATAAATAACTGTACCAATTGTTGCTACAACCACATTTTGCCCTAAGGCTACATTAGGTGCACCACATACAATACTTAAAGGCTCTGCTGAACCAATATTTATTTTGGTTAATTTTAACTTATCTGCATTCGGGTGTTTTTCAATATGCTCAACATGGCCTACTACAAATCCTTTTAAACCACCTTTTATACTTTCAATGGTTTCTTCTCCGCCTATTTCTAAGCCTGTTGACGTTAAACGTGAAGATATCTCAGATACAGAAGCATCAATATTCACAAAGTCTTTAATCCAATTGAGAGAAACTTTCATGATAGTAAATTTTAAGGCAAAAGTAATCGGATTGCTTCATCTTACCCAAAGTTTATATAGAAAATAACGCATTACTCTACCTATACTACGTCCCAAACTTTAATTATCGCATCATCACCCGAACTTATTAGCCCTTCTTCCTCCCAACAAATAACATTTACCGATTTTGAGTGCCCTGCATCTGATTTTACGTCTATTCTATGCACCAAACTCAAGTCATTTACATCCCAAATTTTAATGGTTTTATCTCTACTAGCTGTTGCTAAATATTTTTGATTAGGAGAAATAGCCATGTCGTAAATAGCATAATTATGTGCCGGAATAGATAATATTTTGGAAGGAGGATTTCCCCCATTAAGCTTCCAAACATTCAACATAGCATCTCTGCCCCCACTAAAAAGCAATTCTTGCTTTTTAGTGGGGGCTTTCTTACAAACATTAGCCGAAAGTTCATGAGCTAAAAAAGAATACACAAGCCCCTTGATTTGCATATTGTAAACGCGAATATATCCGTCACCACAACAAATGTAGGCTAACTCATTATCAAAAAAAGTTTTTCTGAGCTTACCAGATGTTAGCACTTTATAATCTACTAATTCAAACGTATTAGCATCAATTTGGGTAAGCGATCCATCCATTGAAACCGTTAAAATTGTGTTGGTGAATGCGTTGTAAGAAATATCAAAAACAGCTAGCTTGTGCAAAACTAAGTTCTTAACTTCTTGCTTTTTAGTGAGGTCAATAACATGAACATTACCTTCTGAAGTCCCTAAAAGTAAAAGGTTTGTTTTTTTAATATACTCAATCGCGTAAACGGCTTTACCAACATTTACAGAAAAACCAGATGCCTTTAGCAAATTTAAATCCCAAGAACCAACAATCCCTCCTGAGCCGGCAGAAATCAAAATGTCGTTTACCTTTTTTAAAGCGTAAACCGAAGAAGGATGCCCTAATAAATCAGCTTTATGTAAAATCATTTTTCGACAGGAATTATAGCCATAGTTAAACGAGACACACACGATAGTTTACCTTCTGGGCTTCTTATCTCAATATTCCATATATGCGTTTTTCTGCCTAAATGTACTGCTTTTGCAATTCCGGTCACTTTGCCAGAGTTTTCAAAAACAGGTCTAATGTGGTTGGCATTAATTTCTAAACCAACACAATTAAACTTTGAAGTATCAATAACAAGGTTAGATGCAATGCTCCCTATGCTCTCTGCCAAAGCTACAGAGGCGCCACCATGCAATATTCGCGCAGGCTGAACTGTTTTTTCATTAACAGGCATTGTGCCCTTTAAGTAATCGCCTCCTAACTCTGTAAGTTCAATCTCGAGGGTATTTAACAATGTTTTTTTACTATATAATTCTTTAAAATCGCTTATGGCATACTTTTTGAACCAAATCATTTGTATTATTGTTGTGCAGTCCAATAATGCGGTTAACAAATTTTATCATTGGAATTATTGACTGCGAGTTATTAAATAAATATATTTGACTAAATTAAAAGTAACAATTATGAAGAGTTTTATCCTTTCTATGGCAGTTTTATTTACATCTTTTGGTGTATTTGCACAATCAACAATTGGCGAAGGCGGCCCTAAAATCGAATTTGAAAAAGATGTTCACGATTTCGGAAACCTTATGCAAAACGGTGATGCTACTTACGTTTTTAAGTTTACCAACACAGGTGATGCACCATTAATTATCGCAGAAACAAAAGGTTCTTGTGGTTGTACAGTACCTAAAAAAGCAGAAGAATTTAAGCCTATTTTACCAGGTGAAACTGCTGAATTACCAGTAAAATACGATTCTAAGAGAGTAGGACCAATTAACAAATCGGTTACTATTAAATCTAACGCTACTAACGAGCCAAGTAAAGTTATTAGAATTAAAGGTTCTATAGCAGCTGCTCCAGCAGAAGAAACGTCTCCAGTAAAAAAATCTTCAGTTACTGCTCCAGTAGAGAAGTAATTTTTCATAGAAACAGTTAAAATTTAGCTCGGGCATTGCTCGGGCTTTTTTTTTTGGGAGGAATTAGGCTTTTGTGTTTCAACAATAAGCAACATAAATTAAAACTTCTCTTTTAAAAACAACATTTGTATGCGCTTACTATAATAACACCAATTAAACCCAACAAAAACTAGTGCAGCCCAGTGATCTTTTAGGCAAGCTAAAAAGCTTCTAGGTTTTACTACGTTTTTGAAATGTGTTTAATCAGTATTATTCTAGAAGGCTAAGATTATACTTTCTTTTTAACGCTAAAAATCAAGCACGGCATTAATTCATTCATTAAATTTGTAAAAAAACAGTATATGCCAACTATATCGGTAAAAGGTGTTGAAATGCCATCCTCCCCAATTAGAAAACTTGTACCCTTTGCTGAAAAAGCAAAAAAAGACGGTAAAAAAATATACCATTTAAATATTGGCCAGCCAGATATTGAAACACCAAGTAATGTATTAAACAAACTTAAAAACATTGATGATAAAGTTATTGCATATAGCAATTCTGTGGGCACAATAGGATTAAGGGAAGAAGTTAAAAAATACTTTAGTCAAATTAATATCTCTGTAGAAACAGAAAACATTGTTGTTACTACCGGTGGCTCTGAAGCTTTGCTTTTTGGGTTTTTAAGTTGTTTTAATCCCGAAGATGAAATAATTATACCCGAACCTTTTTATGCTAACTATAATGGCTTTGCAACAGCCGCAGGCATTACTGTTAAAACCATAACCAGTAAAATGGAAAACGGTTTTGCGCTTCCTCCCATATCTAGCATCGAAAAATTAATCACTAACAAAACAAAAGGAATACTAATTTGCAACCCAGGTAATCCTACCGGAACAGTTTATACAAAAGAAGAGCTACTTGAATTAAAAACAATTGTTCAACAGCGAGATTTATTTTTATTTGCTGATGAAGTGTATCGTGAATTTTGTTACGATGGTTTAGAACACACCTCCGTATTAAGCTTTAACGATTTAAATGAAAACGTAATACTTATAGATTCTATTTCTAAGCGATACAGTATGTGCGGAAGCCGTATTGGAGTACTTATTAGTAAAAATAAAGAAGTAATACAGGCTGTAACTAAGTTTGCGCAAGCAAGATTAAGCCCACCAACTGTTAGCCAAATTCTTGCAGAAGAAGCGTTTAAAACGCCTAATACATATATTAACACCGTTATTAGTGAGTATCAAACGCGCAGAGATATTGTAGTTGATAGGTTAAGTAAAATGAAAGGCGTAAAAACAGCTAAACCTACAGGTGCTTTTTATACTGTTGCTGAACTACCTGTAAATGATACTGATGAATTTTGTCAATGGCTGTTAGAAAGCTTTAGCCATAAAAACGAAACGGTTATGATGGCACCCGCTTCCGGCTTTTACAGTAACCCCGAGCTTGGTAAAAAACAAGTTAGAATTGCTTACGTTTTAAACAATAATGATTTAAATAAAGCAATGGATTGCCTTGAAGAAGCGTTAAAACAATACAATGCCTAGCGATGTTTTAATAGTATGACAAATGTAATTCTTGTTGATAAAAACAACCAACAAATAGGTATTTGCGAAAAGCTAGACGCGCACAAGAGAGGTTTGTTACACAGAGCGTTTTCTATTTTTATTTTAAACTCTAAAAACGAATTACTACTTCAACAAAGAGCCGCTCATAAATATCACACTCCGTTGCTATGGACTAACACCTGTTGTAGTCATCCACTACCAAACGAAAGCACATTATCTGCAGCAAACAGAAGACTTAATGAAGAAATGGGGCTTAGCGCAGTATTAAAAGAAGTATTTCAATTTACCTACAGAGCTGAATTAGCAAACAAGCTTATAGAACATGAATATGATCATGTTTATATTGGTAAAACTGACCAGCATCCTTCAATAAATAAAGAAGAAGCAAACGACTGGAAAAACGCAAGTTTAAATCAAATTTCAGAAGAAATAGTTACTTCTCCTGAGCTATATACTCCCTGGTTTATAACCTGTTTTGAAAAATTTAAAGCTTACGCTCAAAATGATTTTTTATAATCGGCAGAACTTTGCTTAATATCCTTTAAAACTTCTATTCCGAATATCCCTCTTCGTGGTTTAAACCAAATTCTTCCTTTAGACCAGTCTGCTTGTGATAAAGTAGTTAAATGCATCACATTAAAATAGCTAATATACCTTGAAGTATTCGCTTTGTCTTTTTTAACCACACCTATTTTATACTTCATTTCAATAGCATCGTAGGTGTACATATTTTCATTTATTGGAAAGGAGATAAGATAGTTGATGCAAAGCAAAATATTTACAACACCATAGCTCACTATAAAGCCGTAGAACCACTGTTTACTCAAATCGTATGATGGTTTAAATTTATGTACAACTCTCTTACCAAAGTAAGCAACTAGTACACCCGAAAGTAAATATGCTAGTGGTGATAATAGCGTTACATACATTGTTAACACAAATAATACTACATTAATAATAATTGCCCAGCCAGATATCTGTACCTTTTTCATAAAGGCCTTATTACTTTCCGCTTTTTGTTTTTTAATGTATTCTCTTCGTCTTATATAGTTTGCATAGCGTTGCTTAACTTCTTGTTTAAATTTTTCATCCTCTATATCTTTAATTCGAGATACTTTTTTTCCCGATAAAGCAGCCTTATAAGCCTTTGTAACTTCAATAAATTTTTGTTGAGCTTGGGGCGATTTATTAACATCAGGATGATATTTTTTCGCCAACTTACGGTAAGCTTTCTTTATTTCAAGCTTAGTAGCATTAGTTGATATATTTAATATCTGATGTGGTGAACGATAAGCCATTTAATATTTATCAAGAATAGTATTTAAACGAACTATACATTCTTTATTAAAAACAGCAGAGGTAGTTTGCAATAACACTCCTTTTGAGACTCTTACTTCTCCTTTATCGCCTAAAGATGCCTCAGCAACTACTTCTCCTGAACTATTCTTAAAAAAAAGCATCATATTGGGATTAAATAAGCCTACTCTATCTGACTTAACACATGATTTATCTCTTAAAACATGGAGAATTTCATTAGCTTTAGTTGAATCTAAATAGTACACTTTTTTAAAAAAGCCTCTGTACAACATAACTTGTTTTACATTATTTATAAGGGTGGATGGATACTCATCCTTCACATAAAAAAAACGATTTCTATACCCTCTAAAGCCACATTCTTCTTGAATTCGCTTAGGCAAAAATGACCAACGTACCCAAACAAGCAAAACTATAACTGACAATATCAATAAAATACTTTTACCAAGTTTATCACTCATACCTTAATAAATTCATGAGTTAATATCACACTCTTTTTTAAATGAAACATTCAAACAAATTAACGCGTATTAAGCAAAGTAAAACTAAATTTTAAAATCTCTACTTTTAGGATCATGAAATTTAAAGAGCCGCATAAAATTTTACTTAGAAAAAAGAGCAATTACAAACTATGAGTGAAGAAATCTTAAAAGCATTAATGCAATTCTTTGCGATTATTACCAGGCAGGTTGACGACCAAGCCGAAGATCACCGTAAGTATGTAGTTCAGTTTTTAAACCTACAAATTAGTCAGGCACATATAGATGAGTACTTAAACATCTATTTGGAACAATCTAAACCCAAGGAAAAAAAACGAAGTGCCTCTGTCGAAAAAAAGAAAAGAAGATTGACCTTGAGTTCTGATTCGGTTAAAATACTCGGAATTTGTAAAAAAATAAACAAAACTCTAAACCAAGAGCAAAAGGCTATTGTGCTTGTTCGCCTCTTTGAATTTTTATTGCATACAAACAATTATAGTGAAAATTCAATTGAAATTTTAGTATCGGCAGCAGATGTATTTAATATTGAAGAGGAGGACTACAAAACTATTGAATACGGCATTTTAAAACAATCAAATAACATTCAGAAGTTTGAAGGATTAGCTATTTTAACCAGCAGCAATAATACTGATTTTAAAACTGACAATATTATTAAGGTCAACGCTATTGATGGCGAAATTAAAATAATAAAAGTTGCGAAACTAGACACACTTTTCATGCTTTACAATGGTAAAGATGAATTATTTTTAAACGGATTACCTGTCATAAGTGAAAATATTCACTTGCTTTCAAGGGGCTCTGTTTTAAAGCTTGCTAATGGAGAAACGTTTTACTACAGCGATATTGCTAGCCAATTTTTAGGGGATAGTATTGACAACAAAATAGGATTTGAGGCTAATGACATTAACCTTACATTCCCAAATGGAGTAAAAGGCTTAAGATCTGTATCTCTGAATGAAACCGGAGGTAAGTTGGTTGCCTTAATGGGGTCTAGCGGTGCTGGAAAAACTACATTACTGAATGTATTTTCAGGTTTAATAAAACCGACAACAGGGTCGGTTAAAATTAACCGAATTAATGTTCACTCGTCATCAGAAAAACTAAAAGGTGTAATAGGATATATTCCGCAGGATGATTTATTAATTGAAGAACTTTCTGTTTTTGATAACTTATATCATAACGCCCAATTATGCTTTGACAATTTAGATGAAGATGCTTTGCAGGCTAAGGTGAATAAAACACTTACAGACGTTGGATTATTGCACGTTAAAGATATAAAAGTTGGTAGCCCTCTTGATAAAAGTATTAGTGGCGGACAAAGAAAACGCTTAAACATTGCCTTAGAGCTCATTAGAGAACCGTCTGTACTGTTTGTTGATGAACCAACTTCGGGCTTATCTTCTAAAGACTCTGAAAACATAATGGAGCTGCTAAAGATGCAATCTTTAAAAGGTAATTTGGTGTTTGTAGTAATTCACCAACCCTCTTCTGAGATTTATAAAATGTTTAGCAAGCTTCTTATTCTTGATGTTGGAGGATATCCAATTTATTACGGAAACCCTGTAGAAGCAGTTATTTATTTTAAACAAAAAACGTATCAATTAGATAGTGATATAGGAGAATGTGAAAAATGCGGAAATGTAAATCCTGAACTTATTTTTAATTTAATTGAAGCAGAAGTTGTTGATGAAAAAGGGGAGTTTACTGGTGTAAGAAAAACAACTCCTGAGGAATGGAACACAAAATATTTAGAAGGAATAAGAAAACAAAGTTCAATAAGTATAACTGAAAAACCTACCGGAAATTTACATATTCCGAAATGGGTTAAGCAAGTTAAGGTTTTTTTAACAAGAGACTTGAAGTCTAAGTTAGCGAACCGCCAGTATATGCTCATTAATATACTAGAAGCTCCTTTTTTAGCAATACTTTTAGGCTATCTTATTAAATATATTGATCCTCTTGAAAAAAAGTATATTTTCTCTTTGAACAAAAATATTCCTGCCTTCATTTTCATGGCTGTTGTAGTCACTCTTTTTATGGGACTATCCCTAAGCGCTGAAGAAATTTTGAAGGATAGAAAAATTCTAAAGAGAGAAAAATTCTTAAACTTAAGTTGGTCGGCATACCTTTCCTCCAAAATCGTATTGCTTTTTTTATTCACTTTAATACAAACATTTCTGTTTCTATTTATAGGTAAATTCATATTAGAATTTAATGACCTTCACATTGAACATTGGGCTATCGTATTTTCTTTAGGGTGTTTTGCTGTTGTTTTTGGACTTTTAATTTCTTCTCTGTTCAAAACAGCAGTGGCTGTTTACATATTAATTCCGATGATATTAATTCCTCAAATGATACTTAGCGGAGCTATTTTCAAGTTTGATGAATTGAATAAATTTTTTGGGAGCGAAAATAAAGTTCCCATAATCGCAGATCTAATGCCCTCACGATGGGGATATGAAGCTCTAATGGTTAGCACTTACACAAATAATAAGTTTAACAAGCATTTTTTTGAAGTAAACGCAAACATTAAAAATTTAAACTACCTACAACTTTACTACATTCCGAAACTGAATGATATTTTATTATTTGAGAAAGCACCTAAAAACAGAGCCATTGTAAAAGAAGAAATTTTACAAAGTAAACTTCTTTCGAAATATTTATCCTCTGAAAAAATAGAAGTAGATAATCTTTTTAAGCCTAAAAATATACTAGAAAAAATTAAGCTAGAATTGAATAAACAAGATCAAATTAAACAGACCATTACTGATAGTTTATTGGGGGTTTACAACTCTGTCTTAGAATTTAAAAACGTTAAAAAAACGTATCACAACGACTATATAGAAAATATTGTAACTAATAAATATGCTAAAGAAGACCTTATAGTTAGTGAAGAAAAAATAGTTAGAAAAAAGGGGCTGGTTTATGATGGCTCAATATCTGACGGATTGAATTATAGAACACATTTTTTTGCTCCAAATAAAAATCTATTCAAAAAAACTGTTAGCACAACCACCTTTAACATTATAGTTATTTGGACGATGAGTTTACTAACATTTTTACTCTTACGATTTAGGATAGTTGGGAAAGTAATAAATACGTTTAAAAGAAACTAATACAGTGCTACAGCCTACATGCTTTTTTCATCAGCTTTTTGGCGTCTTCTAACCCCAAAGAGTTAGCCTCAGTAAAGGCTCTACAAGCACCGGGCAAATTTTTTAATTCAACTAGTGAAAGTGCTTTTTCATAATACATAATAGGCAAGTTATTAGTCTCATTCATTTCTTGGGCTTTTGAAATAGCCTCATCAAATGCAAATACAGCCTTTTCATACCTTCTCAATTTAAAATAAGCCTGAGCTCGTTTATAATAATAATCAGGATTACCTTGATAAAGATTGATAGCCTTATTAAAATCAGAGATACCAGCTGAAAAAGCCCCTTGGTTACCTCTTGCCAAACCTCTATAGTAATAGGCTTCGTGGTCATCTTTTTTATACTTTAAAACATAAGACAATTTAGAAACTGAAAGACTAAAATTAAGCTCCCAATAATTTGAGATACCTATTTCTCTGTAAAGAGCTACTTTTTTTTCATCCACGGGCCTTTGTGCAGGGCCAAAACTTGAACCAACAACAATAAATGTGAATAATAATATAATATTTCTCATATATCTTTTAATTAATTAAACTCAATCGTATACCTCCAATTGTCTTTTCAATTAGAGCTATTGTTTCATCCGATATATCTATTTTTTTAACAGAGTCGTCAACCATATCAACTTCATTACCCTCTTCAACACTTTCTAAATAAGATTCATCATACGTATAAGTAATATCTACCTTATCATAAATCCTTTTTAAAGCTTTTAAGTCGGCAAGGGCTTTAACTGCAGCTTTATCTTTATCTTTCACAGAAGATATTACTGCTAAAAGCTTATTAATTGTTATTTTTTGATCTCCTAGTTTCTCTGCTAAATCAATTGCCTGTTCTTTGTTACTCATTAAGGTAATATGTACAGATTCTATCCAGCTTCCATAGAGCATTAATAAGCTTAAGTAAGCTCTATCCTGATCCTCTAAAAACTTATGAATATCTCTATAGTTAGATCTTATTATTTTCAAGAGTTCCTCTTTGTTTCCTTCATTCTTTTTAAGTTGAGCAATTGTTTTCATATTAAAAAACTGATCCACCCTTAAATCTTCAGCAAGACCAACTATTTTACCATAATATTGTGCTGCCATTAAGTTTTGCTGCATTATGTTTATATAGCTTAAATCTGTCCCGTAAATTCCCATTACAATTGATTTATTACCTAAGCCTATAAACTCATCTGATGATTTACTCTCAGCAACCATTTCTTTTTTAAATTGAATGTTTTCTGACTTTAATTCATCAGCAAACTCTAACGGAGATGGAATAGAGTTTAACACACTTTCAAGAGCAGAGTTTGATAATGTAACTGTATACATATCTCTAATCTCATCTGCATCATCATCAAATGGTTCATTATCGACTGATTCAGAATTTACACTTTCTTTTGTTTTACTTGGTGCGTCTGAACTGCAAGATGCTATTGCAACGCCTATACCAAAGAATACTGCTATTTTTAGAATGTTTTTTATCATTTGATTATGTTTAAAGACAATTAATACGTTATTTAAGATGGGAATCTAGTTTTTGACCGTACAGTATTTTTTAATTTTTTTGTCGGCTAATTCAATATTTAAATCTGCGGCTTCAAATAAATCTTCGCAGGCTCCCATCATATTTCCTTCATGTTTATGGCAAGATGCTCTAATGTAAAATGCTTCCCCGTTATTAGCATCTAGCTTAATTGCTTCATTTAAAGTAAATAAGGCAGCTTCAAATTTTGCATTATTATATAAACTTCTTCCTTTTAAATAGTAATACTCGGCTTTCTTCGGATTAATTTCTAATGCTTTATTAAGCTCATAAATTGCACCAGAATAATTTTCCATATCATACTTGCACAAGGCTCTGTAATAATGTGCTTCATCATCTTTGGGTCTGAACCTTAAAACGTAGCCTAACTTTTTCATTGAAAGCTCGTAATTCATTTCAAAATAACTTGAAACTCCAGCTTTTTTGTAAAAATCAAGCTTTTCATCGTTAGGCTGATTTGTTTGGAATAGAACAGAAAGAATAATCGTAAAAAGAAATTTCATGGGCATATCTAAACGTTATTTATATTCTAATGTAACAATAATACTTAAAAGTATGATCAACTAAAAATGCCAATTTCTGTTTTCTACAGAAATTGGTAAAAAAAAACCACAATGAATTTCATTCATTGTGGTTTTTTTGAAGACAACTATTCTCTTTTTTTTAGAAACAATATTTGTTTTCGTTAATAAGTTTAGCAGCAATACGCTGTCTTGCTTCTTTAATATTTAATGGTTCAACCTTTGTAAAACGCTTAAGTCCCATTAACATCATACGTTGCTCATCACCCTCTGCAAAAGAATTGATGGCATCTTTACCGTATTTGTTAATTCTGTCAGCCATGTCATAAACAAATACATTCATCATGTCTACCTGTTCTTTAACAGCGTCTTCGCCTTTAAGCTCAATAAGTTTTTCAACTCTAAGAATGATAGATTCTGCTGCATAAATATCAATAAGCATATCTGCTACATTCATTAAAATTTCTTGCTCTTTACTTAAAGTCTGCATCAACTTTTGAACAGCTGCTCCAGCAACCATTAAAGCGGATTTTTTGAAATTTTTAACGTTCTTTTTCAGATCAGAGAACATACCTAAGTCTTCATCATCAGAAGAAGGCACAGACATTAATTCTCCTGCTACTTTCGTAGCTGGCCCCATCAAGTCAAGTTGACCTTTCATAGCTCTTTTAAGTAGCATATCAACAATTAACATTCTGTTAATCTCGTTAGATCCTTCAAAAATTCTATTTATACGTGCATCTCTGTAAGCTCTATCCATTGGAGCTTCGGCAGAGTAGCCCATTCCTCCATAAATTTGAACACCCTCATCAGCAACATAATCGAGTACTTCAGAACCTAAAACTTTCATTATAGCACATTCTGCAGCGTACTCTTCAACACCTTTAAGCTGTGCCTTTTCGTGAGTCATACCTTCTGACTCAAGCTCAGCAATTTTATCTTGAATGTTTTTACTTGCACGGTATAATGCTGATTCCATTGCAAATGTTCTAATACATTGTTCTGCTAATTTAAATCTGATTGCACCATACTTAGAAATTGGTCTACCGAATTGAGAACGTTCGTTAGAATAATTTACAGCGTTAGAAATTACTTTTTTACAAGCTCCTAAAACAGCAGCACCTAACTTTACCCTACCTACATTTAGGATGTTTAGAGCTATTTTAAAGCCAATTTCTCTTTCTCCTAATTGATTTTCGAGAGGAACAACACAGTTATTAAAGAATACTTGTCGTGTAGATGATCCTTTAATACCCATTTTCTTTTCTTCGGCGTTAAGGGTAATTCCTTCAAAGCCCTTTTCTACGATAAAAGCACTTAAATTTTTATCATCATCAATTTTGGCGAAAACAGTAAATACATCTGCAAAACCTGCATTTGTAATCCACATTTTTTGGCCGTTTAGAATCCAGTTTTTACCATCTTCTGATAAAACAGCTTTGGTTTTTCCTGAATTAGCATCAGAACCAGAACCTGGCTCAGTTAAGCAATATGCTGCTGCCCATTCTCCGTTAGATAACTTAGGAATGTATTTTTTCTTTTGTTCTTCGTTACCATAATATAAAATTGGTAATGTACCAATCCCCATGTGAGCCATCAAAGCAACTGATGTAGAATGCGCATCACCTAAAGATTCAGCTACTAACATTTCAGTAACAAAGTCTTTGCCAAAACCGCCATATTGCTCAGGAATATGAACACCAAGAATACCTAATTCCCCAGCTTTTTTTAATAAGCCTTCTACTAGGCCCTCTTGCTGTTCATCTACAGCATCAAGGTTAGGAAATACTTCTTGAGAAACGTAATCTTTACATGTTTGAGCAATCATTCGTTGCTCCTCACCAAACTCTTCAGGAATAAAAACATTCTCCGCTTTTGATTCTTTAACTAAAAATTCTCCTCCTTTGAGAGCTTGTTTTGTAGTTGTTTCCATAATTTAAATTCGTATTTATTAATTTAATAATTCAAAAATAGCACAAGCACCTTGCCCTGTACCTACACACATAGTTACAGCACCATACTTGTCGCCTCTTCTACGCATTTCGTTAAACAACTGAACAGATAGCTTTGTTCCGGTACACCCTAATGGATGACCAAGAGCTATTGCTCCTCCGTTAACATTTACAATGTCCGGATTTAGTCCTAATTCATTAATAACAGCTATTGATTGTGAAGCAAATGCTTCATTAAGCTCGTATAAACCAATATCACTTTGTTTTAACCCTGCTTTTTCAATTGCTTTTGGAATAGCTGCAACTGGTCCTATACCCATAATTCTTGGTTCAACACCAGCAACATGGTAAGATGCAAGCCTTGCAATAGGAGTTAGGTCTAATTCTTTTAAAACTTCTCCTGAAACCATTAATACAAAAGCAGCTCCATCAGATGTTTGAGATGCGTTACCAGCTGTTACAGTACCGCCTTGAGCAAATACTGGACGTAGTTTTGAGAGACCCTCAACTGTGGTTCCCTCTCTTATTCCCTGATCTGTATCTACTACATACTGACGCGTTTGTCTTTTCTGATTCTCATCTAAATAAACATCGTTAACTGTTATAGGCACGATATCTTCTTTAAACCTCCCAGACTTTACTGCGTCAATTGCTTTTCTCTGTGAGTGAAATGCGAACTCATCCTGCATTTCTCTAGTTACATTAAAATCTTTTGCTACTGCTTCAGCCGTTAAGCCCATCCCCCAATACCAAGAAGGATTTGCTTTAGATACATCTGCATTTGGAACAATTCTCCATCCTCCGAAAGGAATTGGAGACATGGTTTCAGCACCTCCCGCAATAATAATATCAGCCATACCAGCTTTTATTTTTGCATCTGCAATTGCGATAGTTTCAACACCTGATGAACAATATCTGTTAACTGTCATACCTGGAACCTTATCGGTATCTAAACCCATTAAGGAAACCATACGACCAATATTAAGTCCTTGCTCGGCTTCTGGAGTTGCATTACCAACAATTACATCATCAATACGTTCCTTATCTAATTGTGGAACTTGCTTTAAAATATGCTTTACTACATCTGCAGATAAATCGTCAGCTCGTGTAGATTTGAAAACACCTCTTGGGGCTTTACCTACTGCTGTTCTATAACCTGCTACTATATAAACTTCTTTCATGTTTTCTATTATGAGTGATTAGTTTCTGAGAATTTTTCCTGTTTTAACTAAGCTTTCCATACGCTTAAGCGTTTTCTCAGTTTGACATAATTCTAAAAACGTTTTTCGTTCTAAATCTAAAAGATATTGCTCTGATACTTCAGTTATAGCTGATAAGTCTCCTCCTGCAATAACAAAACCTAATTTCTGAGATATTAATTCATCATGCTTTGAAATGTAATTTCCACTTAACATGGAATGTGCACCTACATATACTAAACCTAAGGCTTCTTTACCTAACACCTTAATATCTGTTCTTTGAGGTTGCTGTGTATAGCCTTTGTCGGATAATTCAAGTGCTTTTTTCTTAGCTGTTGCCAATTGATGGTCTCTACTCACTACAACAGTATCAACACCTTTTCTTAAATAACCTAATTCAAACCCTTCGTAAGCTGAAGTAGCTACTTTTGCTTGACCAACTGTTAAGAATTTGTTTCTAAAGTGATTACTACGGATATCGCCTTCATGTAACTCATCGCTTAATCGTAAAGCAAACTCTTTAGAGCCTCCTCCACCAGGAATAACTCCTACACCAAACTCAACTAAACCGATATAGGTTTCAGCGTGAGCAACTACTGCATCTGAATGCATTGTTAATTCACATCCTCCTCCAAGAGTTAAACCATGAGGCGCAACAACCACAGGAACAGATGAGTATCTAACACGCATCATAGTATCTTGAAATCTCTTAATTGCGTAGTTTAATTCATCCCAGTCTTGTTCAATTGCCATCATGAGAATCATACCAACATTTGCTCCTGCAGAGAAGTTTTCTCCGTCATTGGAAATAACCAATCCATCGTATGACTTTTCAGCTATATCTAGAGCTTTGTTAATACCTTCAATAACTTCACCACCTATAGTATTCATTTTTGTGTGGAACTCTAAATTTAAAATTCCATCTCCTAAATCAACTAAAGTTGTGCCGCTATTTTTCCAAACTGTATTTGCTTCTCTTAAGTTTGTTAAAGATAATACCGTTTCTGTACCCGGTATAACTCGGTATGACTTAGAAGGAATATCATAATATTTGCTTAATCCATCTTCTACTTTATAGAAAACATCATTACCAGCATCAACCATATCGTAAACCCACTGTGCAGGTTTAAACCCTTGATCTTCCATTACTTTTAATGCTGCTTTAACACCAATAGCATTCCATGTTTCAAAAGGACCGCTTTGATAACCAAAACCAGCTTTCATAGCATCATCAATTTTATAAAGCTCGTCAGATATTTCAGGAATACGATTACTCACATACTGGAATAAAGATGAAAAGGTTTTTTTATAGAAATCACCTGCTTTATCCATACCCATAAAAGCCATTTTTAATCTTTTATTAAGGTCATCAATTGGCTTAATCATATCTAAGGTTGCGAACTTCACCTTCTTTTTAGACACATATTCTACTGTGTTTAAATCGAGCACAAGAATTTCTTTTTTTCCTTCTTCGTTTTTAGTTTTTTTATAGAATCCTTGACCAGTTTTAGATCCTAACCAACCTTTCTCTATCATTTTAGAAAGGTAATCTGGTGTTTCAAAAAGATTTTTGCGCTCATCATTAGGGCAGTTATCTTTTACACCTTTTGCTACCAAAGCTAACGTATCTAAACCTACAACATCACATGTTCTGAATGTTGCCGATTTAGCTCTACCTATAATTGGACCTGTTAATTTATCAACCTCATCAACAGTTAAACCCATTTCAAGAACTGTATGAAATAAATCTTGAATTGCAAATACACCTACTCTATTTGCAATAAATGCTGGAGTATCTTTTGCTAATACTGTAGTTTTACCTAAGAATCTTTTACCGTAATCCATTAAAAAAGAAACCACTTCAGGATCGGTTTTAGGAGTTGGAATTATTTCTAGTAATTTTAAATATCTGGGAGGATTAAAAAAGTGTGTTCCACAAAAATGCTTTTGAAAATCTTCTGTTCTACCCTCAAGCATCATATTGATGGGGATACCAGAAGTGTTTGATGTAATTAGTGAACCTGGTTTACGGTGCTTTTCAATATTCGCAAAAACTTGTTGCTTAATATCTAAACGCTCAATTACAACTTCGATTACCCAATCTGCATCTTTGATTTTAGATAAATCATCATCTAGATTTCCTGTAGAAATCTTTTTTGCAAATTTCTTATCATAAATTGGAGAAGGATTAGATTTTAAAGCAAATTTTAATGCATCATTTACTAATTTGTTTCGTTCTGAGGCTTTTTTAGAATCGGCTGCCTCTTTTGGGACTATATCCAACAACAAAACTTCTAATCCGATATTAGCAAAGTGACATGCTATTCTAGAGCCCATAACACCTGAACCAACAACAGCGACCTTTTTAATTCTTCGCTTAGTTGATGTAGTATTGGCGCTTCCTGTATTATTTTTAACAGCTACTGCTTCCATTTATTACTATTTATTAATTGTTTTTACTTTCAAAAATATCTTTTTTTTCGAGTATTTCGTTAACATATGTCATAACATCGAAAAAAGCATTTAGTTTTTCTTCTGGAATACCAGATTGCAAAATACCATTTAAATGAAGTACGTTTTCTTTTGCAATTTTCCGGCTTTTCTTGCCTAACGGAGTTAAACAAACCCTTACCATCCTTTTATCTTCCTTGTCTTGAATTCTTTTAATTAGACCTTTGGCCTCCATAGACTTTAAGATACGGGTTAAGCTGTTTGCTTCCATTCCCATCTGAGGCCCCAACTTTGTAGAGGGAGTTCCATTCTTCTTATCTATATTTAGCAAAACAAAACCAGAAGACATTGTTTGGTCGTGCTTTATTGCCTCTGCATTATATATTCGAGCAATTTTTTGCCAAACTGTGCGAATATGAAAATCCAACATTTCTTCTTTTCTCATAAAATATTGTTATGCTAGCATTGTAAATATACATAAAAGCTATCTACTTACAAAATAAAGATCATTCAATACGAATGAAGCCGTTAAAGGTTATCAATTAACTTTAATGACTTATATTTTTCGGGTAGCAGATATAATGTTTTTTAACTTGTTTTGACATTGCTGAAATATTAAGCAAATCAACTGAAGCGGCAATATCTTGAACCTCTCCATTGGGGAACAAAACTTTAATATTATCCATATCCATATTATAGGCGTTATTGGTTATTATACCCTCATAAAAGTATGATCCTAATAAATCTCTATCTACTTTAAACTGAGACATAACTTTAGCCTTTAAATCATCAACCTTAGAATCACCGAAAGCTTCGTTTGAAAGCTCAACCTTAAATAAATTTCTATTGATAAATGACTTAGCTAAATAAGACAATGTTTGATCCTCGTGCAAAATCCATCCTTTTATGGAAGATATTATATCAAAATCATCCAAGTTTAAAAAGTGATTAATCACATCTTCATTACTCATGAAGTCATTTTTATCTATACTGGAAGTAAGAAAAAATTTGAGAAATGGGTTGCAATCAATCTGCCCCTCTTTAGCGCAAATATGTTTCGCTCTAAAAAGTATCGCACAAATTAGTTGATCAATTCCTAACGTGGTTTTGTGTAAGTATACTTGCCAGTACATTAATCGTCTGGCGGTTATAAATTTCTCAACTGAATAAACACCTTTAACCTCTACTACCAGCTCATTATTTGCTACATTTAACTTGTTAATTATTCTATCATAATTAACAATTCCTTCAGAAACTCCTGAGTAAAAGCTATCTCTGTTTAGGTAATCCATCCTGTCCATATCTAATTGACTAGACACTAATTGATGAAGAAACTTCTTTTTATATGTACCCTGAAAAATTTGACTTGCCAACTCCAACTTTCCATCAAATTCTTTATTTAATTTATTAATTAGCACCAAAGAGATTTCTTCGTGATGTAATCCTTTTATTAATATTTTTTCTAGTGTATGAGAAAAAGGACCATGGCCAATGTCGTGCAAGAGAATAGCGATTTGAGCACCTATAGCTTCTTCGTCAGTAATTTGCACTCCCTTTGATTGCAAGGATCGAATACTTAACCCCATTAAGTGCATTGCTCCTAATGCATGTTCAAACCTCGAATGCCTTGCACCCGGATAAACATAATTGGTTAAACCTAATTGATGAATTCGCCTTAATCGCTGAAAGTACGGATGGTTAACGATGTCAAAAATTAATTTATTTGGAATTGAAATAAATCCATAAATAGGGTCGTTAACTACTGTGTGGCTTTTATAACTCAAACTTTAACATTTTCACCAAAGGTATGCAGGTTTCGGAAAAAGCAAAACTTAATCTAATTTAAGATCTCGAATACCTAATAAACAAAGATAAATTACTATTTTTCAACCTTAAACTTTAATAATCATGGAAAACATACATATACTTTGGGCTGATGACGAAATAGACCTACTGAAGCCTCACGTAATGTTTTTAGAGGAAAAAGGTTATAAAGTTGAAACGGCCAATAATGGATTTGACGCTTTAGAACTTATTGCTGAACAAAGCTTTGATGTGGTTCTATTAGATGAAAACATGCCCGGCTATACGGGTCTTGAAACACTTTCTAAGCTAAAGGAAACCCATCCTTCCCTACCTGTAATTATGATTACTAAAAGCGAAGAAGAGCATATAATGGAAGATGCTATTGGTTCAAAAATATCTGATTACTTAATTAAACCAGTTAATCCTAACCAAATTTTACTCTCTTTAAAAAAGAACTTAGATCATAAGAGACTTATTAAAGAGCGTTCTTCTCAAAAATACCAACAAGAGTTTAGAAACATATCTATGATACTAAACGGACGGTTAAATACCAACGACTGGTTTGATCTTTACAGAAAGCTAACTTATTGGGATTTAGAACTTGGTAAGAGTGAAGATAGCATGAAAGAGATTCTTAACAACCAAAAGAAAGAAGCTAACGCGCTTTTTTCAAAATTTGTTGAAAATAATTATGAAGATTGGTTAAATACAAAAGATGAAGATAATCCCACTCTTTCTCACCTTTTATTGAAGGAAAAGTTATTTGATAATTTAAATGAGAAAGACAGCGTCTTTCTCATTGTTGTAGATAATCTCAGATACGATCAATTGCTTACTCTAAAACCACTTTTAAGCGAATATTTTAAAATTGAAGAAGAGGGTTTGTATTCAAGTATTTTACCAACTGCTACGCAGTATGCGAGAAATGCTTTATTTGCAGGACTAATGCCATCTGAAATTGAAAAAAGCTATCCTGATTTATGGAAAAATGAAGAAGATGAAGGCAGTAAAAATGAACACGAACACGAGTTACTTATCAAAAACCTTAAAAGGTCAGGGAAAAATTTAAAGACAAGCTATTTCAAAGTTTTAAATTCAGACTTTGGCAAAAAAGTGAATGACCAATTCAATAATCTTTTAAATAACAACTTAAATGTTATTGTTTACAATTTTATTGATATGCTATCTCATGCAGCTACCGACACTAAACTGATTAAGGAAATGGCTGAAGATGAAGCTGCATACAGAGAATTAACGTTAAGCTGGTTTAAACATTCCAATTTATCTGCACTATTAAAGAAAATATCTGCTGCAGGTAAAAAAGTGTTTTTAACTACAGATCACGGAACTATTTTAGTAGAACATCCTTCAAAAGTGATTGGAGATAAAGCAACCAATACCAACCTTAGATATAAGGTTGGTAAAAACTTACAGTATGACGAAAAAGATGTTTTAGAGGTAAGAAATCCTAAAGATATTTTCCTTCCAAAGTCTAATGTAAGCTCCAAGTATATATTTGCAAAAGAAAATATGTTTTTTGCTTACCCAAATAACTATAATCATTACGTGAATTATTATAAAGATACATTTCAACATGGCGGTATATCATTGGAAGAAATGCTAATCCCTTACGTAATGTTTGCACCTAAATAACATGAAAAAATTTACCGATTTAAAACTTTCGAAACAGCTTCAAAAAGCATTAGTAGATTTAAAATTCACTAACCTTACTCCCATACAGGAGGAAACATTTTCAAAAATTCTTTCAGGGAAGGATATAGTCGGTATAGCCCAAACAGGAACAGGAAAAACTCTTGCGTATTCGCTACCTATATTACAAAATTTAGCTTTTTCTGAACAAGCTCACCCTAGAGTCTTAGTTGTTGTTCCTACCCGAGAATTAGCTGTTCAGGTAGCTGAAAATTTACAAGAATACTCTAAATACACCAGCACCAGAATTAAAAAAGTATACGGTGGAACGAATATAAACACTCAAAAAAAAGATCTTGTTGATGGTGCCGATATAATAGTAGCAACACCCGGTAGGCTGTATGATTTAGTATTATCAGGAAATATTAAATTAAAATCAGTTAACAAACTTATAATTGATGAAGTTGACATAATGCTTGATCTAGGATTTAGATTTCAATTAAACAATATTTTTGAACTCCTCCCAGAAAAAAGACAAAACATAATGTTCTCTGCAACTATGACTGAAGAAGTAGATGCGCTTATAAATAGTTATTTCCGCAATCCTTTAAAAGTTTCAATTGCATTAAGCGGTACTCCTCTGCATAACATCCATCAAAACAGTATTGCAGTCCCAAATTTTTACACCAAAATAAATTTACTAAAGCACCTATTAGCGGACAAAGAAACCTTTCAAAAAGTACTCATTTTCGTTTCTTATAAACGACATGCCGACAAAGTTTTTGAAGAACTCAGCGAACACTTTGCTTCTCAGCTTGCTATAATTCATGCTAATAAATCACAAAACCACAGACTAAAATCTGTTGAACAGTTTGATGCAGGCTCTAAAACTATACTTGTTGCTACAGATGTTATAGCTAGAGGACTAGACATGGATAATATTAGTCATGTTATTAATTTTGACACACCAACTTATCCAGAAAATTACATGCACAGAATTGGGAGAACAGGTCGAGCTGAGAAAGAAGGAACTAGTTATTTATTCTACACCCCAAAAGAACATGATAATAAGCTCGCTATTGAGGTATTAATGAACTATGAAATTCCTTCAATTGAGTTACCCCAAGAAGTAGAACTCTCTAAACAACTAATTGCTGAAGAGAGACCGAAAACAGGTGAAAGCGGAAACTACAACCGAAACAGCAAAATTAAATTTGAAGATGGAGGAGGCGCATTTCACGAGAAAAAAGCCAAAAACCGTAAAGTTAATACTGGAGGAAGCTACAGAGAAAAACTAGCCAAAAAATATAAAAAGTCAAAAACAAAGGGAGACAAAAACAGAAATAAAAGAATGAAATAATAAAAAGTAGATTCATAGTTCTAGCCCCTATCTTTTTCATTTTACATACCTTGTAACTATAAATGTTGTTTTAAGTATAAACATTGTGGTTAAGTTTTTAAATATATCACTACTTATTATGGTAACTCTGCTTTGTTCAAGCACGAGTTATTCTCAAATAAACCTCGATCAGCGCGTTATTGGTTCAACAGGCGGATTTGCAAATGACGCAGATATAAAACTTACATATACAGTAGGAGAAACAATTGTAAATACTACTGAATTCGGAAATAATTTCTTGACTCAAGGCTTTAACCAACCAAATATTTTTGAAAAAAGTGCCTTAATTATTAACATAAATACTTTTGACGCAAGCTGTTTAAATATACAAGACGGAATTGCTATAATAAATCTAGAAAACGGAACAGGGCCCTACGAAATTGTTTGGAGTGAAAACAATAGTATTAAAGATACAAGCGAATTATATTTACCTGGAAATTACTTTGTTAATGTAACCGATAGTGAAGGCAAGTTTGCAACATTAGATTTTGAAATCAAAGCTGCTAAAAATGAAGATTGCGGTCTGCAAATATACTCCGGTATTACCCCAAACAACGATGGTGAAAATGACTTATGGATTATTGATGGGTTTACGGAAGGAAAAGAAAATGAAGTATATATTTTTGACCGATTTGGGAATACCGTTTGGGAAGGAACCAACTACGACAACAACTTAGTAGTTTGGGATGGAAAAAATAAAAACGGAAGAGAGCTTCCTACTGGAACATATTTTTATATAATTGAAGTAAACGAAGGACCTTCATACAAAGGATGGGTACAATTAACAAAGTAATTATAATAATAGTGTTATTATTTAGCGCGGCTGAAAATATTTATTCTCAGCAAGACCCGCTATTTAGTAAATACATGTTTAACCCTTTATTTGTTAATCCAGCATACGCAGGGAGCCGAGAAACAATTAGTTCAGTATTATTATACCGAGCACAATGGGTTGGTTTTGATGATGCTCCAAACACACAAACATTTAGCGTTCACTCACCATTAGCTCAAAAAAAAATGGGAGTTGGTGTTAGTATAATTCGTGATCAACTGGGGCCATCTGTTACACATGGCATTTTAGGGGCTTATGCTTATAGAATTAAAATGTTAGATGGTAAATTAAGTTTTGCTCTAAGAGGAGCACTTTACAACTATGGTTTTGACTGGAGTAAAATTGATTATAAAAACAATGAAACAAACTTACTCACACAACAAATTAATTATTGGATGCCCAGTTTTGATTTTGGCCTTCGTTTTCACAACAAAAGTTCATACGTTGGCTTAACATTTTCACATTTAAATCAGCCAAGCATACAAAGAAACGAAGGCATTGATTCTTTAACAAATACATTTCAACTCATACCACATGCCATTTTAACAGCCGGTAAAGCATTTAAAATGAGTGACGATTTGGTATTAAAACCATCAGTATTAGTTAATACTTCTACTTCTTTAATTACAACAGCAGACTTTAATTTTAGCGCATTGCTAAAAAATGTTTTTTGGGTGGGAGCTTCTTACAGAACAAGCAAAACTATTGTAGCGATGATACAGTATGATTTAAACCCAAATATTAGCGTTGGATATTCTTATGATATTACTCTAAACAAGCTTATAAATTACAATAGCGGCTCACATGAATTTTTTCTGAGGTACGATTTAGATTACAAAAAATCTAAAATACTTTCCCCACGATACTTCTAACATTAAAAGAGGGCCATTTACATTAAAATCATCTCATTATTTTACATCAATTAATTATTAAATAATGTACTTTTGAGGGTATATGATGTCTCGGAACGTACAAAAAACGAACTTGATCTGCCGATCAATTGTACTTACGTTGCTAATCATTACCTATTCTTACAACCTTGTTTCACAAAGCAAGAGAGCTACAAAACTTTATAATCTTGAACAATATGCGCTAGCTATTCCCATTTTAGAAAAAGAATACTCAAAAACCAACACTGCAACAATTGCAGAAAAACTAGCTATAAGCTATTGGAAAATCAACAAATACAACAAAGCAGAAGAATACTTTAAAATCTTAGAAACCGAAAATGCATTAACTAAAGAGACTGCATTTATTTACGGACAAGTATTAAAATCTAACAATAAAGCAAAAGAAGCAGTAGTTGTATATGCAGCTAACAAACTCAACAACACCAATGATTTTAAATACCGATTTAACGAGTTACAAAAATGGGAAAAACAAAACCCAAATTTTGATATTAATGAAATTAACGGGATTAATTCTAAGGCTTCTGAATTTAGTCCCACTAAATATAAAGACAAATTAGTTTATGTTTCTGATCAATTAGACGATTACGTTTACGACCTAAAATCAGGTAGAACGGGCAAGCCATTTTTATCCATCTTTGAAGCCACACCAACTTCAGACTCCCTAAACTTTGAAGATCAAAAATTATTTCACAAACAATTTAACGAAGATTACCATACCGGACCAATAACATTTGACACTTCTTATACATTAGCTTTTTACACTGTGGTGAAAAATTTAAAGAAAGGGTCAGATTTTGAAAACAAACCTCAACTATATTTCTCTGTCAATACTAACAATAAATGGTCATCACCAAAACCATTTTCGTATAATAACGAAAACTACTCTTTAGCACACCCAACCTTAAGTGAAGATGGTAAAATGCTAATTTTCACTTCTGACCTCCCAGATGGTTTTGGAGGCAAAGATTTATATGCATCCTACCTAATTGGCAGCGCATGGTCTAAACCTCTTAATCTGGGCAAAGGTGTAAATACAAATAGAGATGAAGTTTTTCCCTACCTACTAAATAAAAACACATTATATTTTTCATCTAATGGCCATACTGGTTTTGGAGGATACGATTTATTTTTAAGTAATAAAACAAGCAAATGGAGCACTGCAATAAATTTAAAAACACCTATCAATTCAACTAAAGATGATTTTGGATTAATATTTTTCGGGGAAAACTGGGGCTATTTTTCTTCTAATAGATCAAAAGGAATGGGTGATGATGATATTTATCACTTCAAATCTTTGCTTGACAGTACAAAAAACTCTATTGAAATAACTGGTATTTTTATGTACAGCGAATTAAGCCCAGCAAACGGTCAAGAGTTACAAATACTTGACGAAAACGACATTGTATTATCAACAACCTACACAAACGAAAAAGGAGCATTTGTTTTTAGTAACCTTGAACCCGATAGAAATTATAAAATTAAACTGGCTAATGAAGATGTGCAATTAGATGCAGATGCACTTATAATTATCACCAACGATAAAGGAGATAAGGTAATGCAGTTAACACCAGATAGTAAGGGGGTGTTTAAATACAAAACACTCAAAGCAGATCGCTTTGAGAAATTATCTGAAATAACTTTAAACGATGAGGAAATCAAACTTCCGTGGGTTTACGGAAGAGCGTTTAAAAAACTTCCTGGCGACTTACCAGAAGGGTTAGAAGTACTTGTTCTCGATGATAATGGTAATATTTTGCTATCAACATTTATAGACGAAAATGGAAGTTTCAAATTCGAAAACCTCCCCCTCGATAAAAACTATAAAATAAGATTAAAAGAGTTTAGTGACGAAGGAATAATAGTTTTACTAGACCAATACAACAAAGAAATTGCCAAATTAATTCCTGATGGAAAAGGAGGATTTAATTACGAGATATTATCAAGCGATAAAGCCGCGATGAATTTATTAAAAAACTCAGATATTTTCTTAACACTAAACACCCTAATAAGTGGTTTAGTTGAACTTCCTTACGACATACCAGACAATTTATCTCTTATTTTAAAAGACGACCAAGGATTTATAATTGACACTATTTTTGTAGATCAAAACGGAAGGTTTACATATTCTAACTTAAGTCCATACGAAAATTATAGTTTAACCTTAACTACTAGCGACAATGAATTAGACTTAAGTGATGCAAATATTTTCCTGCTCAATAACGATGGAAAGAAAGTACAGGTACTCAACAAAGATTTTACTTTCTTCACTTTTCAAACACTCTCTAAAGAAGAATATAACACTTTGCCGCCACTTAGCGATTCAGACGTACAGTTTGGAATTGCAGGCAAAATATACAACTATCTACCAGGCGATTTACCTGAAGGCTTGGAGGTTTTATTATTAGACGATCAAGGTAATATTTTAGATAGGGCCATAACCGATAGATTTGGGAATTTTAATTTTAAAACTTTACCAAGCGATAATAATTACACTATTTCAGTGGTTAACACCAACGATGAAGATTTAAAACTATTTATTGTAGATGAAGCTAGAAATGAAGTTCAAGTACAAGGCGAAAACGGAAAATTCACCTATAAAAAGTTAACTAAAGAACATGCTAGACTTTTGCAACTAATCGAAGAAGACAACGCTCATACTACCTTGCGAATTGCTAATAACAAAGAATTGCCAAAAAATGCTCAAATTTCATTACTAGATGAAAACAAAAATTTCATAAAAAAAATAAAAGTACAAAACGACAACAAGACCATCCGATTAACTAACCTAAACTCTTATAAAGAGTATTATATAGCACTTTATGGAGTGAATAATGAAACCACCGATTTCATAGAAGAACTAAATGCCATTAACGAAAAAAACAAACCTGTAGTAAAAATTAGCAAAGAAGGTAAAAACCTATTCAAGTTTTACGCATTAAAAGCGTATGAATACGAAATGCTTCCTAATTTAATTGAAGTTGATGAAGAACTAACTGTTTCAGGAAGAATTGAAACAGCCACTGAATTAAATTCAGAAGGCTTGAAAGTATTCATACTTGATGAAAATGGAAATATAATTGATACTACCTACACCGATAAAAGAGGACGCTTTAATTTTGAAAAACTTCCTCCTCAAGAAACCTTTTTAATTAAAGTAAACTCAAATGCACCAGAGGACATACAATTATTCGTGTTTGGTGAAGGCAACACCGAAGAAGAAATAACCTTAAACACAAACGAAAACGGCTACCAACTCACCTCAAAATTTACAAAAAACCTGAAGGGTAAGCTGCTTAACAAGCTACCAAGAGATAATCAAGAGGGATTAACATTATTTTTACTAGACGACCAAGGAAACATAGTAGATAGTTTGGTAACAACACGATTTGGAGACTTTGAATTTAAAAGACTATCTACAGAAAAAAAATATTTTATAAAAGTTAAAGGAATTAGCGACCAAAACCTTGATTTGTTTTTGTTTAACCAAAATGGCGAGCTCAGTAAGGCTAAACTCAACAACTCAAACCAAGCATACCCAGAACCGGGCAGCATCATATTTGTGAAAAAAGATTTTAAAGGCAAGGTTTTCACAAAACTTGAAGGCGATTTACCAGAAGGTCTTAAAGTATATATGTTAAATGACCAAGGTATGATTTTAGATAGTGCAATAGTAGACAAAAGAGGCCATTTTAATTTCACAAAACTCCCCAAAGACAATAACTATAAATTATTTGCCCAAACAGGTGAAGACATCCCCATAAATTTCATTGAATTTGATGAGAACGGCAAAGAAAAACCTTTAGACAGTAAACGAACGTTTAACTATACCCAACTAGCTAAGTTTAACAATTTAATTGATGCATTAAGCCTTGATGATGTAACCGGTTTTATTATGCCAGAAGAAGAGAAAACAGTTTACTTTGGTAATGTTTACCACCCGTACGACAGAGATGGATTCACAGAAGAGTCACAAAAATTAATTAAAAAACTAATTCAAACATTAAATAAAAACGGTCAATTAAGCGTTAAAATTGTTTCTCATACCGATTCAAAAGGAAGTGATATTTATAATCAATTGCTATCAACCGAAAGAGCACAATACTTTCAGAAATATCTAGAAAAAAGAGGTGTTGAAAATTCAAGAATATATATTGACGCCTTAGGCGAAAAATTACCTGCATCAACAAATCATATGCCTGATGGTGGTGATAACCCGCCCGGAAGAAAAATTAACAGACGAAGTGAAATTTACTTAATTAGGTAATAAGCTTTCATTAAAATAAATCAGATTTTTACTTCTATTTTTAAATCGTATACTCCTTAAAAAAAGTGTTAACCAGCTTTAAGACATAAATTCCTTGAAATAGTCGAATTGATGTGAGCCCTGAAGGCAAAAATTAATTAACTTGTAATTCAAATATTTTAGAGTTATTTGCACCTAAATATTAAAATTTACTATAACATTGTTTAATAATTACTTAAAATCATTAAACAATTGATGAAGTCATTTATTTACCTCTTACTTTTCACTCTTATTTCCTATGACTTATCCTGCCAAAACCCCGATGAAGGTCAACTCGGGGCGTGGTATATGTATTTTTGGAATGCCAATTTTTCGAATTCTAATTGGGGGATTCAAGGGGATTACCAATACAGAGATTGGAAAGGCTTAGGTGATCGCGAACAATTATTGCTTAGAACTGGGGTAACATATACTCCTACTGAATCAGGCATTAAATTCACCTTGGGTTACGCAAATATTTCTACAGGAAAATACGGAAAAGATATTGATGACCCTTCATTTGAAAATAGGATATATCAAGAGGGTTTATTTGGCAAAAACCTGTGGAAGAGAGTTCTTACTACACACAGAATAAGATATGAGCAAAGATGGGTAGAATCGCAAGACCTTAGAACACGATATCGTTATAATCTCTTCATTAACGTTCCATTTGAGGGTACAGAATTAGATAGAAAAACAATTTATTTTGCCTTCTACAACGAAATTTTTATAAACGGACAGCGTAATATTGGAGGAAATAATACTGTTCAATTTTTTGATCGCAATAGAACTTACCTAGGACTAGGATATGTTTTAAAACTAAATGTTCGCTTTCAACTAGGTTGGATGGAACAAACAACAGTTAACTGGCAAAAAAGACAAATGCAAATAAGTATGCACCACAATTTTTGAATATAAACCTTAAACTATAATTAAATGAACAAGCTTACATTACCTCTAGTATCAATTTTTTCAATAATAACTTTAGCTTCTTGTGGAGATCAAAAAAAGGCCGAGACAACCAAAGTTGAGCCTCAAAAAGAACTAGTAGAAGAAAAAGTCATTAAAAGTATACTTACTGCAGAAGAGCAAGCAGAAATGACTCCCCAAGAAATCATTGGAAGACTAAAAAAAGGAAATGAGAATTTTGTAAATAATAATCTTACACAAAGAGACCACTCTGAACAAAGAAGAAAATCTATGATAGGGCAATACCCTAAAGCGATTGTTTTATCATGTGTAGACAGCAGAGTTCCTGTGGAGGATGTTTTTGATTTAGGAATTGGAGATATTTTTGTTGCAAGAGTAGCCGGAAACATCGAAAACCCAGATATAGTTGGCTCAATGGAATTTGCCACTGCAGTAGCCGGATCTAAAGTTGTAATTGTGATGGGACATACCGCCTGTGGAGCAGTAAAATCTGCTATTGATCAAGTAGATGCAAAAGCACTAAACATGGAATCATTAGCTGATTTACTAGACGAAATAGAACCTGCAGTAAATGAAACCGAATTAGAAGGCGAACGAAGCTCTAAGAATCTTGATTTTACAAATAGTGTTATCAACAATAATGCAGTAAGAACAGTTAAAAACATTCGAGAAGCATCTCCTACCCTGGCTAAAATGGAAGATGAAGGAAATATAATGATTGTTTCTGCAGTTTATGATATGGAAAGTGGCCGTGTTAATTTTAACAAAGACTAATCTTCTTGAACTTAAATAACTAAAATTGTTCTAAAAAGTTGCTCCTTACTAAATAGTGAGGAGCAGCCTTTCAACTAGCTATGCAACATACAGCATTGCCTAGCACATATATCAAATCTTTAAAAGTTATTTTCCACTAAAACATCACCTCAAAACTTCAGTGACTTTTACTACACCTACATTGAATTGTTAACTACCGTTGTACTACAATTTTCTTAGTCACTACCTCACCAGTTTGTACATCTTTAACCTCCACAAAGTACAATCCTTCATTTAGGTTCGTTATATCCAATTTTGCATTACCACTAAGCAACCTTTTATTTAACATTAACTTCCCTTGCAAACTAAAAATTGATAAATCCATATGCCTTACATTGTCCCACACAAAATCTAAATAGGTATTAGCTGGGTTGGGTGTTATTTTCACTAAATTATCTTCTAGCAAAACAGATGATTCTGGTGCTGAAACAACATTATTCTTATCTAAACTTAAAACAACCGGCAAATGGTCAGACATATAATAAAGCGACCTTAAAATATCATAAGGTACATTATCTGTAGTTGTACAGTCAATCAAATCTTCATTATAACAGGTGCCATTATTACCTAAAGCTTTATAACTATTACTCTGGTATGTAAGATCAGAATTTGAGTTCATTAAATGATCAGATAATAATATAAAATCAAACCTATCGTCCACTCCTCCACCAGCACCGTCACTTAAACTAGATAATCGAGTTGATTGCGTGTAAACCTCTTTATTCTGAAAATTAGAACTTCCCCAACCCGGCATATCAATAGGGTCATTTAGTGTATTTGTTCCGTTAGTACTAAGCAACATTTCATAAGCCGGTTCTTGACCATAATACACGTTAAAATCTCCGGCTACAATTACATTACTTTCAGCAGGTAAAAGTGCTATACTATCAATTAATACCTCAGCCATAGCTAACCTTAACTGTTCATTGGCATTGCCCTGTGATGATTTTAAATGAGTAACATAAACATGAACTAACTCAGACGTTGGAGCGGCATTATCATCCAAAACATTTAATTTAAAATAATTAATATCTCTGTATAATGTTTCAATTACCCGTTCACTATCCAACGAAAAAACATTTTCATTAAAAGCAATATTTTGCTGAAGCCTCCACGTATTTGAAGGGTTAGAAACCTGATTAACATAAGTACCCGATGCAAAATTTCCAAAAAGTGTAGTCAACTCCTCCGTAACATTTTGCAAACCTTGCTCACTTTTTAATTCTTGCAACAGCAACAAATCAGGCTTGTAATAATCTAATATTTTGCTAAACGTATCAATTCTATTAACCATATCTCCCTCCGGATAAAGCAATACATTATAACTCATCACATTAATATCTTGAGAAAACACCAAAGCACCATAAATTAACCCCAAAAACAACACAATATACTTTTTCATAAAATTCTATTCGTTTAAATTATCACTCTATCTCTCAGCTCAAAGTTACGGTTTCTAAGCTCCAATTCAATTTCGTTAATAAAAAGCAAAGCATTAAGGTAATATACTAGAGCTCTTCCGCCTATACGCTAAAGTTATTTTGCTTAGCGTAAGTAATAAATAGCATTTTAAATGGCTTCCAAGGTCGCCTTTAAAACACATTTAAACTAAAGCGCTACACTGCAATAAGCTATCACTCCTATGCGGGCTAAAAAACACAAACCTTAATTTAGTTAACCATTACCATTTTGTGTTTATTATTTAGCTTGTTTGTTGCAACAAACAATTAGATGTTTAACAAAACAAAAAATTTAAAGATTCATAATAATTTATTAATTTTGTAGACTTTTTGTTTCATGCGCAAGTTAAAATCTAAATATATAATTCCGTTTTCTGGCTTATCCGTAGGGCTGCACAACTTTGATTTTGAACTTAATAAAACATTTATTGAGTTTAATAACATAGAAGACATATTAGATATTAGCGGAAAAATAGACGTAGAACTCGAAAAAACATCTACGTTTTTAAAGCTAAACTTTACCATTAATGCAAAAGCAGAAGTTACTTGCGATAGATGTACCGAACCATTATGGAGCAATATAGAAGCAAAAGATTTAATGATTGTTAAATTTGGTAGCGAAATAACCGAAGATGAAGACTCGGATATGGTAATTTTACCACATAATGCGAACGAAATTGACGTAAATCATTTTATATATGAATTAATATCACTTTCTTTGCCCTCTAAAAGAGTGCATAAAGAGTCTGATTGTAATTCTGAAGTATTAGAAAAACTAAATACGCTTACAAAGCGTAACGAAGAAAAAACAATAGACCCTAGATGGTCTGCTTTAAAAAACTTAGAAAATTAAATAACACGGTATGGCACATCCTAAAAGAAAAATCTCAAAGTCAAGAAGAGATAAAAGAAGAACACATTATAAGGCGACAGCTCCTAAATTAGCGGTAGATAGTACTACTGGCGAAACTCATCTTTACCATAGAGCTCACTGGAGCGGAGAAAAGCTTTACTACCGTGGTCAAGTTGTTATGGAAAGAACCGCTGAGGCTTAAAAAATTATTTTAATATAAAAAGCCCTATACATTTATCATGTATAGGGCTTTTTAAGTTTGTGCACATGTTAAAATACTTTACTTATTCACAACAAATGCATGTATAACTCCTGGTAACCAACCTATTAAGGTTAATATAACATTAATAAGAAAAGTTTTACCCAAGCCATGTTTTAATAATACAGGTAATGGTGGTAAAAGAATATTTAAAATAATAGTTACTATTGACATAATTTTAGTTTTAATTAGCCCTAAATTTAACATTAATAAAACATCTAACCCTAAATATTTCAAATAAAATGAATTTCAAATTCCTACCTCAGCTATTAGCCACGTTTATTATTTTAGGCCTAACTGCCTGCGAAAGCGATACCAAACTGAATAAACTTGAAGATAAATTCAATAATCAAGCAAAAGGTCTTGAGCGGGCTTCTGAACATATCGAAGACGTGGAAAAAAATGTTATCAAGGCTATAGAAAGTTATCACGCAGCTTTAAAAGAAGTTGAAGACCCCGAAGACAAAAAGAAAATTAGAGATAGAGTTAATGAAATTTTTGATGAATTAACATTGGAGATCAATAAGAGTCCAGAAGCTTTAATAAAGAAGAAAACAGTTGTTAAGTAAATCTATAATTTACTTAACAATCTGATATTATATTGTGCAGAGCGCAGGTTGTCTCTTGACTTAGGTGAAAATAATTTATTTCACCTAAGCTCATACCGTTAAAGCTTTAAGTTTCTTAATTTACGTCTTAAGTATAAATTATAAGTTATTATTCAAACTAATGAAATTAACTACTTAGTATACCCTAGAAACTTCAACCCAACCCAATCCTTTTACCATTGGTATTTGCTTTTGCATTTTAATTTCTAAGGATTCAAACTTGGTATTTGTTTTTATTGCGTTTGCTATACGGCCAATAATATGTTCAATAAGCTTTGAGGGGATTTCCATTTCAGTTTTCACAAGCTCAAATATTGTTTGATAATTTATAGTATCAGCTACCGCGTCCGTATCAAAAGCTTTATCAATGTTTGCTTGTAAACGTATAGAAACTTTAAAATGAGTACCCAAAATTTGCTCTTCAGGATACACACCATGAAAAGCAAAAAATGGAATTTCTTTTAACTCAATTGTTGCAGGCATTTAATTAATTATTCTTTTTACCCCAAGAATCTCTTAACCCTACTGTTCCATTAAACACCTTTTTGTCTGTTGTTGAGTCTTTATCTAAGCTAAAATACCCTAAACGTAAAAATTGATACCCTTGTTTATCATCTGCATTAGCTAAAGCGATTTCGGCTTTTGCTGCGGGGATAACAGTTAAAGAATTTTCATTTAAATGTTCGGTAAAATGCTCTTCGCCTACATCAGGTTGTTCTGTTTTAAACAATCTATCGTATTGTCTAACCTCAATTTCAGCGTTGCTATTAGCATCTACCCAATGTAGAGTACCTTTTGCTTTAACGCCAGAAGTATCGCTTCCACTTTTACTATCAGGATAATAGGTGCAATGTATTTCTGTTACTTCCCCCGTTACTTCATCCTTTTTAAATCCTTCACAATGAACAATATACGCATGTTTTAAACGCACATTTTTACCAGGAGCTAATCTAAAGTATTTTTTGTTTTGAGGCTCTTCTTTAAAGTCTTCTCTCTCAACATAAATCTCTCTACTAAAAGGAATTTCTCTATCACCATCCTCACTATTCTCTGGGTTATTTTCTCCTGTTAACAGTTCTGTTTTTCTTTCAGGGTAATTTGTTATCACCAATTTAACAGGATCAAGAACGGCCATTCTTCGATAAGCAGATTTATTTAAATCCTCCCGAACACAGTATTCTAAAAGAGCTACATCAATTACATTATTACGCTTAGCCAAACCTACTCTATCGCAAAACATACGAATAGAGGCTGGCGTGTACCCTCTTCTTCTTAACCCAGAAATAGTAGGCATTCGCGGATCATCCCAGCCAGAAACATGACCTTCTTCCACCAAACTAATGAGCTTACGCTTACTCATTATAGTATAATTTAAGTTTAAGCGGGCAAATTCAATTTGTCTTGAAGGATAAATGTTTAACTGTTCAATATACCAGTTGTAAAGTGGGCGATGAACCTCAAACTCTAAAGAACAGAGTGAGTGTGTAACATTTTCTATAGAGTCAGACTGTCCGTGAGCCCAATCATACATTGGGTAAATTTTCCACTTATCGCCTGTTCTATGATGAGTAACGTTTTTAATCCTATACATTAATGGATCTCTGAAATGCATATTAGGAGAAGCCATATCAATTTTAGCTCTCAAAACACGTTCACCATCAAGAAACTCGCCATTTTTCATGCGTTCAAAAAGGTCTAAATTTTCTTCAACAGACCTGTTTCTAAACTTACTTTCAATTCCAGGTTTAGTTGGCGTACCTTTTTCAAGGGCAATTTGCTCTGCTGATGAATCATCTACGTAAGCTTTTCTCTCCTTAATGAGCTTTATAGCCCATTTATACAATTGATCGAAATAGTCAGAGGCAAAAAATTCGTTTTCCCAGTCAAAACCTAACCATTTAACGTCTTTTCTTATACTTTCTATATACTCAACGCTTTCTTTAACAGGGTTTGTGTCGTCAAAACGTAAATTTGTTATTCCTTTATATTTATCTGCTAATCCGAAACTTACACAAATAGCTTTAGCGTGGCCAATATGAAGGTATCCGTTAGGATGAGGAGGAAACCGGGTTACAATTTTCTCATGTTTGCCCGTTTCAAGGTCCTCTTTAATAATCTCTTCAATAAAATTTAAACTTTGCTTGTCTTCAGTCATTTTACTCAACTTCTATATAATAAGGAATACGTGCTTGAACACCTTTTAACTGCATTGTTTTTTGAATGTACTCTACATAAGCATACCCTTTACCAAGTTGTTGCTTAAGCATTTTTGTTTGAACTTCTTCACCACTTAATTCTGCTACAATACTTTCCATAAAATCTTTCTTTTTAGGAAACTCTTCAATCTGGTATCCATCCATCTTAGCTAATTCAACGGCTTTAGCAATAGCAGTATTTAATCCTCCAAAATCATCAATTAACCCAATTCGTTTAGCATCAATACCACTCCAAACTCTTCCCTGGCCAATGCTATCTACTTGAGCTTTGGTAATTGAGCGACCTTGTGCTACTTTACCAATAAAATCGTCATAAATATTTTCGACACCGTTTTGAATTATTGCTCTTTCGTTTTCGCTTAACGGCTTTACTAATGACTGAATATCTGCGTATTCGTTGGTTTTAACACCATCAAAAGTAATTCCCATTTTATTATTAAAAAATTGCTTTAGGTTAGGTACTACTCCAAACACTCCAATAGAACCTGTAATTGAATTTTCACTTGCGTAAATGTGATCTGCAGGGCATGAAATATAATATCCTCCACTTGCAGCAACGTTACCCATAGAAACTACTATTGGCTTAACTGCCTTAGCTAAATTCATTTCCCTCCAAATAACATCAGATGCAAGAGCGCTTCCTCCAGGAGAGTTTACTCTAAGAACTATACTTTTAATATCGTCATCTTTTCTAGCCTCACGAATGTGCTTAGCAAGAGTTTCAGATCCAATCGCTTCAACTGAACCTTTGCCAGAATTTATATCCCCCTGAGCATAAATAACAGCAACTTTATCTTTTAAAATATCACTTTTTGTAAGAGGATCAATTACTTTACTGTATTTTGTCATACCAATAAGCTCTAAATCATCATCTTTATCGCTTCCAAGTTTTGCTTTAAGTATCGCTACTAATTCGTCTTTATACAAAGTGGAATCTGCCAAGCCCTGCTCTACGGCATCTTGAGCTGTTTGTATTTTTAATTCATTTGCAATTATATTTAATTCTTCAGCCGTAAGGTTTCTTGAGGATGCAATACCATTAACCATATGATTCCACAAGTCAGATATGTATTCTATTGTTTGCTCGCGGTTTGCTTCGCTCATTTTCTCTAAAATCAAAGGCTCAATTGCACTTTTAAATTTACCATGACGAATAATTTGAGGCTCAATTTCTAATTTTTCTAGCATTCCTTTTAAAAACATAGACTTAGAACTTAACCCAGTAAACTGAACTACACCTTCAGGATAAACATATACTTTATCTGCAACTGAAGCCAGATAGTAATCTTTATGAGAAAACATTTCTCCGAAAGCAACAATAAATTTCCCTGATTCTTTAAACTTAATAAGTTCATCTCTTATTTCTTCAACGGTTGCCATACCTGCTTGCATAAAAGTTGACTCTATTAATATGCCTTTAATATTATCGTCTTTCGCTGCTTTTGAAATATTGTTAAGGATGGTATTTAAGCCAATTGCTGGCTCTGGTTTAAATTTCATAAAATCGAAATTTGCAAGCGGGTTTTCATCTACCTTATCAAAAATGGGAACATCTAGTTTTAAATGTAAAATAGAAGATTTTTCAATAAGAACTTCTTTATCAGATATCGCAGCTACTGCTCCAATAACCAAAAAACATACTAAAAAGAAGGATCCGATTGCTAAAAGACAAGCAAAAAAGGTTGAGAAAAATTTTTTCATATAGCGTAATAATTTGATTAATAATACTTTAAACCATAAACTAGTATGCAAAATTAGGGCAAAAAACTTGAAAATAGTTAAATATTACGTATTTTTGCAAAAGCAAAGGAATTCCGCATCAAAATCTTATACTACGCTTATGACAAAAATTCTTTACATCTCTCAAGAAATTCAACCTTACACTCCTGAAAACGAAATTTCTACTACGGTTAGAAATTTACCTGAATACATTCAGGGACTTAAAAAAGAGGTTCGGTTATTTATGCCTAAATACGGCTGTGTTAATGAACGTAGATATCAATTACACGAGGTTATTCGTTTATCAGGCCTTAACTTAGATATTGACAATGCAGACTATCCGTTAATAATAAAAGTAGCATCTGTTCCTCAAGCTAAAATGCAGGTGTACTTTATTGACAATGAAGAGCTATTTCAAAGAAAAGCAATTTTTAAGGATGAGAATGGAGCTTTTTTTGAAGATAATGATGTGAGAAAAATATTCTTTTGTAGAGGTGTTTTAGAGACAATTAAAAAATTAGGATGGGTTCCAGATATAATTCACTGTAATGGATGGATGACTTCTTTAGTACCTATGTACATTAAGCAATCTTTCGCAAAAGACCCCGTTTTTGAGCAAACTCGAATTATTTACAGTGCATACAATGCTTGGGACGGTAATTTAAACACCGACCTTTATAAAAAAGCTGTTAACAACGAAGTTACAGAAGAAACATTAGCTAACATTAAAGATCCTAACTGGGAAAATCTTACAAAAATGGGTATTGAGTATGCCGATGGAGTAATTTTACATACAGACAATAAAGAGGTAGAAAAATCTGTTAGTGATTTTAACAAACCATTTATTAAAGCATCAGGAGAAGAATCTTACGAAAATATTAATGCTTTTTACGATAAAATTTTAGAAGAAAATTCTATTACTGCTTAATAAGCTTATGATAAAACATATATCAATTTTTAGTCGGCTATACATAAGTATGGCCGTACTAGTTTTTACAGGATTATTTTTAAACTCTTGTTCGAAAGATAGCGAGTTAGGAGCTGGAGCACTGGGTGACGATGCTTTAAACGGTTTAAGCACTGACACTTTCAATGTTTCCGTATCTACACAATTTGAAGACTCGTTTAAAGTTTTTAGCAGCACTACTTTTGAGTTATTGCAATTATTTAACACTGCCCCCCTGTATCCCTTAGGCGCTTTTACCGATGATCAATTCGGAAGAAGTGAGTCACAGTTAATTTGTCAGCTAGAAGCCCCAGAAGTTAGTTTGCAGGCCGATCAATTCAATGATGTAACCATAGATTCTGTAGTGTTTGCCGTAAAAGTTGCAAGTGATTACGGATTTGATGACCCAATGTCTTTTCAACTATTTGAAATAACCGAAAACTTAAGCACAAGCAATGACTATTACTCCAACAATGTCTTTAATACGGGTAGTATGTTAGGCGAAACAGCTGTTAGTTCAATTAGCTCAAGCGATAGTGTTTTGGTTAATGGTACAACGGAAGGAGCCCAACTGAGATTCACGCTACCTAATAGTTTTGGTTTAAGTTTGGTTGACAACGCACTTAACAATGATGCTAATTTTAAAGATGTGTTTAAAGGTTTTTTAATAAAAACTAATTTAACGACTTTAGATGCCACAAACTCAGGAAGAATATACTATACCGACTTATTAAACTCAATATCTGGGATTAGAGTATATTACAAACTATCTGGTGTAACCCAGCAAAGCATCCCCTTTTCTATAGAAGAAGAATCAGTTAAGTTTACTTTGTTTGATCACAGCTTTACCAACGAAGTAAATACCATTGTTACAAATGAGGATCAGAGTGATGTGAACATGATTCAATCTTTGAGAGGATCTAGAGTAAAAGTAGAGCTTAATAACTTAAGTGAATTGGTAAATGACAATGTGTTTATATCAAAAGCGGAGTTAGTTTTCCCTATAAGTTCGCAGTCAAACATTTCAGACTTACCTCCTCATAATCAACTTTTGTTATTAAAAGAATCCGGAACAGATCTCGTTCATATAGAAGATAAAGCATTAGGTGCAGCACATTATGGAGGAGATTTTGAGCTTTCGACCGTTAGTTTCACTTTTAACGTGACAAGGCATATACAAACACTTATAAAAGACAATAAAATTGTTGAAGGAGAGAAAAACGTATTGTTTTTAGTGCCAGATGGACTAGGAATTTACGATCCTTCAAGAACATTGCTTACTGGCACTAATAGTAGCAATAAACCTTATTTAAAAATATATTTTGTAAATGTGTAGCAAATGTGTGGAATCGTTGGTTATTTAGGAAACAAACAAGCTTATCCAATCTTAATAAAAGGCCTTAAACGCCTTGAATACAGAGGGTATGACAGCGCAGGTGTAGCTATTTTAAACAATGGTATTAACCTTTATAAATGCAAAGGTAAAGTTGCTGATTTAGAGGAGTTAACGAAAGATAAAGACACCGAAGGACACATTGGAATTGGACACACCCGATGGGCCACTCATGGGTTGCCAAACGATGTGAATGCTCATCCTCACTATTCAGATTCGAGCTCTATTGTAATGATACATAACGGCATCATTGAAAATTACAGCCCTTTAAGAAAAACTTTAGAAGCTAGAGGTTATAAATTTAGAAGTGAAACCGATAGTGAAGTACTCATAAATCTTATTGAAGAAGTTCAAAAGCAAGAAAAAGTGTCTTTGGCTGAAGCTGTTAGAAAAGCTTTGAAAGAAGTTGTTGGAGCTTACGCAATAGTTTTATTTGCTAAAGACTCTCCAGATGAGTTAATTGCTGCCAAAAAAGGGAGTCCGCTTGTAATTGGAGTAGGTGAAAATGAATTTTACTTAGCTTCAGATGCTACACCAATTATTGAGTACACAAGAGATGTAGTTTACCTCGAAGATGAAGAGATAGCTGTTATAAGTAAGGCAGATGGACTTAATATTATTAATATTAAAAACCAAAAAATCACGCCTTATTTACAACAATTAGAAATGGAAATTGAAGAGCTCGAAAAAGGCGGATATGATTATTTTATGCTTAAAGAAATTTTTGAGCAACCCCGTTCCATTGCAGATAGTATGCGTGGTAGAATTTCTCTTGATAAAAAAATAGTTTCTTTAGGAGGAATTAAAAATTATGAAGAAACACTTCTTAAAGCAAGAAGAATTATAATTATAGCTTGTGGCACTAGCTGGCATGCTGGTTTAGTAGGAGAGTATTTATTTGAAGATTTAGCACGTATACCTGTTGAAGTTGAATATGCATCAGAATTTAGATACAGAAACCCTATTATTTATGAGGATGATGTAGTTATTGCTATTTCTCAGTCTGGTGAAACAGCCGACACCCTTGCCGCAATTGAATTAGCCAAAAAGCGAGGAGCTACTATTATAGGTATTTGTAATGTTGTAGGATCATCTATTGCTAGAGCAACTCATGCTGGCTCTTACACACACGCTGGGCCAGAAATTGGAGTTGCTTCTACTAAAGCTTTTACTGCTCAAGTAACCCTTCTTACACTTATGGCCTTAAGTATAGGCTACAAAAAAGAAACATTACCCAAGCAGAGATATACGCAGCTTGTTGCCGAGCTTGAACAGTTACCTAGCAAAATAGTGAGAGCCCTAAAATTAAATGATCAGATTTATAAAATCTCTGAGTTATTTTATGAAGCTTCAAATTTTCTCTACTTAGGAAGAGGCTATAGTTTTCCTGTAGCTCTTGAAGGAGCTCTTAAGCTTAAAGAAATATCTTACATTCATGCTGAAGGATATCCTGCTGCAGAGATGAAGCACGGCCCTATTGCTCTAATTGATGAGCAAATGCCCGTAGTTGTTGTAGCACCTAAAGCATCTTCTTATGAGAAAGTTGTAAGTAACATACAAGAAGTTAAAGCAAGAAAAGGTATTGTTATAGCTGTTGTTACCGAAGGTGATAATGTTATTAAAGATATCGCTGATCATGTGATTGAAGTACCTGAAGCAGATGAAATTTTAATGCCAATAATTACATCTATTCCCCTTCAACTGCTTTCGTACCACATTGCTCTTTTAAGAGGGTGCAACGTTGACCAGCCAAGAAACCTAGCTAAGTCTGTTACAGTTGAATAAAAACCCGCGCTATTACTTCTTTTTGAAAGAAGTAATAGCATTTTTAGTAAATTCTGAAAGTACTAAGCTACCACTAGTTACTGCTCTTTCTTTTAAAAGATCATCCCAATGATCTGTTCCTTTCCAAAGCACTTTTTTTAATTCTTCCATTGCTTCAGGATTATATTTTGATAAGCGATCTGCTAAACTCTCAACTTCTTGATCAAGAAGTTCTGTTGTTTCAAAAACATCGGTATACAAACCATTATTCAAAGCCCAATTTGCATCCCTCCATTCACTTGCGTTAATTGCTAAAGCACCAAATGCAGATTTTCCTACTTTACGCTCTACAGCGGGTTCAATTACGAAAGGACCAATACCAATTGCTAACTCACTTAATTTAATGGCTGCAAACTTAGTTGCTAAGCAATAATCTACTGCTGCAGCTAAGCCAACTCCTCCTCCAACTGCTTTGCCTTGTATCCTTCCAATAATAAATTTAGGACATGTACGCATTGCATTTATTACATTGGCGAACCCAGAAAAGAAAACTTTACCTGTTTCGGCATCTGAGATATTTATTAATTCATCAAAAGATGCTCCTGCACAAAATGCACGATCTCCCTCACTTTTAAGAACAATAACTTTTGTGCTATCATCCTCCCCCAACTCGGTAATTGTTTCAGCAAGCTTAGATAAAACTTTACCTGGCAAAGAATTACTTAAGGGATGAAAAAAAGTGATTGTAGCAATTGAATTGTTCAACTTTACCTCTACTCCACCTTGATTAACTGCTACATTCATAATTCTAACTTTTTTCAAAAATAATAAACGATATTAATTTTAAGTAAAATAATGCTAAACCTTTATACACATTACACAAATATCATCTACCTGATCATAATTACCTCCCATCCACTCAGCTAATGTTGACTCTAATCTCTTTTTCTGTTCATCTAAAGGCAAATGACAAATTGATAACCACAACGATAGCATTTTTGCTCTTTTAAATTTCTTGCCTTTAGGACCTCCAAATTGATCTGGATAACCATCTGTGCTCGTATATATTAAATCGCCTTCGTTAAGTACTATTTGAATGGATGAAAAATCTTGCAACAGCTCAGGGTAATAACCTAAAGGCATTTTATTAGGTTTCAGTTCATAAAGACTATACATCCCTTCTGTTTTTATAGGCTCAATTACCTTATTCGCTAATGCATTAACCAAAAGCTTACCTGTTTTACGAATAATATATAAGGCATTATTAGCACCTGCAAAATGTAATGCTTTGGTTCTAGGATAGTATGATGCTAGTACACCATCCATCCCATCTCTACTACGGGTTTCTCCATTTTTATTTAACGCATTTACTATGTTTTTACGAACCACATCCAATATTTGAGCTGGATCTTTTAGCCCTTTTTCTAGAATTACCTCGTTTAACTGACTATTGCCAATCATGCTCATAAATGCGCCAGGAACTCCATGACCAGTGCAATCCATTAAAGCAAAGTAGTATCTTAAACCTTTCTCTGCAATCCAATAAAAATCACCACTTACTACATCTCTAGGTTTGTAAAGAACAAAACTATCGGCAAATGCTTCGTGCAAAACATTTTGAGGTGGCAGCATAGATTGTTGAATTTTTTGAGCGTATTCGATACTGCTCATAATATCATCGTTTTTTTCTTCAATGATGTCTTTTTGCTTTCTTACTTCTAAGGTCTTTTCATTTACCTGCGATCTTAAATTGCTAGTCCAGAAGTAAACTACTAATATAATTAACGAAGCTAAGAGCAAAACGTACATAATATATGCTGGCCAAGTTCTATACCATGGAGGAAGAATAGTTATAACATATGGCTCAGAAACGCTATATACCCCATATTTATTCTTGGTTTTAACTCTGAATGTGTAAGTACCTTCGTGAAGATTGGTATATACAGATTTTGTTTCTCTTTTCCAGTCAGACCAGCCATCATTAAGACCTTCTAACACAAAACTATATAGTTTGGAATTATTGTCTTCATAGTCTTGAGCAGCAAAATGAAAGGTTAATTTATTTAGCGAATAATCTACTTCTAAAATATCATTTTCAGACTGCTTTAAAGAAGCCTTACCATCTGCACCTTTAAAGAACCCCCAAAAGAGTACGGAATCTTTATTGGCCACTACTTTTCTGATTTGGGTAAAATAAGGCGTATGTGACTTTTTCATCTCTCGGGGGTCAAAACGGTATAAACCGTTTTGACCCCCGAGCCATGAAATACCATCTTCATCATGATAAATAGCATGAATGGCGTCTTCAATTTCATTAAAAGGGGTACTGATCCATTCGTAGCCAATAAGTTTATCTGGTTTTAGGTAGCCTCTTTCGTAAGTACTTACACCATTATCATCTTGCTTTTTTATCGCAAGCCACATATTACTGCTATAATCCTTTGCAGTTCTCCATATTGTTGCCCTCTTATCACTTAAAACATTATTTATTTCCTCAAAGTGAATAAATTTATTAGTAGAGGAATCATATTTCATAACTCCATTATACGTTCCAAAAACTAATAATGAGTCTACAATGAACGGTGAAATTAAAAGCTCAGGCAAACCATCCTTAGTTGTAAATTTTTTAACTAACGTATCAACTGAGCTAAAACTTACTCTGTAAACAACACCCTCAGGATTATTACCCAACCATAATTCATTATTAAATTCAGTTATTGTAATTATTTTATCGGTTATCTGTTTGATACGGTTTTCTTTGATCCACTTACCGTTGTTATAATAATACGATTGCAAGCCGTCTGAAACTCCAACATATAACCTTTGCAAATCTGTTTCTGACTGAAATAAACGATATGCTTCGCATGGTATTACTAGTTTTGAAGTACCATTTTTGTAAACTTCATGAATACCATTATTAGATATTGCCAACAGTAGCTCATCATTTTCAATCTTGAAGTTTAATAGATCCCAGCATTGGGTATCAAAATAATTACCTTTTATTTTTTGAAATGATGGTTTGAGTTCATCTATTTTTTTAACGGTGTTTTCTGACTTTAAGTTCATTACATACACTCCAGACTGAGTTGCCGTGTAAATATTATTATAACATCTCGTTATTGCTTCAACTGGATCTTTTAAATTATGATCTTTGTTAAAGTGTGTAATAGGCGACTGCATACTTAGCTTAGAAATTCCTTTGTTTAAACCCAACCATAAATCACCATTTCGATCTGTAAATTGACTATGAACCCAATTATCTTGTAAACCAGTTTCTGTATTTACGTATTGGTTAAGGTCCAAGTTTGAATCAAGCAGTAATACCCCAGAGTTTCTGGTAGTTACTACAAAAGAATTATTCTGAATTTGAAAATCATAATATTGAATATCTTTTAAGTATTTTTTTGATTTAACTGAGTTAGGTTTTAGAGCTTTGACCCCTTCTTTAGTGAGCTCTTGGAAAAAATCTGACTCTACTAACATGAGGTCTTTTGAACCATTTGCTTGTAAGTTGTGAATTATAAGATTGGTATACCTGTCAGTGCTTTTTATTTTATGAATATTACCATTCAACTCAAATTCATACAGGCCATTTCGATAATCACTCAAAACAATCTTATCATTCACTTTCATTACCCTACTAATATTCAAGTTTGGATAATGAAACTCTTCAATTTCTTCGCCATTGTAAACAAAAACATAATGTTCTGATTGAAAAATCAAATTTTCACCTTCGGCAATGATATGTAGTATTGTACCAAATTCTTTGTAATCAAGTAAGTCTACAAATGACTCAGCAATTAAACTTCCGCTATTGGATAAAACTAATTTACCAAAATCGAGATATCCCCCGAAATAAATTTCATTCTTAAAGTAAGTATTAGAATAGGTATTTGGTCCCTCTATCTGGATTGTTCGCCAGCTTTCACCATCATATTGAACAACGTTTCTAGTATCTGAAATATAGATTATTCCGAAATCATCTTGAGTGATTGAAAAAACTTGACCTAATCCTTTATATTCTTGGGGGTTGAAATTTGTAATAGAAGGAGCCCCCATTTGATAAAGTGAGTTCTGAGTCATTAAACTCGAATCACTTAATGATAGATGTAAAAAAACAAAAAAATGAAATGCTTTTAGCATCCTTATTATATTTAAATCAAAGGATTTCAAGCAACATTGTACGATAGTAATGAAGAATAGTTTGTGTCTAGTATTAATTTTTCAAAATTTTAAAAACAGCCTTTTCATTTTTCGACTTTAACAACAAGGTGTAGTATCCTTCGCTCATATTATCTAATAATTGTAACTCATGAACTCCATTGGCCGATGAAATTACTTCTTCTCTTACTAATACTCCACTAATATTAAATATTTGAACTTGAATGGGTTGCTCTACATGCTGATCTTGAATATCGATATACAACAAGCCATTTGTTGGGTTAGGATAAACTCTCGCTAACTTTGTATTAGACAAGCTACCTAAAGCTGTTGCTCCATCTACGATAGTAGTTGCAGAGGTGGTTTGACCTAGTGCATCCGTTATGTTTACTTGATAGCTCCCCGCACATAAACCAGAAATATAATCTGACAGCGTATCGTCATCCATAACTATGTTGTAAGGCGAAATACCCCCTAATACATTCACCTGTATAGCTCCCTCACAATTGCCTGTAATATCTGCGGTAGAAGTTAAA
>JAHDEG010000010.1:0-41136 GCA_020628935.1 Flavobacteriales bacterium
GAAGATTATTAATAAATGAAACAACTACTAATAGAGCTTTTGAAGTTAGAGATAATGCCGATGACCAGGTATTTGCAATTTCTAGTTCAGGAGGCCCAAGAGTACACATAAAAAACACCCCAGCTTTTTCAACACCAGATTACTTAGCAATAACCAGTAGTGGTGGTACTACAGGTGATGTATTTACAATTGATGGTAGTACTGGTAATGTAGGTATAGGCACGTCTTCCCCAAACTATAATTTAGAAATAAAACATTTACCCCAACTAGGCACATTTGGAATATTAATAGGAAATACGACTGGGTATGGGGAAACAGTTTTAACAAATACTTATGCCAACAATGATAAAATATCAACGTTCGGACAAAACTACTCATCAGGTAACTATTTTAAAGCAACTGCCAATTCTAGCAATAGTGATGGGTATTTGACCATGGAGACAAAAGGGCAAGAAAGAGTAAGAATAGATAGTTTAGGAAATGTGGGTATCGGCACAGTATCGCCAGATGAAAAGCTTCACGTTACAGGTAATGCTAAAATTAATTCAGACATAACTGCAGCAGCGGGGAGACTTAGAATAACTAATTCTGGACCTGAAGCTGTTTTAGAAGCTAAGTTGGAAAGGTTATCTATTAAAACCAAAGATCTTTCTGGCAACATGGTAAAAAGGCTATTATTCCAAGGTAACAGAGATACTGCAGAAGCTTATTTTAGTGATATAAAACTAGGAGTAAACGCTGTTAACCCAACACATTCATTACATGTAAGAGGATCCATAAGAATGGTTGATGGTAACGAAGGCAATAGTAAAATATTAGTGTCCGATTCAAACGGTGTTGGTAGTTGGCAAAACGCAAGCTCTGCAGGATTAAATGGCATTTATGGTGGAGACGGAACTGCTCCAAGTGATGTTGATGTTACAATTACCGACAATATTAATTTTGATGCTAACACCATTTTTATTGATGGTACTAATAATGAGGTTGGAATTGGTACAGATAATCCTTCTTCTGTATTAACTATTAAGAAAAACAACGGTGCCTTTGTTGATATAGTAGACAATGCTGTAGGTACTTCAGCTGCTCCAAATAAATTTGGTTTAAGATTTTATGGATACGGAAATGAAGAAAAAGGTGCCATATACGCTCTTGACGAAAGCTCAAATTTTAGTAGGGGTCAACTAGCATTTTACACTAAAGAAAATGGAGCTGGGGTAGTAACAGAAAAAATGAGATTAAACCACGATGGTAATTTGGGTATCGGAACAACTTCGCCTGCCTACAAACTACATATAGTTGAACCTAGCACAAGTACCAAAGCCATGTTTGAAACAGGGATTGGTGTAGGAGCTGATGCTGATATAACAGTTAAGGGATCAAGAACTGGTTCTACTTCTGTAAATATAGCTTCACTTTCTTTAAGCAATTATGATGCTAATGAAGCTGGAGGCACTGAATACAAATTAGGTATGATTGGGGCAGGCATGGAAGATATGAGTGGACAAACTGGCTATTTGAGGTTTTATACCAATGAAGGGGCGGCTTTAAAGGAAAGGATAAGAATTAACAAAAATGGTTTGATAGGTATAGGCACTACTGACCCTAAATACTTATTACACATTCATACTAATGGCTCTTATAAAAACTCAAGAATACTTTTTACAGGGCCGGTTGATAGAAAAAATTACATAGGTCTTGACGATGATGCAGATGAGTTATTAATATCTGCAGATGAAGCAAGTGCTGGATCTAATTCTCACATTTCACTTAAAGTAGATAGTTCTGAAATAATGAGACTAATTGACAATAAGGTTGGCATTGGAACAGACGATCCAGCAGCAATCTTACACATTAAAGGCAGTGGCGATAAATTTATAATGGAAAACACTGGCACTACTGCTTTAGGTAGAATTATTAAGGGATCAGGAGCCTACTTTTTATCGACAAATATAAGAGAGTATTCTCCATTTACTCAAGATGATGTTACAGAACCTTCATGGTCACTACACCTAAGTGAGGCTTTAGATGTAATGAAATTCATACATTACGATGCAGGATCTATAACTCCAGAAATTCAAATGCAAATAAATGGTGTCACTGGTAATGTGGGTATTGGCACAACCGATCCAAAAGCAAAACTAGATATAGATGGATCTATCGCTTTGGCTATAAAAAACATAACTTCAACATATACAATTACTAACTCTGACCACACAATTTTAGCGGATGCTACATCGGGGGGGTACAATGTTACTTTGCCGAGTGCTGCTTCAAACAACGGGGTAATTTACATCATAAAAAAAATTGATGGTAGTGTAAATGAAGTTAGAGTATTACCTCCGGGAGGGCAAACTTTAGATAGTGGAGGATCGCAATCTCTTACCGCACCAAATGATGGTATTCAAGTACAATCTGATGGTAGTAATTGGTATATTATAGCAAAAATATAGTTCAATAATATTTTATAAACTATGCTTTTTTTACAAATTCTTCCCATGCAGACTTAACCATTTTATTGGTATACTCTTCAAAAAAATAAGCCCCAGAAGCTGGGGCTTTAACTGCATCTAAAAAAGATTCTTCCTTTAATACGTGTAACACATTTAAAGAAATTCTTTCAGCAAATTCATTATCAACTTTAGCGCTGTTCGTGTTAAAAGAACGAATATGTAATACATCAACAGAGCCTAAAATAGCTGAAGTTGCCTGTGTTGTTTGTCTTAATATGTTATTGTAGGCATTTTCGCCTTCCTCATACATATCAACACTATACTTTGCGGTTAAATGAATATAAGTACTGCAATTGTGCTCTGGTGCGTAAGCATTAATAAACGCTGCCCAACAAATGCGTAGTGCTCTTACAAACACTAATGAATCAAAAAAATTAGTACTTACAGAAACTGTAATACCAAAATGTTTAGATAGTTCGTCTATACTAAATTCGCTTCCTTCAAATGAATCAATGTTTTTTTTAGCCTGATTTAATATAGATGCAATTACTTCTGATGAGCTTAATGCAGTGTTTACCTCCTCCAAAACAAAACATCTAAAATTTTTAAATACTGGAGGTATAGTAGTAAGCGTATAATTGTGAATTTTTAAAGATCCTGTTAGGCTACACCATTTTAAATTAGAAGCTTCAACAGCTTTAGTAAAGGAAACGAAAACATCGTATGAAATGAATACTAAGTCAAGCTGAATATATGCTAACACTACTTCTTTAAAAATAGTATTTAATTCCTCAATACTAACAGCATCAGACAGCTCTAATTCAATGACATTAACACCTCTGTTTAAAGCGAATAGTATACTTTTGTTTAATTTGCTAATATCAGAATTTACAATAAATGATCGTTTAATTTTAACTGGTTCGCTTGGAGTTAAAATAGCTACTTCCCTCCTATCCTGTTCTTTTTTGTAATAAGGCTGTAATACAAAACCGTTATTTGTTTTAATATTTAACTCATCTAACGGTTTACCTTTAAGTTCTTTTTCAGCTTGTTTTTTCCAGCTATCCGTACTTAAATCTTTCGGAAACTTTTCAAACATAAATACGGCTATTAGGGTTTAGTTATAATAAAAATATCTTCATCCTCACGCTTCATAAAATAGTTTTCTCGAGCAAATTTTTCAACTGCATATATATCTGAGTTTAGCTGCTCTACTTGCGATTTTGTGGCTTCAATTTCCTTTAAATAATAGGTTTTATCGTCCTTCATTTTATTTAAATCGGTTTTTAATCGGTAAATAGTTCTCAAATTATACTGATCAAAAAAAGCCATCCAAATTATAAACATAAGCACCGTTAACCAGTACTTATGTTTAAATAATACATCTCTAGAAAAATATTTTTTAAAAAAAGACAATACTTATGATTCTTGTAAAAATGGGTATCTATAATCTGTAGCTGGAACCAACGTTTCTTTAATTGTACGAGGAGAAACCCAACGTAATAAATTTAAATAAGAACCTGCTTTATCATTGGTACCAGAACCTCTTCCGCCACCAAATGGTTGCTGACCAACTACTGCTCCGGTTGGCTTATCGTTTATGTAAAAATTACCTGCGCTATGAGCTAGTTTTTTAGTAGCCAAATCAATAATATACCTATCCTGCGCAAAAACAGCACCTGTTAAAGCGTAATCTGATGTTTTATCTGCTATATCTAAAATTTCTTCAAATTTGTTTTCATCATACACGTAAATAGTAAGTACTGGTCCGAAAATTTCTTCGCACATTGTTCTGTACTTCGGGTTTGTGGTTAATAAAATAGTAGGCTCAATAAAGTAACCTTCTTCTTTACTAAAATTGCCCCCTGCAATTACTTCAACCTCATTAGAGTTTTTAGCTTCAGTTATAAAACTTGTTATTTTATCAAATGCTTTTTCATCAATAACTGCATTTATAAAATTGGTGAAATCTTCGGTTGTTCCCATTTTAAAGGTTTTTAAATCCTCTAACACATATCCTTTTACTTCCTCCCAAATATTACTCGCTATATAAGCTCTGGAAGCCGCTGAACATTTTTGCCCCTGAAATTCAAAAGCACCTCTACTAATACCTGTTGCTACTGCTTTAGGTAGGGCCGATTTATGAGCAATTATAAAATCTTTACCTCCAGTTTCGCCTACAATACGAGGGTAAGAACGGTATTTATCTAAATTCTGACCAATTGTTTTCCAAATGGTTTTAAATACGGCAGTTGATCCTGTAAAATGAATACCTGCAAACTCAGGATGATTAAACACTACATCACCAGCTGCTGGTCCGTCACAATACACCATATTAATTACACCATCTGGCACACCTGCTTCTTTAAAAATATCCATCACTACTTTGGCTGAATATACTTGCGTATCGGCTGGTTTCCAAACAATAGTATTCCCCATCATTGCGGCAGATGCTGGTAAATTACCTGCTATAGCTGTAAAGTTAAATGGTGTAATTGCAAATACAAACCCTTCTAACGGACGATACTCCACCCTATTCCATAAACCTGGTGGAGAATATGGCTGATCTTTATAAATCTGCGCCATATAATGCACATTAAAACGTAAAAAATCGGCAAACTCGCATGCTGCGTCAATTTCTGCTTGAAATGCATTTTTAGACTGTGCTAACATGGTAGCTGCATTAATTTTAGCTCTGTATGGGCCTGCTACTAAATCGGCTGCTTTTAAAAAAATACTTGCTCTATGTTCCCAACTTAAGTTTTCCCAATCTTTTTTTGCATCTAAAGCTGCTTTAATTGCGCTTTCTACATGTGTTTTATCACCATTATGAAAATGACCTAACACATGTTTATGCTCATGAGGAGGATTCATTTCTACTAAATTATTTGTTCTTACCTCCTCACTACCTATGTACATTGGCACATCAACCTTAGTGCTTTTCATTTCTTTTAGGGCAACTTTTAAGGCAAGCTTTTCGGCTGTACCTGGCGCGTAACTTAAAATAGGTTCGTTTATTGGAGTTGGTATATTGTAATTTCCTTTAGGCATGGTAGTTCAGTTTTTAATTACTGCAAAATTACAGAAATGAAAGATAGAATACCATTTTTATATCTTTTAAATATTAAATAAAGTGGTTTAAACTTTACAAGTATAATTTTCTTACACCTGTGCATATGCGAAAGTACAGAAGCTGAATGTATCAGGCTGAATTATGCTTAAGGTAAACCTAAATTATTAATGCCATTAGTATTTCGGAATTGAAGATATTATAGTAAAAAATTATTTAGTGTTATGGTTATTTATTGAGTCAAATAAAACTTGAACTTCAAACACTTGACTTTTCCTAACATTTGGCACTTGAACCTTTAATAAATATGTTTCAGAATTAAACCGGACAAATTTTTCGAATGTAGAGATCTGATCTAAAACATCTGCTGTACGTAAGTCTTCTTTCTTTAATTTCATACCTACATCCCAATATACTTGATTAAATGCTGGATAATGATGCTGACTTATATGATCAATAATGGATAGCGGAACAATTAATTCGTTATTCAGTATTAAATTTGAAACATCAGTTTCTATTATTGGCTTGTCCTCAAAAAGCCTGACTATGTTCTTCACAAACCAATAAATTCCAATTAATATCATACCTAAAAAAATTAAACTCTTTATTTGAAATAACACATTTGCATTTTTGTATAGCAAAAGTCCTCCAAGAAAAATGAATACAGTCCCTGTTAAAAGCTCCATTGTATATATATACTTACCCCCGTATATTTTTGTGATAAGCACAGAATTACTGGGAGAATTAGACATTTGATTTTGATAAGAATTTTTACTTTTTTTTAGCTGCGAAAAAGCTATCATAACAAAAACACTCAATACAGTTAGCGAAACTGCAATAGCCGGGATGTAATTATTCATAATTTAAATATTGATCAATTAATACTAATATTTTTTTGTTTCTTAATTTGAAAATCATTTTTTGAGATCAAGTAATAACAAATTCAAGCACTTATTTCAACAAAAAAGTTTTCCAATCACTAGGTATAACAATTGTCTCTTCTGTTTTATAATCAAATGCAACTACAGTAGTTAAACCATGTGCACAAAGCACTGGCTGTTCATCATTATTTTTAATTACCTCGTATGATAAATCAAAGCTTTTAGTACCTACTCTACTACACCAAACGTTTACAATAATGTTGTCCCTTCTTAAAATTGGAATTATAAAATCGACTTTTGCATTGGCTAGTATTATCCCCGTCTTTTTCCAATCGTTATCTGACAAGTGATGATCAAAAAATTGAATTCTTGCTTCCTCAAAAAAACTTAAATAACGAGCATTATTAACGTGACCGAATGCATCAATATCTGAAAAACGAATGGGAACATTTACACTAAACATTTTTATACTTTTAAAACCTTTTCTACTAAACGAAGTATATACTGTTTATGTTACAATTTAATTAATAGTAATATTTATGATAGAAAATTTTTATAGAGACTTTAATAGTCAGTTGTATGCAATAGGGATATTGGTATTATTTATCGTTGTTTCCACTGTCTTTTATAGCAAATTTTTTGATGTAAAGTCAGTTATATTAAACAGAAAGTTTTTATTATATCTAACAGCATTTATACTATTATGTACATGCTTTAAATCCTATCAGATAAGCAAAAATGAGTCTATTGCGAAAATTATAGATAATCAATTAATTATAGGAGACCATTATCCTATTAATATTTCTGAGATAAGCAACATCTACTATCAGAAAGATAAATTTGTAGGAAATCACTGGTATGGAGCAAAAAATTATAATATCGAAATTGTTTTTAAGTCAGAAAAAGATTTGATTGATTTTAGAAAACTGGAAGGAAGAAAATTTCATACAGGTGATGTTTATGCCATAAGTACTCACCCAATTAAAAACAGCAACGAATTTCTCAATAAGATTAAAGCAAGGATCACGGATTAATTAAAATAGTACTCAACATACAACAACTTTTAAAGTAATTAATTAAGCAATAGGGTTAAGAACTACACTAAAAACAATTAATGAGCCAGCATCTCTACCATAATGTAATTTCTCTAATGTATCCATTATGTTTTTAGCTCTAAAGTAAGATGTATGTAATTCACTATCATCTTTTAAGCACCACTGAATGGTATATGAACTAAATTTTTCTTTATATGTTTTTACATAATCCAACATTTTAAGCAATACATCTTGCTTAGTAAAGCCTTCTTCACTATGAAATAAAAAGCTTTGTTCATGTTTAGCATTTACAGTTATTAAATTTAAACTTATGCCTGAAGCAGCTTCTTGATAATCAAAAACCAAGCTATCAGTTGTTAAGCCTAAATAACTTTCTATATTTTGTTGAAGTCTAGATATTTCAATGTCATCCTCCTTTTTAACCATTTTTTGTTATTCTTTGATTGTTTGCTTATCTAATGAACTATACTCAGAATTATTACTTTTATACTCGGGTATTAGCGCCTTAACCCCAGCTATCAAATTATTATTATTTTGTTTTTTAGCAAGATGAAGTAAGTTATTTATAATTGGTAACACCTCATCAAATGTATATTCTCTTACCTTGGCTATTAAAATTTTGGAATTGTGTGTGGTTAGCATCATTTCTTTATCACTAAAGAGTTCTTCCTTTATTTTTTCACCAGGGCGAAGACCTGCAAACGTTATCTGTATATCTATTCCCAACTGTAACCCAGACAGCTGTATCATTTTTTTTGCTAAATCTAATATTTTGACAGATTCACCCATGTCAAAAACAAAAATTTCTCCTCCCACACCTATAGTTCCTGCCTCCAGCACGAGTTTACAGGCTTCCGGAATCGTCATAAAAAAACGCGTTATTTCAGGATGTGTTACCGTAACTGGTCCTCCTCTATCAATTTGTTTTTTAAACACGGGAATTACTGAACCATTTGATCCTAATACGTTACCAAATCTGGTAGTAATAAATTTTGTTTTACTAACCTTATTTAAAGATTGAACATAAATTTCGGCAGTTCTTTTACTGGCTCCCATCACATTAGTAGGGTTTACAGCTTTATCAGTTGAAATAAATACAAATTTTTCAATACTGTATTTAACTGATAAATCTGCCAATATTTTTGTTCCTCCAACATTAGTTTCGACAGCTTCACACGGATTATTCTCCATAAGTGGAACATGCTTATAAGCTGCCGCATGAAAGACCATTTGAGGATTAAAATTAATGAAGGTATTTTCCAAGCGCTCTTTATTTCTTATATCTCCTACAACTACCTCCCAGTTAACTTTTGAGTAAGTACTTAGCAATTCTACATTTAACTCAAACATAGGTGATTCTGCTTGATCAAACATAATTAGTTTCTTGGGTTTGAATTTTAGTAATTGTCGGCAAATCTCACTACCAATAGAGCCTGATGCACCTGTCACCAAAATAACTTTATTATTAACTTGTTCACCAATTTTATTTAGATCAATCTCTATTTCATCCCTACCTAAGAGATCTTCAATTTTGACGTGTTTTATTTGATTAAAACTAAGCTCTCCATTTATCCAATTTTCGATAGGAGGAACATCTCGCACTGTTATATCATGGTTTAAGCATTCTTCAATTAATTTGTTTTTTTGAGATTTTTCTATGCTATTAGATGATATTATTAAATGACTAACGTGATTATCATCAACCAGATTATTTAGTTTTTCTGGAGAGTACACTTTAATGCCTTCAATCCGAGTATTGATTCTTTTCTTATGGTGGTCTACGAAAGCAACAATATTGTATTTTGCCGCCCGATCTCTATCTAAAGTTCTTTTAGCAATAACACCTAATTCTCCAGCACCATAGATAATTACGTCTAACTTTGGCTTTTTTGAAAATCGGAATTCAAAATAAAGCATTTTAGCTACTATACGTAGTACAATCATCAATAAGGAAGTGCTAATAAACTCAATAAGCAAGACCGATGTTGGGGTTATGTATGCTTTATTAATAGCAAAAGTGATAAAATTTAGAATAAACATTACCATAGTACCTACCAACAAAACAGAACTAATTCTAATAATATCTGAAGAGCTGGTATATCTAATTATGCCTCTGTATACTTTAGTAATGAAAAATGAAAAGAGGCGGATACCTAAAACTGTAGGGTAAGCTTTGTAAAAATCTTGAATTTCATCTTGAGGGATGTCAAAGTTGAAACGAAGCAAATAGGCCAGGGTTAGACTGAAGAATACGATTGCTATATCTACAACCAGTATAATCCATCGAGGCAGCCTAAAGTATTTTGTTTGACTCATTTGTAATGCAAATTTAAGTATTATGAGTATTTAGTCCTAAAATGGTTTTTTGTAGTGAGATATTTATATGATATTTAACCAGCTAATAATATGGTAATGAGATTATTAACTTATTTTTTTAGTTGAAATAATGTATTTTAGGCTCAAGCAAAAAATACCAATGATTTTTTTTCATGAACATACGTTTTGGGGATCACTAAGAGGGTGATTTTCTTCAATAAGATCAATCTAATCTAATTCTAAGTTCTACATCTAATGCAATAGCACCGCAAGTTAATCTACTTTATCGTATAATACTTTTTGCAGTAAGAGCTTAAGAACTGTATTAAGTAAAGCCAGGCGTGTTAGAGAAGCAAAATTAATAGCAAGCATGTCATAAAACGATCACTAATACCCTAAGACGTTAACTAAGCTTTAGTATGGGAGAAAGGTGTGCTAAATATGAATCGAAAATCTTTCGTAAAACAGGTAAAGCAAAAAGATTGAAAATAATATCCAAAAACTTTAGAGTATACTTAAAAAATAACGAATTATTAAGTAATGAGATTTTACAGAGCCATCAATACTGCATAATCACTGCAAGCTTTAGTGCGTTTCTATTTACTGATTATTAGCTTTGATTTAAAAATATAAATATTATAAATCTGTATTTTATGAGCTTTACCTATAACGATACGCCTAAATTTACACTAAAAATTAAACTAGGCAACTGTTGTTTTTTTGTGGGCGTTATAAGCTAGTAACTTAACTCCACAATTATAAATAGAATTTTACAAACGCTGATAATAACAATAACTTGTCTAATTAGTTTCAATGCAATATCCCAACCATGGCTTGAAAAATTACCTGCTCAAAAACGTGAAAAAATTCTAACCAATTTTAAACTTGAACAACAAGCATTTGAAAAATATTGGTTAGAAAGTGGTTCAAAACGTCATAAAAACGGTGAAAAAATCGAAGGACTAAAACAGTATAGAAGAAAAGAGGTTAGATATCAAAGAGATAAAAACTGGATTAATAGAAACGATGAATTATTAAATAATATTTAACAATTCAGAAATCAGAAAATAAGTAATAACGAAAATACGTGTACTTACAACGGTACTTTTGAATATCATTACCCATGGATACGAAAAAACGTAGGTTCGGGTTTAATTAAAACGGCAGCATTTAACCCAACAGATAATTCTATTTGGGTTGGTGGATTACCAGGTGGACTACACAAATCATATGACTACGGCCAAACATGGGTTGATGTAAGTAAAAATTTACCCGATTATGAAATTGAGCAAATTGCAGTGAACCCTAATAATCCAGCACATGCAATAGTTGAGAAATACCAAACGTTTGATGGAGGATTAACCTGGGAGGTACTACCACCATTTAGTGGAATCGAAATAGACAAAGTCTACTCAGCAAAATTTTTTGAAGACAACCCCAATAAAATTCTTATAAGTGCCAATGTTGCAGGCAATAGTAGAACATATATTACTGAAGATAATTTTGCTAGCACCTATTACGTAAACAATGTCGGTTTGCTTCAAATTATATCAAAACCTTTTTCTGTAGATACGCTTTACGGCAGATCTCTTACAAAAGTGTACAGATCTACAAATGGTGGATTTGCCTGGCAGGTTATTAGTAATAATGGTTACGAATCTATATTAGCAGTTTCTTCAAACAGCCCTAACTCTTTATACTTAGCAAAGCATGGTACAAATCCTGCTCAGATTTTTAAATCGTTTGATAAGGGTACAAACTGGACCTTAATAAACAATACAGATATTCAAACGATTAGAAGCTGGCATAACAATGCTTTTGGTGTTTCGGACATAGATAGCAATAGACTTTTCTTTGGTACAGTTGATGCATATTTGAGTGTTGATGGAGGACAAAACTTTTACAGACAGTCCAGACATGATTATTGTGGAACCCTAGAACATATACAATCTAGAAGGTTACACCCTGACCAGCAAGACGCTATTCCTATTCCTGGTACCGATTCTATTATTGTAGTAAATGATGGGGGCGTTTATATACATGATTTTTCAACAGATACTATAGCACAGTATATTAATACCGGCACTTGTTTTACTTTAGGCCCCAATGCAGTAGGGAGTTATTATAATAAAACTGATAGACTTAACATTGGGGAAGTATGGGGTTTCGATTTTAGCTCTCAAAACGCAAACCAAGGATTAACAGCTTTGTGGCATAATGGCACATCATTAGCAATTGATGACACCTTGTTTGGGAAAGCTGGTGGAGATGGTTTTTCATGTTGGATAAACCCTGACGATAATAACGAGTTTTATACTACCTCTCAGTACGGTGGTATTGTTAGAAGAACAATTACTCCTTCAAGTTTAAATATCCTGAGTAGCAATAGTGGTGATTTTAGAACAAAGGTTTTACTAGATAAAAAAGAACCCAATATTTTATACCACACAAATTATGACTGGGGAGTTAGAAGATCTATAAATAAAGGAGATAATTGGACTAATATTTCTAATAGAAAAGCTACTAGCTTTAGTATTCACCCAATACAAAACAATTACATATACATGAACACAAGCCTCGACCCAGATTTGTTACAGTATTCATTAGATAAGGGTGATAACTGGCAAAGCAATTCCCTACCTTTTTCTTTTGACTTTATTAAGCCGCACGCAACTAATCCGAATAGCTTATTTTTGGTTCATAATGGCAATAATTCAAAAGTATATTCAGTTGAAAACCTAAGTTCAAATTATACCGATATTACACATAATTTACCTAACATTAATATTCAAGCTTTTGAAATTGATGATAATAATGGTTTGTACGTTGCTACAACATCGGCTGTATTCTATTTAAGGTTTGAAAGTACTGAATGGATTGAATTAGGTGCAGGAACATTACCTTTCATACCCATTAATATTTTAAGAGTAGATAATGAAAGAAAAAAATTATTTATCGGTACAGACGGCAGAGGAGTTTGGAGTATCAAAACTCCAGATTACAAGCAAGTTGTAAATGATACTATTTCTTTATGTGCAGGTGAATCTATTGAGATAAATGGTATTAATTACAGCATACCAGGGTTTTATAGTGATACAATACAAGGTTCAAACCAATGTGATTCGATATACCATCAAATAAATATAATTGATGGTTCTGGAACCCCTAACTGCAGTTCTTTAGACGTTATGTCTTTAGAAGAAACATCTTTTAACCTATACCCTAACCCAGCTACTTATTTTTTAAATGTTGAGTTCGATTTAAAATCAAATTACACTATTCAGATTATAAATTCTGTAGGAAAAATTGTAACCGTAGCAAATACTAATGAGCATACTACACAATTACCAGTTTACAGCTTATCTAATGGCGTGTACTTTTTAGTTATAAAAAATATGGAAGGAGCTATTCTTCAAAAGAAACTTTTTATAAAAGAATAACAAGCACTCGATACTAAATTGAGACCCCATCAGTAAATGAACGCATCTTGTTTATTTATTGATGTTTTTTTTTTATTTATTGCGTGAAGGATTGACGAGTAAAGCCCGCAGTGAACTTAGTGAGCGAGGACTTGAAACAGAAAGCCCGGCCTGAAAGGACACGCCCAAATACTAATATTCGTTTTGCTGTATAAACTGAGCGCTTAACGAGATGTCCTTATGCAGCCAACGATCTTCGTTCATAAAAGGAATCTGATTTCTAAATTCGGCTACTATTTTTTCTATTAAAGGAGACGACTTTTTAGGCTTTCTAAATTCCAATGCTTGAATTGCCGTTAATAACTCTATAGCCAACACGTGCTCTACATTTTTAACCACCTTATAGAGTTTAGTAGCCGAATTTGCACCCATACTCACATGATCTTCTTGTCCGTTTGATGAGTCTATAGTGTCTACAGATGCTGGTGTGCTATATTGCTTATTCTGACTAACCATAGAAGCGGCAGTGTATTGCGGAATCATAAAACCTGAATTAATACCTGGATTTGCCACTAAAAAAACTGGTAAATCGCGCTGGCCAGAAATTAATTTGAAAGTTCTTCGCTCAGATATGCTTGCCAACTCAGATGCTGCAATTGCCATAGCATCTAAATGAATAGCTAACGGCTCGCCATGAAAATTACCTCCAGATACTATTTCATTTTCCTCTACGAGAATGGTTGGATTATCGGTTACTGCATTTAGCTCACGCTCAAAAATAGTTGACACTTGTTGCAACATATCAGAAAACGCACCATGTACTTGAGGTATACATCGAAAACTATATGGGTCTTGCAATTGTTTACTTTCAGATTGCTGCAACTCGCTATTTTTAAGAATTTCGTTTATAACCTCAGCAGTTTCTATTTGTCCTTTCTGCTGACGAATTTGCATTAGGGTGCTATTAAACGGTTTTATACTGGCATCAAATGCATCTATAGAAATCGCGGCTATTATATTTGCCCATCGTTTTAACTTTTGTAGTTTAAACAAACTGAACACACCATAAGAAAGCATAAACTGCGTACCATTAATAAGCGCCAAACCTTCTTTACTAGATAGTTTTAATGGGGATAAATTATGTTTTTGAAGGATGGAATTAGCTGCAACTTTTTGGTTGTTGTCCCACACCTCACCTTCGCCAATGAGTGGTAAGGATAAATGAGAAAGTGGAGACAAATCGCCAGAGGCTCCTAACGAACCTAAATCGTAAACTACAGGCAGTATTTGATAATTATACAATTGCACCAAACGCTCTACCAATTGTTTTGTTACTCCTGAATACCCTAAACTCAATGCTTTAATTTTTGTGAGCAACATTAAACGCACAATTTCTTTTGAGGTATAATCGCCTACTCCACAGGCATGGGATCGAATAAGTTTGGTTTGTAACTCGCTTAATTTATTATTGGGAATAATTTCTTTATACAATGCTCCAAACCCGGTATTAATTCCGTAATAAACGCCTCCTTCGGAAATTTTTTGTTCAAGAAAAGCTCTTGAAAGTTCTACTTTTTTGAGCGAATTTTCACTTAGTTCTACTTGAGAGTTTTCTGATTGAAGTGTTTCAAAAACCTGCTCTAAAGTTAGCCAGCTATCATTTATAATCATGATTAAGTAATGGTTAAATGATCTTTAACTACGCTTACAATATCTTTTGGTGTTGCAACAAGTTGTTCGCCTGTTTCCATCACTTTAATTGTGAATTGATTTTTTTCTATTTCATCACTCCCTATTGCTAACACCAATGGAATAAATTTATCGTTAGCATACTTATATTGCTTTTTAAGCTTTGCTTTATCTGGGTATATTTCGGTAGAAATGTTATAATTTCTAAGCTCAGCTGCAAGTGCTAAGCAGTAATCAACTTCAACTTCTCCAAAATTTGCAAATAATACTTGAGTAGAAGAATGTAAAACATTATCGAATAGATTCAATTGAAGCATTAAATCGTAAATACGGTCGGCCCCAAAAGAAATACCTACACCAGATACGTTTGGCATTCCGAATATACTTGTTAAGTCATCATATCTTCCTCCTCCACAAATACTTGAAGGAAAATGCTCTGACACCACTTCAAAAATAGCACCAGTATAATAGTTTAGGCCTCTTGCCAAAGAAATATCTAAAGTTATATTTTCAATACCTAGCTTAAGTGCTTTTTGCAAAACGAATTTAGCTTCAAAAATACCTTTTTCAGCAATATCAACTCCTCTTAGTAAATCAGCCAAATCAGCTAATTTTTGCTCGTTTGTACCCTTTAAAAGTAGAAAAGAACTTAGTTTTTTTATTGCTTGTTCACTAATGTTTTTTTGATATAGCTCTTCTAAAACTTTATCAATGCCAATTTTATCAATTTTATCAATAGCCACAGTTATGTCTACAAGTTTATCTGGCTCTCCAATAAACTCAGCAATACCTGCTAGTATTTTACGATTATTTAATTTAATAATAACTCCTGGCACATTAAGGTTCGTAAACACCTCATTCGTTATCTGAATCATCTCTAATTCATTTAGTAACGAATTAGAACCTACTACATCAATATCGCACTGATAAAATTCTCTATATCTACCTTTCTGTGGTCTATCTGCTCTCCAAACGGGTTGTATTTGATAACGCTTAAAAGGAAAACTAATATGATTTTGATGTTGCACTACCATTCTTGCAAAGGGTACCGTTAAATCATAACGCAAAGCTTCTTCAGCCAAAATACCATCAGTTTTCTGCCCCAATTTTATCTGCTCTAACTGCGATTCAAGTTTTTTACCTCTAGGTTGTACTTTAAAAATAAGTCTATCTCCCTCTTCACCATATTTACCTGTAAGGGTAGATAGGTTTTCCATAGCGGGAGTTTCTACTTTTTCAAAACCATATTTTTCAAATACTTTTTGAACAGTATTAAATATGAACGTTCTCCTCTTCGATTGTAATGGAAGAAAATCTCTTGTTCCTTTTGGTATTGATGGTTTACTCATTTTTTAATGATTAAGGTACAAACCATTTTATTGCAAACTTTAAAGAGCCATCTTTAAGCTCTACTACATCATAAATTTCATTGTAAATACGATCTGAATCTACTTTGTACGAAAAATGATGTAAGCTCTTTACTTCTTTGAGTAGTTCTTTATCTGGAAAATTTGACCATGCGCTTGAAGTAAAGTCTGGCAAATCAATTTTAGCATACTCATATGAATATGTAGACTTTAGTTTTAGGTAATTTGTGTAATTTTCAATGAATTCTTTTCTTGAAAACCACTTGTGATAATCCTCGTCTGATATACCACAATCAGAACATTGTATGTAACTCAGGCTGTTTTCAGCAACTGACAATAAATCACCTGCTTCTAAGGCTTGTAAGTAGTTAGACCAAAATAAAACCACTTTACTTTTACTGTCATCTACAGAATCAACAACATTTGTTTCTGTTTTCTCTTCTGCCACTTTAGGGGCAACCTCAGCGTTATTACAAGATAAAACTGTAAAACCGATCGCTAAAAAAACTAAATATTTCATATACTAACCTCTTACTAATTTTTTATACTTAATTCTCTTAGGCACTAAATCACCACCCAATCGTTTTTTACGATTTTGTTCGTACTCAGAATACGATCCTTCAAAATAATATACTTCAGAGTTTCCTTCAAAAGCTAGTATGTGAGTACAAATACGATCTAAAAACCATCTATCGTGAGATATAACAACAACACAACCTGCAAAACTTTCAATACCTTCTTCTAAGGCTCTTAGCGTATTAACATCTAAATCGTTTGTAGGCTCATCCAATAAAAGAACATTAGCTTCAGTTTTTAACGTCATTGCTAAATGTAATCTGTTGCGCTCACCACCAGATAGTACACCTACTTTCTTTTGCTGATCAGATCCTGCAAAATTAAATCGTGATACATATGCTCTTGAGTTAATAGACTTCCCTCCTATATCAATTGTTTCATGTCCCCCACTCACAACCTCGTAAACAGACTTTTCAGGATCCATTTCTTTGTGCGTTTGATCTACATAACCCAACTTAACTGTTTCTCCTACTTTAAAAGAACCAGCATCTGGCTGCTCCTCCTCCATTATCATTCTAAACAAGGTAGTTTTACCAGCACCGTTTGGCCCTATAACACCAACAATACCAGCTGGCGGTAACTTAAACTCTAAGTTCTCATATAATAATCGATCTCCAAACGATTTAGAAACTCCAACAGATTCTATTACCTCATTCCCTAAACGAGGACCATTAGGAATCGGAATTTCAAGTTTTGTTTCCTTGCTTGTCATTTCCTCCCCTAGCATGTTTTCGTAATTCTTAATTCTAGACTTACCTTTAGCCTGTCTTCCCTTCGCTCCTTTTTGAATCCACTCCAACTCTCGCTTTAAAGCTTTTTGTCTTTTACTTTCAGATTTTTCTTCTTGAGCTAATTTCTTGTTCTTTTGATCTAACCAAGAGGAGTAATTTCCTTTCCACGGAATACCTTTACCCTGGTCAAGCTCTAATATCCAACCAGCAACGTTATCTAAAAAGTATCTATCGTGCGTAACAGCTATAACTGTTCCTTTATATTCATTTAAATGTTGCTCTAACCAATAAACAGATTCCGCATCTAAGTGGTTGGTTGGCTCATCTAGTAAAAGTACATCTGGTTGTTTAAGCAGTAATCTACATAAAGCAACTCTTCTTCTTTCACCACCAGATAAGTTTTTAATAGGTGTGTCTCCATCCGGAGTTCTTAACGCGTCCATTGCAACTTCTAACTTCTGATCTAAATCCCAAGCATTAAGCTGATCTATTTTTTCTTGTACAGCACCTTGTCTATCAATAAGTGCTTGCATTTTATCAGGGTTGTTCATGATTTCTTCATCCATGAACTTATTATTTATCTCTTCATACTCTTTTAAAACATCTACTGTTTCTTGAGCACCTTCTTCCACAACTTGTCTAACGGTTTTCGAATCATCTAATTGGGGCTCTTGATGCAAAATACCTACAGAATATCCTTCAGAAAAAACTACCTCGCCCTGAAACTGCTCATCTTCACCAGCAATAATTTTCATTAAAGTTGACTTACCCGAACCATTTAAACCTAAAATACCAATTTTAGCACCGTAGTAAAACGATAGGTATATGTTTTTAAGAATGTGTTTACCCTGCGGAGTATATTTATCCACATTTACCATCGAAAAAATAATCTTCTTATCGTCTGACATATTTAAATCTATTAGTTAGAAACGCGAAGTTACAAATTTGAGGTTGAGTAACATTAATGTAATAAAAATATTTGGGCACATAACGCCTTCAGCGTTACCAGGCTTTACAATACAAATCCTCGTTTACTTCGTTCACTGTGGGTTTTCCTTTTCAATCCTTTGTGCAAGAGTAATTACTAAAAAATTATTTTTTGCTTGCAATTATTTACTTCAGTACATTTGCGAAAAATTTGCAATCTATAAAATTGGAGATTTTTAGTAATACATTTGTTTTGATACATATATAATATGAAGAATTATAATACAAATTTCAAAAGAACCATTAAGCGAGTATTTTATACATTTATTTGCTTAAGCATCCTAGGGCTATCATTCACCTCTAAAGTTAATAGTCAATGCCCTACAACCAATTCAAACGGTTTTATTGAGGATATTATTCAGTCTTCATACCATGCTAGTGTGTATAAAACAAATACTGGGTTCTTTATAACAGGTGAAAAACTTGCCCCAAACGGTGTTGATAATCAAAATACTGTTACTGAAATTAATAGCTCAAACGGTTATACACTTCCTGCTGGCGTAAATTTAGTACAAGGGTCAATTGGTGGATATCAGGCTATATTTCTTGGAAGCAACAATGCAATATATGTTTTAGGGGAAGAAGATGAAATTTTAGATAACCCTAGTACTTCATCAAATGCATGGCAAGAAGCGACAGGCTTAAACCTTTCTACTATCGGAGTAAATGCAGCAGACGTAGTACAATTCAAGGCTACATTCTCAATGGTAGCATTTAGAACCAACTCTGGTGAAATATATTTCGCTGGTGATGACGCACAAAGTCTAAGTGGTGGTGTTGATACTGAATGGAAACCTCTTCTTGGTTTACCAAACGGAGTCACTGCTGTTGATTTTGATTTAGCTCATAAAACTATATTAGTTTTAGGTAGTGATAATAATTTCTATACTGCAGGTTCGGCTACCTTTTTAGGAAATGGAAGTACTAAAACTAATCGTACTACATTAACTTTAATGACTGCACCACCTTTATCAGGTGGATATGTGCAAATGGCAATAGGCTCTGATGGTAGCTATTTGGTTTTAGATAAATCTGGTAGAATACACGCTTTAGGAGACAATAGTTCAGGACAACTTGGTGTCGGAAATTTTGCACCACAAACAAACTGGCAACTTGTAGTTACCAGTTGCTCAGATTCTAGTCCACTTACAGGTGCTCAGTTTATCAGTAATTCAGACAATCATTTCCAAAAACTTGCTGCAGGAACTATTCTAAACGATGGCACAATAAGATTGTGGGGAAGTAATTCCCAATCTATGACAGGTGGTAGCAGTAGTACAAGTAGCTGCCCATTTGAACCATGTACTCAAGGTATATCTGCTGTTGAAGATGTAATTTTCTTAGAAAACGGTGGACACATTACTCCAGCTATTAAAAAAAATACAGAAATTTGTCATGTAGGTCATAATGTTAATGGGAGTTTCGGTGATGGATCAACAGGTGATAGACAATGCTATGAGTGTACATTCATACCAGGTATAACTACCAATACAATTTGTGGATTAGAATGTGACTTAAATGATCCTAATGAAGACTGTGATAATGATGGTGTTTTAAACGGTGACGACTGCGACCCAACAAATAGTTATAATACTACCTCATTAAGTGCAGACTCTGACGGAGATGGTTTTACTGATTGTGATGAAATAACTGTTCACAATACCAACCCTAATTGTGCTCAATCAACTCCATCAAATCCTTTAGGAACATGTTGCCCTGAACTTAATGAAAATGGCTTCTTAGAAGATCAAGTTCAATCCGTATACCATGGTAGCCTATTCAGAACTACTAGCGGATATGCAATAACTGGTGATTTATTTGATCCTACTGGCAATGCAGATCAGTTAGTATTAACCGAGGTTAATACTGCAAATGGTTATACACTTCCTAATAACGCAAATATTCTACTCGCATCTGTTGGTAGTCAACAAGCATCTTTCTTGCTTAACACTGGCGAAGTATACGCATTAGGTTTAACAGGTCAAGCTTTCTTTTCAACAAATTTCTCAACCAGTGTGTTTGGTCCAACTTCCGGATTAAACTTAAACGATATAAATGTTAATGCCTACAACGTCAGACAGTGGAAATCAACAAATGGCCTTACTGCATTTAGAACCAGTAATGGGAGTATCTTTTACACCGGAACACAAGCCTTAAGTTGGTTTGGTGGTGAAAGAGATGAGTGGAATATTTTAGGGGGGTTACCAAATGGTGTTACAGCAGTTGACATGGACTTAGCCTACCGAACTATTTTTGTTTTAGGTAGTGACGGAAATTTATATACTGCTGGTGATGCAACATACTTAGGTAATGGTTCAGTAGCAGGCTCTTCTGATATATTAACCCAAATGACTTCCCCTCCTATAAATTCAGGTATTGCCCAAATAGAAGTAGGGAAAGAAGGTACTTATTTAGTGCTTGACAAAAACGGTATCATTCACGTATTAGGTAATAATTCTTCAGGTCAACTTGGTGTTGGTTCAACAAGTAATCTTACATCATGGGATTTAGTAAAAACATCCTCTTCAAATGGAGCTCCATTAGCCAATGTGAAGTTTATTAGCACAATGGATAATCACACTCAGTTTTCGGCAAGTGGAGCAATTTTAGGTGACGGAACAATACGACTTTGGGGAAATGATAATGTGAATATGATTGGCGGAAATAATAACAACACAACATTTCCTATTATTCCATGTACCGAAACTGGTAGTGTTATCAATAATGCTGTCTATTTAGAAAATGGAGGACACATCACTCCAGTTGTTAAACAAAACCTTGAAATTTGCAACGTAGGTCACAATGCCGAAGGTGCATTCGGAAACGGAAACTTGATTGATAAGCCTTGCTATAGTTGCGAAACTTACCCTAACGTGAGTTTATCTTGCTTTCCTGCAGTAAATCAGGCTCCAACACAAGGAAATGAAACTGCTTCTGTTAATGAAGACAATTCATTATCAAATATTAACTTAGTTAATAACAATATAGATCCGGATGGAGATGCAGTCACAGCCAACTTTATTAATGGATTAATCGGATCCTCAGGAGGAACTTTTACAAATAACAACAATGGAACTGTAAATTATACACCCCTATTAAACTTTTATGGTAATGATACACTTATTTATCAGGTCTGCGACCCAACACCTAACTGTGTAATAGATACAATTGTAATTACTGTAAACCCTATCAATGATGCACCTATTGTTACTGATAAAATTTTAACCGTTGATCAAAACACAACGGGTTCAGGCTCTTTATTAGGTAATGGAGATTCTGATATTGAAGGAACAACATTAACCGTTAGCACAACACCAATAGATGGCCCTAATAATGGCAGTATCAACATTAACTCCAATGGTCAATATACCTATACTCCTAATAATAACTATAGCGGTTTTGACACAATAGTCTTTCAAGTATGTGATAACGGTTTTCCTTTACCTCCACTTTGTGAAACAGGCACTTTAATTATTACAGTTAATGCGGGTAATACACCTCCAGTAACATTCAATGAAAACATTACCACTACAGAAAACACATCAGTAGGTGTAGGTATTTTAAGTAATGGTGATTTCGATCCAGACGGAACAAACCTCACCGCAACTACTGGTACTCCTTTTTATGGTCCAAACAATGGTACTTTATTAATAAATGCAAATGGAAACGTAACTTACATACCAGATAATGGTTTTGTAGGCACTGATACCGCAGTAGTACTTATTTGCGATAACGGCAATCCTCTTCCATCTTTATGTTCTCCAGATACAATATTTATTACTGTAACTGCAGTGAACGACCCACCAGTACTTGATAATGAATTTTTAACCACAGATGAGAATACTTCTGTATCAGGTGATGTTACGGATGCAGGAGATTTCGATCCTGAAAGCACGGGGTTAACAACTAATACAACACCTATTGTACCACCTGCTAACGGCACAATTGTTATCCAATCGAATGGTAATTTTACATATACGCCAAACCTTGATTATTTCGGTCAAGACCTAATTGTAGTTGAAGTATGTGATAATGGTATTCCGTTGCCTGCTGAATGTTCTTTAGATACCATTTTTATAACTGTCGTTAATGTAGCAAATACACCTCCTGTAATTAGTAACGATACGTTAATTACAAATGAAGACCAATCTGCGGGTAGAGGTATAATTAACATTTATGACTTTGATCCAGATGGTACAACTCTTACAGCTAATGGAAACACTGTTTATGGACCAAGTAATGGTAACCTATTAATTAATTCTAATGGTAATGTTACGTACATTCCCAACCCAAACTTCTTTGGATTAGATACTGCAGTAATATTGGTTTGTGACCAAGGTTTACCAGCGCCAGGTATTTGTGTTAACGACACACTATTTATTTTTGTAAATTCTGTTAATGATAAACCAGTCGCACTTGATGATTTCTCGAGTGTTAACCCTGGAGACTCAGTAACTAGCTGTGTATTATGTAACGATTCAGATATAGATTTAAATGATGTTATATCAGGGCCAAATGTAATATCAAATCCCACAAATGGGACTGCAATAGTTAATTCAAATGGATCTATAACATACACACCAAACCCAGGTTTCTTGAGTGGACTTGATACAGTAACATATTCAATATGCGATAATGGCACCCCAATATTATGCGATACCGCTATATTAATTATAAATGTTCCTGATGTTCAGTTCGAACCTAATGCAGAAAATGATTCAACCAACACAGATGAAGACACTCCTATAATAATAAATGTATTAGCTAACGATATAGATTTAAATGGTGATCAATTAATAGTTACTAACGTACTAAACGGTCCTTTAAATGGGATTTTTATTATTAACACAGATGGTACAATTACATACACACCTAATTTAAATTTTAATGGTGTAGATAGCTTTCAATACATCGTTTGTGATACTAACACTCCACCACTCTGTGATACCGCCTTGGTAATAATTTCTATTAACCCTATTAATGATGCTCCAGTTCTAGACAATGAGTATGTTAATACGACAGAAGGCGTTTCTGTTAGTGGAGATTTAACCGATGCTGGAGATTTTGATGTTGAAAACACTTCATTAACTGTAGATACAACATTAATAGTTAGTCCTTCTAACGGAACAATAGTAGTCGAGTCTAATGGCGATTATACATATACACCTAATTCAGACTTCAATGGAATTGATACCATTGTGGTACTAGTTTGTGATAATGGTCTCCCCTTACCTAGATTGTGTGTTAATGATACAATTTTTGTAAATGTAAATGCGTTCAACAATCCTCCAGTTGTAGACAATGAGATTATTACTACTCCTGAAGACACTCCAATTAGTGGGGATTTAACTAATACAGGTGATTTTGACCCAGACGGAACAAATCTCACTGCATCAACAACTCCTTTAAGTGGTCCAAATAACGGAAGTATTGTGATTAGCTTAAGTGGCGCTTATACATATTCACCTAACCAAAACTTTAATGGCAGTGATACAGTCATAGTTCAAATATGCGATAACGGCATACCATTACCAGCCGAGTGTGTTAATGACACTATATTCATTACAGTAACTCCAGTTAATGATGCTCCTATTGTTGACAATGAAAACATTACTACTACCGAAAATATTCCTGTTGGGGGTGATTTAACAGATAATGGAGATTTTGATGTTGACGGAACCTTAATTGTTAATACTACTCCTATATCTGGCCCCAGTGATGGTACAATAATCATAAATATTGATGGAACGTTTACCTACACCCCAGATTCTAATTTCATAGGAAATGACACTGTTTATGTTGAAATATGCGATAATGGAACTCCATTACCAGCGATATGTGCAATTGATACCATATTCATTACAGTAAATCCTTTTATACCATTAGATGATCCTATTGCAGTTAACGATACCACTACTGCAAACTCATTTGATGTGGTAAATATTTGTGTATTATGTAATGATTTTGGTGATTCTTTAACTATACCAACAATAATTACTGAACCTGAGAATGGAAATGTCTCTGTTAATTCCAACGGAACAATTAGCTATATTTCAAATAATGGATATTGTGGGTCAGATTCCTTGCTATATTCTATTTGTAACACTAACAATATTTGCGATACAGCTTGGGTTTACATAACTGTTATCCCCTTAGATTCAGATGGTGATAACATTAATGATTTTGTAGAAGGCATTGCTGATTTTGATGGAGATAGCATTCCTAACTATTTAGATAACGATAGTGATAACGATGGAATACCTGATTCAGTAGAAGGAGTAGGTGACTTATCAGATTTATGTAATCCAATTATAGCAAATACTGATAATGACGACTCCCCTGATTACTTGGACTTAGACAGTGATAATGACGGAATACCAGATAAAATTGAAGCTGGCGAAGATAGAAACAACCCGGTTGACACTGACAATGATGGTACACCCGATTATAGAGATTTAGATACCGATAATGATGGATTATTAGATATTGACGAATATGATAACAACAATGATGGTATAGCTGATGATTGTGATACGGATGGTACTCCAGATTGGAGAGACCCTAAACCATGCGTAGAGGATGATGAATTTTTAATTCCAGATGCTTTTTCACCTGAAGGAGATAATAATAACGACTTATTTGAAATTAAAGGCTTAGATAAGTTCCCTAATAACAACATTGTAATTTTTAACAGATGGGGAAATAAAGTTTATGAAGCTGAGCCATACTTAAATAACTGGAATGGAGTATCCAATACAGAGGTTACTACCGGTGACGGTAAATTACCAGCCGGAACTTACTTTTACCTGTTAGACTTAGGTAATGACTCAGATCCATTATCGGGATATATTTATATGACATATTAATAAAGACTATTATTTTAAATATGAAATCAACTATAATCAAATTAAGCTTAGTGTTATTCTTGTTCACAGCAAGTAATAGCAATAGCGTTGCTCAACAGTACGTGCAGTTTACACATTACATGTACAATACATTAGCAATTAATCCTGCCTATGCTGGTAGTCACGATATGCTAAATATTACTGGTTTATACAGAAATCAATGGGTAGGACTAAATGGTGCGCCAAATACTGCTTCAATTTATGCTCACACACCAATTTGGAAAGGATTAAATCTTGGTGTATCAGTAGTTAATGATGAAATAGGACCAATTGCCTTAACAAATTTAGCCGCAGACTTAGCATACTCATTTCAAGTATCCAAAAGAGGTAAACTTGCATTTGGTATAAAATCAGGAGGAAATTTTTATCAAGCTACCACCAACAGCTTAGTTACTATATCAGGTAACGATCCTTCTGTACAAGGAGATTTTGTTAAAAACAGACACTTTACTATTGGTGCTGGAGCATATTACCACACAGATAATTTTTATGTAGGATTCTCTTCTCCAACCATTTTAAGAAATAAATTAGAATTAGGAGCTAGCGAGAACATTGCTCAACTACATTACTACTTTATTACTGGAGGTATTTTTGATATAAATAACAACCTAAAATTTAAACCATCAGGTTCAATTAAAATGGTAAAAAACTCTCCATTTAGCGTAGATCTTAGTGGACAGTTTTTAATCAATGAAAAGCTGTGGCTGGGTCTGATGCATCGTTTTGGAGATTCTTTTGGAGCCCTAGTTGGATATCAATTTTCACCTCAATTTAAAATGGGCTATTCTTATGATCTAACATCTTCACAATTGAGATCAGTTAATGATGGTTCACATGAAGTGTTCATTAGTTACGATTTTAATTTTAATAGTGACAAAATAGTTTCACCTAGATATTTCTAATAATACTCCATTCATGAATTTTATATTTAAAAACAAGATAAGTTTAGGTTTAATAGCTATTCAATTAGGTGTAGCCTCTTTATTTGGACAAAACGGTAGATTAGAAAAAGCCAATATGCTTTACGAAAATCTCTCGTATGCAGAAGCAGCACCAATTTATGAACGAATCTTAAAGAAAGACACATCAAACAACACTGTACTAAGAAAATTAGCAAATTCTTATTACAAAATGAACATGCCCGAACAAGCTTTACCACATTATGAAAAAATATCGAAGCTTTCAGGTGTTAAGAAAAATGAAATAGACAATTATGTGTGGGCCCTAGAAAGCTTAAAAAAATATTCTAAAGCGGAAAAAGTTAGATCTGCTTTTGATAAAACAAATTTAAACCCAAATAGACTATCTAAACTTGAAAAACTCAAAGTAAACAATGGTGTTTTTAGTGTAGGAAAAGTAAATTTAAATTCAGTATTATCAGATTTTAGCCCTACGTATTATATGGATGACAAAATCATATACGTTTCATCTACAGATTATAAAGACAAAGTAATTTCAAGAAAACATACTTGGAATAAAGAACCTTTTTACAATCTTTTTACTGCAAAAATCACTGAAGACGGAGAACTTTCTAACAAGAAAAAATTCTCTAACGCTTTAAACACACGTTATCATGAAGGTCCTTTAACAATTACTAATGATCAAAAAATGATCTACTTTACAAGAAACGATTTTCAAGATGGAGAAAGAGGCTATGATAAAAATGGAATAACTCGTCTCAAAATTTATTCTGTGATGGTAGATGAAAATGGGAAATGGTCGGATGAAAAATCATTCATACATAATAATAGTGAATATTCAGTGGGGCACCCAACACTATCTAAAGATGGTCGGTACATGTATTTTGCTTCTGATATGCCAGGCGGCTTTGGTGGTACAGATTTATATGTATCAGAACTAATTGATGGAAATTGGACCACACCAGTAAACTTAGGAAGTAAAATAAATACTGAAGCAAACGAAGCTTTCCCGTTTATTCATCCAAACGGAAACTTATTTTTCGCATCTGACGGTCATATCGGGCTGGGAGGATTAGATCTTTACGCTGCCAAGAGAACTGGCGATAAATTTTCTACTGTTCAAAATCTTGGGGGTTCAATCAATTCTTCTTTTGATGATTTTGGGCTTATATTGAGCAAAAATGAAAAAGATGGATATTTTTCCTCAAACAGATCTAATGGAAAGGGGCTTGACGACATTTACTCGTTTGATGTTTTAAAACCTATATTCAATATTTTTATTTTAAAAGGAGTTGTGAGCGATGCAACCACTAAAAACACGCTTCCTGAAGTAGATGTGTTTTTATTATCTGAAAGCGGGGATACATTATTCAATCAAACTACAAAGCAAGACGGAAGCTACTTTTTTGAAGTATCACCAGACGAGTCGTACACTTTAAATAGTATTAAAGAAGGTTATAATCCAATTTCAGTTTCTATTGACAAAGACAATCTTAATATTGAGGATGGAGAATATATAAAAGATGTTTTAGTTAATAAGGAAGCCATAATTCTACTTGGAACGATTAAATCAAAAGATTACCAAGTACCTATAAAAGATGCAAAAATTGAAATAGTAGATCTTGATTCTAAGGAGGTTTTATATACTTTCAGTACTGCAATTGATGGTAAGTTTAGCAAAAAACTTAAAAACATTAAAAAGGGAGATAAATTAAAATACATTGTAAAAGTTTCAGCTCCTGGTTACTTATCTATTAGTGAAAAATTTAAAAAAACAATCTCAACTGAAAAACAAATTGATTTAACAAAAGAATTAGATATTGCCCTAAGTAAAATTGAAGTTGGATCTGACATTGGAAAAATCATTAATATAAAACCAATTTATTTTGATTTGAATAAAGCTGATATTAGACCAGATGCGGCAGAAGAGTTAGATAAAATTGTTAAGGTAATGCAGGAGAACCCAGAGATGATTATTGAATTAGGATCTCACACCGACTCTAGAGGGTCTGACGCGTATAATGAAAAGCTTAGCGACAAAAGAGCTAAATCTAGTGCAGCTTATGTTAAAAGGTTTTTAAAAGACCCTAGTAGAATTTATGGTAAAGGCTATGGAGAAAAGCAGTTAGTTAACAAATGCTCTAACGGGGTTAAATGTTCTGAAGATGAACACCAAACCAACCGAAGAACTGAATTTAAAGTTATTAAAATGTAATTTTATATTTACACTCAAATAAAAAAAGGCTTATTTCAATTTTTGAAATAAGCCTTTTTTGTTTAATAGTTTTAATCAGCGTGATAAAGTATTTACAATAGTAAAAAACGTTCGTGACTCGTACAAAAGCTAACCCTTAAGTTAAATTTTCATTCATTCTTTGAGAGCTTTGCATGGTTAGAAATAATTAATAAACTGATTATCAATTGATTAATTATTTCTAACCATGCAAAGCTCTCTTTAGAAACAAATCCGCTTGTGGAAACCATATTAAGTCGAACTCATGTTTATACACAGATATAACGAACACTCTCATTAAGTGGTAAGAAGAGTTAAAATAATATTTTTAAAAAAATATCTTTCTACTTTACGATTTGAAAATTAGATTGAAATCTATTCCCTTTTTCATCGATAGCATAAATACCATAAACTCCATTCGATAAATTACTAACATCTATCATATCAATATCCGATTTTGAAGATACTTTTTGACTTATTAATTGATTACCCAATAGATCATAAATAATGAACTCTAAAATATTATCGTTCAACCGAATATTTATATTTCCCTTGGAAGGATTAGGATAAATTAATAAACCCTTGTTTGAAGAACCAGATAAACCCCTGGCGGAAACTGATGATGAACTCAAAATATTGATTGCATCAAGATATAAAAAATTTTCAAAATCAGAATGATTTGAAAAACGAATTCTTGCCTTAGAAAAGTTTGTATAACCAGATAAATCAATAACCTCAGTTCGCCATTCGCTATTATTTGAAGGAGTAAATGGACCATTTTCCCAAGCTGGAAAAACAGTTGTAAGATCGGTTGAAGACTTTCGGTATATTTCAGTCCAATTAGAAGCACAATCATTGTTAACTGACACTACTAAAGTATCTGAAAACGGACCATCACCATTTATCGGATCAGTATATAATTGATAAGCAACATCAAAAGACAACTCAGGGTTAGAGATACTTGATAGATTTAAAACTGGGGAAATTAAATCATCTATTTGACCATTATCAGATTCAGTAAAATTATCTTTTCTTGCGGATTTACTTCCATTACTTGACGCTTGATTAAATTGCTCCCAAGTGGCTAATCCATCCGGATTGTTAATGTCCCAACCCGAAGGAGGAAATACATTTCCTTCAAAACTCTCAAAAAACGGTAAATTGTCACCTGTACTTGCTCCTACAATAAAAGATACGTTTTTCGAATCATTACTTACATCAGCATCAGCTTGGCCATTAGGAGAACTTGTAATTACATTAAGTATATTAGACCCGCTAGAAACGTTAATGCTAGGTAAGTTAATTATAGTCGCTGAAGCGGGATTTAAAGAACCGGTCCAACTAAAAACTTGATTTATACTACCATTAATATTGTATAAAATATTTACAGATGTTAATTCTACCGTTCCATAATTACGAAGTCCAACAGAAGGAGTGATTGAGCTCTCACAGATTTCATCTCCTGAAGAAGGTTCAATAACACCTACAATACCAGCATCTACAGTTGGACTAGCTACCGTGCAAACATTAGAGTTTACTAATGAAGTAAAAGGGAAAAAGTTAAGTACATTTTCCATTCTCGCTACCTGTCCATTCGTAAACATATACAAGCACTCATCATTACAGTAGTCCATATAATTCATAAACATATCCCCACTAGGACCATTTCCACACGAAGAAGAAACAGATGGAAATGAAGGACATCCATAATTAGGTTCTTGCGCGGTAGGTGTATCATTTACCAAATCATCACCACAAAAAGAATCACCCCAAATGTGCACAAGATTCAAACAGTGACCTATTTCATGCGTTAAAGTACGACCTTTGTTATAGGGAGCCTGAGCAACACCACCAGAACCAAAATATCTATACCCAACAACAACACCATATGTGTTAGAAAAATTTCCAGTAGGAAATTCTGCATATCCCAAAACTCCGCCACCTAAATCACAAACCCAGATATTAAAATACTTGCTAACATCCCAAGCATCAGTACCACCTTGAGAGGTGAATTTAGCTTCATCGTTTAAACCAAAACTTGATACGGACGTTTGAACTCTATTTATACCATCAGTAGGGTTACCATTAGGATCTGTTTGGGCTAAACAAAACTGAATTTGACTCTCACCAATATCTTGAGTCCACACAGATGGAACTTGAGATATATCTGAGTTAGTACCACTAAAATCAGCATTTAAAGAGTTAATTTGAGAAACTATTTGAGCATCAGAAATATTTTCTGTGTTGTTGCTGTACAAAACATGAACAACTACAGGAATAGTAACTACTGCACCAGTTTTAGATTGTACTTGGGGTAATTCACCAACACGTTGCTGAAATTTTTGGTAAGACTTTTTATAGGTTGGATCTTTATCCATTAACTGCTGCATATGCTCCGTAGTACTACATCGATTTTGAGCAAAAGAATTAGAAAATATAAATAAGAACGAAATAAAAAGTATTGTTTGTGAGGATAACTTTGTCATAGGCTTAAGTTAGCAATTATTTTTTTCTTTTAATAGTACAACCAATAGCCTTAGTGAAGGGCATTTCAATTTTAACGTTATTGATATGAGCAATTAAGGCATTTTCTAAGAATTTTTCATCAACACCTGAAGGTTCAGTAGAATCATCAATTGCTCCTATGTATTTTACAATTAAATTGCTATCTAAAAAAAACACATGTGGAGTTCTTGTAGCTCCATATTTAGGATATACTTTTTGCCCTTCATCAAACAAATAAGGAAAATTAAAGCTTTTTTCGTTGGCTCTTATTTTCATTTTGGCAAAACTATCATCAGCATTAACTGCAGGATCATTTGGGTTTATTGCTATTACTTGATAACCTTTTGGTTCATAATCTTTTTGTAATTGAATTATCCTGTCTTCATATGCTACTGAATAAGGACAATGATTACAAGTAAAAATAACTACGTAGCCTTTTTTATCTTTCATGTCTGACAAAGAATAAGTTTTGTCGTCAACTCCTACAAGCTCAAAATCAGGTGCTTTATCACCAACTTTCAAAGGTGATTGAGAAAAACATTCATTAAACAAAATAAAGAAAAGAAAGGGCAGCGCTAATTTAATCATAGTTTAAAGGTTAAAATCATTAATATCATCAATAAGCTCTTGATAAGTTTCATATTGCTTTTCAAAAACTTGCTTTTGGTTATTTTTTAAAAAAACTGTTAAAGGTATTGATCCTGACCATGTCGAGTCTACTCTATCAATCCAACTATTTGTTTTTCCATCAGTTAAAACTATTACTTCTGCAGTGTAAGAATTATTATACAAAAAAGGCTTAAGATGTGTTTCAATTCTTGATTCCATATCTAAGCTTACGAGTATCACTTTGGTTTTGGCATCTACATTAGATTTATTCAGCCTTTCAAATAATGGTAATTCTTGTATACAAGGCTTGCACCATGTTGCCCAAAAGTTTAGTATGTAAAGCGAGTCATTGTTTTCTTTAGTTAAATAACGCTTTTCAAATTCATCGAAACTAGATATTACATCAGATTGCGAACTTGCACCTAAAAAAAACATTAAAAACCCTAAAACGAAATAAAATCTCAACCTCATCAAAAATATTCAGATAAAATACAAGTTTAAATAAGTATTGTTTAAAAAACTGAAATATAATTGCTCTTTTATAAATCTAAACTAAATTAAATAGCATAACAGCACTCATCAGAATCATTAAACCGTCTTCTATAATTGTTACTGTACTCATTGGAAGGTTAAAAACATCTCCTAAGCATGCACACTTAATTTTTTTATTATCTAAGACTGTTTTTAGCACTCCAACAATGCTAACCGACATCACTATTAAAGCAGCACTATTGACCAATAAAGGATTAAATTCAGATAAATACCCAACACCCAGCAATAGCTCAATGAAAGCATAAACATAAGCCCATGAAGGATATTTCATTGCTACAATATCGTACATGACATAAGACTGGGCAAAACCTTTTAGATTAAGTAGCTTAAAAAAAGAAAAAACGAGAAAAAATCCTGCCATAAAATGAGCCATCAATCTCTGCATTACAAATAATCCATTTAAAAATTCAACAATTAGTGTAACAAGCATGATGTAGCTAAAGATTAATAGAATTGGCTTGTAAGTGCTAAACCATGATTTTGCTTGCATTGAAATCTCAGAATTGCTATCCGCTAAAACCTTATATTTATTACCGTAAAGACTTATCGCTTCTTTTAATTTATTTAAAGGCACATGTTCATTCATTTCCACTTCTATGGACTCTTTTTCCTTAGATGGATTTACTGAAATTATGTTTTCTAAAGGTAGAATAGCTTCTCTAACCTTCTGCTCACAACTTCCGCAGGTCATTCCAGTTAGTTTATAAGTATGTTTCATAACTATTATTTTTTAGTGTAAATGACAATAGACTGGCCTTTATAATTAATGACAACCAATTTATTATTTGTTTTAATTAAATCAATGGGTTTACTTAAGCCAGTTGATAGTGTTTGATGTAACTCTCCTTTAGCGTTGTAAACATTAACTTTATTATTTTCAAAATCCGTAATGTAAAGTTCTTTCTCACTTGCTATGAATACACCTGTAGAAGCATTCATTTTTTCTTCCTCCCCTATTAATAGAATGCTTTCTCCCTTTTTATTGAAAACTTGCAATCTATTATTATATGCATCTGCCACATAAATTTTGTCTCCAAAAATTTGAACATCGGTTGGATAATACAAATCTCCATTTTCATGCCCTTCCTCGCCAATACTAATCCATTTAGCTCCGTCAAAATAAAGAATTCTGTGGTTATAAAAATCAGCGATGGCAATTTCATCTTCCACCACACTAATTCCAGAAGGAGCATCAAGAGTATCTGGCAAATTGAGCGTTTCTATTTTCTTGTTCTCATCAACTATTACAATATTGTCAGCACCGTAATTGGGGATGTATAATTTTCCATCCTGATTTGAAATGTGCATAGGCCTATCAAAGTCACTAATTGAATCCAGCATCTTTCCGCTGAAATTGGTTTTGATCATTCTGTTGTGATCACCATCAGAGATCCACAAATCGCCTTTTTGTTCTACTAGTCCAATTGGGCTTACTCCATTCAAAGGAATTTGTTTAGACATGCTCCATGGTTTATATGAATAGCAAGAAGCGGTTAGCATGATTATGCTGATGTAAATAAGTGTTTTCATAGTTGTTAAATTAAGGGAACTCATCATCACAAAGAGCTCTCAGTTATTTTTATTTTCGGTATTTACAACATGGTGGTAAACTTTCATAAACCTGGGTTGTAGACGTTTTATTTTCTGTATTGTGTCCAACTTCAGCAATGGCTGCCTCTATTTGTTCTTGGTGGAAAGTGTTTTCATTCACTTTTAAATTAAGAATCTTAGTAGACTCATCCCACAAAGCATTAGAAACACCATTTAAACTGTTTGCAGCTTTTTCAATACGTGCTTTGCACATGCCACAATTCCCTTCTACCTTAAAAGAAATTTGTTTTACTTCTCCTTCAGAATCTGTAGCTAGTGCTGTTTGTTTTTCAGACCGTTCTACTTCCCCATTACTTCTATTAATTTCTACTTGAACGGGTGTGTAGCCAGCTTTCTCTACTTGCTCTTGCACTTGAAAAATAGAAAGTTTTCTCTCACTAGGAAACTCAAAAGTAAAAATACCTGTTTCCATATCAATGCTTGATTTTTTCATTCCATCAAGCTCCTTGAACTTCTTTTCAAGCCCATAAGCACAGAAAGGGCAACCAAGCCCATTTACTTGTACAGTAAAGGCATCCATTGATTTACTATTGTTTTGACTAAGTCCTAAGTTAGAGATAAGCATAGCGCTTACTATCATTATAGTATTTATAATTTTTTTCATTATTAATGTTTAAAATTTAAAAAATATAACGTGTTCCTATAAACACACTTCTATTAAAGTTTTGAGGAGTATTATTTTGAATAAGAGGAAACTGGATGGCAGCTTCTAGAGTTAATCTTTTAATAGCATATTGCAGGCCTTGCGCGTACAATAAGCGATAGCTCACCACATCATAAAACCAACTACTCTGGTATTCGAAATACAGATTTATTTGTTTAACAGGATAACTAGGCTTTAATAGTGGTAAGCCAAAGCCTAATTTATGTTTGAATTCTTTCAATGCATGGTCTTTACTCATATTTAAACCTACCTCATTAGAAATTCCGTACTTTATCGTTTCATAGCCTGCTACTGTACCAATATAACTTTGGTACGTTCCTGTTAAAATACCATCAATTGAATACATTTTTCCTGTTGGGAGTGTTTGTAAAGTTTTAGCAACCATTCTAAAGGTTTTGCCTGTAGCGTCTTTTCGGAAGAATTGGTATTTACCTAAAAGTTCAATATCTCCAAGTCCGGAAAAATTAATTGGGCTATTTAGTAAGCCTTCATTAAAATTTGTACGTACATACGGAACATGGATGGCAAACAGCAAATTTGACGATGGCAAATAATGAGCCATAATAGGAGCTTTTATGAAACTGCCCTGATCTGTTGTTCTAATCTCTGTGAGTGATTTTAAAATCACTCGTTTAGCTCCAAGCATAATAGGCTTGTCTGCTGTAATTGGCGGACCTTGCGCCACAGAGTTTGCCACAGCTATATGTAAAGTGACAAACAGTAAAAAAATATTTTTCATTGATTTCTATTTGAAATAAAACATAAAAAATCTAGCTCATATTCTTAATGAGTAGACAGTTATAAAATTCAAATAGATTTAAAGAAGAAAAAGCTGTATAAGGATATAAATATCCTTATACAGCAGAGGTGGAATTTTTTGCGGTAAATAAACAAAAACACTTGTAAAGATGCAATTGCTATCTATTGATTGTGTAAAGATTTGAGTTAAAAAAGATGTAACTGAACTAAAATCAAATGTTATTGAAGGAGTGATTTGAAGGTTAACATCTACTTTAACTAACTGAGAAGTATTATTGCAGCAAGCAAATTTTTCAGATCCACCACAACAAGACTCATTTGAAGGTATTAGACTAATTGACTTTAAACTCCCTCCACAAAAGTGTTTAGTTATCATTAATCCACTTCCTGTCGTTAGTATTAACAATGACAGGCCGGTAAGTAAAAATCTATTTACAAATAACTTTAACATTAAATACAAATGTACAAATTTGATTTTTACGGCTAAAATAAAACACCTTAAGAAAGATTAATTAAAAATTTACTGGTTTATACAAATTTCACACATAAAAAAAGGAGCTAACTTCCAATTAAGTTAACTCCTTGAATATCAAGTGATCGCGATAGGATTCGAACCTATGACCGTCTGCTTAGAAGGCATAAAATTCTCACAAAATATTCGACAACTATTTTTAAATAAACCGCTAATAACTGTACAAATATACTGTATTTCAGTGTATAAACCTTTTTTGTTGTTTGTGGAATATTTTGTCATATTATGGTACATTTGTGTTACAACCGTGTTACAAACACAAAACTATGATAGCTACGGCAGATATTTATATTGACCCACGTAAAAAAGCAACAGGGAAATGCTCTATAAAGCTAAAAGTAACCTACAACCGAAAACGAAGGTATTTTTCAACTGGGGTTGAGTTATTACCTGTTGAGTTTGAGAAAATAATGTACGGTAAACGACTTTCGAAAGATGAACGTGCAATACGAACGAAACTAGATGTATTCAAAACCAAAGCTGACAAGGTTATTAAAGAGCTTAAAATATTCACTTTTGATAGGTTTGAGGAAGCCTATTTTGAAAGTCGAGATGTTAATAGAGATGTCTCTTTTGCTTATGATAAGCGTATTGCTGAGTTAAGAGCAAATGACAAGATAGGTACAGCAGTAACGTATGAATGTGCGAAAAAAAGTATTCTGGACTTTAAACCAAACCTAACTTTTGCTGAGATAACACCTAGCTTTTTGCGTGAATACCACAAGTCAATGGTGGATAACAATAGAAGTGTTACAACTATAAGCATTTACATAAGGAGCTTGCGTGCATTGTACAATGGACAAAGCATTGATAAAACCCTTTATCCATTTGGACGAGGAAAGTCTAAGTACACAGTACCCACATCTAAAAACGTTAAAAAAGCCTTAACGCTGGATGAGGTTGCTAAAATCTACAATTACGTGACTAAACATCAAACTAAGGAAATGGCTCGTGATTATTGGATGTTTCTTTATTTGTGCAATGGCATGAATGTAAAAGACATGTGCTTGTTGAAATGGAGTAATATCAATAAGGATATTCTTACCTACGAGCGTTCTAAAACCTCATCTACAAAGGCAGAAAAGAATATCATTAGAGTTGCTATTAAACCTGAGACTAAGGTGATTATTCAAAAGTGGGGAACAAAATCAAAAAAAAGTACTGACTTTATTTTCCCTCACATCAGCGGGGATATGGATGCTGAACGTCAAAGAAAAGTTTACCAGCAACTGACCAAAACAATAAATAAATACATTAAGGAAATAGTAGAGGAATTGGAGATACCGCATCATGTTACCACTTACAGTGCAAGGCATAGTTTTGCAACGGTTTTAAAACGTTCAGGAGCAAATATTTCAATGATAAGTGATTTGTTAGGGCATAGTGACTTGAAGGTTACCCAGAACTACTTAGACAGTTTTGAAGATGAGCAAATACAAACTCAAACTGATGTATTAACCAAAGGATTTAAAAAGTAAATTGATTAACGAAAAAAAAGTTTTAATAACCGTTCACCTTTTTCACGGTTTTCACAAATAGCATAAAAGACAAATGATAAATGACAAGATAAAAAGCCTTTTTAAGTTCATTGACTACTTACATTCTAATATCGAAAATTTTAATCAATACAACGACATAATTGAGGATTTAGTGCAATTGGATAATAAGCGTAAAGAATTAAAGCCGAGGCAAAACTACAAAGACAAGCAGCAGCACGATGAAATACAAGCTGAAATTGACACTAAGCTAAAAATTTTACAGGATAATACTGCTCATATTATCAAGGAAAAAGCAAAGGAGTTGAACCTTTGTAACTTTGATAATGAACTTGATTATAGATTTAATGGGGTTGAAGATGAAATACGGCTTTTAAAAGAGAATTTCAGTAACGAAGATTTGCCTGAAATATTTAAACACAAAAGCAAATACATAGAATACCGAAGCAAAACTCACAAAACGTTTTTGTCTTTACAGTTTTTCTTTGATAAGCTGGATGAAATAACTGAGGGTCTTTTTGATTTTTTCAAAAATACTGACGAAAATGAGTTTGAAAGTTTTAAGGCTAAAACAGTTCATGTCAGCTCAATAAAAGATGCTGCAAGGGTGCTGCAAAAAGGAGGGAGAAAAGTTGTCATTAAAGATATTTCTTTTTCAACAAGTAGTGCCACATTTAAAAATATGCCAGTTGTAGAGAATCACTACTTGCCTTTGTTTGAGGGTGTTAAAAAGCACATGCTGGAAAACCAAGATTTATCCAGTGAGGACAAGATTAGTGAATGGGAAAAATTTAAGTTGGAAATCGAAACTGATTTATACAGCATAGGTAAAATGTATAATAAAGAAACAATAGAATACTGCAAAGAAAGACTCTTTCCTGCTATTGATTTGGAAATTAAAAAAATTAAGAAAAACTTTACTCCTGAGATAAACAAGAAAAGTAACTCAAACGAAACTCCCAAAAAATTTGATGCCCTTTTTTACAATACTGAATTAGTTGAACCGTGTATTGATATTTTAAAAGAGTTAGAGCCACCCTTACTTGATGTTAATTGTAACTACATTGGAAAATTAAAAGGAGTTATTTGTGTTTGGATTGATGAAATGCAAAGACAGGGAATTATAAAACATTATTCGGATAGAAAGATATTTTCTTCGTTACTTCCGCAAGTAATTCATCGCTTTTCTATTGATGAAAGCATGTTTGGTAAGCCGCAGGTGAAAGCAGAAAAAAATTATAGAACAGATATTAAAACTAAGGTTTCTAAAATAAAACTTTCCCTAGATTCCCAACAAGGAAAATAGAGAAAATTGAGCAGGTAAATATTCATTTGTTTGTGTCAAAATTTATTTGATATGGACAAAAAAGTATTTATTTCATTACCGATTGAGGACTTACAAACGGTAATTATTGATTGTGTTAACTCCTGCTTAAAAAATGATAAGCAGGAAAGTAAGTCACTCTTTGAACCGCCTGAACAACTCTTAACAATTCAGGAAGCAGCAAGTTTACTGCACCTTACAGTTGCTACCCTCTATACCAAGCATTCCAAAGGTGAATTACCAGGTGTTTGTAAGCGAGGTAAACGCCTTTACTTTTCTAAGCAAAGTTTAATAGAATGGGTTAAAGAAGGTCGCAAAAAGTCTTATTCGGAAATACAACAGGAAGCAGAAACGTATTTGTCTAACAATAAAAAAGGGTTGAAGTAATGGAAAACACTAGCAACAACCCTTTACATAAAAGACAAGGTAAAGATACGGATTTTAAGAGCCAACTGGAAACCATATTTCAGTATTTGCAGGAATATATTGCAACCGCCTCAATGGTTTCAGCTGCGACTGGAATACCACAAAAGAATATTTGCAGGTACAAACGGGATTTGGAAAAGGCTGGTAGGCTTTGGGAAATTGAAAAGAAGTTATGTAAGCATACAGGATTCAAAGCATGGTATTTAACCACAAACCCGAAGCAAGCTCCGTCAAATAATCAACTAAATCTTTTTGGGATATGAAAGAGATAACAATAAACCCGCCGTTTGAGGACTTGCAAAAACCCAAAACGATTTTAAATCACATTGAGGAAATAAAAAAGCAAAAAGCGACACCTCATGATGAAATATTGAGCCAATTACTTGAACAGTTTGAACCCCTAGATTTTGAGAGTTTGGCTAACCCACACAATTCAGAAAATTTTAAACTTAGCATTAAACATTATTCTGTCTTATCTGTCGAGAATGTTTTACAAATGGCAGAAAAAAATCAATGGGGTCTATGTAAAAACCATGACTTTATTTATCTGTTTAATGGTACTTATTGGGATGTGTTGAATAAAGATGTTTTGCAAAAATTTTTGGGCGAAGCGGCTGAGAGAATGTGCGTGCCAGAAATAACAGCCAAGCACCATAAGTTTAGAAAAGAGCTTTATGAGCAATTTTTGGCAACTGCATACTTAGAACCAAAACCTGATTTACCAGACAAGGTTTTAATCAACTTGCAAAATGGCACTTTTGAAGTTACTCCAAAAGGAACGCAACTTAGACCTTTTGACCGTACAGATTTTCTTACCTACCAACTCCCATTTGAATATAATCCAGAGGCAAAAGCTCCTATGTTTGAAAGCTACTTGAATACAGTTTTACCTGATATTGGACGGCAAAAGGTACTAGCGGAATATTTGGGATTTGTCTTTATAAAGCATGGTTGTAAGTTTTTAAAAGAGGAAAAAGCCCTTGTGCTTTATGGTACGGGTGCAAATGGTAAGTCAGTCTTTTTTGAGGTGGTTACAGCCTTATTAGGCTCAGAAAACACAAGCCAGTACTCTTTGCAAAACCTGACAGAAGATAAAGGCTTTTACAGAGTAAAAATTGCGAACAAATTAGTCAACTATGCCAGTGAAATAAATGGTAAATTAGAAAGCTCCATTTTTAAGCAATTAGTTTCTGGTGAACCTGTGGAGGCAGCTGCCAAATACGGACAGCCTTTTACTATGAAGCAATACGCAAAGCTCATTTTTAATTGCAACGAGTTGCCCAAAGATGTTGAACACACAAACGCCTATTTTAGAAGATTTTTGATTGTTCCTTTTGATGTTACCATACCACCCGAAAAACAAGATAAGCGGTTACACTCCAAAATAATTGAGAATGAGCTTTCAGGTGTATTTAACTGGCTATTAGATGGCCTGCATAGACTTTTAGAGCAGAAAGGGTTTACCGACTGTGATGCGGTTATAGAGGCTGTTGAGCAGTATAAAAGCCAATCGGATAGTGTGCAGATGTTTGTCAATGAGCATAACTATAAGAGTGCTCCTAGTGATTATAGGCTAATAAAAGAGTTATACGTTGAGTACCGTACTTATTGTGCAGAAGATGGGTTTAGCCCAGTTAATAAAAGCAATTTCATCAAAAGGCTTAAAGGCTTTGGTATTGTAGTGCAAAGATTAAACTTGGGTAATGTAGCGTATTTGGCAGTCAATAGCAGACAAGTTGTTGAAACAGAAGAAGATTCTTGTGATGAGGAATGCCCTTTTTGATATGAACACAGGCTATCAATATACCTTTGAGCAGGGGAGTAAGAAATATTATTGTCCTGCTTGTAATAAAAAACGCTTTGTTCGATACATTGATACAAAGACAAGGGCGTTGTTACCTGAGCAATATGGACGATGTGATAGAGAAATAAACTGTGGCTATCATTTAAATCCTTATAGGGATGGCTACGCAAAAGATGTTTGGCAAAAAGAAAACGGCTTACAAACGGCTTACAAACGGCTTACAAACGGCTTACAAACGGCTTACAAACGGCTTAC
>JAHDEG010000010.1:41236-86254 GCA_020628935.1 Flavobacteriales bacterium
AAACCTCGTAAGTTAAAATTTGTACCAAAACTAAAAAGGCAAACTAAAAGGTATTTTATTCCTGATGAGGTGTTGTATAAAACACTAGGAGGGTATGAGAACAACCAATTTGTGCAAAATTTATTGTCAAATATTCCTTACCCATTTGATTTACAGGATATTGAAAAGATTATTGCTCTTTATAATTTGGGTACTGTTTCACATGGCTATCGAAGTGGTGCAATTACGTTTCCTTTTATCGATGTAAATAATAGGGTGAGGGCTATACAGGTCAAGCAATTTGATGAAAGCAATCATACTACTGCAACAGACTTTTTACATTCAGTACTTGAAAAGCAATACCTGCAAGACAATGTGCAAATACCTAAATGGCTACAAGATTATAAGGAAAATGAGACTAAGGTTTCTTGTTTATTTGCAGAACACCTTTTAAAGAAGTTTCCTCACAATCCAATTGCTTTGGTCGAAGCTCCTAAAACAGCTATTTACGGCACTTTGTATTTTGGTTTTCCTGAACAGCCTACAAATTTACTTTGGTTAGCTGTGTACAATTTGAGTAGCTTAAACCTTAATAAATGTAGAGCATTAAAAGGTAGGAATGTATTTTTATTCCCTGACCTCTCTAAAAATGGAAGAGCATTTGAATTGTGGAGCAAGAAAGCCTTAGAAATACAAAAGCATTTGAAGGGAACGTATTTTCATGTGTCTAACTTACTTGAACAATTAGCACCTCAGCAAGATAGAAATGAAGGCAAAGACTTTGCAGACTATATTGCTAAACATGATTGGCGACTGTATAGGAAGCCTAGCATAAAGGCAACACCAGAGACTGAGTCAAAACCTGTTGAACGCTCAATCTGTGAAAAAAGTGAAAAAAGTGAAGCTCCACAAAAAACTTTTTCTTCCGAACAAATAGGGTGCAAGGAAAAAGCTGAGGTGTTAGAATTTTCTGAACATCCAACCAAAGAGAACGAATACACGGATAAAGAGGTCAAAGAATTAGAGAGGTTCTTTAAAAACGCTATGCAACCAAATGAACCTGTGAGGTTAAATTCGTGTAGTGTAATTACAGATTATGCACTTTTTGTTGAAAGCCAGTTCAATTCCATAAAATTAGACACTAATAAACAAACTACTTTGTTGTGTCTGAGTAGATTAAAAGAACTAAAACAAGTATTACTAACCATAAATTCAAACTAATATGAATACAAAAGAAATACAAGCCCTTGAAAGCTATTTTAAAACAGAAAATGAACATTGGAACGATAATGCATTTGAAATGATTTGTGAAGTATTGCAAAAGGGGAATTTTGAAAATCCAGAAATCCCTTTAAAGATATTTAGCAAGGCTATTGATGTTTTTACAGAACATTTTGAAACACCTTTAAAGGCTATTCAATTATTTGAATCAGAAACAGACAAACAGAAAATAGATTCTGTACAAAAGCTATTTGTATTTGAATGGGTTTTGAAGTACATAAGACGTACTGAATTTGAAAAAGTAGATTTAGATGAAATTAAAGACCTGTTAAAAAGTCAAATAGAACGCCTTAAAGTGGAAGTAAACAAGCGATCTGAATATAACAAGCCTTTGGTTGGTAACATCAGAGATACCTTGAAAGATTTAATGAAAAAGGAACTTGAAGATTTGCCCGAAACACTCAAAGACCTTGAACCAGTGCAGCGATTAAATGTTCTGTGCAAACTAATACCATACGTGCTGCCAAAAGTAGTTTCTGTAAGAGCTAACCATGGAGAGCCAGAAGATGATTATACAAGTTTTTCAGGCTATTCATGGTAATAGAGCAACTTTTTGATATTAATTGCAAAAATGCGACCTTAGTATAAAATTTACCGTATAGAAAGACAGTAAAAGACATATTATAAATACATAGCGTTAGCTGTGTTCTGAGTGATCAAAAACCGCCAGTTTTATAAACACCCTAAGAACATAGACCGAACGCTCACGTTATGGCGTGGGCTGAGTCTATTTGGGTGTTAGGTATCTGGCGGTACCTTGATTACATTTAGGCAATATTGCCCACGCTGCATTTTGTTCCTATTCCTTCTCTCAGTACAGCTAGCGAATAAACCTCCAGCATGTACATAGAACAATACCTTGAAAAAATCAATGAAAAATATCAGTCAGGAATAGCAACTGAGCATACTTTTAGAGGTTATTTACAACAGTTAATTGAATCTATCAATCCCGAAATATCTGCCACTAATGAGCCTAAAAGACAAGCCTGTGGCGCACCAGATTACGTTATTACTAAAAAATCCATTCCTGTTAGTTACATTGAAGCCAAGGATATTGGCGATAGAGACTTACTAGGTAATAAAGCTAATAAAGAGCAGTTTAACCGCTACAAATCCTCTTTACACATGGTAGCCTTTACAGATTATGTCGATTTCCATTTTTATAAAAATGGGGAATTTACTGCCAGTATTAGTCTGGGGGAAATCACAGCTGATAGGATAAAGCCCAATACAGAAAGTTCTGAAACTTTTCAGTACCTCATTAAAGACTTTACCACTTCTATTGGTCAAACTATCAAATCACCCAGCTTACTTTCTAAAATGATGGCATCTAAAGCCAAACTACTTGCAGGGGTTATAGAGAAGGCATTAAATAGTGATGAAGATAATCAAGAAAACAGTTCTCTAAAAGACCAAATGTCAGCTTTTAAACAAATTCTAATCCATGACATTAACCCAAGAGCATTTGCTGATATTTATGCCCAAACCATTGCTTATGGCATGTTTGCTGCACGTTATCATGATGAAACTCTGGACGATTTTTCAAGGCAAGAAGCTGCTAGTTTAATTCCAAAATCAAATCCCTTCCTGAGAAAACTATTTCAATACATTTCAGGCTACGATATAGATACACGTATTGAATGGATTGTCAGTGATTTAGCAGACATTTTTAGAGCTACCAATGTAAAGGAACTGATGAAGAATTACGGTAAGGCCACTCAGATGAGCGACCCTATTATTCATTTTTATGAAACCTTTTTAGCTGAATATGACCCAAAACTCAGAAAAGCACGCGGAGTATGGTACACACCAAAACCTGTTGTAAATTTCATTGTTAGAGCAGTTGATGAGGTGTTAAAGACTGAGTTTGGTATTAAGAATGGAATTGCAGACAACGGTAAAACCAAAATCAAGGTTAATTCTCAAACTCCTGACCTGAGAAGTAAAACAGGTTATAAGCAAGTAGAGCAAGAGGTACATAAAGTTCAAATTTTAGACCCTGCTGCGGGTACAGGAACCTTTTTAGCAGAGGTGATTAACTACATTTATGAAACTAAGTTTAAAAGCCTACAAGGTATCTGGTCTAGTTATGTGGAAAAAGACCTGATTCCACGTTTAAACGGCTTTGAACTATTAATGGCTTCTTATGCAATGGCACACCTAAAACTAGATATGCTTTTGGATGAAACAGAATTTAGAGCTATTAAATCACAACGTTTGAGGGTTTACTTAACCAATTCCTTAGAAGAACATCACCCAAATACAGGTACACTTTTTGCTAATTTTTTGAGCCAAGAAGCCAGCGAAGCCAATCAGGTAAAGCGAGATACGCCTGTGATGTGTGTGATTGGTAATCCGCCTTATAGCGGAGAAAGTGCCAATAAGGGCGATTGGATTATGAGCCTAATGGAAGATTACAAAAAAGAACCAGGCGGAAAAGACAAGTTAAAAGAGCGTAATCCAAAGTGGATAAATGATGATTATGTAAAGTTTTTGCGATATGGTCAGCATTTTATTGAGAAAAACGGAAGTGGCTTGGTAGCTTTTATCAATCCGCACGGTTTTTTAGACAATCCAACTTTTAGGGGTATGCGTTGGAATTTACTTAAAACCTATGACAAAATTTATACGATAGATTTACACGGTAATAGCAAGAAGAAAGAAACTGCACCAGACGGAAGTGCAGATACTAATGTCTTTGATATTCAACAAGGAGTTTCAATTAACATTTTTGTAAAAACGGGAAAAAAGAAAGCCAACGAATTAGGTAAAATTTTGCATTACGACCTTTATGGGAAACGTGATTTTAAATACGATTTTTTAACTGAAAACTCAATTCAATCTATTGATTTTAATGAGTTGCCAAATGTTGCACCAATGTATTTTATGGTGCAAAAAGATTTTGAAGCAAAGGAATCTTACGACAAAGGGTTTTCAGTAAACGATTTGTTTTTAATTAATGGTGTTGGATTAACAACTGCACATGATAATTTTGTAATTCAAGAAAGCAAAACAGAATTATTAGATTTTTATAAAAAATTTCAGTTGGCACCAAGAGATGCTGAATTTTTGTATAAAGAGTTCAATGTAAGAAAAAAGAAGGGTTGGGATATTTTACAGGGTTATGATAACATAAAAAACGAAACTGATTTAAGTACATACATAAAGCCTATTTCTTATCGTCCTTTTGATAATCGTTTTGTTTTCTATGAGGATAAATTAGTTTGGCGTACAGTAAGGAAAGTAATGCAACACTTTACACTTGGGGAAAATATTGGTTTGACACTTTGTAAGCAATTTAAAACAGGCGACAACTATGTACATGCATTTATTGCTAATAAAGTAATTGAAAGTTCGTATGTGTCAAATAGAACGAGTGAAATAACTTCTATTTTTCCTCTCTATATCTACCAAGAAACTAACGAACAACAGACTACTGAACAAAAGACTAAAAGAGTACCAAATCTAAATATTGAAATTGTAAATCAAATGGCGGAGAATATAGGTTTGACCCATACAAACGAAAAAGAAACCACAAAAAACACATTTTCTCCCATAGATATTTTGGATTATATCTATGCAGTCTTGCACTCGCCTAACTATCGCGAGAAATACAAAGAGTTTTTAAAAATTGATTTTCCACGTATTCCATATCCTGAAAATCAAGAAACCTTTTGGAAACTTGTCAAATTAGGAAGTGAAATACGCCAATTACACCTATTAGAAAGCCCAGTTGTTGAGCAACACATTACGCAATACCCAATTGATGGCGATAATGTCATTACAACTAAAATTGGTAAGAAGGACTGGGAATTATTTGATGAGGAAAATCAGTTGGGTAGAATATGGATAAATGACACCCAATATTTTGACAATATTCCATTAGTAGCGTGGGAGTTTTATATTGGAGGTTATCAACCTGCTCAAAAGTGGTTAAAAGACCGCCGTGGGCATACGCTAGACTTTGAGGGCATCATGCATTACCAAAAGATTATAAAGGCACAGTTTGAAACCGATAGATTGATGAAAGAGATTGATTTAGTTATTATAGAATTAAAGTTGTAACTTTCTTTTAAAGAACTGTTTACATGAGTTTGAACTTGCAAAAAATTCATTATGATGAATTAAATGCCAGACAAAAAGAGAATTATAATTTTCAAAAAATCTCGGCTATACTTGCTGATTACGGGTTTATGACTCTTAGGCTTTCAGACGACTGGAATGGTGCTGATTTTATTGCACACCATATTGATGGTGTTAATTATCATAAGGTGCAACTAAAAGGTAGGCTCACTTTTGATAAAAAATACTTGAATAAAGAAATACGAGTATGTTTTCCTCATAAAGGAGAGTGGTACTTGTATGACCATGACAAGCTATTAGCAGTATTTCTTGCAAAATATAAGGATGCAATGGCTAAAAGTAAGTCTTGGACGTTGAAAGGAAGTTACTCATGGAGTGCTCTAAGTAATGAAGTGTTGGAATTACTAGGGGGTTATAGGCTATGAGTACAAACTTCCCTAATTATTTAGGTTTCATTTCTGAAAATAAATTTTAATGCCAAAGCCTCATACATTCCCAATCCTATACGATGATACCTTACAAATAAGCACTTCTAAGCTGAAAGAATGGAAATACCTGAACGCAGAACAAATTAAAAGTGGTTCACTTACTTGGAGTAGAAATGGAAACCAAACGGCTAGTATCTCTATAAGAGTAAATACTTATGAGGAGCAGTCTTTTATTGAACTTGATTATAAATACAGGGGTGAGCCTAGAAACTATAAGGTGAAATTGGTTACTAAACCTTCTAATTTGGGCAACGGGTTTGTTTGGTATTTCCTTTGCCCGCAAACAAAAAAGCGTTGTCGTAAGCTGTATTTAGTAGGTGGGTATTTCTTACATCGTGAAGCCTTTAACGGCTGTATGTATGAAACTCAAACTCAAAGTAAGAAGTATAGAGAATTAGATAAAACATTAGGTGCGTATTTCAGAACAGACGACCTTTACGAGCAACTTTACAGCAAGCACTTTAAAAAGACCTATGCTGGTAAGCCGACTAGAAAGTATTTGCGAATAATGGAGCAAATAGAGAGAGCGGAAAGCGTCTCATACCTTGATTTAGAAAGGGCTTTGATGAGTTAACTCAATCTTTCCTTAAATCGATTTTGTGTTACAGAAGTGTTACAGAATCAAAAAGCACCTACGTTTAAATAACGTAAGTGCTTGATTTTTAAAGTGATCGCGATAGGATTCGAACCTATGACCGTCTGCTTAGAAGGCAGATGCTCTATCCAGCTGAGCTACGCGACCAATTTGAAATGCAAATAAATAAAAAAAAGACAAAACCTACAACTAAATGAAGAGGTAATAGTAATTATTCATTTTTATTATAATAATTTGAATCTTAAAATAACATATATTGAAACGTTTTAAGCCATTAGAACGTTGAACAGACAATATAAATGAAATTAAAAAGATTAAATAAAATACTCTTCTGTATTACAGTATTTATTTGTGGTATTAGTAACTGTCGCGCAACCAATTACTATGTTAACGACTCATGGTCTAATTCCGATATTTATTGCACCCAGCCAGGCTTATCTAATAACGATGGTTTATCACCAAGCTCACCTAAAAGATTACTAAGTGAAATTTTTAATGCGTATTCTAGTCAGCTGAGTGGTAATGATACCATTTTTATAGACTGGGGAAATTACGAAGATGAGATTTCGATAGGCCAATTGAACTTCTCCAAAAATAGTCCATTAACGATAATCGGAGCCAGTAAAACTGACACTAAAATTGAAAGTAGCTCACCAAATACCAACGTTCTGAATATCGAAAACTGCTCGCATATAAATTTGAGTAAAATAAATTTTGAAAGCAACTCTCTTAGAACAAATACAATTGCCGGAGCATCTAATGTTATTACCATAAATGACTGTGACAATATTACTGTAGATAATTGCCAAGCAATTAGAAATAAAGATGAAGACGCGCTTGTAAGTATATTTGGTGCTTCATCAAAACTTACAATTTCCAACTCACTATTACGTCATAATGAATATCAATCTACAGGTGTAAAAATAACTGGTAATAGCTCTAATGATAAAGTAAAATACATTTCCATCTTAAATTCTACCATAAGACTTACTAGAACTGATACTAATGGTTTGGCTGCTTCAGATGCCATTGAACTTGAAAACACTGATAGTATTTACATTCAAAAAAATAAAATACATTCTTATGACCGTGGCATAAGAATATGGGATAACTCTAATAACACCTTTACTACAAACAACTTTATTACTACAAACACAAATGCGGGGATTTACTTCAAAGGAGGTACATCCACTTATGGAATTATAGCTTATAATTCTTTCAATAACATTGCTGAATCCAATAATGGGAGTGCTTGTTTGGTTTTTAGTGACAATAATAACGATGAAAACTCTACAATTGGATGGTCAATTTATAACAACATTTTTAACTCTAATTTAAATAATTATAATATGTGGTTTTATACTACAACAGCAGACTTTGACAGCATTGACTATAACAGTTATTATCGACAAAATACATTGCCAATAGTTAACACTTTTGATTTTACCCAATGGCAAAATTACGATTCAGATAATAGGTCCGGATTTGCTGGTGATACAAACTCTATTTATTTAAATCCCCAATACTTAAATGACTCTGTTTTAATACCCCAAAATACCAATCTAAAATTTGGCTTGGCAGGATATAATAATACTGTAGATGACATTTATCACCGAACAAGGTTAAGCCCAACAACAGTAGGAGCTTATGATTTATATACAGGTTTAAACGGAAACTATTCTATAAACCCAAACGAAACCGCCTCTTACACAAATTACCAGAGCCCAGAAGATGTGTTAAAAGATTTAAAAGGATACTCACGATCAGATGGCGGCCCAAACAACGGCCCTGATTTAGCTGGTAATTGCATGTTTGAAATTGAAGATGGAATTTACCAACTAGCTGATCAGCTCTTATTCGAAGATTACCAAAACAACAGGTTCTCTATGAAGTTCAATTCTAAATCTAGAAATGCTGAAAATGTAACTTTCGAAGCCGTATATAATAAACCAGTTATTTATATAACAGGTAGTTTTAACAACAACATCTTGTTCAAAAACATTAATTTCACTACATCTAACGCATCATACTCAGCTAGTTTAGTCAAAATTTATGGTTCAGGTTCTGATTCTATAAGAGATATCACTTTTGATAGTTGCAAATTTACTGGTGGAGAATACGGAGTTCGAATTTTTGGAGGACTAAAAGTTATAAATACTACTATTAATCAATGCGAGTTTATAGAACAGAGCTTTTATTCACTATTTATAAATAACGTACAATCAGATACAAACCCTGTTGCTAATTTTACCAACAATAGTATAATTAGTAATAATTTTTCGAATCATAGAGCAATTAGAATTCAAAATGCTAACAAATTAAATATTGCTAACAACTCTGTGATAATGAATAACATTGGTAACACTAATACTTATGCAGTTTATTTATTTGATAGTGATGATATAAGTTTTATACATAACAGCATTAGTGTTTCAGAGCCCTCAGCCTTAACTGACATTTTGAGAATTAACAACTGTCAAGAATTAAGAGCGATAAATAATAATTTATCGCAAAATGGTAATGGAAAGGTTTATGCTTTATTTGGTAGCAATCTAGTAATTAACAATAATAACACATACAAATCGGCTTTAAGCTCATTTGCATATTCCAATTTAAGCGGCACTCATAGCACTTTCGAAGACTGGCAACTGTCTAACAGCTCAGCATACGACCAAAATTCAGTGAGTATTTATCCCTTTTTTATCGATCCTTATTCAAACTTAAGATTAGACTGTTCTAGCCCTAATTTACTAAGAATAGCAGAATTCTTAAGCGATAGTATTGTTCAAATCGATGTTGATGGAAACTCAAGAGGCAATGATGTAACCGGCATAAATAACTATGTAGGATTTCACGAATTTCAAACCGGAGATAAACTTTCAGGTGATTACCTAATCACTTCCAATAGCACTCCTGATTCAGCATCCTATGAAAAAATTTATTATTCAATAAGTGATGCAATCGCAGATATAAATTGTAGAGGAATTAATGGTACTGTAACTTTCTATTTAGGTGATCCTGTTTATGAAAATCAACAATTTATATTAAGCTCTACGTTAGTAGATAATGGTAGTGATCATACAGTTCATTTCACTTCACTAGACTCTTTAAATAAATCTAGGATTCAATATGGTCAATCAGCTAATAACCTTAACTATATTTTTAAACTCAACAACCCCAATTACAATGTTGCTTTCAGCAAAATTGACTTTTTACGTAACACTGGTGATTATGATAAGATATTGCATTCTACAGGTACTTTTAAAAATTTAACTATTACTCATTGCAGTTTCACTAGCAATAGTGGCGTTATTAATTATAATGATGAGAATAATTTAATAAGTATAATAGACTGCAATAGTGAAAGTGAGGTAATTATTAATAATAATATATTTGAAAAAGGTTCTCAAGGCATAATAATAAGATCTCTAAGCGGGTCTGAGTCTCAGGTAAGTATTAGCAAAAATCAATTTTTAGATCAAAATAAAAGAGGTGTTTATCTTAAAGATGTTGTAGTCAATGATTTTAACCACAATGTTTTCAACTATCAAAACCTGCAAACTGACAGCGTTGCTGCAATAAGTCTAAACAGAATAATAGCTACAGCTGGCTCTAGAACAGTTTTAGAATCGAATAAAATTCTAATGTCTAAGTCTTCAACTCTATTTAACAGCCACGCTGCTATTACAATAGATAACTCAACTATGATCTTACTAAAAAACAATATCATATTCGTTGCTGATGGAAAAACAAATCTTGGTATTTACTCCTCAAATTCAAATGACTTACAGTTATTACACAATTCAATTTTAATTAGTGGAGACAGCTCAGGAGTCATTGCTGCTAATAATTCTCAAATAAACCTGTGTAAGAACAATATTTTCGTAACAGACTCATCTGCAGGAAACTATTGTTACCAAGCTAATACGGCTAATAATTTATCAAATTTCGATTTCAATAATATTGTTAGTCCAACTATTTTAAAAACAAGCTCACAAAATATTATTTCCATCCCTGATCTACCCAATGTATTAGGCAACTCAAATTCTGCAAATTCTATTTCTGTTAACCCCCAGTTCACATCAAACTCAGACTTAAATCTTACTGAAAATAGTCCGGATATTTTAAATTTTGGTGATACTACAGTCATTAATGATGCTGATAGGGATTACCTTTATAAAATTAGAGATAACCCTCCCACTTTAGGAGCATACGAATATCAAAGAGCTTTAGTCTGGGTAGAAGCAGACGGGGGCGCTTGGAGCAGTAATGAATCTTGGAGATTGCTAAATGGTGACAGATCTAACGCCATACCAGGAGAAGGTGATATAGTTACCTTAAACGGAGACTTATTAAACTCTACAATGTGTGACAATCCAAACAATCCTCCAACAATTACAATTGACGAACATCACACAATAAAATCTATTATTTACGAAGGGAACTGTTCCCCAGCAATAGTTATAACTGAAAACGGATCATTAAGCATACTACAATAATTTGAAAAAAATAATACAACATATAGTACTAATATTTGTAATTAGCTTCCTAACAATGAGTAATTATGCTCAAATATCTGGAGGTTACAGCCATTCTGTTGTGTTATGTAATGACGGTACTTTAAAATCAATGGGCTTAAACAATGAAGGTCAACTAGGCTTAGGACATAACAGTAACGTTACTCAAAGTGAAACCATAAACAACTTAGATAGTATAGTTCAAGTATCTTCTGGTCTTAATCATAACTTAGCTTTAAAAGCTAACGGTAAAGTTTATAGTTGGGGGAAAAACAACAAAGGACAATTAGGCCACGGCAACAACACCACTTCCCTCCTACCCAAATTAATAACTTCTTTAAGCAGTATTAAATTTATAGAAACCGGAAATCAATGTTCTTTTGCTGTTGACAGTATAGGAAACTTATACGGCTGGGGAAACAATGAACATCAACAAGTCGCCAATACTAACAACTCAGAAACCTCTCCTGTTTTAATAGCTAGTAATATTAAACAAGTATCCTCTTCAAAACTCTTTACAATGGCTATAACCATGCAAAATGAGTTACTTATTTGGGGCACTAATTCGTTTAACATAATGAATAACACGTCTATCGAAAAAACATCCACACCAGCAGTTATTCAAATAAACGAAACACCTAAAAAAATAGTAACGGGTTCCTATTTTGCAGCAGTATTAACTAAACAAGGTAATATTTACACTTGGGGGTTTAATAAACAAGGTAGTTTAGGAAATGGATCTTTTGATAATACAAGCCTACCAACCAAAATCAATAATTTATCTAATATTAAAGACCTATCTGCTGGTGAAGGGCATATAGTTGCACTCACACAAAACGGTAGCGTTTACACTTGGGGATATAATTATAATGGTGAACTGGGCGATAATTCGGGATCAATGCAAAATACACCTGTACAAATTGCAGGAGATTCTATAAATAGTATTTACGCAGGTTCACATCACTCATTTTTTATTTCGAAAGAAGGTAACGCTTACGCCTGGGGTCTTAACAGTAACAACCAACTGTTACTTGGCAATAGCTATAGCGCATATTCACCACAAAAAATTGAGTTCGGTTGTCCTTTAATTAAAACCTGCGAAACAATTGCCTTAATAGAAAGTATCGACTCTATTTTTTGTGAAGGAGACACCATAAATTTAACCTCAAACAATACAAACTCAAATGAGTTAGAATGGTACATTCAAAATGAATACCAAGGTAATCAAACAAATATTACGTACTTAACTAACGCTCATTTTGGCGAAACTACAATTAAGCTAAAAGTGAATAATGGAACCTGTGAAGATAGTATTCAAAAAAGCATTTACATTCAAAAGAAACCTACCCCATACATATCCTACATACCTAAATTATGTCCTAACGATAATCCTTACCCCTTATCTGCACAACCAACTGGCGGAACTTGGTCTGGCAACGGAGCTATATTTGGCCACTTTAATCCTGCAATAACCGGCTCAGGAGTTCACAATATACAATACACAATTTCTGAAAACGGGTGTTCTACAACAACAAATAAAGAAGTTACCGTAAAAAATAGTGCACCATTAAATATTAGCACAGAAGTAGAAATTTGTGAAGGAGACTCGCTAATTGTTCAAAATCAATCAAACAATCCTGTGTATTGGAATAACGGTATTTCTAGCTCTAACACCGTATTTCATTTAACATCCTCACAATACATTACAGCAACAGCAACTGGCGAAGAACTTTGCCCACTAATAGACTCTGTTTATATTGAAGTTAACGAACCACCAACAGCTAATTTTACTACAACCATAAGCGGTAACCAAGTACAATTTGAAAACACATCAAATAACTACACCAACCTACAGTGGAATTTTGGGGATGGAAATGTGAGTGATCAAGAAACACCAACACATGAATATATTACAAATCAAGATTATATTGTAGAACTCATAAGTGCAAACCAGTGCGGGTCTGATACCATAACCGATACACTTTATTTTATAACAACAAACACCAAAACCAGCGAAACAGTAACTATTGCAGAAGTGTATCCAAACCCATCCAAAGGAATAATTAATTTAAAAACGGCAACAAATAGTACTAGTAACATTAACCTAAATATATATTCACAAACAGGCCAATTAGTACTAACCAAAAACATTGTCACTGGCTACAATAACGCACAAATAAACATTCAACATTTACCAGTTGGCATATACACGCTTGTTTTAAATAACAATAACACTATGAGCAGTGTAAAAATAACATTAAACAAGTAACTACAATTACTGTTAAATAAAGCATGCAATTAAACGAAGAATACTGGAATAACCGATATTTAGAACAAAACACAGGTTGGGATATAGGCTATGCATCTCCCCCACTAGTTGAGTACTTCAAAAAAATAAAAGATAAATCACTTGCTATACTTATACCCGGCTGCGGAAGCGGTTACGAAGCAGAGTATTTAGTAAACAATGGCTTTAAAAACGTGACTGTGATTGACATCTCTAAACACCTTACCATACAGTTAAAAAACAAACTTGGCAATAAATGCAATGTAATTCATGGCGATTTTTTCAAGCATAATGGCAGTTACGATCTTATTATAGAACAAACCTTTTTTTGCGCACTTAACCCTGAGTTAAGAAAACAATATGTAGTACATATGTTAACTCTACTAAAACCAAAAGGGATTCTAGTAGGTCTTCTATTTAACACTACTTTTGAAAAAGACGGACCACCTTTTGGTGCCACCAAAAAAGAATATGAGCAATTATTTGCCAATTACTTCACTATAATTAAACTTAAAAGCAGCGAAAACTCCATCCCTCAACGTTTAGGCAACGAGTTATTCTTTATCTTCGAAAAAAAGTAAAATGAACAAATTTATAAGTGGCATAGCAATGCTTATCATTTTTATAACAAGTTGTGCAACAGCCCAAAATAAAAACGTAGAAAACCTTACAAACGAAAAATTCTCAGAAATAGCTAAACAAGAAAACGTAGTAATTCTTGATGTAAGAACGGCCAAAGAGTACAGCGATGGTCATATACCAAACGCCCAAAACATTGATATTCTTAATGGCGATTTTGAGAAAGCAATAACAAACTTAAATCCTGAAAAAACATACTTAGTATATTGTAAATCAGGCGGTAGAAGCTCAAAAGCATGCAATATGCTCGACAATCAAAAATTCAACAATGTTTACAATTTGTCCAAAGGCTTCTCTGGTTGGAATGGAGAAATAGAAAAGTAATATTTGGGCGTTCCCACACCAAAGGCGCGGTCAGGCTTTACCATACAAGTCCGCGTTCGCTTCACTCACTGTGGGCTTTCCCGTTCAATCCTTAACGCAAATCAGTAGAAAAATGTATTCAATTAGGCTTATACAATCCATTGCCATATAAAAACTAGACCAACAATGAAAGTGCAATTTTAATGGAACCCGTAAGTTGTTTTTTATCTGGATTGACTTTAGAAACTACTCGAATACCATTGTACAAGGTATAGAAAAGAGCAGCAAGTGATTTTAAATCTTGACCAGATTTTAACTGACCATTATCTTCGCCCTTTTTTAAGTATTCAAAAAAAATTTTCATAAAGTCTTCCCTGTTCGTTTCTAGCACCCGATACAAACTTTCATCATTTGGAGTTAACTCAGTAGTTGTATTAACTACAAAACAACCTTTCCTATCTTCATCATTAACTGCTTCTTGAATTGCAAGACTAAAAAGTTTAGAAAACCCCGTTTTTACATTGGGGTGTTTTTCAAAAAACTGAATCAATCCCTCTCTATTTTGCTTTCGATACAGCTCAAAAGACTTTTTGAATAATGCGTTCTTGTCTCCAAAAGTATCATAAATGCTTGCTCTATTAATACCTAAATGACTCACCAAATCTTGGATAGAAGTAGCCGAGTATCCCTGTTTCCAAAACAAGTTCATAGCTTTATTTAAAACTATATTTTCATCAAATGTTTTTACTCTTGGCATATTTAAAAATGTGGAAGCGTTACACGCTTCCACAAAAGTAACTTATCAGAACCCATCATTTCGAATAAATTTAGAAAAAATTAACTCAAAAGTGTGTTGATATTAATACCACCATCAATATTATATTCACTTCCAGTGATAAAAGAGGCGTCATCTGATGCTAAAAAAGAAACAAGTTTAGCTATATCTTCAGGCTCACCAAATCGCTTCAATGGAACCCGGTTTTGCATAGCTTCAGCAAATCCATTTAGTTGTTCCTCTTCCATTCCCGTTTTACCGAAAATTGGCGTTGAAACTGGGCCAGGATTTACTGAATTCACTCTAATTTTTCTTGGAGCTAACTCTGTTGCCGCTGTACGGGTATATGAGTTTAATGCAGCTTTTGAAGCGGCATAAACGGCTGTATTTGGCATCCCGGTATAAGCATTGACTGAAGACAAATTTATAATAGACGCACCATCATTTAGAATTGGTAAAAACTTCTCAGTTGTAAACAAAGCTCCTTTGAGATTTATACCCATCTGGTGATCAAACATCTCTTCACTTATTTGGCCAACCGGAGCAGGCTGAAAAATACCAGCATTTACAAGTAGGATGTCTACCTTACCAAAATCTGATTTCACCTCTGAAACCAAATTATTAATCGCAGAAAGACTCTTAACATCTGCAACAACACCCTTAACCCCAAGTTCTTGTGAAGCTTTAGTGACTTTTTCCAAATTTCTACCCGTAATTATGACTTGTGCACCTTGATTTTTCAATTCTTTAGCAGATGCATAACCAATACCACTGTTGCCTCCTGTAACAACAGCTACTTTTCCCTTTAACTTACTCATTTATTATTCTTTAAATTATTAAAAATAACAGAACGATCATTCTGATATACAAACATACAAATAACAGAACGAATATTCCAAATAAAATAACACTAGGTAATTTTTAGTTGGGTGGAAAATTGGGTCACATTAATGATCAGACAAACGCATACCGTTAAATACTCAAAATTTAACTTTTTTACGTATAAAGTATTATTTATCTATCTCAATGATTACTTTTACACCTTAATAATTAAAAACTTAAAAAATGGATAAAATAGGAGAATACAGCGATTTAATTAAAGCATTCGCTTTACAATATGGCTTAAAATTAATTGGAGCAATTGTAGTTTGGATAATTGGTAGCTGGGTAATTAAGCTCATTTTAGGAGGACTAAGAAGAGTGCTCGATAAAAACAAAACAGACTCTTCATTAAAGCCATTTTTATCTAGCATCGCTGGGGCACTATTAAAAGTAATGCTTGTTATTTCAGTACTTGGCATGTTAGGCATAGAAATGACTTCATTCATCGCCATTTTAGGTGCGGCAGGCTTAGCAGTTGGTATGGCATTATCAGGCACACTACAAAATTTCGCAGGAGGTGTAATGATTTTAATATTCAAACCCTATAAAGTCGGAGATTTAATAACCGCGCAAGGCCATACTGGAGTAGTAAAAGAAATTCAAATATTTGTAACAATTCTATTAACCCCAGAAAACAAGACAGTTTACATACCAAACGGTCCACTTGCAAATAACGATGTAACTAACTTCACGGTAGAAGGTAAAATAAGAGTTGACCTAAGTTTCGGTATAGATTACTCCGCTAGCATTAAAGATGCTAAAGACGTTTTAATTAAAGTAATGAACAATCATTCTAAAGTATTACAAGATCCAGCTCCATTTGTTGGAGTTACCGAATTAGGAGATAACTCAGTTAACTTAGCTGTAAGGCCACATTGTAAGCCAGAGCATTACTGGGATGTATACTTCGATATATATGAAAATGGTAAAGTTGCATTAGATGCTGCAAACATTTCAATACCATTCCCTCAATTAGATTTACACGTTAAAAAAGATCTTTAAAACCCCTCCTTTTTATAATATAAAAAAGGCTGCTCATTGAGTGGCCTTTTTTTGTTTGTAGCAACACCTATTATTCTTTAATTAATATAGCGCACCAAAACGTTAAACTCTATTAAAAAATCTCTAAGTTGATATAAAGAAATACAATAATTATATTTTTGGGCGTTCCCACACTAAAGGTGCGGGCAGGCTTTACCATACAAGTCTGCCTTCGCTTCACTCACTGTGGGCTTTCCCGTTCAATCCTTAACGCAGCCAAACAGAAAAACAAACTAACTGAATATATTTTAGTAGTTTTATATATGAATAATATAACACAATGTGTTATATTTCAACTGTTGGCAAACAGCCTTTTTCCTACCCCTTTTTGGGCTTCACTCATTTAAGCTCTTAATCTCAAACAATGAATACGGACTGATTCTCTGGACAAGACGATGAAGATCGGATCGATAAGCAGAATCACTAAATTTTGAGTTAATAATTTCTATAAACCATGGACCCGGATTCGGAAGTCCGATTATACTTCAGAAAGCTTAAATGAGCTTTGTGATAATAGTTAATTACGGACGGACCAGATTGAATGCGTGCTATCTCTTGAAGGCCGTTAACCAACATAAGCGTAAAAAACACACCGTTAAAACTAAACCTTTAGTTGTCTTAACTCAATTCATCAATTAGGCCCGTAATTTTTGCTTGTGCTTTCTATTTCTAGAACATCAGGATCTTAAAATGAAAAATAAATGAAAACAGTTTAGCTGACTAAGTACAAAACTGAAAATGCACAAAAATTACTACATTTGATTCTTCAAGAAGCGTATGGTGCGTTTCTTACGTTAACGTTGTAACATATACTCCAAAAATTTGGCTTAATTCTTGATAGTAAAGAGTAAAACAACTTTTATCATGAAACAATTTTTATCTATTACATTTTTTCTTACCTCCATTTGTATTAGCAATTTAAATGCTCAGTATTTCTTTGAATCTAAAGAAGGAAAGGATTCTTTAAAAAGTGAACTAGCAAAGATTAATTCAGTTATTGGCCCAGAGTATAAGTTTAAAATAGCTCCTTGGAAGGTTAAAATTAAAGACATTTCTGAAAATAAAACATATTATTTAGAACTTGAGAAGATCTCTGTAGATAAATCTTCCCCTCACAAAGAAGGCTTGATGTTGAAAGTAAGAAACGAAAATGAGTATCCAGATAATCTAAAAAAGTGGATGAAAAAAGGTGGTATAAACAGAGCAATAATCGGAGATGAGATTACTGAAAGCAGGCAAAAGATTGATTTAAATATGACAGAGGAACAAGCCAAAATTTGTTGGGAAATACTCAAAAACATTTGCTTAAAATCATATGAAAGTCACTATCCTAAAATTTCTGAGAATATTGCTCTTCGAGAGAGTAAATAAATAGAAGACTCTTAATACATGTTACAACAGTGTATAAACCTCATGCTCGCATTTGAGTGCATAACATCACTGGAAAAATCTATAACTTTGGAAAAAGTAAAAAACGGGCGAATAAGAAATCGCACGAAGGTTTATACTAAACGTTCAAGAAACACCGCTGCGCGGTATTTCTTGAACGGGCGCACCACTCCGCTTTTGCGCTAATCAATGACGCCTCGCTTACATTTCATAGCACAACGCTAAAGTACATTCCAATTCATTTATAATAAAATCTTCATTATATTCGTTGAAGCGCACCTTAGCGGTGCGCTCGTTAGGCTTCATTTATTATATCACAGTAGCGTAGTTTAAAAACGCTTTTAAAAAGTTACAATATTTTGATATAAGAGTCTAAAATATATTATGAGTGATTTTTTGGATATTTAAAGACAATAGCTTTAATCTAATTAGTATAAGAACATGAAAATATTTGTATTCATAGCAATATTTATTTCTATCAAAACTTTGCATTCCCAGTATGTGCCTGAAGATTTTGTCTCTATAAATGATTCTAACTTAAAATTGATAGATTTAAGAACCTCACGTTATAAGTCTGCCAACGAACAATACGCATGCATTGAGGAACATTTTGATAGTATTGGTCGTATTTTCTATGTAAAGCATTTAAATAAAAAGGATCCAATAAAAGACGTAAAGTATGACTTTTCAGTTTTGAATACAGAAAAGATTTTGACTAATTATAACCCAGATATATCTCTAAGTGATTTTAAATTGCAATACTATGAAGAACGAAAATATGATCAAAACAAAGCTTTAACTTATATCAAAACATCGAGCTTATTCAATTCAGGTGATGAGTATAGCACATTTATTAAATATAATTATAATGATAAGAATTTAGTTTCTATTCATTATGATCACAAATTAACAGAAGATGGGGAAGCAAAAACAGTTAGAGTGGACTCATTGATTTACGATAAAAATGGACGCCTGACAAAATACCTAATTTCTTACAACAAAAAAATTTGGGAAAAAAAATACTATTTATACAATAAAAAAAATCAAATAGTCAGAATAAATATTATCAAGAAAAACGAATGTTTACAGACAGCCTAATTTATTCCAATGGATGCTTGAGCGAATGGTTAAATTATCTAGAAGACGATACAACAAGTCTTGTCAGAACCACTTTCACTTATGATTTCAATAATTTGCTTTTAAAAAAAAGTAGTTTTAACGGTGATGGTAAATTAATCTCAGAAGAGAACTATGTTTATGATGAACACAATAACTTGATAATGACTAAACTCATTGATTATGTATTTAAAGAAAGTTATCAGATAAGTTATTTAATAAAATATAAAGAATAACGAAGCCTAACAGGAGATATAAACATATACGGTCTCATCTCCACCCAAAAAAATCATCCTTACTTGCGGGCCGTCAAACAATTTGTTTTGTAAAGTGGCTGCCACAACGCAACTTTAAAAACAAAAGGTTTGGTTTTGTGGGTCAAGGAGGCTTCAGTGATATTTATTCCTTACATGCCATATTCAGCCCGTTGATGAAACACCCTAAATTAATTAAGTCAAAACAAATCAAACTTGAATATCCTTTCTTTGCATATTTAAAACAAACACTGTAAGCATTTCCAAAATCAAACGTCTTTAATAATATGAGTAAACAAAGTTTTAATGAATTAATAAAAGGTGAAACACCAGTTTTGGTAGATTTTTATGCAGAATGGTGCGGCCCATGCCAAGGCATGAAACCAGTATTAGATAGTTTATCAAAAAATGTTGGCGACAAAGTAAAAATCATAAAAATAGATATAGATAAAAACCTTGCAGCTGCACAAGCATACAAAGTAATGGGTGTACCAACCTTTGTTTTGTTCAAAGAAGGTATAATTCTTTGGAAACAGGCAGGCGTACACAGCGAAAAACAACTAAAAGATATTTTTATAGAAAAAGGGGTGCTGTAAGTATCCCCTTTCTTAATCTTTAGATAAACCATTCTTTAATTCATTTGTATACATTTGCGCAAGTGAAAACTGAAGAGCTTTTAGCAGTCATAAAATCTGGAGAGTTAGTCAAAGAATTAAGTTCGGTTTTAGAAACCTATGCCGAACCAAAAATTGAAATCAAAGGTCTTGTTGGGTCTTACAATTCTATGCTGTGTTCAAGCATTGCGCAAAACAGCAAACAACCTCAATTTGTTATATTAAATTCTGAAGAAGAAGCCGCCTATTTTTACAACGATTTAGAAGCACTTTTAGGTGAAAACAAAGTGTTTTTTTATCCTAAATCAACTTCATTCGCTTGGTTAGAAGAACGGCAAGACAATCAACAAACACTTCAAAGGGCCGAAGCTTTAAACGCAATAAACAAGAGAAACGATAACTATGTAATTGTCTCCTACCCTGAAGCCATTTGCGAAAAAATACTCTCAAAAGAAACTTTAGAAAAAAACACACTTAGCATTAATGTTAACGAAGAATACTCTATCGATTTTATTACTGAATTTTTAGTAGAATTTGACTTCGAACATGTCGATTTTGTTCACAAACCCGGACAGTTTTCTGTAAGAGGAAGTATTGTAGATATTTTTTCCTTCTCAAACGAACATCCCTTCAGGCTCGATTTTTTTGGTGATACTGTTGAATCTATCAGAAGCTTTGATGCAGCCGACCAATTATCTATAAAAAACCTAGTTAAAGTCTCTATCGTACCAAGCATAAACAATACTCAGGTTATTGAGCAAAGAAATCCTATTTTTTCCTTCCTTACAAACAAAACTATACTTTGGGTTCAAGATATTAACCTTGCGAGCGATTTAATAGAAAAGTATCAAGAAGAATTAATTAGTCAAGTACCCGAAAATATTAACCAAGGTGAGTTTTACTTAAACTCTAAGCTTTTTAAAAAATCTTTAACTAATCAATACGTAATTCAGCTCGAAGGAACTCGTTTTTTTGAGGATGCACATTACATAAAGTGTAACCAAAAGCCACAAGCTGCATTTAAAAAGAATTTTAATTTACTACATAAAGACTTAGAAACAAATGTAAAACAGGGCTTTAAAAACCTAATATTTTCACACAATGCTAAGCAAATTGAGCGATTGTATGCCATTTTTGAAGACCTCGGTAAAGAAGCCTATTTTGAGCCCGTATATATTTCAATACACGAAGGTTTTAAGGATAACGATTTAAAAATTGCCTGCTACACCGATCATCAAATATTTGAACGTTATCACCGGTATAAGCTCAAAGAAGGCTACAAGAAAGCTCAACAAGCCCACTCACTTAAAGATTTAATTGACCTTCAAAAAGGTGATTATGTAACTCATATTAATCACGGAGTTGGCGTTTTTGATGGATTACAAAAAATAGAAATGAATGGTAAAAAACAAGAAGCCATTCGTTTAATATTTAAAGAGAATGACTTACTGTATGTAAACATTCATTCGTTACATAAAATAGCTAAATACTCGAGCAAGGAAGGAAGAACTCCAAAACTTGATAAACTTGGTGCAAAAACGTGGCAAGCATTAAAGCAAAAAACAAAGAACAGAGTTAAGACTATTGCTTACGATTTAATTCAACTTTACGCCAAAAGAAAGGTGAAAGAAGGATTTGCATTTTCACCAGACACCTACTTACAAAATGAGCTAGAAGCCTCGTTCATGTACGAAGATACGCCTGATCAGTTAAAAGCGACCATTGCTGTTAAAGCTGATATGGAAAAGCCACACCCGATGGATCGTTTGGTTTGTGGAGATGTAGGTTTTGGTAAAACGGAAATTGCAATAAGAGCAGCATTTAAAGCAGCTGTAGATGGTAAACAGGTTGCCATACTCGCACCCACTACCATACTCACTTTACAGCATTACCAAACTATAAAAAAAAGACTAAAAGATTTACCCTGTACTGTTGATTACCTAAACAGGTTTAAATCGGCCAAACAGCAAAAAGAAACCATTGAACGCCTAAAAGAAGGTAAAATAGATATTATTGTAGGTACCCATAAAATTGTAGGTAAATCTATAAAATTTAAAGATTTAGGCCTTTTAATTATTGATGAAGAACACAAGTTTGGCGTTGGAGTAAAAGATAAACTCAAAACATTTAAAGTAAATGTAGATACACTCACACTTACCGCTACTCCAATACCACGTACATTGCAGTTTTCATTAATGAATGCAAGAGATTTATCTATTATAAACACGCCTCCTCCAAACAGGCAACCGGTTAGCACTGAACTACATCAGTTTAATGAAGAAATAATTAAAGATTCGGTTTACAAAGAAATAGCTCGCAACGGACAAGTATTTTTTATTCATAATAGAGTAAAAAACATTCAAGAAGTTGCAGATATGATTAAACGACTTTGCCCAGAGGTTAAAGTAGCCGTTGGTCATGGCCAAATGAAACCCGAAGAATTAGAAAAAATTATACTTGCATTTATTGATGGTGATTATGATGTTTTGGTTGCAACAACTATTATTGAATCTGGTTTAGACATCCCAAATGCTAATACCATTATTATTAATAACGCCCACAATTTCGGACTAAGTGATTTACACCAAATGAGAGGTAGAGTTGGACGCTCTAACCGTAAAGCCTATTGCCATTTACTCTCTCCTCCCCTTTCAACCATATCTTCAGATGCCAGAAAGCGATTAAAGGTAATTGAGCAGTTTTCAGACTTAGGCAGTGGGTTTAGCATATCTATGCGCGATTTAGATATTAGAGGAGCAGGCGATTTACTAGGGCCAGACCAATCTGGTTTCATCTCGGAAATAGGTTTTGAAACTTATCAAAAAATATTAAACGAAGCTATTCAAGAGCTTAAAGAAACACAATTTAAGGACCTTTTTGAGAAAGAACTAGCCCAAAACACCGATTTTGTAGAAGAATGTAATTTAGATACTGACCTAGAAATTATCATTCCTGATAAATATGTAAACAACGTAAACGAGCGGTTAAGTTTATACAAAGAACTATCCACAATAAAATCTGAATTGGCTTTAAATACCTTTGTAAAGCATTTAGTAGATCGCTTTGGAGACACACCAATACAAGTTAAAAACCTTATTGAGTCCGTTAAACTAAAATGGCTTTGTAAGCGATTAGGTTTTGAAAAAGTAGTACTTAAAAAAGATACGCTGTTGCTCAGCTTTATATCTAACCCTGACTCTAGGTACTACAGTTCAGGCATTTTTGCAGCTTTGATGCAAAAAATACAAACGTTAAGTATTAAACCCGAATTAAAACAAAAAGGCGATAAATTAAGGCTCATTGTTAGAGGAATGAACTCCATTGAAAAATCAATGTCATTCTTACAACAACTTACAGATGTACTGCCTAAGCAGAAGTGATTTCAATCAACATTATGTAGTTAAAAAATTAACATTTAACTAAAAATAGTACCTTAGCAGCAAAATTAAAAATAATAATTATGGTACTTAATTTAGGAGTAATGGCACTAGCAGCACTAGTTCCAATCTTAGTAGGCTTTGTATGGTATAACTCAAAAGTATTTGGTAATGCTTGGATGAAAGTAAATAACTTTAAACAAAGCGATGTAGAAGGCGCCAACATGCCCATTATACTAGGTTTAACCTACGTGTTTTCATTTATGATGACATTGGTTATTGGTGGATTAGTAATTCACCAAAACGGAATGGCCTCTTTATTTGTTGAAAACCCAGAATCTGCAGACTTAGCTATGATGTTAGAAAAGTACGGTATGAAGTATAGAACCTTCGGCCATGGCGTTTTTCACGGAATTTTTACATCAATTACATTTGTTTTACCAGTAATAGGTATCAACGCCTTGTTTGAAAGAAGAGGTGGAAAATACATATTCTTACATTTTGGTTATTGGTTAGTATCTCTAGCACTTATGGGTGGTATTATTTGCCAGTTTTCGTAATTTGTTTAACGTCGCTACCTTAAGCATCATTTTAACATTCAACTAAGGAAATTAGTAACACCCACATTAAGACTACAATACGATGTTTAAGTTGCAAACCTTTGAAACAGTGTCATAACGGATATTTGAGACAAAATTCAATGTGTTTTAGTTATTAATTATAGCCCCGGGTGAAATGGCAGCTTTACAAAATGAGCACCATTTACTTTACTTACGTTAAAAAAGCGATTTTATGAGCTCTTTTTAATGTTTAGTAAATGTTGGTGATTGATTTGTAAACTATAATGTAACACGGGAATAGCTAGTAACCTGATTTCTATGTTAAATCCAAACAAAGAAATCAGGTTAATACTAATTGGCCAATTGGTGTAATTGTATATAAAAATTAGGATCAAACTTAATCTCGTCCGTTTTATTTAAGCTAAGCTTTTTAAAGCTGTTCGTGGGGTGAATAAGCAGGGACTCATTATTTCTAAAAATACGCAATGGCGCATTATAACTGTCAATTGTATTTGTCCAACGATACAGAAAATCGGTTTCAGTTTTTTGGTATTCTAAAGTGGGGATTTGAGTAGTTCTTAAGTATTGATGGAAAAAGTTTTTTAAATCGTAACCTGTCTCTTGAATGAGGAAGTTTTCTAGCTGCGCTGATGAGATTGTTTTATGATAAAACTGGACATTCATTTTACGCAGAATTGCGCGCCATTTATCATCATTATTCAGCAAACTTCTTAAGTAATGTGGAAGTTGAGCACCCTTAAAATACATATCTGAGGGAGGCTGATTACTAACATTATAATCGGTAATTATTGGTGTTGTATTTCTTATTCGCTGGCGGGTACCAATTACATACTCTGAACTTGCTTGTTTACCAAAATGATAGTTAACAAAGAGGTTTTCGGAGTAAGATGTAAAGCCTTCATGAATCCACATGTCTGCCACATCTGTATTTGTTATGCTATTCGCAAACCACTCATGACCAGACTCGTGAATTATTATAAAATCGAACAATGTATCCCACTTAGTATTGCTAATTCTGTAATCTCCATAACCATATTTAAACCCGTTGCCATAGGTTACTGAACTTTGGTGTTCCATACCTACATATGGTGCTTGAACCAGCTTGTAACCATCTTTATAAAAAGGATATGGCCCAAACCAATGCTCAAAAGCGGTTAGCATTTTTGTTACTTGATCTTTAAAATATTTTTTAGCCTTGTGTTTATCTTGTTTTAACACATAATAATTACAGTTTAAAAGTCCTTTTTCACCATTAAATGCATGTTTAATATGTGTGTAATTACCAATATTTAAATTAACTCCATAATTGTTTATTGGATTACTAACCTCCCAGGTATACGTTTTGGTTTTTCTATTTTTTTGGGTGGATACTAACCTACCATTAGAAACATTCATTAACTTTTTAGGAACGGTAACGCTTATTTTAACTGAATCTGGCTCGTCATACGGATGATCTTTACAAGGCCACCAAACGCTTGCTCCTATACTTTGGCATGCCGTTGCTACAAATGGTTTACCCTTGCTATCAGTTGACCAAACAATACCCCCACTCCATGGCGGATTATCACCAACAAATGGTGAGCCGTAAAAATTAACTGTAATTTGCTGAGAAGAATTAATAGGTAAATTTTCATCAAATGTGATAAAATGTGCATTACCTACACTCTGGTAACTAAGTGGTTTACCCGATTTAATTATACTTCGAATTTGCATAGGGGCTTGCAAATCAATTTGCATACGTTTTGATGAGTCTTTTACCGTAAACTGAATAACATTTGACCCGCTAATTGTGCTATCGTTTAAATTTACAGCAACTGATAAGTGGTAGTAATTTACATCCCACCAGGCTCTTTCAGGAGTAATTGTTCCTTTTAAAGTGTCGGCAAGCGTATACTTTTGAGCTTTTAAATTAGAGCAAAATACTACAATACATACAATGCATATTTTATACCGAACTAGTATTTGCATTTACTTTAAGCGGGTATTAATTTGTGAGGATAAATGTAATGTTTTGTGCACAGGACATTTGCCGGCTATTTCAACAATTCGGTTGCGTTGAGTATCATCTAAATCGCCATCCATTTCAATGATTCTTTCAAACACATCAACCTTGTTTTTTTTGCCTTCCTCGTTAATTTCAGACACTTTTTTGTGGTTTACGTGCACTTGCACATTACCTAAATCCCATTTTTTGTGGCTTGTATACATTTTTAATGTCATTACTGTACAAGCAGCTAAGCCTGCAGAAACCAAATCGTAAGGGGCAGGACCAAAATCATTACCACCAACTTCAATAGGTTCGTCAGCTATTAGAGCATGATTACCAGCCTTAATCTGAGTTGTAAATGCATCGTCTTTACTCAAATAGCCCAATACTTGATGATTAGTTTGAAGCTTAATATTCTGAGGGATAACTAAATATCGTTTAGCCCAAGTTGCTATTACTTCACCAATATACTCTGAATCGTTTTTATTCATTAATAAATGATCTGCCCCATCAAGTGAAACAAAGCTCTTTGGATGAAATGCAGCTTGATATAATTTTTGTGCATTTTCTATACCAACCGTTTTATCTTGTGGCGAATGAGCAATAAGTATTGCCTTTTTCATTTTACTTATTACGCTGTAAAGATCTTTAGTATATAAATCTTCAACAAATTGATTTTGAATTTTAAAAGGACGACCACCCAAGTTCACTTGAGCTTCACCTTTTAACTTAATTTCGTCTAAACTCCCAGAAAACAAATGTTTTACATGCTTTGGATCGGATGGAGCACCTATTGTAGCAATTGCTTTTATACTTTCTATTTCTGCTGCTGCAAAAATTACTGCGGCACCTCCTAACGAATGACCTATTAACAAAGACGGTGCCTCGTAATTTGTTTTTAAGTAGTTTGCGACAGAGACTAAATCTTGTACATTACTTGAAAAATTAGTCTGCTCAAAGGCGCCTTCACTACTCCCTAGGCCAGTAAAATCGAAACGCAGTACTGCAATGCCACTTTTTATTAGTGACCTGCTAATGTTTTTTACTGCTAACAAATTTTTATTACAGGTAAAGCAATGCGCAAATATAGCGTAGCTGTGCGGTTTTTGATCTACCGGCATTTCTAAAGAAGCAGATAAGTTTTGCCCTGTAGCGTTTTCTATTTTAAGTCGTGTTGTTCTCATATTATTTTGAATAATGTATCATTACTATTTGTAAACAACCAATAATAAAGCCTATTACTGCCCCTAAAATTTCAATAAATTTGAATTCCTTTTTAAGGATGCTCATTAGTATTTCTTCTAATTTTTCTACAGAGAAATTTTCTACCTTACTGCGAACCATTTCTTTTAAGTCGAAATTTTCTTCTAACGAATCTGTTAGTTTAGCCAACGCAGCTGGTATCATTTGTTCAAACTCTGCAACAAATTCGTTTTTGATAGTTGTTTTTATTCCTGTACTTAAAAAACCACCAATTAATGGGAATTTTTTGGGCAACGTTTCATTTATATATTCTGTTAACCGAATGTCAACCTCAGCTAAAATTACTTTGGAGTGTTTAGGATCTGCTAACCTACCCTTAATTTCATCCATTGAAATAAGATCTTTTGCCACCATATTTGCTATTCGCTCAGCTATTAACTTTTGTCGCTTAGGAAAAATACCTTGAATACTAAACAGTAATAAGTTTACTTTTTTGCGAGGATGGAAAAGCATTTTTATAGCTATATAATTTGTAAACCAACCTATTAATGCTGATATAAATGGAATTGCGTATAACATGGTTATAATATTTGATGGATTGCGAATTTAATACAATAATGTAAGATTACTTAGCTACTAACAAGTGGTTTTAAGGTCTATTAAAATTATAGGATATGTTGTTCTTTGCTCTACCCCCTTTTATTTTCCTAATTCATTTAAGTTCTTGTTACTTACAATCGCTTATTGTTCTTTGTCTTGATGTGGAATGAATTTGAAAGGGGAAGGAAAGGATACTTTGTTGATTTAATTTTAGAGATATTGAGAATGGTATTGTGTTTTAACAACAATTACCTATTCTTTGTCTTGATACAAAGAATCAAAAATCAAGTCTTACAATAACAACTAGTTTATTACTCTCAAATCATAAGTTCAGTTAACGGATCTCTGAAGCAAGTTCAGAGCTAGTTAATTTCTCTAATGTTTTGCTTCGAAAGTAAACTAATTATTCTTGAAGGACTTTTTTATTAGTATAGTTACCTTACCTCAAAAAGTAAGTAATTGTAGTTTGTGCTGTGACTAACTGTATTGAAATTGCACAATTATATCAATCACAGTATATTTGATTTATGAAAATTATATGTATTGGCAGAAATTATATTGATCATGCCAAGGAGCTAAAAAATCCTTTGCCTACAGAGCCTCTGTTTTTCTTAAAACCCGAAACATGCCAATTAGCGAAACGCATGCCCTTTTTCATCCCTGATTTCACTAACGATGTTCATCACGAAATTGAGTTGGTTATTAAAATTGATAAGGTGGGAAAACACATTGCTAAACAATTTGCACACAAATACTATTCAGAAATAACTGTAGGTATTGATTTTACAGCCAGAGACATTCAACAAAAGTGTAAAGATCAAGGCTTGCCTTGGGAAAAAGCAAAAAGCTTTGATGGGGCAGCTCCTGTTGGCGAGTTTATACCTAAGCAAGATATTAATTTACAAAACCTCAGCTTCAGTCTTAAAAAAAACAACACTGAAGTTCAAGCCGGAAACAGCAAAAACATGATTTTTACTATTGATGATATTATTAGTTATGTTTCATCCTTTATTACCTTAAAAAAAGGCGACCTTATTTTCACAGGCACACCCGCTGGCGTAAGCGCTGTAAATAAAGGCGATGAGTTACTTGGTTTTATTGAAAGAAAGCAGTTATTAAGAGTTTTGGTGAGGTGAATCATCTACTTCAACCTCATCACTTTCTGCTCAAAACTACTACCTGATTCTCCTTGAACTTTCAATAAATAGGTTCCATTGTTAAAGTTAGGAAACCTACCTACATTTAGTACCAAATTATTAAAACCCTTTCGTAGGCTATATGTATTCACTATTAAATTTTTGCCTAATCTATTTACTAGAGTAATATTAACTTCTTGTTCAGTTTTAGAGAAATAACGTAAGTTAAGTACATCTTCAAATGGGTTGGGATATACCTCTAACTGGTCATTTGATATTGGTAAATCATCTGTTGGGCTTAAAATACTTAATGCCAAATCAAAATCGGGGGTTCCGTAACCTCTGTATACATCTGCAAATGCAAATTGGCTTGCACTTTTTTCGATAGCTGCTATCACCTCCATATTTGTAGCAAAGGTATTAGCTTGCCATAAACTTGCAGCACAACCCGCTATTAGTGGTGCAGAAAATGACGTGCCGCTTGAATTTACTACGCTACCATTACTCGTTAAAACTTTGACATTCCAGCCAGGAGCAGTTACATTGGGTTTTAAACGGCCGTCATACGTGGGGCCAATAGAACTAAACGGAGCATATCCACCATCAATATCTGTTGCTCCAATAGTAAAAACCATATCTCCGTCTCCGGGTGCCGTAATATACAACCATGGGTCGTTACCTTCATTACCAGCGCTGTTTACTACTAAAATACCTCTTGATGCTGCTAAATCTGCAGCTCTGGTTATGATTGTACCATTTCCGTTCATATCTGAATAGGTATGACTTTCTAAAGTATCTGTATAGGGAGCTGAATAACCAAGTGATGAATTAATAATATTTACTCCAAGACTATCACAAATTTCAGCGGCTTTCATCCAATTAAGTTCTTCTTGCAGGCTTTCTGAACTTACATCTTCAGTACAAAAAAGAGCAAATGATGCATCAGGAGCACCTCCAATAAAATAAGTAGGATCATAAGAACCGATTACGGAAAGTACATTTGTACCATGATTGCTCGATTGATATACTGGGTCATTTTCATCTACCAAATTTTTGGTGAATAACATCCTCCCAGAATCATAAATATGTTTAAATGCATTAATGGTATCTACTCCTCTAAAACCTGCATCAAAAACGGCAATATATACGTCTTTACCTGTATATCCTTTTGCGTGAAGAGGAATCGCATTTACAGCGTTTATCTGATCAAAAAAAGCTCCATACTCAGCGTTTTCGAACGATGTTTTGGCTGTTTGTAGCTCTGTAGAAATTTCAAAAAGGGCTTCCTCTTTATCTACAATCACATCATTACTGGGTTTAACACTTATGTTTTTAACTTCATTTACATAGTACAATGCCTTAACTGCATTCTCGCTAAGCGCTTCTTCACTTTTGAGGGTAATTGCATTAAGCCATTTTAAACGCATACCAACTTTAGCGCCTGTTAACTCTGTTAAATTCTGCACATATTCATCATTCACAGGGTAATCAGTTTCATTTAGTTGAATTGATTTTACCGCTCTGTTTTTTAAGGATCTTTCTGAAAGTACCTGTGTGATATCTGTTTGCTTAAAGGCGCCTTTATCTTTAAATGTAACTAAATAGCTATACTGTGCAATGGAACTATTGACTAGGAGTAAGAAAAGAAAAAACGTAAAAAAATAGTTACTCTGCATACTTATATTTTAAATAATACTCAAATCCTTCTGGCTTAAAAATGCCACTATTACTTATTTCTTCGTAGAATTTGAGGTTTTTTACTTCTTTGTAAACTAAGCCTAAGTTTTTAGCATAAAACTCTTTCACAGTAGTATCTTCAACTAAATTTACTGACTCTCTCTGAATTACTTTAAGTGTTGAATCAAACCTTGCATTATTAACCTCAAAAGGTTTATCTACATCCTTATAAATAAATTCCATTTCGGAATCATTGTTTAGGGCGTTTCCATTCCAACTTTCACCTTCTCTTACTGGAAAAATAATTGGAATAATTCTTTTATTATCTTCAACGCGCTCTATTCTACTTTCTAGTTTATTTACAACCCAAACATCACTTACTTGCCACACATCGCTTTCAGTAGCTCTTTTGTACCGCTCCAGTCGATAAGTAACATCGCCTGCATTATCTTCAAATTCAGAAACAATAGTCTCTTTAAGTTGGAAGGAAAAATATAGAGTATCGTCTAAAAATTTATCATACACAATTGAATCTATATCATAAATAATTGATGTTCCGATATTTAGCGGGTAATAATTTACACCTAAATCAATTGTTTTTAGTTCGTTATCTTTCTTACATGATTGCAATGCAAATGCGAAAACAAACAGGAACATTATTGTTTTATTTCTCATTAATTTCTTGCTATAAATCCTCCTCCAATAACATTGTCACCATCATAAAAAACAGCAGATTGGCCAGGTGCTATTCCTTGCACAGGACTATGAAATTCTACTTCAACTTTACCATCCTTCATAAGTATTGTACTAGGAGTGCCTCTATCTTTATATCTTATTTTTGTTGTACACTCTAGTTCACCATCTAAACCAATTATACTTTGAAAATTAGGATTGCGAACAGTCATTAATTGTCTGTCTAAATCTTCTTTTACACCCAATACAACGGTATTGCTTTCTGGCACTATTTTAGTAACGTACATTGGCTCACCAAATGCTACCTTAAGTCCTTTTCTTTGACCTATTGTATAAAAAGGATATCCTTCATGTTTACCCAGTATATCTCCGTTTTTATTAACAAAGTCACCTCCATTAACTTTCTCCTCCAAACCATTTACTCTTCGTTTTAAGAAGCCTCTGTAATCATTATCAGGTATAAAACATATTTCGTAACTCTCTGGTTTCTTGGCTAGTTCTTCAAAACCTTGATCATAAGCCATTTGACGAATATCAGATTTTGTGAAGCTTCCAATAGGAAATTTAGTTCTTGCTAAACACTCTTGAGAAAGTCCCCACAAAACATAAGATTGATCTTTCTTTTCATCTACTCCTTTATGAACAACGTATCTGTTATTAACTTGCTTAACCTGTGCGTAATGCCCAGTAGCTATAAATTCACAGTCTAATTGATCGGCCCTCTTTAGTAGAGCATCCCATTTAATGTGTGTATTACAAAGTATACATGGGTTTGGGGTACGGCCAGCAATGTATTCATCAACAAAATTGTCAATAATATAATCTCCAAACTCCTCTCTTATATCTAATATAAAATGATGAAATCCTTTTTCAACAGCCATATTTCGGGCATCATTTATTGAATCAAGACTACAACAACCTGTTTCTTTTTTAGATCCTCCCGAATTTTGATAATCCCATGTCTTCATAGTTAAACCTACAACCTCATATCCTTCATCATGCAACAACATTGCAGTTACAGAGCTATCTATACCGCCACTCATGGCTACTAATATTTTTCCGTGCTTACTCAAATCTTATTTTGTTTCTATTAGTTTACCTAACTCGTATACTTCTGTTTTTTCTACTTCGCCTACCTCGTTGTAGTAACGAACATTACCATTTAATAATCCGTTTTTATAAGTGCCTTTCTTCTTAATTTTTTCGCCTACAAAAACTCTTACTTTTTCTGCGGGTCGACCAGGTTCCTTCATTTGATCGTATTCAATATCTTGATATTTCCAGCCGCCAGCATTATAAAACTCAATAAAAGGTCCGTTTTTCTTTCCGTTTTTGAACAAATAAACAGATTTAAGTATTTCATCTGAATTTTTATAATACTCTTTAACTTCTCCATTAAAAATTACTGAAGAGGTTCTTTTACCACGTGAATATTGTTCTTTTACATTAATTTCTCCCTCTTCGTTGTAGTAAGCCCAATTTCCCTCAGCTAATCCATCAAAATATTTACCAATTGATTTAAAACCTCCATTAGGAAAATACTCGATATACTTGCCTGAGTTTTCACCATTACTAAACATAATTTCAGATCTTTTTTGCCCTGATGGATAGTACTTCAACTGCAAGCCGTGAATTTTATCATTTAAAAAAGTATCTACCTGTGCAATCTGCTTATTTTCGTGATACAAAAAAGAAACGCCTTCCCTAAGCCCTTTAACATAATGCTCTTTTTTAAGCAATACTTCATTGTTTCCATAAAAAGACCAATCTCCGTCTTTTAGTTTATTTATGTAAAGTCCTTCTCCTGTTTTATTTCCGTTTATATTAAAAAAAACAGCATGAACAGTGTCATTCTCCTTATATAATAGCTCAGAAATTTTTAATCCTTCCTCACTAAAATTAATAAACTTACCCAATGGCTTACCGTGCGAGTAATTCCCAGTAAACTTTACTTTACCATTTTTATAAACTTCTTTCCAAACACCATTCTTCAATCCTTTTTTATCTAACTCATTTGTAGTTTGAGACATTAAAAACGTTGGTGGCATTAATAAAACAGAAAGAAAAAAGATTAGCGATCTCATACATGTAAAAATAACAATATTATTTGTGAAAAACTTCTGATATATCAGTTACAACCGATTAATTAATAAAACAATCCGCAAAAATGATATTATTTAACGTTAAAGAGATAATACTTCGCAACAGCAATTTTAGCGTAGGATTTTAATACTTTTGTTACTGATAAACGTGTATGTCTTTATTTAAATCATTTATTCCTGTATTAGCCTTGATTTTTTTCTTGGTGTGTAACTTATTCGTTTTTGGAGATAATGCAACATCGGGTCCAAATCAAATGGCGCTTTTATTTGCTGCTACAATAGCTATTTCTTTATCTTTCAAAAAAACTGGGTGGGATAAACTCATAAAAGGAATTGAGAAAAACATAACTGTTTCATTACAGGCCATTATTATTCTGTTACTCATAGGTGCACTCATTGGCACCTGGATGATAAGTGGAATTGTGCCTTCACTAATTTATTACGGTTTATACATATTAAACCCGACCTTCTTTTTAGTAAGCTGCTGCTTAATTTGTACTGTTGTATCTATTGCTACAGGAAGCTCCTGGTCTACTTCAGGCACCATTGGAATAGCATTACTAGGAATTGGAAAAGCAATGGGGTTTTCTGAGCCCGTTGTTGTTGGAGCTATAATTTCTGGAGCCTATTTTGGTGATAAAATGTCGCCTTTGAGTGACACAACCAATTTAGCTGCTGCTATGGCAGGGTCAGACTTATTTAAACATATTAAATATATGACTATAACTACTATACCTTCTGTAATTATTGCTCTTATCGGTTTTACAATTATTGGATTTAACAATGCTCAAGAAATGGTTACTTCGGATGCAGAAATCATACAACATACATTAGCAAACACATTTAACATAACTCCGTTTTTGTTTATAGTTCCACTTATTGTTTTGTTTTTAATTTTTAAAAAGCTACCTACCATTCCTGTAATTTTTCTTGGAATGCTATTAGCGGGGTTTGCTGCTATTATTTTTCAATCTGATGTAATAAATACATTAAGCAATACCAACGATTCAATGATTGCTAAATCATATAAGGTAGTTTTAGAAATCGCTTCTATGGGAGGATCTGTAACTACTAATAATGAGACCGTTAATGAATTACTTGCTGTTGGAGGGATGAAAGGAATGCTTAATACAGTTTGGTTAATTATTTGTGCTATGATTTTTGGGGGAGCTATGGAGGCTACTGGAATGTTGCAAAGAATAACAGACGAACTTATTTCGAGAGTAAACTCATTTTTCTCTCTTGTTGCGAGTACAGTCGCAACTTGCTTATTTTTTAATGTTACAGCATCCGACCAATATCTTTCGGTTGTGGTGCCCGGAAAAATGTTTTCAAATGAATATAAAAACAAGGGATATGCTCCTGAAAATCTTAGTAGAGCACTAGAAGATTCAGGAACAGTAACTTCTGTATTAATTCCTTGGAATACCTGCGGAGCTTATCATAGTGCTTTATTTGGTGTATCTACCCTAGCCTATTTACCATACTGCTTCTTTAACATTGTAAGTCCATTTATGACACTTATAGTAGCAGGATTTTATGTAAAAATTAAAACTTTAAAAGACTCCTGAAAAAACTAATTTCCATAGCGATATTATTATTTGTTTCATATTCAAATATTTATAGCCAGAACAAGAGCAAAAGCTCGACAGCTGTTGGTTTAGTTTATAAACCAATTATCCCTAACAACATTTTCAGAACTAAAACTCTTCAACAAATTGATTCTTCAAGCAGTAGCTTAAAAGTTAGTCAGAATCCAGGCTATTCTGTAGGAATGAATATCCGTAAAAATTTTAGTAAAAAATGGGCTATAGAGGGAGGAATTTTTAGTACTAAGCGAAATCTCCAGTTTGATTATTTAAACAGAGAAACCGGTTTAGCTTTTCAAAATAAAATATCAATAATCACCTATGAGATTCCTCTTCAGGCTCTGTTATATATAAGAATAACGGACAAGTGGTATACTGATGCAGGATTAGGCGTAAACTTCAATTTTTTGTCAACTTATGAATATCAAAACTCTACCCCTAGTTTTGAGACATTTTTAAGAAGAAGAACCTGGGCAACTCCTTCTTTAACTGTAAGTTATGGGATTGAATATAGAAGCAAAAAAAGTGGTTTTATTTACTTAGGTATATCAATAAATCAATACCTGAAGGAATATTATTCAGCAACTTCATTTTCTGCGAACCCCAAAGTGTTTGACAAAAAATTTAATTATAGATTATCAGCAAATTACTTTTCGTTTGACTTAAAATACTTTTTCCCACAAAGTAACCCGAATGAAAAATAACTATTTATACTTAAGCTTATCAATTGCCGCTATTTTAGGTTTTTTCATTTTTCAACTGCCTAACCTTGGCTTGCCTTACTTTTGGGATGAAAGTTGGGTTTATGGACCTGCAGTAAGAATTTTAGAAGAAAATAAAATTAACATGCTACCAGATGCGCTATCTAATTGGCATAGCAGAGGGCACCCTTTATTATTTCATAACTTACACGCAATTTGGTTAAGATTTACCGAAAACTCTATATACCAAACGCATTTGTTTTCATTGCTAATATCATGCTTAGCTTTATGTTCTGTTTTTGCGTTAGCCAGTAAAATATTTAATCCATCAGTGGCATTTGCAAGTGTTTTACTTACAATCATTCAGCCCATGTTTTTAGCACAATCAACTATGGTTTTACCAGAAATAATGGTTTTGCTTTTCACTTGTTTATCGCTATTGTTTTATTTCAGAAAACAACTACTACTTTATTTATTATGCTCGGCAAGTTTAATTTTAGTTAAAGAGTCTGGTATTATACTAGTACTCTCACTTACATTATTTCATTTTTTAGTAGAATTTAAAACTTTCAAAAAACCAATAAAAGCATTATTAACGTCTTTAAAGATTGCTCTACCATTACTCGTATTTGTACTACATTTATCCTTACAAAAAATTTATAACGGGTGGTTTTTATACCCAGAACATACTGGCATGATTAAACTCAACTTAATTGACGTTAGCAAAACTTTTATTAAAAGTGCATTTCAAACGCTTGCTATATCTCAGCTTAGAATTATATACCTTATTATTTCTGTAGTGAGTTTATTTTTCTTACTTAAAACGAACAAATTCAAACTCTTATTAAATGAATGTAGTGCTTTAATTATTTTTATTATTTGCTTCATGATTTTTAGCTCTATGAATTTTTATTCTAGCAGATATATGTTGTGCACAATCCCACTCTTTATAATGATATCCTTTTACTTGCTAAGCAAAACACTAAATAGAGAAGGTTACTTTATATCTGTCACTTTACTATTATTTTTTATTCATCTTATTTTTCAACCATTCTCTGCTAAAAATGATATTGATTTAGGATATAGAGACTGCATAAAAACAGACCAAAAAACAATTAATTATTTAATTAATAACAGTTACGGAATTAATGAACAGAACACCTCATTCATATTCACCAATAATTTTAAAAATATGTATTCAGGGTACATTACTTATGAGCCTCCCAAAAATAAGAGTGTCAAATCCGTAAAAACATCGTATTACGACAGAACATTTAAGCCGGATAATAAAGTAATTCAGAAATTTATTGAAATCAAAAAAGCAAAAGCATTCATACTTGATTAGTAAGAAAATTTAGTAGAATCATTTTTTAAAGGTTTTTTGAGGCATAATTTATAAATAACACTTAATTTTGTGAAAATTTAAAACGATTCATATGTCATACGATATAGTAATAGTAGGAAGTGGCCCAGGAGGATATGTTGCAGCAATTCGCGCTTCACAATTGGGGCTAAAAACAGCAATTATTGAAAAAGAATCTTTAGGCGGAATCTGTTTAAATTGGGGATGTATTCCTACAAAAGCATTATTGAAAAGTGCGCAGGTATTCGATTATCTTAACCATGCAGAAGACTACGGTATTAAAGTAGGAAAAGCATCAGCCGATTTCGCATCTGTTGTAAAAAGAAGTAGAGATGTAGCTAATAACATGAGTAAAGGTGTTGAATTCTTAATGAAAAAGAATAAAATTGATGTTATTAATGGCACTGGTAAGCTTGTTTCAAAAGGAAAAGTAGAAGTTACTGATGATAAGGGAAAAACTCAAGTAGTAGAAGGAAAAAATGTTATCCTCGCCCTCGGTGCACGATCAAGACAATTACCTAATTTACCTCAAGATGGCAAAAAAATTATTGGCTACAGAGATGCGATGACTTTACCAAAGCAGCCTGAATCAATGATTGTTGTAGGATCTGGAGCTATTGGGTCTGAGTTTGCATATTTCTACCAAACTATGGGCACTAAAGTTACTTTAGTTGAGTATATGCCATCTATTGTGCCTGTTGAAGACGAAGAAGTTTCTAAGCAATTAGAACGTACATTCAAAAAAACAGGAATGAAAGTATTAACAAACTCAAGCGTAGAGTCTGTTGATGTTAGTAGCAAAAAATGTGTCGCAACTGTTAAGACTAAGAAAGGAGAAGAAAAAATTGAAGCTGATATTGTTCTTTCAGCTGTTGGTGTAGTTTCAAACATTGAAAATGTAGGATTAGAGGAAGTTGGAGTGGCCACTGACAAAGGTAAGATCATGGTTAATGATTTTTATGAAACAAACATACCAGGGGTTTTCGCAATTGGCGATTGCGTACCAGGACAAGCACTTGCTCATGTTGCATCTGCAGAAGGTATTGTTTGTGTTGAGAAAATTGCAGGTAAATCTCCCGAGCCAATAGATTATAACAACATACCAGGTTGTACGTATTGTTCTCCTGAAATTGCTTCTGTAGGATACACAGAAAAAGCAGCAAAAGAAGCAGGTTACGAAGTTAAAGTTGGGAAATTCCCTTTCTCAGCTTCGGGTAAAGCTACTGCAGCAGGGCATAAAGATGGTTTTGTGAAATTAGTTTTTGATGCTAAATATGGTGAGTTATTAGGAGGTCATATGATTGGTTACAATGTAACTGAAATGATTGCCGAACTTGTTATGGCAAGAAAACTAGAAACTACAGGTCATGAAATGATTACTGCTGTGCATCCGCACCCAACAATGAGCGAAGCTGTAATGGAAGCAGCAGCAGCAGCATACGATGAAGTAATACATCTTTAATAAACCTTATTTTAAAATTCAAGCCCAGTTTTACACTGGGCTTTTTTTATGTGCGGAATAGTAGGTTTAGTAAGTTTTAGTGGCTCAACGCTACAGTATGAGGCTCATATGAAACTGGCTCTTAAAAAACTAAGTTTAAGAGGCCCAGATTTTCATAGCTCCAAGCAAATTGATCAGGCTTTTTTAGGACATACACGTTTATCTATAATAGACGTTACTTCTAACTCGAATCAGCCCTTTGAAAGTAGCGATGGTAGATACACACTAACTTATAATGGAGAAATTTTTAACTTCTTGGTACTTAAGAAAAAACTGATTGAAAAATTTAATATTAGTTTTTCAACAGAATCTGACACTGAAGTTCTTCTCCACCATTTAATTAGATACGGAGAAGAAGGTATTAAAGAATTAAACGGATTTTTCGCATTCACCTTTTTTGATAAACAAGAGAATACCTTAATAGCAGCAAGAGATCATTTTGGCATCAAACCATACATCTATCACTTTGACAGCACAAAAGGATTCTTTTTTGCCTCTGAATTAAAAGCACTTCTTGAGTTTCCGATAAAAAGAGAAATAGATAAAACATCGCTAGAAATGTATCTGCATTTGAGTTACATCCCTGCACCTTACACCATTCTTGAGAACATTAAAAAATTAATGCCCGGGGAGTATTTAAAGCTAAATATTAATTCTAAAACATTTAAAAAGAAGGCGTATTATACATTAAACCCTTCTGAAGAAAACGTAATTAAAAAGCCAACTTACGAGCAGGCCCAAATTGAAATTAAAGAAAAATTAGAGAAAGCGGTTGAACTAAGAATGGTATCTGACGTTCCTTTAGGCAGCTTTTTAAGTGGAGGAATTGATTCTTCTATAGTTTCTACTATTGCTTCTAAATACACATCCAAGTTAAATACATTTTCGGTTGGATTTTCAGATGAACCCTATTTTGATGAAACTTCTTACGCAGAGCTTGTAGCTAAAAAAATAGGGTCAAATCACACTGTTTTCAAACTATCTAATCAAGAAATGTTTGAAAACTTAGAGAATATTTTAGAATATATCGATGAACCCTTTGCAGACTCATCTGCGATTGCTGTTTATATGCTTTGTATTAAAGTAAGCGACAAAGTTAAAGTAGCTTTATCTGGAGACGGAGCTGATGAACTCTTTTCCGGTTACAACAAGCACATGGCTGAATTTTTATTAAGGAATAGATCCTTAAAAGAAAAAATTGGGATTAGCGCCTACCCTTTTACAAAACTACTGCCATCCTCAAGAACAAGTAAACTAGGAAACTTAACCAGACAAATAGAAAAATTTGCACTTGGCAGCAAACTCACTAGTAAAGAACGTTATTGGGTTTGGGCAGGATATAATAATGATGCAAAATATCTCAAAAGACAACAAGAGGCCTATCCTTCCAGAAAAAAAGAAATTTTACTGCAAGTTTTAGAAAAAAATAAAGGAATAAACGACATATTAATTACTGATCAAACACTAGTTCTGCCAAATGATATGCTTTTTAAAGTTGACTCAATGTCTATGGCGAATTCAATTGAAGTTCGTCCTCCATTTTTAGACTGCAACCTAGTAAATTATGTAAATCAACTACCAAGTGAATATAAATTAACGAGAGGATTCAAAAAGAAAATCTTACAAGATTCGTTTAAAAACATCCTTCCAAATGAATTATATAATAGGTCAAAAAAAGGATTTGAAATTCCACTTGAAAAATGGTTAAAAACTAAATTAAACCACTTAATTGAAGAATTGCTATCAGAAAAACTCATTACCGAGCAAAACCTTTTTGAATACCAAAACATAGATCGTTTAAAAAAACAATTACACTCCAATAATCCTGGCGATTCACCTACAAAAATATGGGCGCTTATTGTTTTTCAAGGATGGTGGAAAAAATATATTGCTTAATGTATAAAATATTGCGAATAGCTAACAGATTTAATCTTGGAGGTCCAACTTTTAACGTTGCTTATTTAACTAAATACATTGGAGAAGAATTTGAAACTGTATTAATTGGAGGGGAAAAAGATCAATCAGAAGATAGTTCTACATTTATTTTAGATGACTTAGATTTAAAGCCGTTAATAGTTTCTGAAATGAAACGAGAAATTAATTTAAAAGAAGATTACAAGGCTTATAAAAAAATAAAAGCAATAATAAAATCTTACAAACCAGATATCGTCCATACTCATGCCTCTAAGTCAGGTGCATTAGGGAGATTAGCAGCTGCTAACTGTGGGGTACCAATCATTCTACATACGTTTCACGGACATGTTTTTCACTCCTATTTTGGTAAAATAAAAACTAATTTTTACAAAGCGCTAGAGTGCTATTTAGCAAAAAAGTCAAGTAAAATAATAGCTATTAGTCAAAAGCAAAAAGAAGAACTAGGAACCACTCATAAAATTGCTCCATTAAATAAAATTGAAGTTGTAAGGCTTGGTTTTAATCTTGATCGATTTCAGGTAAATCAAGAACAAAAAAGAACCGAATTCAGAAATAAATACAATCTAAAAGAAGAAGAAATTGCCATTGGTATTATTGGCAGGTTGGTCCCAATTAAAAATCACAAATTATTTTTAGAAGGGATAAAGCACTTAACTGAAACTTCTAACAAAAAAATTAAAGCATTTATTATTGGAGATGGAGAAGAAAAAGAGAACCTTTTTAACATCTGTAATGAATTAAAGTTAGATTACTCAACTCCAGATGTAAAAAAAGACACCCCTGTAATTTTCACTTCTTGGATACGAACCGTTGAAGATGCTTATGCTGGATTAGATTTAGTTGCATTAACTTCACTTAATGAAGGAACTCCAGTTAGCTTAATTGAAGCTCAAGCAGCTGGAAAACCGATAATATCTAGTAAAGTTGGAGGAATAGAAGATGTAGTTAAAGACAAAGAAACAGGATTACTATTTGATCTCAAAAACAAAAAACTATTTTTTGACCTGCTAGTTAAGCTTGTAGAAGATGATAATTACAGAAAAAAGTTGTCTAAAAATGGTGTTAACTGGGTTAATAAAAACTATCATTATTCTGTTTTAACAGAAAATATGAGGACACTTTATCTGAAAGAACTTAGCCAAATAAGAAACACATAAATTTACTACAATATTTTGTACATTTGCAGCAATTTAAAGGCGATGATTAAAAGACTGTTCACTTACTTTTTTACATTTTTTTTAATGTCTTGCTCCTATTTTCAGCCAGCTGTAATGTTTAAGGAGAAGAGAGACTTTCAATTTGACGAGCTTACTGAAGAGCAAAAAACAGAATATGTAATTAGCGTAAATGATATCCTAGATTTTGAAATTTTCACTAAAGATGGCTATAGACTTATTGACGTTGCAGGTGACGCAAGGTATGCAAAAGAATATATTAAAAAGGACATACGATATATTGTAGAACTTGACGGAACAGTTAAACTTCCTGTAATCGGTAAATTTAAAATTGCAGGGTTAAGAATCAAAGAAGCTGAAAAAAAACTTGAAGAACGTTATGCTGAATACTACAATAATCCATTTATTGTTTTAAATATTAATAATCGTAGAGTTGTTGTTTTTGCGGGGAAACAAGGTTCTGCGACTGTAGTCCCCTTAGTAAACGAAAATATCACGTTGGCAGAAGTTTTAGCTGGAGCAGGTGGTTTAAGTGAGTACGGAAGAGCTAAGAAAATAAAAATACTCAGAGAAAGTGGTGATTCTTTAAAAGTATTTAATCTTGACTTGAGAAATATAGAGAATGCTCATCTGATTAAAACTACTATGCAAGCGAATGACATTGTATATGTCACCCCTCAGTTTAATATATCTATTGAATTACTTCAAGAACTTACACCATTATTAGCCTTATTTACAAGTGCGTTAATAGCTCTACAATTCGTCAGATAAAATGAATAGCCAAGAACGCGTTAGTAATAACACCCCAAACATCGATTTCAATATAGGTTTATTATTACAAACCATTAAAAAATCACTGCCAATTATATTGACGGTTTGTTTTTTTGTAGGATTAACTGTTTGGCTATATTTACACTATACAGCTCCTATATATAAAGCAGAAGCTATAGTACAAATCAGAAACAACAACAACGCAAAAACTATACTAACAGAAAGTAATTTATTCAAACAAAACGAAAACCTATCTGAAGATATAGAATTTTTACGTTCAAGAACTTTTATTGAGCGAGTTGTTAAACAATTGCCTTTGAGCATTAGCTATTTCAATAAAGGTGAAGTATTAAATTACGATCTATATAATTCTTCTAGGTATAAGATAATTCCAATCAAAATTGATTCAGCCATTTTAGGAACTCCAATTTTTGTTAGTTTCACAAAACAAAAAACTATAAAAATAAATTATCAATTTGAAGGCAAAAGTTTCGAGAAAGAAACTGGAATCAACGAATTAATTGTTCTAAAACATTTTACAATTGAAACCAGTTTAAATTATAATTTCAACGTTGAAGATATTGAAGATGAAACATTTTTCACTTTTAACGACCATAGCTTTATTGTTGAACAGTTCGAACAAAATTTGGTTGTTTCAGTACTCAACCCTTCAGCAAAAACTATCAAAATAGAATACCGGGATAAAAATACTGCTCGAGCTATTGACTTTTTAGGGAAATTTGTAAATGAATACCTAAAGAGTGATGTTGAGAGAAAAAGCCAGAGTACTGAACGAATCATTGGCTTTGTAGATACCCAATTAGAAAACATAGAGTATAAGCTTAAAAGTTCTGAAGAATTAATAACAAGCTTTAGAAAGGAAAACAAAGATTTTGATATTGATAAATTTAATCGATCAATACCTGTAAATACGAACTTGGAAAAAGAGCTTACCGAACTTGAACTTCAGAAAAATGTACTAAAAACTGTATATGAAAGAATAAGTAAAGAAGACAGTATATCCAACTCTTTTGAAATGCTTTCTATTGTATCTGAACTCGATTATGGTGATGTTTTGGTTAATCAAATGGAAGGTATGAGAAGTCTTCTAATCAGAAAAGAAGAGCTACTTTACGATATCACTCCATCTAGTGCTACAATACAATCTATAAACTACAATATAGAACTTCAGAAAAAAATCCTCCTAAAAAGTATGGAGTCTATGATAAAAATGGTCACGGCTAAAGAGGAACGAATGAAAGTCAAGTTATTTGATGTTAAAGATCTAAATACTTTTAAGCCTGATAAAAAAATGGAATTTTCTAAACTTGAGCGTGTTTACAACATTAATGAGAAATTCCATACGCTCCTTTTGGAAAAAAAAGCGCAGTATGCAATTGCAAAGGCTGGTTTTGTATCCGAGAATTTAGTACTACAAGCACCTTCATCAGATGGTAAGCCAGTATCGCCAGATAGAAAAATTATCATTATAGTTGGTATTGCTATTATATTTATTTCAACAGTTTTACTAATAAGCATAAGATACCTTTTAACAAATGAAATTTATACTTTAGAAGACATAAAAAGCAGGTACAATCTATCAAAACTAAGTGTTCTAGGAATTGTTCCAAGTCACAACGACAAAATGAATGTTTCTACTTTGGTCGTTAACAAAAAAACAAAATCAATCCTTTCAGAAGCATTCAGATCTATAAGAACAAACTTACAATTTGTTTCAAACAAGGATGAGTCAAAAGTTATTTCAGTAACGTCAACAATCTCTGGAGAAGGAAAAACTTTTGTGATCGTCAATATTGGAGGAATTTTTGCACTAGCAGGAAAGAAAACTATTGTTTTAGATTTAGACCTTAGAAAACCAAAAATACATCTTGCATTTAACACTGATAACAAACAAGGAATGACCTCTTTACTCATCAATAAGTCTACAATTAATGATGTTGTAAATCATAGTGAACAAGAAAATCTAGACTTTATCACAGCAGGTGCTATTCCCCCAAATCCTTCTGAATTACTGCTAAATGGTGAGTTAGAAAAAATCATAGAAGAGTTAAAATCTACATATGACTATATACTTATTGACAACCCTCCCGTTGGTTTAGTAGTTGATGGCATAAATGCATCAAAAATGGCTGATTACCCTATTTACGTTTTTAGATCAGGTTACTCAAAAAAATCATTTATTAGTCAAGCCCAAAGATTAGTTGAAGAAAACGGAATTCACAATTTATCTATCATTTTGAATGACGTAGATTTAAATAATGGAGTTTATGCATATGGAGCCAAATACGGGTATGGATACGGAAAATGGGTATGGGTATTACGATCAACAAGAAAAACCCAAATTTCGCAAAATAACTCAATAA
>JAHDEG010000011.1 GCA_020628935.1 Flavobacteriales bacterium
TCAACAGATGGGGAACCGAAATGTACTCATTTGATGAATTAAACAATAAATGGGACGGTAGAACTTACAGTGGACTGCCTGTACCTGAAGGTGTTTACTACTACGTTATAAACGCTACTGGACAAGACAATAAAGAATTTATTCTTAAAGGTTCTTTCAATGTGTTGAGAAGTAGGTAGTAATCTTTTTTTAAACCCAAAAATTTGAAATCCCCTAACACCGATGGTGTTAGGGGATTTTTTTATATGACAATTGAAAAAGAAAAACGCTTAACACTTCCACCAAAAAACAAAAGGGATTTTGTAGTTTTGCACAAAAATAAAACTCTTAGTATCATGGGACTTAAATGTGGAATTGTAGGATTACCAAATGTTGGAAAATCAACTTTATTCAATTGTTTATCTAATGCACAAGCGAAATCAGCAAATTTTCCATTCTGTACAATTGAGCCACAAGTAGGAATGATAAATGTTCCTGATAACAGACTTGAAAAATTAGAAGAGCTTGTTAACCCTCAGCGTGTTGTACCAACAGTTATTGAAATTGTAGATATTGCAGGTCTTGTAAAAGGTGCTAGTAAAGGAGAAGGCTTAGGAAATAAGTTTTTAGCAAATATTAGAGAAACAGATGCGATACTACATGTTTTAAGATGTTTTAACGATGACAATATTGTTCATGTACATGGAAAAGTGGACCCAATATCTGATAAAGAAATCATTGACTTTGAACTACAACTTAAAGATTTAGAAACTGTTGAAAGTATGGCTTCAAAAAACCAAAGAGCAGCCAAAACAGGAGATAAAGAAGCAATTAAAAAAGCAGCGGTATATGAAAGACTAAAAGCTCATTTAGAAAAGGGAAAATCTGCTAGATCATTAGAGTTAGAGGATTTCGAAGTGCCTATTATTGACGAAATGTTTTTATTGACAAATAAACCAGTACTCTACGTATGTAATGTTGATGAAACATCGGCAGCAGAAGGAAATGAATATGTTGAGTCTGTAAAAAAAATGGCAGAAGAAGAAAATGCACAAGTACTTTTTATATGTGCAGGTTTAGAAGCTGATGTAGCACAACTTGATTCATACGAGGAGCGGATGGAGTTTTTGAATGATGTAGGACTAAAAGAAGCTGGTGTAAACAAACTTATAAGATCTGCATACAAACTATTAAATTTATCTACCTATTTTACTGCAGGAGTACAAGAAGTTAGAGCATGGACAATTCCTGTTGGAGCTACGGCACCACAAGCGGCAGGAGTAATACATACTGATTTTGAAAGAGGGTTTATCAAAGCAGAAGTTATGAAGTATGAAGACTTTACTAGCCTAGGATCAGAGGCTGCATGTAGAGAAGCAGGTAAACTAAATATGCAAGGAAAAGAATATTTGGTTGAAGATGGAGATATAATGCATTTTAAGTTCAATGTATAAAACAAAAACAATACGTATTTAAACTCAAAAATAAAATAATTACGCATTTAAACGTAATTTAAATTAAGTTTGTAGAAACAAATACTAAAACAAATGGATACAGTAACAAAATCACTAGGGAGTTTTATAAATTCAATATGGTCAAGTATAGGCACTTATATACCAAGTCTAATTGGAGGAATTATTGCTTTAATAATTGGGTTGTTAATTATTAAAATAATAATGCGAGGTATTGCTTCAGCCATGGATAGAAGCAAATTAGATAATACATTAAAACCTTTTTTGATTACTCTAATAGGTTTTATGCTAAAGGTTTTATTGTTTATATCAATTGCGGGGATAGTTGGAGTTCCTACAGCATCTTTCGCAGCACTTTTAGCTGGTGCAGGTTTAGCAATTGGAGCTGCATTTAACGGCTCACTTGGTCATATGGCCTCAGGTGTAATGCTACTCATTTTTAGACCATTTAAAGTTGGTGATTTAATTGAAGTAGATGGAGCTCTTGGCTTTGTTGAAGAAATCTCGGTATTTGTAACCATTTTAAGAACTTTCCAAAATAAAACTGAAATTATCCCTAATGGTAAAGTAACTTCTGGAAAAATAACTAACTACACTACAATCGGAAACTTAAGAGTTGATATGAACTTCGGAATTAGATATGGAGCAGATGTTGAAAAAGCTAAGCAAATCGCCCTAGAAGTATTAAAAAATGATCCAAAAGTATTAAACGACCCAGCACCAAGAATTGGAGTTAATAATTTAGGACTAAATGGTATTGAATTTATTGCTTTACCATACAGTACTTGTGAGAATTACTGGGACGTATACTGGGACACAAGAGAAGCTATTTTAATTGCGCTTGGCAACGCGGGCTTTGAAGCACCTTTACCACAAAGAGTTGTAACAATGAATAAGTAATTTTTTAAAAATTTCTTAAAACAAAAAGGTCTGGAAGTATTTCCGGACCTTTTTTGTTTTAAGATCATTTATAGTAAAAAATCTGTGTAAGTAATTCACAATTTTATGATCTTTACTATAATTAGAAAGCAAAAGAGTAAATATCTACTTTAACTTACCATTAATCCGTCTTAAGACAATCATGAAAAATAACACACTTCAATTATTTCTTTTTGTATTACTTATAAGCTGTAATAACAAAGAAAAACCGACCCCAGCAAATCAGAATAATATTAATTTGAATAAAAAACCCACAAGCTGGATAAGTAATAGAGTTAAAAATGCGAATAACAAGTTTAAAGAGTCTCAAGCAGGGAAATTAGTACTACAGTCTATAAATGCACACGGAGGCTTAACCAATTGGTTTGATAAATCTGCACTATCCTTTCGATTTGATTACCTTCCTATGAACGGAAAAACACCCAGAAAAACAATACAACAAATTGATTTATGGAGTAACAGAGCTGTACACCAAGATACTAAAGACAACAACGATCGTTTTGGATTTGATGGGAAAAAAACATGGATAAAACGTAATGACACCTCTAAATTCGATTTTGATGTTAAATTCTGGGCTCTTACCCCCTATTACTTTGTTGGTCAGCCATTTATATTTGATGGCAAAGGAGTAAATTTAAAAAAAATAGAAGATCAAACATTGTTTAGTGAGCCGTATGATGCAGTAAAAATCACTTATGACGCAGGTACAGGTGATGCACCAGATGACTACTACATTAACTATTATGAAAAAGAGACGCATTTATTAAAAGCTATTAAATACATTGTTTCTTATCCTTCCTATTTTAAAAATGGTGGACACTCTCCAGAAAAATTAATGGTAATTACAAAATATAAAACTGTTGAAAATATAGTTTTAGCTGCTGAATATGAAACATATTCAACAGACTCAAATGGTTTTGCAAATGAGAAAATAACTGAAGTATTTGTCTCAGACATTAAATTTATGCCTAAGATTAAAGATAATTACTTTGAGATGCCTAATGGCGCAGAAGTAATAAAGTAAGCGAATAAACACCAAATTGTGGAACAGCCTTTTAAGTAAAAGTATATTTATTAACATTGACGTTTATACAAAACCTACTTTTAAGTATTTTTAAAAAGAATTGTTAAACAATGGTTAATTAATATTTTGTTCCAAGTCTCAATAGCAAATTCACAATTCAATTAAAAATAGATTATAAAAAACTATAAACTGAGCATGTTAAGGAAGCAATTATTACTATTAATTACCTTATTTGTAAGTTGTAATTTACATGCCCAACTAAAGAAATCTAGTTCTTTTACAATTTCAGGTACCATTATTGAATCTACAAGTAATTTACCAATAGATTATGCCACAGTTACTATTTTCAGCAACAATGATTCTCTTTTAACAGGTGTTACAACAACAAATGGAGGCATGTTTTCAGTTTCCTCCAAAACAAAAAATATTTATTTAAAAGTTAGTTTTATTGGCTATGAAACTAAAATTATAGACTCTATTTCTTTTAATGGCAAGGTTGCAAATTTAGGAAGGATAAAATTAGGTTCCGGAGCCGTTGCTTTAAATGAAGTACAAATTACTGCAGAAAAATCGAGTACTGAATTTAAGCTTGATAAAAGAGTATTTCATGTAGGTAAAGATTTAAGTTCAACTGGGGCGAGTACGTTAGAAGTTTTAAATAATGTGCCTTCAGTAAATGTAAGTATTGAAGGAGAAATAAGTTTACGGGGAGGAAGTGGCGTACAAATTTTAATTGATGGAAAACCATCTGTTTTAGCGAATGATGAAAGTAATGCACTTGGTACAATTACTGCAGACATGGTAGAAAAAGTAGAAGTTATAACTAACCCTTCAGCAAAGTATGAAGCAGAAGGCACGGCAGGCATTATAAATATAGTACTAAAGAAAAACGAAAAAAAAGGCCTTAACGGATCAGTAAGTTTTAACACTGGTATTCCAGATAATCACAGTTTTGGACTAAGTTTAAATAAGAGAACAGAAAAATTCAATCTATTTACACAATTAGGATTAGGTTACCGATCCCTGCCCAGCGAAACCAAAGCTATTAATTCTAATTTCATAAACAATCAAACCGTTTCTTCGGTTGGGGAGGAATTTAGAAATGAGATGTTTTACAATCTCATTTTAGGAACAGACTATTACATTAACAAAAATAATATAATCACCCTTTCTGGTAGTTTTGCATATGAAGTTGAAAACCAACCATCCTCTACTCTATTTAATTTTATAAACAGTGGAAACGAAATTACTAAAGAATGGAAACGAACAGAAATTACAAGCGCGTTAAACCCCAAAATACAGTACGAGCTGCAGTATAAAAAAGATTTTAAGGACAATAAAAAACATAAATTGCAATTGAGTGCTATAGGCAACTATTTTGGAAAAGACCAATCTTCGGTTTTTAGCGAAGAAATTATTTTAGGCACAAATGATCTTACAAACCAAACAACTAATACTAGTTTTGAGGAAGGAAAATACACGTTTAATTTAGATTACACGAAACCTTTCAACAAAAAGATAACTTTAGAAGCTGGCTCACAATATGTAGATAATACAGTTAGCAACAATTATCAGGTAAAAAATGAAGTTAACAACATACTTCAAATAGACCCAGATTTTAGCAACCTATTTAAATACGAACAAAAAGTACTTGGCGTTTATACTACCGGAGCTTATGAGGGTGATATTTGGGGGTTGAAACTAGGAATAAGAACTGAGTATACAAATATAATAACTCTTTTAGTTAATACGGATGGCGAAAACAATCAGACGTTTATTAACTTGTTTCCTTCAGTACACTCCTCTTATAAGCTTTCTGAAAGAATATCTTTTCAAGTAGGATATTCAAGGCGAATATACAGGCCAAGGCTGTGGGATTTAAATCCATTTTTTAATATAAGAAATAATTTTTCTATTAGAACAGGAAATCCGAATTTAGAGCCAGAGTATACAGATTCTTATGAGTTTGGAAGTATTTTTATATTAGAAAAAACATCTTTAAATATTAATATTTATAACAGAAAAACTACCAATACAATAGAACGAGTTTCCATTTTTGAAAACAATGTAAACACGCAAACCCCAATGAATATTGGTACAAATAATACTTTTGGAGTTGAGTTAAATTTTAAACAAACCCTTTCGAAAAAAATAAGTGTAAATGGTGATGCCAATTTTAACTTTTTTAATAGAAAAGGATCTTTTAATAATCAGTCATTTGATTTTGATGCTAACCAATGGTCGGGCAAATTAACTTCAAAATTTAAGCTTAATAAATCATTTGATTTTGAGGTAACTGGCAATTACCAATCTAGCTTAAAAACAGTACAAGGCATAAATTCTGAAAATATATTTGCCGATTTTGGGCTTAGATACAAAATAAACAAAGGTAAAATGGTTTTAAACTTAAGTGTGAGGGATGTTTTTGCTTCAAGAATAAGAGAAAATACTATAAGTAACGAAAATTTTTTCGCCTATTCGTTTAGGCAAAGAGGGCGATTTATTACACTAGGTTTTAGCTATGGTTTTGGTAAAGGCGAAGCAATGCAATACAGTGGCGCTAGAAGAAGGTAGGTTAATTGTTATATGTAGTTTTAATTATCTAATACTGTAAGCTTCTTTTTAATTCGTTGTTTAGATTTCTTCACTCCTTCTAAAGTGATATTTAGTAAATCAGCTATTTCCTTATTGCTAATATGCAATTTCAAAAGCATTTGCATTCTTAACTCTGATTTAGATAGAATATTTTCATATTTCTCTAAGTAATGGGGGTGTAATTTTTTGAATTCCATTAAAAAACTCAACCAATCATTCTCATTTTTCAGATTGGTATTTATTTTGGATTCCTGTTTTAAGCTGAGTTCTTCTAACATTTGATTCTTGTTCAAAATATTTTGTTGCAACCACTTAATTTTCTCATTTGATGATTCTATGGCTAACTTTTGTTGTTTAGACTTTATCTTTTGGTTTCTCCACAGCGAAATTATAGTTATTAACACAAATAACAGTGATGTTAAAATAAGAAAACTGATTTTAGCCTGTTGCTTTTTATTTAGTAATGATTGCTTTAATTCATTTTCTAAACTCTGCGATTTCTCTTTTTCTAAATTAAGATTCAAACTAGCTAAATCTTGAGTCGCCTTCTGACCAACTAAAGAATCTTTTAATTCATGATGTAGTTTTAAATATTCAATAGCTTTTAAATATTTTTTTTGTTTTTCAAATACCGAGTATTTATGCTTATAAATTTTAGATCTTAGTGCTTTATCCCCTACATCAATAGCTAATGTTTCTGCACTATCTAAATACGAATGTGCTATTGAGAATTGTCTCTTTATGAAAAAATAATTTCCGAGAATATTGTAATCGTACATAAGTCCGTATTTATTCGAACTCGCACGATTTATAGATTTAGACTCGCTAATTAATTTAAATGCTTTTGATAAATTTTTTCTTTGAGATAATAATATTTCAGCCATATTGCCTGACATTGAAGAGATCCCAAAAAGTATGTTGTTATTTTTAGAATATTGCCTTACTTCTTTGTACAAAGCGTAAGCTGAATCCAACTCATTTTCTTTTTCATAAATTAACCCTAGCCAAGAGAGGTTTTGATAGTAGGTTAAAGTATCCGAAATTTTTAATGCTATTTCATTAGACAATCCAAATTCTCTTCTAGCTTCTTCAAATTTATTTTCATGCATAAATAAAGTTCCTTTGTGATTGTGAACATGTATCAAATCTGATATTATATTCGCACGAGTAGCATAGTACTTAAATTTTTCGATTGAACTAAAAGCATTTTCGTATTCTGATAAGTCATCATAATTACGAGAGAGCAATCGATAAGTATTAGACAATAGTGGTAATTCAGTAAAACTATCTTTTAATTCTAGTAAAATTGAATTAGACTTCTTTAGGTTGCTCTGACTTGTGTACACCCAAGATAAAAAGAGTTTATTCATATTTACATTATGTTTATCTCCATACTTTATATTTAAGTCAATAGCTTTTTTTAGGTATAATTCGGCACTATCAAGTACACGAGTATTAAAGAAAAGTATTCCTTTAAGAAGGAAAATTCGTTCAGGCTTAGTTAAAGTGAAATCACACTTTTGATCTAAATTTGAGATAACATTATTGCTATCATTTTTCACCAAAGCATATTTAGCTTTATGAAAATTGAGCTCACAACTGTCCTTAAAATTATACGTGTATAGATATTTCAACGCGGTGTCAGACTCATAGAATAACATAGAGTCAAAGACAGATTCTTCAAAATGATCTGTTTTATTACAACTACTAAAAAAAAACGCTAGTATTAGTAATGGTATAAAAACAAGACTACGGTACATTTATTTAAACTTTAAAATTTGAACTAGTTAATAGTTAAGAAAGTTAAACATTATTTAGTTTCGAAAAAATGGTTGTATTGTTCATCTACTACAGTATTGAGGGGGGGACAAAAAGAGGACAAATGATTTTTAGCTTGATTTTCAAAGGTTTACTCGATAATATTGCATCTCAAAACAAACTAATACAAGTCATGAAAAAATTGTTACTTTTAGTAATCCTCACCAGTATTTTTTTTAATACAAAAAGTCAAATAGCATTAACCACTCCAGTTTTAAGTAGTCCCTCAGATATGAATTGTATTGAAATAGGATCAGCATTAACGCTGGAATGGGAAACGGTATCAGGAGCAACTAGTTACGAAATTAATTTTTACAATAACGGTTCTACAAACAACACATTCACTTCTAGTACCAATAGTTTTAATGGAAACACTTCAAACTTTCCAAATTGGTCTACCTTTTTTTGGAGGGTAAAAGCAGTAAACCAAAATGATAGTTCAGCATGGTCAGAACCTTTTTCTTTTAAGGCACAAAATTCGTGTGATGATTCTCAAAATGGAGTTATTTTAACACAGCCAGAAAACAACATCACAACTGCGCTAACATCAGTTTTTTTCGACTGGGAACATTATATGTTTGGCAGTAGTAACGCAACCGAATATATTTTGGTAATTGCAAAAAGTAGTAATCTCTCAGATGTACAAGAGTACACTATTAATCAAGGTACTAGTAAGACGTTGTACAACCTTGAACCAAACACTGAATATTCTTGGCAAGTTAGGGCGTATTACTTCGGTTCGTACATCGAAAGGAGTCAACTGAGAAGTTTTCAAACTCCTTCAGATGTAACAACTGGCATTGAGTTAAATACTAACGGTGGTATAAAAGTGTTCCCTAACCCAGCTTACGATAATATTGCAGTTCAAGGATTAAAAGCGAAAACTGAATTTACAGTAACAGACTTAAATGGTAAAACGTGTTTAGCGGGTATATTATCAACACAGCAAGCAAACATTAACATTACTGATCTTAATAAAGGTTTGTACATTTTAGAATTGCTCAATGAAGACACAACTACAAAGAGAATCAAATTGATAAAAAGTAAATAATTATAATTAAATTTATCAAACAAAGATAACTTCATCAAAAAAAAGCAATTATGTTAAAAAACAGCTTTATTGTAGTAGTTTTAATATCTACTTTCACGAACATTAACAGTCAGACTGCATTACTACCTCCAACCCTCAATAATCCTCCTAAAGAAGCATGTGTAGAAATAGGCGAACAACCTTATGAAAACATCTTATTTGATTGGAGCAAGGTTGCAGGAGCTACCAGTTACGATGTTCAATTTGATAATAACATAGAATCATTTGATACAAATGAGATTTCTATTATTCCAGAGTTATTTTATCCACTTATATCCTCGGGTTCATCGCACTTTTGGAAAGTTAGATCTAGAAATGCATCAGGAGTCTCTGACTGGTCAGATCAATTTAGGTTTTTTGCCTATGACACTTGTGACGGATATAATTTTAATAGCTATGATATAACATTATTACAACCGGAAAACAATTCTACAGTAAATGACCTTTCAGTTAATGTTAATTGGAATGAGAAACCAAATACAACATATTATGAGCTGTTTGTTTCAAAAAATAGTGATTTATCAGATTTACATTGGAGCGGTAATATATTTGATACGTCTGCTGTAATTACCGATCTCGATGCTGGAACCAAATATTATTGGATGGTACGACCTAACCCGCAAACAACACAAGACCCATCCGGACAAAGTGAAATTTGGAATTTCACCACCCCTGGTGTTACATCTAATGTAAATTCAATAGAAAAGAAAGAATTTACGCTATATCCTAACCCTGCCCACGATAACATCACAGTTAGAGGCTTACAAACGAAAACCAAATATCAAATAACTGACTTAAATGGTAAAATATGTTTGGTCGGTGTATTATCAACACAGCAGTCGAACATTATTATTACAGATCTTAATTCAGGAATGTATTTCATGGAACTACTAGGTGAGAATACAGTCACAAATAGGATAAAACTTATTAAAAAGTAAACAATTAGCTACATCAAGTCGTTGTATCTTACAAAACTGGATGTAACTATTCTACGATTTTAAGTTCTTTCTTTTCACTTTTAAATTAGGTGCTTTTTGCCACCACTAAACCAGTGTCTATCTTTCTATTTTTTACAGAGTGATTTTTGCAAGTAAACTATTTTTTTTTAAATAGTCGAACCTTACGAACTTAAATTTTGATGATATAAAATTGTAAATAGTATTTTTGGAGTAAAATCCCAAAAATGTTTTTTGCTTTATTTTTCAATTTTTTCATCATTTTCTTAAAATTCCATCCCGCAGAAGCTAAAAAAGCATTCATTTTGGGAGATTTACTGCCGCTAAGATAGTTTTCTCCCATACGGTGATCTGACTTTAGGTGACCAAAGACGGGTTCTATAGCAGCCCTTCTTCTGAATTTCTCTCGTTTTGCTCTGGCTTGATATTCGCTGTCTTTTTTTAATCTTTTGCCTGGAATACTTACCTTGCTCTCATTCACTTGTTTTACTCCTCTTGCTCCTCGATCATAAATAACTTCTTTAGGCTTAAAGTTGAAGTTCTTCTCTAATTGATCTAGCAGTGGTTTAATGGTTCTACCATCATTTGGATTGCCCTTAAAAGATGCTACAGCCAATATGATGTTTGATTTGTAACTGGTGATTATACCTATTTTGTTGCCAAACTCATAGGGTTTCGCTGCTTTTCCTTTGGCAATACAAGCTGTAAAAGGTTTATGAATACTGTAAATCTTATCTTTATCATTTCTTTTTTGAGTGATAACTCTTTTGTAAAGTTCAAGCTCTTCTCTGTAAGTTTCTAATTGCGAACCTGTAAGTTTTCTTTCAAGCTCTCTGATTTGTCTCCCTGCTATAGTTTGTAGCTTCTTAAAAGCTTTTTTAGCTCTTTTTCTTCGCTTTGGATGATTAAAATTGTGAGTATCCCTTAATGCTTGCTTGGTTGTTCTGGTGTAGGTCTGTCTTTGAGTAATGCCTTCTTTTTGAGCAATATTATTGCAGCAATCAATTACTCTTTTTCGTAGCTTACCATCGGTAGGAAAACTAACATTATTACCTTGAACTGTAGTATCAGAAAGAACCTTGTCACTCATTGCTTTAGGGCCATGCATCTCAACAGAATATGCAAAAATGATTTCCATACCTTCTTCTCCTATACGATTTCTAAAGTGAACAAAATCACTCGGGTCGCATGGAAACTTATGTTCAAAGTAAGCACGACCACAAAAATACTGCATGTAAGGATCTCTTACCCAAGCATCAGCCAATGTTTCATCTCCTAAGTTGTAAATACGCTTTAAAACCAAACATCCCACCATAAAACGAATAGGCATACTGGGCTGACCAGTATGTGAGTAAAACTTACACAGCTTATTTTCAAAGTATTGCCAATCAATTTTATCGGATAACAAGGCTAGTTCATGATCCCTGTTTATAAAATCGGTTAGTAAAGGGCGGAACATATCCCGCTGGTTTTGATCTGGTGATTTACCCAACATATCTGCAAGATTTTACAAACAAAACAATACTTTTCTTGCAATTTAAACAAGAACAAAACAGAGTTTTTATCAATAAAAATGCTGACAATCAAACAGTTAAAACCTTAAAAACTCTTCGTAAGGATCGACTAAATAGAGTAACTGTTTATAACTAATCACACTAAACGTTAGTCTAAGAAATATTTTTTTAGTCAATCTATAAATTATCGTTCGCTATTGTTGGTTAATTTGAAAAATAGAACCATCAGAATTTGTATTAAATGCTTGATCATAATCAGAAGCTAATCCAGCTTTACATTATAGTTGTTGCACTGCCTTAGCTATTTTACACATATAGGTAAGAGCTTCTTTGGTCGCTTTACCCCTACTACAAAAGTAAGCAAAGCCAATACAACAAGCTGCCATTTCAATCTGGGCTAAATGATATTTATTAGCAAAATAATTAAATCTCAACCCCTAGCCCTGACCATACGAAAAGCGTGTTGAACTACTTGTTTTTTAGTTGAATTTAGTTGGCAGCGGCTTTTACTGAGTAAAAGACCATGTACAACTTAAGAAAACTTAAACAATAGAAAACACCTTGTAGTAAGGGCGGGAAACAGCTCACATAACAAAATGAAATTAATCTCAAGTATAAACAAATTTTTAAACCTATTTACCAACAAATTACGGGCGGCTGATACTCTACTGTCTAGGTAATTATGATAAGCTGTGGTGTTCTAATTCTAATTTCTGGACATATACTTTGAAAAAAAACTTTTATAGATCTGTTTGGTTGGGTTATTGAAGAAAAATTATTCTTTTCACTAAAAACTGTAAGGATTCACTCCTAAAATCGACTACCAATTATGATTAAAGCTAAAATGCAATTTTTACTATTAATGCTAGTTACTCTAACTAGTTGTGCGCAAAAATCAGAGGTTAAAAATAGTGTCTCAAAAAATATTGAAACGCCAGATACAACATGGATCCACAAAGTTGAAAAAACTGAAGCTGAATGGCAGAAAGCACTAACTAAAGATCAATTTTACATTCTTCGGAAAAAAGGTACAGAGTCACCGTTTACTCATCCATATAATGATAATAAGAAACCAGGCACCTATTTATGTACAGGATGTGAAAACCCATTATTTAGTTCAAACACTAAATTTAAATCAGGCACAGGATGGCCAAGTTTTTGGGCTCCGTACTCATCTAAGAGCGTTAATATTGGTGAAGATAATTCTTACGGAATGTCTAGGGATGAAGTTGTATGCGCAAGGTGTGATGGGCATTTAGGCCATGTTTTTGGGGATGGGCCTAAGCCGACAGGATTGAGATACTGCATTAACGGAGAATCTTTACTATTTAGCCCTCAAAAAGGGACCGCTGCTGCAGTATTTGCCCAGGGCTGCTTTTGGTGTGTAGAAGAAATTTTTGAAGCTGTAAGAGGCGTTTCTGAAGTAGTTTCGGGTTATGCAGGAGGAACAGAGAAAAACCCAACTTACAAACAAGTAGGCAGCGGAAGCACTGGCCATGCAGAGGCTGTAGAAGTTCAATATGATCCTAACAAAATTAGCTATGAAGAATTACTGAAAGTATATTTTAATGCTGGAGATATAACTCAGGTTAATGGCCAAGGTAATGATAGAGGCAAACAATATAGATCAGTTATTTTTTATAAATCAGAGCAAGAAAAAGCCCAAATAGAGGCTTACATAAAGGAACTAGATAACCCCAAAATTGCAGTTGAAGTACTTCCACTACAGAAATTTTATAAAGCTGAGCAGTATCATCAAGATTTCGTTAAACGAAACCCTAATCAAGGTTATGTTGTTGGTGTATCTATTCCCCGTTATAAAAAGGCAATACAGAAATTTCCTGAGTTATTAAAAGATTAAAAACACTGTGGTCATTAATCAAATAAATCATTTTCCATACCGTATTTGATTAATCCTACAGTATTTCTAACCCCTAGCTTATTAATCATGTTCTGACGGTGAGTGTCTATAGTTCTTTTACTTACAAATAAAGCATTGGAAATCTCTTCATTAGTTTTTTCCATTGCGATTAGTTTTAAAATCTCTATCTCTCGTTTACTTAATAATAAAGACTTACTATTGGCCTGACTAAAAGTAAAAGTGCCGTCCATAATACTTAAAGCAATATCATTACTAAAGTATTTTTTTCCTGCCAAAACAGTAGAAATAGCTAAAGTTAACTCTGTACTGCTCGTATTTTTTAGCACATATCCCATAACACCGGCATCAAACATTCCTTTAATTCTAATGGGTTCATCATGCATTGACAGACAAATAATTTTAAGATCAGAACGGATATCTAGAATTTTTCTCGTTGCCTTATCACCATCCATATTAGGCATATTTATATCCATCAAAATTAGATCATAATCAAAAGATTTAGCCATATCTATGGCCATCAAACCATCTTCTGCTTCATCAATAGTAGTGGTAAATAAATCTTGAAATTGTAAAGTTGATTTTATCCCTTCTCTAATTAATCTATGATCATCAACAATTAGTAATCTAATATCTTTTTTAATCTCTAGCATATATCGTTAGTAATTGTTATACGCATAGGGTAATGGTACTTTTACATTTAATGTTGTACCAATGTCTTTCTGGCTTTCTATCTTAACTTTTCCTGAAAAAGCCAAAACTCTAGATGTAAAGTGCTGCAATCCATTACCAGAATTAATCTTTTCACGTAAATTAAATCCTACCCCGTTATCTTTTAAAGATAATGTCAAATAATGAGAATCAGAAGCAAGATAAACCGAAAGCTTAGATGCTTTGGCATGCTTAATTGTGTTATTTATAAACTCTTGTGTAATTCTGTAAAGATTTAGACTCAATAAATGGTCAAGGTTTTTACATTCATATTCATTGAGATTATAGTCGAAGATGATTTTAAAATTATCTTGTTTTGATAATACTTTACATAATTGAAAAATTGCTTTAACTATATCCCCTTCTTTTAAACTACTCGGCATGATATTAAAACAGATTTCTCTCAATTGAGACACTGAATTATTAAGTAATGATGTGCAATTTTTATACAAATCTTTTGCCTGCTGATTTTCTTTATCTAAAAACCTATCTAGGTTAGAAAAAATAATACTCAGGGCAGATAACTGTTGACCTAAAGAATCATGTAAATCTTTAGCAACTCTCAATTGTTCTTGTTTTTGAGATTTCAAGCCCACTTTTAATAATGCCTTATGATGTTCTTTCCTCTCTGTTATTTCTTCTAACACTAACAAATAACCCTCATGTTCACCATAACTATTTTTAATTCCTGATCCTTTACAATTAAAAAATCTTGGATTGTCATTAACATACTTTTGATCTAAAAGCTCGATATTGATATTTTCAAATGATTCGATTTGTTTTTGAGCTTCCTCCCAAAATGGAACTTGAGAAGTATTATTCAAATAAAATTTTTCTCTAACAGAATCAGTATTTTGACCTAAAAATTCACTTGCGGCAGTATTCATTGCATTAATTTTACCATCTACATCAATCACTACTACCAAATTTGTAGAGGCATTAAAAATATTAAGAAAATAATCTCTAGAAACTGTTGTAGAATTCAACTCCTGCCCTAAGACATTAATAGCCTCAATAATTGTATCAATTTCATCTCTTTTATCAGATAACTTTCCTTGATATTTATAATTGCCCATTGAATATTCTAAAAGCAATGTATTTACTTCTGTTATTTGAGACTCTGGTATATTATAATTTAACTTAAAGCTCATTTTACAAAGGTTTTCAGCCAATCCAATGCCTTTTTTTCGTCCATAAATATTTGAGTTGGAACAGTTTTAATTTTATAAGCTACTTTTAAAAAAAGATTTCCAAGATAATTTGTAAAAATTGAATCTGTGAGTAAAGCAGCTGCTAGAACTCCTTCTCTTGCTTCGTTCGACTGCAAGTAATCTCGTGTCTGTGTGTCAGCAGCATAATTTATATTTCGTATATCAGATAAAACCGGGTAATTTTTCCCAGCAGCAAAAGCTTTTCTATCACTAACTATAACTTTTGCATCCTCTATTTTTAATTTAACATCACTTTTGAATCGGGCAATCAAAATATCATCATCCGTCAGGGTATATAAAATATGCTGAGTGTTAAGCTTCTTCATTTATACGTGTATACACTTACGTTCATAACCTCCGTAAATCACTAACAATAAGTATTTTATACGAAAAATAATAAATATACATAAAATAGTTTTGTTCCTAAAAACATATGACTAAATATAGTTCTTTTATTGAATCTATTAATGACATTGCATCCCAAGGAATAGACAATGGCATCGTACATTTACCAATTGGAAAACAAATTCTTTCAGGAAATAAAATAAGCATCAAAAACAAAGAGCTTACTACTTTCGGTTCTTGTAGTTATCTAGGGCTTGAATTAGACCAGCGACTGAAAGATGGAGCAATTGAGGCAATTGAAACGTATGGCACACAGTTTTCTTCATCTACTGCATATACAAAAGTCCCTCTTTATAACGAGTTAGAAGATAATTTTAGTAAACTATTTGGCTCTATTGCCATTGTTTCGCAAACAACTACCCTTGGTCACATGGGAACTATCCCTATTGTAATTGATGATAATGATATTGTAATTTTAGATCATCAAGTTCATAATACTGTTCAAATCTCAGTTAATCTTTTAAAATCTAGGGGTATCGCTGTTGATATGATTAGACATAATAGATTAGATATTTTAGAGGAGAAAATAAAAAGCTATAGAAATAAGTATCGCAGAATATGGTACATGATTGATGGTGTGTACTCAATGTACGGAGATTTTGCACCCATAAAACAAATTGAGGCTTTAATGAACAAATATGAACAACTATCCGTGTATGTTGATGACGCACATGGAATGAGTTGTTATGGAAAAAATGGAAGAGGTTACACATTAAGCCAAATAGACCAACATGAAAACATGATTATTGCAACTTCTTTAGCAAAAGGATTTGGATCAGGTGGTGCGGTATTTCTATTTAAAAATAAAAAGCAGAGTGAACTTATACAGAGGTGTTCGTTGACTTTAATGGCCTGCGGACCTTCTCAACCGGCAATACTAGGAGCTTCTTTAGCTTCATCAAAAATACATTTATCGAATGAGGTTAATGTGTTACAGAATAAATTAATGAGAAAAATCGCCTACTGCAATCAGAAAATTAAAGAGGCAAAACTTCCATTAATCGCTAACAATGAGGGACCCATATTTTTCATTGGAGCAAGCTTACCAAAGCTAGCAACTAAAGTAATTCAAAAAACAATGGATGATGGATTTTACACCAACTACGGTGTATTTCCGGCAGTATCTCCTAGAAACTCTGGTATTAGGTTCACTATAACAAATCATCACAATAAACGTGACATTGATGGTTTAGTTGAGTCACTAAAACATAATCTGAATACTGTACTTAAACAAGAAAATTTTTCAGAAGAAAGAATCTATAAAGCTTTTAAACTACCAATTCCGGTGGAAAAACCAAAAACACTAACAATTAAAGTAAATGAAAATCAGTTATTACTTTCTCACCACCAAACTGTAAATAATATTGATCAAAAAAAATGGAATTTACATTTAGGAAAGCTTAACATGATAGATTCTAATTCCCTCCAAATATTTGAATCTGTTTACAAAAACACATCGACTAAACATCTTAATTGGGACTTTGATTATATTAGTATAACTGATACCTATACCCAAGATGTTATTTTGCAAACTTTTTTTACTACAAGCATTGTAAAAGATGACATGTTATCAAGTAAAGAAAAATCTGAAGTAATAGAGCACGAACGACTGAACGACCCGTACTACATGACATCAAAAATGATGATGATGGGAACCCAACTAACAGAGGGGAATCACTTGTTTTTAAACAAAAAACACCCTAAATGGAAGCAAGCCATTCACATGCTTTTTAACAAAATTGAAAAACTTAAATACGAGCACCAAGCAAACACCTTGTTAATGAGAGATTTTGATAGTCAAGATAGTTCATTAGACCAATTGTTTATTGCTTATGGGTTTATAAAAAATGAAATGCCTGCTAACAATATTGCACCAATTAATTTTATATTGGAGGAAGACTTTTTGGATACAATTTCTACTAAATCTAGAAGACACGTTAGAAAGCACATTCTACCAAATAGGAAGTTGTACTCTATTGAGTATGATAAAAATATAATTCTGAATCAATTTGATCATTGCTATAACCTATATAAAAATGTACACGAAAAAAGCAAAGAACTAAACACTTTTAAGCTACCCAAACAACTTTTTAAGAAAATCTTATTGAGCAAGAACTGGCATGTAATTTTGCTTAGGGAAAAAAAATCACAAGAAATTGTTAGTATACTATATGGATACAATCACAAAGAAAAATTTTACGCTAAAATAATTGGATTAGATTATAGCTTACCTGCTTCTCATGAACTATACAGACAAACACTTTACCAAACAATGCTTAAAGCCTCAGTGCTTGGCTGTAAACAATTACATTTTGGATTTACAGCGAGCATAGAGAAAAAGAAACTTGGTGCTAAACAAGTTAAACTGCACTCTTATTCCCAAGTAAGCGATCAGTTTAATCTTGAATACATCAACGCTTTTGAAAAAAGCATCAAAAGCAAACAAATGGCCTAGAATTAGTGTAAAAATTTAAATAGCTATTTCTCTAAAATTTCTGATTAAAAATATAATTGTACACTTTATTTATTTAGACAGGTCAGAAATTAGCAGATTTTTACTGATTAAGTCTTTCCCAAGGATTTAGATCCTTGGGGGGACTTTAGAGCAAATTGTTGGCTTTAATTTTTATCAAATATTTTAAGTCGAAAAATTCATTCAGGAATTACTTTATGATTGATAAATTGTTTTGATGATATGTTAAGTAGTGAAAGTATATAAAACCTGCTCTTTTTAAGAAAATCGCAAGTGATCGTATACTTGGAGTTACCCGTAGTAAATTTATGACTAAATATTACTTGACCATTTACATTATTTATAGTTAAATAATAATCATGGTTTTTTGTTAATCCTTCTAAATAAATAGAATTATCAAACACCCTGATTTTCAACTCATCGGCATTTATTTTACATTCAACAGCAATAGGGGGATAAAATGTATGATTCCCATTGTAGTCTACCTGCTTTAACTTATAATAATTAACTCCTTCACTAGGCGAATCATGTAAAAAAGAATATTTATTTAATGTATTACTATTACCGTTTCCTGACACTGAGCCTATTAATTTTTGATTACAATACAAATCAAAAAAATTATTATTTATTTCTGTTAAGGTTTGCCAACTTAACTCCACCATATGCCCTATTGATTCACCTGAAAAACTGATAAGCTCAATAGGTAGTGGAGTGGTAGTATTATTAATAGATCCTATTTTAAAAATACTATTTAGTTCAGTAGTATTTAATCCTACTCTTTGCACAATCGGATTTACAGCATCCCCAGAATTTACACCTGCAGTCCCAATCACTGAAGATTCTCTCATCACTCTTAAATGACTAAGGTCACCAACCACACCTATATTCTTTGCATACATTTGTACGTTATAATTCCCTCCAGTTAATCCATCTCCAACAGTTAAAGTCCAATGAGAATTATGTCTTCTAACAATAGTTTCTACTCCATCAACTATTGACACATCATTTACAGAAAGTTCAGTTTGATATGAAACCATAACTGTACCTCCTATAGTAGGTGCGGTAACTGGCATAGAAACATAAACTGGTTTATAAAAATTTTCATCACCTGCTGGTAATAAACCTTTATTTCCACCATCTGAAATTGTAGATAAACCAAACCACCTTTTAAAATTACCTCCGTAAATGCTACCAGAACCAATGTCAATAAAACCACTCTTAGCTACAGAAAGTCCTAATGTTAAGGTTTCTGTATTTAAATTAATTACTTTATCTGTTAATCGTAATGTATCACCAACAATTATTGATGTGTTCAAACTAAGGTGGGGTATAGCACTCGTATTTTCTAAAAGAAGATTATTTATTTGTACAGGATTGCTACCACCAATATTTTGTAAAGCGGTTCCGTTCATAACCAAAGTTCCAGAGTCTAAAGTAAATACTTCATTAGTGGTTCTGTTCACTAAATCGCCCGTAATTTCAAATAAACCTGCATTTTCAAACTCTGCTTGAGTAGTCATTGAACTATCATGATAATAAGTACCTTGTACAGTTAATGTTACTGCAGAATCTAAATGAATTTTTGTGCCTTTATTGCATAAATTTATTTGAGCGAAAATTTTACTAGAACAACAAAGAAATATAATACAAAAATAATATTTATACATATCCATTACTTAAATTGTAAAGCTATAAGACCTACTGCAGGAGAAGCTAGTCCATTACCCCCAAAACCAATAATTCTGATAAGTACATCCGTCTTAGAGTCTTCTTCAATCTCTACCCAGCCAGAATCACTCAATCCTGAGACCCCAATGGGTGCTGCCGGGCCAGTTAATCCATCTAAAGCACTCCATGAAGTTCCATTATCTAATGAGTACTCAGCACCTAAATTAGCTGTGCCAATACTGCCTGTAGAAACATTAACCATTAATCTTACTGAATCTGCATTTGACAAGCCTACTTTAAAGCGATGTATCGATAATCCTAAGAATTCTGTTCCTGCGGCTGGCATTGCAGACCAAGTAGCTAAGGCAGAGTTTACCGTAATATTAATCGATAATTGAGTATTAGTTGTTTTAAAATTACTCCACCGCCCGCCATCAAACATGTGTAAAGTACTATCGTCTAATGAAAATGCAATTAAACCCTTTGCTGGAGAAGGAATTGCTTTTAACTGAGCAGTGGTCATTCGAGGGAATAGAACTCCCTGAGTGGTAGACTCAATTTCAAAAATAGCTGAAGAATCTGGATTGCACTCATTAATACCAATCCCTTGAGAATTGGCTTTTAATGATAATACTATTAAAACAAGGTAAAAAAAATTTTCTTTTAACATCTAAATCATTTTGCACCAATATTGCAAAAAAAGAGAACTGTAAAAGTTAGTTTTTAAACGTAAATATGCTTAAAACACTTATGTATATAAACGTATTTATGTATAAAATTTTAACGCTTAAAATATTATGGAAGTAAAAAACTTATGGTGTTGTAGCAATTGTTTATGCTATTAATAATAGTTAACACATATTGGCTCTCATTAATATTTTATTGTAATTAAGCTACTGAGTAGCCATACTAGTAAGATACCCGAATCTATAATTTAAATAAGAAATACAGTAAATGTTAATAGTTTTTATATCAATTGGAGAAAGAAAAAGCCCAAATAGAGGCTCATACAAAGGAACTAGACAACCCTAAAATTGCAGTAGAAGTACTCCCACTACAGAAATTTTATAAAGCTGAGCAGTATCATCAAAATTTCGTTAAACGAAACCCTAGTCAAGGTTACGTTGTTGGTGTGTCTATTCCCCGTTATAAAAAAGCAATACTAAAATTTCCTGAGTTGCTTAAATAGTGTTAGTGGTTGTTATTTAGCGATTCACCAATTAAAATGTTTTCTCATAGTAGCTCTTAAACCTTCTGCTGTAAGAGGTTTAGATAAAAACCCCTCTGAAACACCAAGCGAATCTGCCCTGTCTTTATCATCTTGTAGTATAGATGTACTCAGCATTAATATAACAACCGATTTTTTTAGTGAGTCACTAAAATCATTGTACGCTTCAAGAAACTCGAAACCATTCATTTTAGGCATATTAATATCTAAAAATATTAGCGAAGGAATATAACTGCTATCCTCAGTTCCTTTTTTAATATAGTCTAAAGCCTCTAAACCATTTTTCGCAGTTTCAACTCTATCTGTAATTCCAAGAGTTAAAATTAATTCTTTATTAATTAGGTTTGTAGCTAAGCTATCATCAACTAATAAAACACTATCAATCTTTTTCATTTTTATACTTTAAGTGTAAAATAGAAGGTGGTTCCTTTATTTAAGCCTGATTTTAACCATACTTTTCCATTATGATCTTTAATTATTTTTTTACAAGTAGCTAAACCAATACCCGTTCCCGAATACTCATCTCTTGTATTTAATCTCTGAAAAACCTCAAAAATTTTATCGTGATATTTCTCATCTATTCCTATTCCATTATCACTAATACTAAATTGCCAAAAAGACTCTTTCACAGTACAGTCAATAGTAACCAACGGATTTTCAGATTCGTTATACTTTAAACCATTAGTTATAAAATTTTTGAACAAGAGATAGAGGTGAGATTTTGAAGCAACTATATCAGGTAAATCAGTAATTTCAATATTAGCATTTTTTTCAGTTAAAACTTGTTCTAAATCAGCTTTAACATTTTGTAATAATTCGTTAGTATTAATTTTTTCTTTTTTAAGCTCACTATTATTAAATCTAGAATACTCTAAAATATCTGTAATGAGAATCTTTAGTCTTGTTGCTGCATCTTTAGCAAAACTTAAAAACTGTAACCCCTTGTCATCAAGAACAGTGTTATACTTTAACTCAAAAATTTCTATTGTACTCTGAATTGTTCCTAGAGGTTCTTGTAAATCGTGAGATATCATATAACCAAATTGCTCTAACTGTTTGTTACTCTTTTGAAGATTTGATATTGCTAAATTACGTTCTTCATTTGCTTTTCTGAGTTCTTTTTCTGAGTTGACTTGATTGTTGATATTTTCGAACAGTACAACTGCACCAGAAGGTTTATTAGCCAAATCTTTTAACTGAACAGCTCTAACATCTAAATAGGTAATATCATGAAACCCTGGACGTTTCAAAATTAATCTTGTTCTGACGTCTTGTTCACCGTTTAGGGCTCGAACTATTGGTAAATCAGTTTCTTTTAAAGGGGTAACTGCATCTAATTCGAACACTCCGAATTTACTAACCATTTCACCTTTGTTTACTCCTTCAATATTGTCATCTGCGATTATTTCTCTTCCCGACTGATTTGATAATATGATATCACCTTTCATATCAGCAACCACAACTCCAAAGGGGGATTGCTGCAAAACTGCATCTAATAATTCTTTCTTGTCTCCCAGTTCCTTTTTCATAGCTTCCCTTTCTAATGCAGTACTTATCCATCCTCCTAATAAACGAAGTAAATTTATCTCCGACTTATTAAAAGCTACTCTAGTTGTATCACTTGAAAAATTGAGCGTTCCGTAGGTTTTACTATTTACTAAAAGTGGTATTCCAATATAAGACTCTAACTTAAATGCTCCATAGCAAGGATGTGCATTGTAAACAGAATCTTTCATACTATCAATATGAATTAATTTATTCTCCTTTAATACTATATCACAATAGGTATTACCAATATCAAAAGTTTCGCCACCAGTAAGTAAACCAGCTTCATGAAATGTATATTTAACAACATACTTATTGTTTTTAACCTCACTTATGATACCAATTTTAAGGTTTAGCATTCTAGTGACCTCCTTCAATAAATGAATTACATCTTCGTCAAAATTGTTAGAAAAATTTGCGATCAAACCGTATAGCATTTTCAGCTGGCTATTGTTTCTTTCGATTTGAGCTAATAACTTTTTAACCTCTTCTTTCTCTTGAACTTCTTTGGCAAATTGTTCTGGTGATGGCACTTTTAATGCCTTAGGTAAAATTGGAACTAAAATTATTGCAGTTGCTATTGATATTAAACCTGTTATTAGCTTTAATATAGACTGCAGTCTGTAGGTAGGAGTCCAGATGGTCCAAATATCAATCATGTGTGTTAATCCACAAGAGATAATAAATGCAGCAAAAAGATAAAAAATACCCTTCAGCTTTAAATCTGTTCTTTTTCTTATAAATACAATCATCATGATTGGAATAACCATGTAAGCAATTGATGTTAATAAATCACCAACTACGGTAGTCCACAATACTTCTGGCCGCCAAAAATAGCAGTGCCCATGAGGCATAAAATCACTACTTTCAAAAAAGTTTTTGAAATAGTCAACAATGGGACTGTTAGTTGCTTCAAGTACTTCTTTGTGATTATGGCCTTCATGCTGTTTCATAAACAAACTAAATAATGTATTTGGGCTAACTTTCTATTTAAAAACTCAAAAATAGACATTTATTAAGCGAATAAACCATAACAGATATGATATTAACCTGGAGCTTTATAAATAAATATTAATTTCTGCTGATTTAAAATGAAAGGATATGGCCCCATGTAAAAACAACGAATAAATATTTTTTTATAAGAGCAACGTATCATATTTTTGCAGTAATTATATCAATACAATATCAAATTCAATTAAAATGGCTATAGCTGACTTATATCAATCTAGTGAACATAAAAGTAATTTATCACATTTCGCAGCTATAGTTAAACTTGCTTCGGTTGATGGTTCAATTAACGAATCAGAAGACAGCATAGTTAAGGGGTTTGCCAAAAAATTAGGTATTACAGACCAAGAATACATAGATATAACCAGTGGAAATAAACATTACCCCATTCATACCCCAGTTGATGCAATGGATAGAAAACAGCACCTGTTAGATTTCTTTAAAATCATTTACAGCGATCACGTTTTAGATGAGCCTGAAATGAAAATGTTGATGAGTTATGCTGCAGGATTAGGCTATAACTCTGAACAAGCCAACGAAATAGTTACTAAGTCCATCAAAATTTTTACTAATAAGTTTGATGTAGAGGAATATGACGCTATCCTTAAGATAGTTTAAACATTTCATACTTAAGGTTAACTCTGCTACTTCTAAACACAAAAGAATCACTCAAAAATACGTAAAGGCAGGTTATTAATTTCTTTTTAACATCAATAGTTCCTAGCTCTTTATAATTTGGAATACAAAAGCGCTGTAAAATTATTATTGAGGAAGGGATGAAAAAAAGCATTAACTATTAAATAATTAATACCTACTAAATTTTTAAAGCAGAGAGAGAGGGATTCGAACCCTCGGTACGCGTAAACGCACACACGCTTTCCAGGCGTGCTCCTTAAGCCACTCGGACACCTCTCTAAATATATTACTCACCTAGCATTCGTTCAATCATAGCCGCAGAATCTTCTGCAGTGTTTGCGCTCTCTAAATGCTCTTCTATATCTTCTACTTTTATTTCTGGCTCTTCAACTGTTGTTTCAACATTATTTTCTACTTCTTCATGAACAGCGTCTTCTTTATGATCACCAGAGAGCATTGGCTTTACAAAAAACCATCCTACTAAAGCAAGAACTAAAACTGCAATTATGCCTATTATTAATCCCTTTTTACTTTTTTTAGGAGTATCATTTAACTGATCATCCATAAAATCGAGCGAAGAATCTAATTCAGAAACTTTTCTTTTAGAACCAAAACTTGGAACTGGCTCTCCTTTAACCAAAGCATTAACCTTAGTTACATATTTATAATTAAGATAAGCCATAACCTCAGCTTCCTTACCTTTAAACTCAGAAACCAATTTAGGCACATGCTTAAGCTTACTTTTTCTGTATTTAGTAAAAAATACTTCTAAATTTTCTTTCAAAGATTTAGATGCATCGTAGTAATCAACAGTAGAATCTTCAACTACTGATTTAATTTCGCTAGTTGTTTCTTCTATATTTGATAAAGACTCGCTGTTTAAGCCATCTTCCGCATCAATATTATTTTCATCTTGCATAGCCAATAGTTGTAGGATTAACTCAAAAGTAATAAAAGCATTTATATAATACTAAAGCTATTTAATAAATGCTTCAAATGTTATCTGAATAAAAGTGAAAAAGTTAATATTTAATCCATTTTTGAGTAGCTACTTTTATGTTATTATCGTAAACTGAAACCTGGTAAGTTCCGGTGGCTAAACCATTAGCGCTGTTAATTTGACCTTCCATTGATATTATTGGCTCTTGCAATACAACTTCACCTAATATATTTCTTATTTGAATATATTTTGTAGTACTTGTAGCGTTTGCAAAAGAATAATTCAACAGCCCACTACTAGGGTTAGGGTAAAAGATAACATTCGTCTTTGTTGAAACCTCTTTTTGAGATAATGCTGCATCAAACACTTTAAAATCATCAAACCCGGCTTCTGTAATGTTTCCTTCAGGAATATCAACTGCTGTTACAATTAACTGAAGAGGTAAGGTTGTATTTACATAGTCTGACAAGGTATATGTATCTGACAACCATTCAGACATTGTTGAAGTAGCATCTCTAAACATCAATGTAACTGTTTGATTTCCGTCAGAAATTTTCACATCCATATAATCATTTAACGGATTATTACCCTGCGAATTGAAAGAAGAAAACCAATGACTAAAACTTAGTTGAGCAGAGCCGTATCCATCCACATTAAAAAGAGGAGATTTTAATACTGTAATTCCATCATCAATATCATCCTCCCAAGGATTATTGGTCATGTTATTTCCTGTTATATAAGCTTTTTCGCCACAATCGGTTGCTGCATCTGTATCTGGATTAGAAAGTGTTCCATCATCTTGTGCTGAACCATTAGGAATGCCTCTTTCCCAATCGCCACTACTTGCTGTTGTTTCAACTACCCATCCCAAATCATTTTCAAAATTATCTTCATACCCCTCAATTAAAGAATATGATAAATTTGTATTTGAAGCATCTATAACTGTACTCGGCAAGCAAACTGGCTTGTATCCCCACTTAGAAACAGAAACTTCGTAAGTACCAGAAGGAATACCACAACGCTCAAAATTACCACTAGCATCTGTTATGAAATTATAACTAATGGCTTCATTGTACACCACTACTGAAACTCCTTCAACTGAATTACCTTGAGCATCTTGAACTATCCCTGCTAAATCTACCGCTGAAGAAACAGGTACTAATTCTACATCTAAATTAGTGGTTTGCCCATTCGTTAAGGTAACTCCAGTAACTTCTTTAGTTTCGTAACCAAACTTCGAGAATCGTATTGTATACGTGCCTAAGGTATGATAACCAGTGTTAAACGCACCGTCTTGTAGTGAAAATTTTTCTATATCTGTTCCTAAAATTTCTACTTTAACTCCATCCAAATTCGCTCCACAAACACCATCTGTTACGAATCCTTCTAAATAGCAGCCTCTCTTATAAATAGGGAACAGCACAAACAATCCTTCTTCCATATCTGTTGCCAATATATTACCCGATGGTAAATAAGGGTAAGCTCCCCAACAGCCATTAAAACCATCTCCGCTCAAGGGAGATGTATCATAATTGCCCACTTCTATAAGGTTGTAAGGATGGTTTGCATCCACAATAGTTACGCCATCCCTATAATAAGATGTCACTAAATATTTATCGTAATAGTGTGTGTTATGAGGAATAACATTTTCACCTGGACTGGATTGATAACGATCTAATTCCACCACATTTGACAAATCCGACACGTCATACGATGCAACATATGCATTTGAAACCTCATCGGTAGTAAACACATAATTACCATCATCAGAAACCCAAACATTATGTGAAAACTCACTTGGTGTATCCCAAGCAGCCATAGTTACAGGGTTTGTTTTACTTGTTACATCTGCAGCTATTGTAATACCGTCATATACTGCTGAACCCCAAAGTGTATCTCCTCTAACTACTCCATCGTGAAAATAATACTCATCGTATAAACCAGCTTCTGTAGGGTTCCAAGGATCTTGGCTTAAATCTAAAATTATTGCTCCTCCCTCACTATAATTTGCTCCAAAAACATAACAATATCCATTTTCATCTATATATAAATTATGTGCACTTTGAAAAGGATAATTTACTCCTGTATAGTATTTTGAAGCAATCGTATCAGATGTAGCTAGTGTGCTCATATCTACAATTAACAAACCAAAACCGGTACCATCTTGGGTTCTATCTGTTGTTACATACGCATAATGCTTCCATGTTTTAATATCACGCCAAGTTGAGTTAAAGCCATCTCTATAAAATAACTCAGGCATTCCGTTTACCGGATCGGTAACATCTAGTATTGAAAAACCTTTTCGAGTTCCCACTAAAGCGTATTCATTTCCAAGAGAATCGGCATAACCCCAAACATCATTTAGTTTTTCGTTAGGATAAGTTCTGCTACCAAACGAGCCCATGTTTAATTGAGCCACTAATAAAGTTGTAAAAAATGAAAATGTGAGTGAAAACGTAAGTTTTTTAATCATAAAGTATAGTTGTTAGGATGGTACTAAATATAACTAATAATTACAGTCATATGCAACCAAATTAAAAATGAAACTAACCGCTTAAATAGAAATTTGTTGATTTAACTAAAATTCTAACTCAAATTGATTTAATAAATCATCGTCATTAGATTTAGGTTTTTTAGTCTTCTTAGGTTCTTTTTTTAGCTCAGCACCCTCGTTATTAACTTGAAGAGTTTCTTCAGTATTACCATCTACTGACTCTTCAGCTGGCTCTTTCATCTCTACCAACTCACCCAAATTAGGTTGCAGAGGTTCTAACCTATTTATTGACTTTACTTTATTGGTTGTAAGTCTGTTACCTATAGCTTTTAATCCTTTTACAGAAATAAATTCTGCTACATTTATTGTTTCAGATTCTCTTTCTTTACCTTTTTCTTTTTTAAACTCTAGTTCTACCATTGGTATCCAATCAGTAGATGCAAACTCCAAGTATGACTTTTCGTGCTCCGTTATAAAACTGACTTTTTTATCTGAATCTTCGGCTAAAAACCTTTTTACATTAAACTGTTCTTTTTCTCCATCCCAATATATACAAGAGATAGGTTTATTAGGCTTCCATTTTTCAATATGTATTAAATCATCATCAAAATGAGTAGATACATCTAATCCTACTAAACGATAATTACCTGATTGATTAATGGTTAGTATTTTATCTTCGGCACCAAACTCCCCTAAGTAATCTCCTCGCTCTTGCTTATTTAACCGCATTACAGAATCGTCAAACCATAGTTTAAGAGCTCCTAAAGTGGACAAGCCTTTTTCTTTTTGTTCGATTTTCTTTACCGGATATTTTGTTACCGTATTACCGGCTGCTCCTCTACCCTTAATGGCTAGTTCTCCAAAATCTTGTTCAAATTTTAGCTTTCTAACTTTAGCAATAGGTTTTAGAAGGATAGATACCACCTCAGCTTCGCCATTAGGATTTACTGATAAATACAGTACTTCAGAGCCTTTAGCGCCTTTGGTTAAGGCATATTCTTTATCTCGGGTTATGGATGTAACTTGAAAACGTTTAGCATATGCTTTTTTACTTTCGCCATCCTTATAAATTAAATTATAAGTGGTGCGTTTGTCGCCTTTTTTCCAAACTGCTACGTGAATAATATTTTTACCTACAAATGTTTTATTGGCAATTTTAGTGATTTGCATTACGCCATCCTTTCTAATAATAATTACATCATCAATATCTGAACAATCGCACACAAACTCTGATTCTGACTTTTTGAGTCCCATGCCAATAAACCCTTCAGATCTATCAACATATAGTTTTGTATTAGCGACTGCAACATTTGTTCTTTCAATGGTGCCAAACGATCTTATTTCTGTTTTTCGATCCCTTCCTTTGCCGTATTTTTTCTTAATATCCTCATAAAACTTTATGCTAAAGTTTATGATATCAGCGAGGTTTCCTTTTACAACTTCTAGCTCCTCTTCTAACCCTTTTATATAATTATCTGCTTTGAAGCTATCAAACTTTGAGATTCGCTTAATTTTAATCTCAACCAAACGCTCTACATCTTCATCTGTAACTGGTTTAATAAGATGCTTAATGTGAGGTTTTAATCCTTTGTGTATGGTTTCTATAATTTCATCCCAAGTTTCGCACTCTTCAATATCGCGATAGATACGATTTTCAATAAAAATTTTCTCTAATGAAGCAGCATGCCAAGAGTTTTCGAGCTCGTTTTTTCGTATTTCTAATTCGAGTTGAAGCAGGTTACGGGTGTTTTCTGTATTTTTTCTTAGAATATCTTCAACACCAATGAAATGTGGTTTATCATTTTCAATGATACAGGCGTTAGGCGAAATAGATATTTCACAATCTGTAAATGCATAAAGTGCATCAATCATTTTATCAGGAGATAAACCAGCATTTAAATGAACGAGTATTTCAACATTTTCGGCCGTATTATCTTCTATCTTTTTTATTTTTATTTTGCCCTTAGTATTTGCTTTAAGAATAGAATCAATTAGGGAGGAAGTTGTTGTATTAAAAGGTATCTCTGTTATTACCAACGTTTTTTTATCAAGAGCATCAATTTTAGCTCTAACACGAATTTTCCCCCCCCTTAGTCCGTTATTATATGCAGAAAAATCTGCAGTACCGCCTGTTAAAAAATCTGGTAAAAGTGTGAATTTTTTCCCTTTTAAATGTTTTATTGAGCAATCTATAAGCTCATTAAAATTATGAGGCAAAATTTTGCAAGCCAAACCTACGGCAATACCTTCTGCACCCTGTGCTAAAAGCAATGGAAACTTTACGGGTAAGTTTAAGGGTTCCCTATTTCTACCATCGTAAGATAATTGCCAGTTTGTAGTTTTCGGATTAAATACTACATCTAAAGCGAATTTAGAAAGCCTTGCTTCTATATATCTCGGTGCTGCAGAACGATCTCCGGTAAAAATATTACCCCAGTTTCCTTGCATGTCAATTAACAAATCTTTTTGTCCTAATTGAACCATCGCATCACCAATAGAAGCATCACCATGTGGGTGATATTTCATTGTGTTACCAATTACATTGGCAACTTTATTGTATCGACCGTCTTCCAATTCACGCATTGAATGAAGAATACGTCTTTGTACTGGTTTAAAACCATCGTTAACCATTGGCACCGCCCGTTCTAAAATAACGTAAGAAGCATAATCAAGAAAGTACTCATTGTACATACCTGATACCGGAATAATTTTATCTCCTTCAGAACCATCGCTTGCTGAGGCATTTAAAAACTCTTCGTCTTTCTCTTCTTCTTCGTTATTTGAATGATCATCTGCCATATACATACAAAATAACTAAAATTTTTGAGCTATATCTAACGTATCGATTATATTTTTATTACAGACTTTAAATGGTAATATGTCAATTTTCAGCACCTTTGCACTATGAGATTAATGATTTTATTGTCACGAATTCCATATCCCCTTGAAAAAGGAGACAAATTGCGTGCATTTAATCAAATAAAATTATTAGCAAAGGAAAATGAAATTACCCTTTGCTGCTTAACTGATAGCAAGCCTCATAAAGAAGCTCATAAAATACTAAGCGAGTTTTGTAAAAACACCTATTTTATTAAACTAAATAAGTTTAAGATCTATCAAAATACGCTCTCTTCTTATTTTGATAAGAAACCTTTACAAACACACTATTTTTATCAAGAGGAAGCACAAAAAAAGATAGACCAAATAATACAAGATCATGCACCTCAACATATTTACTGCCAGCTTATTAGGGTTACTGAATATGTTAAAAAGTATAGCTTTATCCCTAAAACGCTAGACTATATGGATTGTCTATCAGTTGGAATGAAACGAAGAAGCAATAAAACTTCACTGTTATCTACCTTTTTTAAAGATGAAGCTAAAAGATTAGCTAACTATGAAAACCTAATATTTGATTTATTTGAACATAAAACAATTATATCAGAACAAGATAAACAGGAAATTAAACACCCTTTAAAAAATAATATTCACGTTATACCTAATGGAATAGATACATCTTTTTTCTCGCCAACAGCAATTTCAAGAGATAAAGAATTTGACCTAGTATTTACAGGTAATATGGGATACCCACCCAATATTGATTGCGCCCAATACTTAGCTTCTGAAATAATGCCACTACTAGTTAAGAAAAAACCTGAAATAAAATTATTAATTAGCGGGGCAAACCCCAGTGCAAAGGTTCGTAAACTAGCAAACAAAAACATAATTGTGACCGGATGGGTAGACGATATTAGAGAATCGTATGCTAAAGGAAAAATATTCATCGCTCCTTTAAAATTAGGCTCAGGATTACAAAACAAACTCCTAGAGGCTATGGCCATGCAAATACCCTGCATAACTTCTCAATTGGCTAATGGAGCCTTAAATGCGAATCAGAATGAACAAATTTTAATTGCTGAGAAAGCTCAAGAATATGTTCAACACATTTTTAAATTATTGGAGGATAAACCACTTTACAATCGTATTTCTAAAAATGGGTACGAGCATGTACTTGAAAATTTTAGCTGGCAATCTTCAGTCAATAAATTGAACAATATTTTACACACTTAATAAGCAAATGAATCATTTTAAAACGATAATAATTATTTTTTTCAGCCTGTTATCTTCAATCTCAATAGCCCAAGATAAAACAGAAATATCAATTATAACTTGTTCAGCTGGTGATGAGTTATACTCAGCCTTTGGCCATACAGCTATTAGAATAAAAGATTTGTCAAAAAACAGAGATGATGTTTTTAATTTTGGAACATTTAATTTTAGTGAGCCTAACTTTTATATAAAGTTTATGAGAGGAAAGCTGAATTATTACCTAGATGTTGACGAATACAAACGATTTATTAGAACATATGTTTATGAACACCGAGAGGTAAGAGAGCAAGTTTTAAACCTAACGGAAGACCAAACCAACAGATTTATTAAGATACTTGAAAAAACCTATGAAAGTGAAGACCGATATTATAAGTATGATTTTCTTTATAACAATTGCTCAACTAAAATATGGGAACTTATTAAAAACGTAGTAAATAACGATTTAATTATTGATGAGGAAAGCGAGAACAAAACATTTAGAAATGCTATACATTCTTACCTTTTAGAAAAACAATGGGCACAATTTGGCATTGATATCGCTTTAGGAATGCCTACAGATAAAATTATGAATAAAGAGGAAGAAAATTTCTTACCTGAACTTTTAGAAAACAACTTAAACCACACTTATACAAACGGTAATAAAATAGTTAAAAGCTCTTCTAAACTAATACCCGGGGCTGACTTTAATAAAAAGTCTCTTCACTACCCTTTAATAGCAAGTATATTACTATTAATTACTTTTTTTGCTGTTGCTAAAAGCAAAAAATTAAAGTTACTACGTGTATTGTATGGCATTTTTCATGTTATTATTTTACTAATAATTATAGTAGTTCTTCTGTTGTGGTTTTGGACAGATCATGATGCTACACAAGTAAATCAAAACCTAATATGGCTAATTCCAGCTTTAGCCTTTTTATTTTTCAGAAAATGGTTACTACAAAATGATAAAAAAGCAACTTACATTGGCTTTGGGATATTAATTGTTGTGAGTTTTATGATTTTAAACGGGCTTTTAAATATTGCAATAGCTCCATTACTAATAATTAGCTTACTCGTACCTACTTTACTATTAAAAGCGGGGTTAAAAACTTAGTATTTCTTAACTTTACACATAAAAATTTACAAATGATTAAAGCAAACAATCCTAATTTAAAAAGCTGGGCACCTATTGATAAAAACAGTGACTTTTCTTTACAGAATTTACCCTTTGGCATTTTTAAAACCAAGCAACTTACTAAAAGAGTGGGCGTGGCTTTGGGCGATAATGTAATTGACTTACACACACTTTCAGAATTAGGATACTTGAGTCGTTTACAGCTAGGAGAGGTTTTAAATCAAGAATATTTAAACCCGCTAATGAAATTTGGAAAATTAGCGACTAGAGAGTTAAGAAATCGTATTTCAGAGTTATTTACCGATTCTAACGATGAACTTAAAAAAAATGAACACCATGTTAAGCAGGTTTTAATCCCCATGAATATGGTAGAAGTGTGCTTACCGGTAAATATTGGAGACTACACCGATTTTTACTCCAGCGAGCAACATGCCTACAATGTAGGATGTATGTTTAGAGACCCAGATAATGCACTCCTCCCAAACTGGAAGCATTTACCTGTTGCATATCACGGTAGAGCCTCCTCTATTATTCCTTCAGAACAAGATATTTATCGCCCAAAAGGACAACAAAAACCAGATGATAGTAACCCTGTATTTGGAAACTCCAAATTATTAGACTTTGAATTAGAAATGGGCTTTATCACTTATGATGGTAAACCATTAGGAGAATCAATTAGCACAAAAGAAGCCGAAGACTATATTTTTGGAATGGTACTTTGTAACGACTGGAGTGCGAGAGATATTCAAAAATGGGAATATATTCCGTTAGGTCCATTCTTAGCAAAAAACTTTGCAACATCAATATCTTGCTGGGTTGTAACATTAGATGCATTAGCACCATTTAAAACCGAAGGGCCAGTTCAAGAGCCTAAGGTACTTCCTTATTTAGAATACGAAGGCAATAACCATTATGATGTAAATTTAGAAGTAATTTTAGAAACACCTGAAGGCAAGCAAAAGTCTGTGAGCAAATCCAATTATAAAAACATGTATTGGAACATGAATCAGCAATTAGCACATCATACTGTAAATGGCTGTAATGTTAGAGCAGGAGACATGATGGCTTCAGGTACTATTAGTGGCAACGATGAAACTTCTTATGGCTCTATGTTAGAAATTAGCTGGAAAGGCACAAAACCTGTTGAAATGCCTGACGGAACTACCCGAAAGTTTATTCAAGATAATGATACCGTAATAATGAAAGGTCATTGCATTAAAAATAATATTAGAGTTGGCTTTGGAGAAGTAAAAAGTAAAGTTTTACCTGCTAAATGAGCTCTCGCTTAGTAACAATTCATCAGTTTTCATACCAGCATGAAATCATAGGGCTCATACCCCTTCTTGAATCTCATAATATAAATTTTCATTTTGCAGATTTAGAGACTGTTACTATAGACCCTCTTCTTTCTCAGGCAATTGGAGGTATAAGACTGCAAGTAAATTCTAATCAAGTTAATGAAGCAAGAGAAATAGTAGACGAGTTTTTAATTAACAAAGCAGAAGCAGAACTTGAGTCTGAAATTATATTAAACAACGAATTCTATTACAAGACAGATGAAGAAAAATGCAAAACCTGCAATTCTGAAGATAAAGTTTACATTAAACAAAAAAGCTTTTTGAGTAAACTATTTGGCAACAAGCAACATAACTATTACTGTAAAAAGTGTGCAAATACTTGGAAAGGAAAATAGATTAAAATGAGAAAAACAATTAGCTCAAGAGAAGATATTTCAACTTTAGTACATGCATTTTACGGTAAAATAAGATCTCATGAAACTTTAGGTCCTATTTTTAATAGCCATATTACTGATACAGACTGGCCAATTCATTTAAATAAGTTAACAGATTTTTGGGAAACTAATATTTTTGGCATCCCAAAGTTCAAAGGCAATCCTACACAAAAACACATTCAGGTAGATAAAAACCTACATCATAAAGTCTCTTTTAATCATTTTGAACAATGGCTAGCACTTTGGACAGAAACCCTTGACGAAATGTTTGAAGGAGAAAACGCCATAAAAGCAAAAAATAGAGCCAAAAACATGGCTGTTGGACAATACACCACTCTGCTTAATTTTAGAAATAATTAATATGAATAATCCAATTCAAAAAAAAGTACATTTGCTTTAACACAAATGCTTAGCAAAACCAATATATCGCTCTCTATAATTACGCCCTGTTTTAACGAACAAGAAAATGTCTCTATACTAGCCAACCAACTAAGAACTAAGGCACTTATTAACTATCCTAACTATGAAATTATTTTCATAAATGACGGAAGCACAGATGGCACGTTAAACGAATTAAAAAAGCTCAATAAAGAAAACAAAAAAGTTAAATACATTTCTTTAGCCAGAAATTTTGGGCACCAAAATGCCATAAAAGCAGGTTTAGATCATGCAAATGGTGATGCCGTAATTATGATGGATGCAGATTTACAACATCCTCCCGAAATAATTGAGCAACTAATAATCGAGTGGCAAAAAGGGTTTGATATTGTTTATACACAACGAAAAGACGGGCAAGAATTAGGTTTCATTAAAAAAATAACGGCTAAGTACTTTTACAAGTTCATGAACTACTTTTCCGATTTAAATATTGAACAAAACACAGCAGACTTTAGGCTACTAGACCGAAAAGTGGTAAACGTAGCAAAAAAGCTTAAAGAAAACGACTTATTTTGGAGAGGTCTTGTTTTTTGGTTCGGATTCAAAAAAACAAAAATAGATTATAAGGCAAATCAAAGAATACATGGTAATACAAAGTATCCATTAGCAAAAATGATAAGTTTTGCAATAAACGGAATTACATCCTTCAGTATAAAACCATTACGATTTGCAATATTTTTAGGAATGGGTATTTCTGTGTTGGCTGCTATTTATGGCTTGTATGCACTTCTACTTTACTTATTAACTAACGAACCAATACAAGGCTGGACGTCAATATTACTTAGTGTTCTTTTTATTGGAGGCATACAATTATTAATACTAGGTGTAATAGGCGAATACTTAGGCAAGCTATTTATGCAATCAAAAAACAGACCTAATTACATTATTGACGAATCAACATTATCATCAAATGAGCACGAGCGATAAAAAAATGTACTTCTACGAATCGTTTTCGAAAGATTTCGATTCAAAAATGAACATGTACGACACCAATAAACGGTTAGATGTGTTTTATAATGAATTATTAACCGAAGACATTAGTAATAAAGATGTGCTAGATGCCGGTTGTGGCACCGGTTGGTTTAGCAAAGCAGCAGCAGAAAGAGGCGCAAATGTAACCTCTATGGATTTAGGAGAAGGCCTGTTACAACAAGTATCCATAAAATGTAAATCAAACAGAGTAGTTGGTTCTATTTTAAATATTCCGTTTAGTGATAACACGTTCGATTATATTGTTTCTAGTGAAGTTATAGAACATATACCTCAGCCTTTAGATGCTATTGATGAATTATATAGAGTGCTTAAACCAGGAGGCAAGCTAGTATTATCTACCCCAAACAAAGTATGGTACTTTTCTATTTGGATAGCAAACGCACTTAAACTTAGGCCATATCAAGGCTTAGAAAACTGGGTTAGCCGTTCGCAATTAAAAAACAAATTAAAAGAAACAGGCTTTCAAATAGACGAATTTCCTGGCATTCACCTTTTTCCGTTTGTACACAAACTAACCTACCCCATTTTAAACTACTTTCATAAGTTTAACAAAACATTAGCTCCAGTAATGCTAAACATGGCTGTTAAATGCACTAAACCCAAGTAACTATGGCACACGAAATGCGAAAAGCATTTATCTTATTTTTTTTGGGCCTTGCAGGTGTATGTTCTTTGTTACTATCTAATATTGAATTAAGTGCAGAAATACAAAAGGCGTTAGCACAATACTCCAACCTACAAATTAGGTTGTTGCTACTAATAAACCCAACTATATTTTTAATAACAGCCATAATGGTTGGTAGTTATTTAGGTCCAAAAGTAAACTTAAAGGCTCCCGTTATTGAAGGATTTATTCAAAAGATTCCCAACACACTAAGCATTTTTACAAGTCAAATAAAATACGGTTTTATATTTGGTTTTAGCTCAGCATTAATTGTAGTGATTACCATTTTAATCACTAAAAATTATTTACCTAAAGAACTAATAGAAAGTAATAAAATTAACCTTCACCCCATAAGCAGGTTTTTGTACGGAGGCATAACCGAAGAAATACTTATGCGCTATGGTTTTATGACTTTATTCACATGGCTACCAATCGCTATTTTTAAACCAAACATATCTAACACAAAATGGCCTTATATTCTTGGTATTATTGTTTCTAGCGTGCTTTTTGGGCTTGGGCACTTGCCACTTGCGTATAACTTAGTTGGTTATATTAACGCCCCTATATTTCTATATATTTTACTGGGTAATGGCTTAGTTGGTGCTGTTTGCGGTTGGCTATTTTGGAAAAAAGGATTAGAAGCTGCTTTTATTGCGCATATCAGCGCTCATTTAGTTTTAATCACTTTCGACTTTTTTATAAGGTCTTGAGTTTCTCATAAAGTATAATTCTTGCTTAAAATCACATTACTCCTAAAATAATAAAGCCGTAAATAAACAAAATGTTAAACACGAGAGTTTATGGAGTGATTTAATAAATAAATTCATCTCTATTTAGGTTTGAAACCATTAAATCTATTTTAGACATTTGAATACTATATTTTAGCTAAATTTATATTAACACTTGGCATGTAACGTTTAAAATATTATAACGTACAATCGAAGTATAACCCAAAGATTATGGATAGAACTATATTTATTTTTAGACTTTTTCTTATAGCAGGAACAGTATTACTGTTAAATCAGTCAATAAATGCACAAGCATTCATTACAACATGGAAAACAAATAATCCTGGTTCATCCAACAACACTTCTATTACTATACCTACAACTGGAGCAGGATACAATTATGATGTAGATTGGAACAATGACGGAACTTTTGACGAATTTGGTTTAACAGGTGATAAAACTCATGATTTTGGTGCCACAGGCACTTATATTATTCGTATAAAGGGCACGTTTCCTCGAATATACTTTAATAATACTGGCGATAAATTGAAAATCATCAATATTGTTCAATGGGGTAATATAGAATGGGACAATATGAACAACGCATTTTATGGTTGCTCAAATTTAACTTGTACCGCTACAGATGTTGCTGATGTGCAAGGAGTAAATGATTTTTCTAATGCGTTTAACCTGTGCACTGTATTTAATGGAGACTTGAGTGGATGGTACATGGCAGATGCTTTGTACTTGGATGCAATGTTCCATAGTGCAACAGTATTTAACACAAACGTTTCATCATGGCAAGTTGATAGGGTAAGAGATTTTTCAGATATGTTTAACAGCGCAATTTCATTCAACCAAAATATTAACACTTGGAATACTTCAAGCGCGTCAAACATGGGTGGAATGTTTGCAAACGCAGTTAATTTTAACCAACGTTTAGACGCCTGGAACACAAGTAGTGTATCAAATTTCAAAGGGATGTTTTTCCAAGCTATCGCATTCAATAAAGATATTGGAGGATGGGAGACTGGCAATGCAACAGTAATGGATTTAATGTTCTCCAATGCAATTGCTTTTAATCAAGATATTAGTTCTTGGAGAACCAGAAGAGTCGAAAATATGTCTAGAATGTTTGAAGGAGCAACTGATTTCGATCAAAACCTTGGAGGCTGGGATATTTCAAATATTCCTGCATATACATCCGCAAATACTTCGCTCGATAAAATGTTTGATAATTCTGGTATGTCTGTAACCAACTATGATAATACTATAATTGGTTGGGCAAACTTGGCCAATACTCCAAAAACGGCAGCTGTGAATTCTGGAGTTAGAGTTACCGCCGTGAATGTTAGTTACTGCAATTCAGTAGCGGAGCGAGCCGATTTAATATCCAATTTTGGCTGGACGATAAGTGGAGATGCTAATGATTGTACGGGACTTCCTATTGAACTAGCTCATTTTAATGTTAAGTTCGAAAATAACGTTACCAATATTTATTGGGAAACACTAAGTGAAATAAATAACGATTATTTCACTATCGAAAAATCTTCTGATGGTAACACATGGATAAACTTACTTAAAATTGATGGTGCAGGAAATTCAAATATAAGCTTAGAATATAAAGCTGTGGATGAAAATCCAAATTTAGGTCAGAACTATTACCGACTTAAACAAACCGATTTTGATGGAACACACAGCTACTCAGAAATTAAAAGTATAAACTTTAATAATGAAGAAAATTTAGATTTCGTTCTCTTTCCTGTACCCTCAACCAATGAACTATTCATTCAAATAAATGATAGAACAGAAGAAAATATTAAAGTATTTAATTATTTAGGTGAAAATATAAATTTGAAGAGCACATCTAATAATAATGTAATTAGCCTAAATGTATCAAACTTGCCGCAGGGCGTGTATTACGTTGAATTAAATGGTGTAACAAAACCATTTGTAAAAAATTAAACAAACTTTATCAGCCACAAAATAATTGGTTTAAATACCTAAAATCTAATTTAGCTTTAGTAGTTGATTTAAAGCACATAGGTATAAGAAATGAGTAAACAAAATTATTGAAGACTTACTTTTTAGATTAGCGTTGTGCTTTAAACTAGATAAAACTACTTTTTAAATACATAGGAACCATAAGAAAAACCAGGCGCTTACGGTTAACAAAGTAAATACATATTATTAGAAATGACATTACAATAAAGGAGTACATTAGTCTGCCTGAAAAAGTATTTTGAAAAATTAATTAATTCTGGTAAACACAAGTTACTGGCTAAATTACTTTCATTAACTTTTACGCATACTTTTAAAAAGAAAAGGCACTAAAGAATAAAATAACTTCAATTTTTCAGATCAAACTTTATATTAACTTTAGCTGCCATTTATGGATGCAAAAAACGCAAATAAGAAAGAACCTACTAATAAGCCAAAGCAATCAGACCAGATGTTTAAGCCAAAAACTAATGAAGAGTTAAATGAAGAAAACCCAAAAAGACAAAACAGAAGGCAAGCTACCGAAGAGCAAGTAAACAATCCTTTTCATGGAGTAAAACTAGTGCAAATTTTAGAACGCTTAGTTGATTACTATGGCTGGGAGTATTTACATGAACGTGTAAAAATTCGTTGTTTTAAGTATAACCCTACTATGAAATCGAGCCTTGGATTTTTAAGAAAAACTGACTGGGCTCGCAAACATGTTGAAGACCTTTATTTAGATATGCTAGATGAGAAAGGCTTATAAAAACCTTTTAAAATGGAGTTTGGAAAAGTAAAACCAGAATACTTAGATGAAATAGATTTTACACTTAAAAAACCTACTATATTAAAGAGTAATTCTGAGTCTGGCTCAATTCATATTGGCTGTACCTCCTGGGTTAGGCCTGAGTGGGTCGAAATCGTTTACCCTGAGTACATAAGAGCAAATGAATACCTTAACTACTATAGCGATGCTTTTAACGCTATTGAGTTAAATGCAACCTATTACAACGTACCAGCAATAAACCGAATTATTAAGTGGAAAGAAAAAGTAAACTCTGATAACTTTTTGTTTTGCCCAAAAGTAAGCAAGCTATTTTCTCATGAAAAACGCTTGCAAAACTGCGATGATCAATGGAAAATTTTCTCAGAAAACATAAAAGCATTTGAAGAATACTTAGGGCCAACCTTTTTACAATTGCCTCCTGATTTCGGTACTAGAGAAGCAGTCATATTCAAAAATTTTATAGAAAACATCTCAAACGAACTCAACTTTTTTGTAGAATTTAGAAACCCAAGTTGGTTTAAACCAAACATAATTGAACGAACAGCAGCTTTTTTAAACAAACAAAATATAGGTTTAGTAATTACAGATACTACTGGCAGAAGAGACGCTGCTCACATGCAAATTGCAGCTAATAAAACAATGATAAGATTTGTAGGAAACGGTTTACATAGATCAGATTTCGATCGGATTGACATATGGGTAAATCATATTCATGAGTGGATTTATAAAGGAATAAATATTACCTTTTTCGTACACCAAAGCAACGAAGTTAAAGCAGCTTTACTTACTTCATACATGATTAAAGAACTTAAAAAGTTAGGTGATTACAGTTATTTAACAGATCCGTTATTGCCAAACTCAAAAATTTTTATTTAAAATTTCACGTTAGCGATTGCAGTGGTTAGCCCACAGTGAGCTCGCGAGCGAGGACTATGAACGGAAAGTGCGACCCAAGTTTTACACTTGGGGAACGCCCAAAACAATTTACTTAGCTTTTATAGCTGTATAGTTTAACTTAACACCTTCGTTACCAATCATTATTGGATCGTCATTAATTCGTCCTTCTTCTGGGCCGTTTTCTAACTTTAAAACACCACGAGGGCAGACTGCAGCACACACACCGCAACCTACACAAGAAGATCGTACAATATTCTGTCCTTTTTGAGCATATGCTCTAACATCTATACCTTGTTCGCAATAGGTTGAACAATTACCACAAGATATACACTGTGCACCATTGGTTGTAATTCTGAAACGAGATTTAAAACGCTGAACCAAGCCCATGTAAGCAGCTAATGGACAGCCAAAACGGCACCAAACACGATTACCAAAGATTGGATAAAAACCCGTACCAATTACGCCAGAAAAAATTGAGCCAATTAAAAAACCATACCAACTTCTTATATCAAAAACAGATATACCTAGTAAGGAAGCTTTAACATTTTCTGAATCACTGGCATTTAACACATTGTATGTGTGATAACCCGTCCAAGCAGTCATTACAATAGCGAAAACAAGCACACCATGAATTATATATCGCTCAAATTTCCAAGCTTTGATTGATTTATCTGAATGCTGACGATATGGATCGCCCAACGTTTCTGCCAAGCCACCACAGCCACAAACCCATGAACAATACCAACGTTTACCATAAAAATAAACAAGGGTTGGCACAATAATTACCGATAAAAGTATTCCCCAAAAGAAAACAAATTTACCAACGTTACCATATTCAAAAAGCTGCTTGACATTCCAATCGAACAGGAAATCATAATCTAATGGCCAAGCGTTTTTTAAATCTACCGCAGGCATATTAAATAGTGGTAGTATTTCCACCAATAAAAAAGCAAAAATTAGCTGGAAAAAGATAACTGAAAGCGTTCTTACAATTTGGTAATTATTATGGCGATATTTAATAATCATACGTATTCCCATTACAGTCATTACTGTACAATAGAGCACTCCATATAAAAACCACTGACTTGATTCTCCTCCAGAAATAAATTCTTTAATAGGCTCTACGATTTGTATTTGACTCACCAAAAACTGAGGATTAAAGTACAATAACACGTAAAAACCAACTAAATAGACAAAAACCAACCAAGCTATCCAGCCTCTGTTGGTAGACGGGTTCTGATACACATGATTATTTTTAATTCCGGCAGGGCCTAATGTAACAACTTGTGGTATGATATACATCAAGGCCCCAATTACACCTAAACCAAAGGTCAAAAATAAAAGTAAGCCTTGCGATGTTACAAACCAACCTACGGTATTTTTTTTAATTAGCTGATATGTAAGTTGGCCTGAACCTACATACATTACCTTGTCCCACTCTTTTGCTTCTTTATACTTTTGATTTTTTTTATTGTAAATATCTGAAACAAGACCACTAATTTTAATAGGATTGCTAAATGTGCCCTGCAGCGCATCTGACAGCTCTGAGCCTATACTTTTATACACGTTTTCATTTACGGTTTCTTTAACACTATTTTTAGTAAACTCTACCTTACTAAGAAAGGTAGAGGATGTAAACAACACCAATGCACCTAAAAATAAGGTCATTCCAATACTCTGAATAATTTTCATAATCTTATTTATTTTTGAGAGAGGTTAAATATTCGTTTCCAACTCTTCTTTTTAGGTTTAATTGATGTATTATTTTCACTGTTAAATTGCTGAACGATTTGCTTTTCGTACTGAGAATAAAGCTCAGGATCAAAGTTTGCGTCTTTTAAATGCTCTAACACATATTCGATTGACATTTTATCCGTTAACCAACGGTCAAACAGCTCATGCCTTAATCGTATTCCGAAAGTATTTATGCCTTTAAACTCGTGCGTTTTTGTATTAAACACAAAATAAAGACTTAAATATTTTGTAGGATGCTCCCAGTAAAAAACAGACTCGTTTTCTTGCGGTTTAGCGAACACCCAACCATAGGTTTGGTACTCAATATCAAAGAATTTGGCAGAATTAAACCAATTACCAGGTTTATAAGCTGTTTTAGCTCCAGTAAGCGTATATGCTAATGTTTCACCCATCATTTTACCTGTATACCAAACTTGCTCTAAATTTCTTCTTCCGGTAGGATGTTCTTTAAACTCTGCACAATCACCAATTGCATAAACATCTTTAATGGATGTTTCAAGGTATTCATTAACCAAAATACCTTTATCGGTTTTTAAGGAAGTGTTTTTAAGGAAGTCGATATTTGGGCTAACTCCTGCTGTTAAACCGACCAATTGACAGTCTATTTTTTCGCCCGACTTAGTAGTAATCTTACTTACTCTACCATTTGAACCTGCATGAATCTCGGCCAATTCGGTATTTAACTGCAAATCGATATGATAGTCGGTTGTCATGTGTCGCTCAATCATTTTGGCTTGTGGTTCAGGCAAAACCCCACCCCAAAAAGCGCCTTCTCTTACTAAAAAAGTAACTGGGTAGTTTCTTGTGTGTAACATTTCGGCTAATTCAATCCCTATTAAACCGCCCCCAATAATTACACTTCTATTAATACCATTTTTTGTGTTTTCTTCTAGTAATTCTAAATCCTTATAACTATACAAGCCTTGAACCCCCGGCAAATCTTGACCCGGCCAGCCAAATTTATTGGGTTTAGATCCTACGGCTAAAACCAACGAGTCGTATTTCATACTCGAGCTAGTTTCAAAATTCAGCTGTTTGTTTTCAAAATTAATATCAGTTACGTGATCAAATTTTAAATCAATTTTATTTTTCTCCCAAAAATCATTCTCGTAAGGTTGCGTATCTTTCAAACGCATATGGCCCATGTATATGTACATTAGTGCCGTTCTAGAAAAAAAATATTCTGTTTCTGAGGATATGATTGTGATTTTGCAATCGCTATTTTTGCGTACAAAACGAGCGAGAGTAACTCCAGAAATACCATTTCCTATAATAACAATATGATCATTTGAACCTGCACTCATTTAATAAATTTAATTTAAAGGTATAAATACTTTGTTGCAAACCTAAATTCCCAAAACAATAGAATTCAATAAACGGTCTAGAACTAATTTCCTTACAGTTGAATCAATGAATTTCACCTCATAAAGTATTAGGTTGTATTCTAGCTTATGTAATTAGGTAAAAAGTGTTACTTTTGTTGCAAATTGAGTTTTTATGAAACAGATTGGCAAACTTTTATTTCCTGCATTACTTATAATTTTAGGACTAATAGCTATTATAATTGGAAACAATACTGATCAAAATGGGCTATTTCTTTTTGGAGCTTTTGTAACACTAATTATTGGCGTAACCGCACTACTTGCTATTCTTAATGTTTTTAACAAAACTGTTAGAATTATTTTACTTGTTGTTTTTTTAGCAGGTTCTGGTTTATTAGCATTTTACGATGTAAATTCAATTCAAAAGCCTCTTGAGTTTGAAAAAACGAAAGAAGCGAGATATGCAGCGGTTGTACAAAGAATGAAGGATATAAGAGAAGCTCAAAAAGGATATAAATCTGCCAAAGGTAACTATGCACCAACATTAGATACTTTAGCAATGTTTATTTTGCAAGACTCTATGCCAATTGTAAAAGCAATTGGAGATAGACCAGACACATTAACAGAAGCTAAAGCGTTAGAATTAGGAATAATGAAAAGAGATACTATTCAGGTTTGGGCTAAAGAGAAGATTTTTAATAGTAAATATTTAGCTACAAGGAACTCGCAGTTTGCACTTGCTGTGGATTCTTTCGAGTACATTCCCTTTACAAAAGGAGAAAAATTTAATATGTCTGTAGGTGAAGTCGAAAAAAACAATGTTAAAGTAAAAACTTTGTATGTATCTGCACCTAACGCAGTAATTTTCCCTGACTACGACAAAAACTTTTATGTTAGCCTTAGAGATTTAGAATTCGGATCTACAACCGATCCTGTATTAAACGGTAATTGGGAATAACACCTAATGGGTCAAAACGCTGAGCTAATAGCTCAACAACTTATTATTCATGTAAATCAAAAAGTAGCTGAATACTTATTAGTATACACTAACAAATCAGTTTATGGCTGGATAGAGTCTATTAAAGATGAACACGATCTAGTAAACAGAATTTTACACCACCGAAATAAAAATAATCTTTCTGAAACTCGTATTAAGGTTTTGATTAACCCAGATGAGTTTTTAATAATTCCTAAGGCGCTATTTGATAAAAACAATATTGCAAAAGCTTGGAATACCGTTAATAATTCGACTCCAGAAAAGCTTTTTCAAGAGTACATAGACTTTATAAATGGATTTTTTGTTTCGAATATTTCTAACAAGCTAATCAAAATTTTAGAGAACAAACATCCTGAAATTAATATTTCAACGCATCACAAATACATTATAGAATCGCTCTCAGTTTTAGATTACACCACAGCTTTTTTTGTTTTTAAATATGACAGCAAAATTCTATTACTCAGTTTAAAGGATAACAATCTTACTTTCTATAATGAATTTCTAATAACGTCACCCAATGACGTAGCGTACTACATTTTATCAGTATTTGAACAGCACAATATTAGTCCTACATCAACTGTGTTACTATATGACACTGTAAATACCGACTTTGATGAGGAACTATCAGTTTTAAAATCGTACATTAAAAATTGTAACCCATTAAATCTTGATTTAGTCGCAAACATTACAAGAATACAGAATAAAAATAATCTAATATCTTATAACACCATAAGCACTTTATTATGCGAATAATAGGAGGTAAATTTAAAGGGAGAAGAATTGTAGCCCCAAAAAAATTACCTATAAGGCCAACTACAGATTTCGCTAAAGAGGCTTTATTTAATATTCTAAATAACCAGTTGAATTTTGAAGAGACAAGTGCATTAGACCTATTTTCCGGATCAGGAAACATTTCTTTTGAATTACTCTCCAGAGAAACAAAACAAATAATTGCTGTAGATCAAAATTACTTGTGTACAAAATTCATCTCAGAAGAATCTAAAAAATTAGAAGCTGGTAAGGTCAAATGTGTAAAATCTGAAGCTATTAAATTTTTAAATCGCTGCGAAATTAAGTTCGATCTTATTTTTGCAGATCCTCCTTACGACTACACGTTATACACAGAGTTAATTAACGCAGTATTTAGTAATAATTTACTTTCGCCTGACGGCTTATTTGTTTTAGAACATTATACAAAAACCAACGTAGAGCATCCTAAACGATACAACACAAGAAATTATAGTGGTGTTTCTTTTAGTATGTTTGACAATAAATAAGATTTGAGGTATATATGGGATTTTTAAAGAAATTGTTTAAAAAGAAAGTAGAAAGGTTAGATCCTATCAATTTCGAGGTTTTTCATACTGATGTGCATTCACATCTTATTCCCGGCATTGATGATGGTGCGCAAAACATAGATCAATCTATAGAGCTTATTGAATCACTTATTGGATTGGGGTATAAAAAAATTATAACAACCCCACATATTTATATGGACTATTACCAAAATACCCCAGAAATTATTTTGGAAGGATTGAATGCCGTACAAATAGAACTAAAAAAAAGAAACATAAATATTCAAATTGAAGCTGCAGCTGAATATTTTTTAGATGACCATTTTTTAAAAGAAATTGAAAAGGAAAACCTATTAACTTTCGGTGATAATTACGTGCTATTTGAACTACCTTTTTTAACAGAAACACCTTATTTAGCTGATGCTATATTCCAAATGCAACTAAAAGGTTACAAACCTGTTTTAGCTCATGTTGAACGATACAATTACTGGCATCAAAGCCATGAAGAACTACACAAAATAAAAGATAAAGGGGTATTATTTCAGCTTAATATAAATTCTTTATCAGGAGCTTATGGGCCAGGATGTAAAGAAACAGCACAATACATGATTGAAAAAAACATGTATAATCTTGTAGGATCAGATTGCCATCATCTCAAACATATTGAATTACTGAAACAAGCTTCTCAAGAAAAGGCTTTACACGATTTGGTTGCTCAGGGTGACTTAATAAATAGCGCGTTATAGTACAAGTATTAGACTGAAGTAAAACTCATCACTTTCTTATCTACGTCAATTTTTCTAGCCAAACCTGTTAGAACCTTTCCCGGGCCAACTTCAGTAAAGTTAATAGCCCCGGCAGAAATCATATTCTGAACAATCTGCGTCCAGCGAACAGGTGATGTTAACTGATCTATTAGTTTTTGCTTTATTTCATTAACATTTTTGCTAGGCTGTGCGTCAACATTTTGATATATGTGACAAATAGGTTCAGAGAATTCCGCTTCTAATATTGCCTTTTCTAATTTGCTCTTTGCAGAATTCATTAAAGGAGAATGAAATGCTCCACCAACTGGCAATAAAAGTGCTCGTCTTGCTCCTGCTTCTTTAAGTTTATCACAGGCTAGGTTTACGGCATCAACTTCTCCAGAAATAACTAATTGGCCAGGGCAATTATAATTAGCAGGTACTACTACTCCATCAACATCCTCACATATTTGTTCTACAACATTATCTTCTAAAGCTAAAACAGCAGCCATTGTAGATGCTTGTATTTCACATGCTTCCTGCATAGCCATTGCTCTTTTATAGACAAGGCTTAACCCATCCTCAAAAGAAAGAACTTTAGCTGCCACTAAGGCTGAAAACTCACCCAATGAATGCCCCGCTACCATTGCAGGAGAAAAGTCAGGTATTGTTTGTAAAACAGCAATACTATGCACAAAAATAGCAGGTTGAGTTACCCCGGTTTGTTTCAAATCCTCTTTTTCACCGTTAAACATAATATCAGATAGTGAAAAACCAAGAATTGAATCTGCTTTATCAAATAAAGCTTTACACTCTGCATTCTGCTCATATAAATCTTTACCCATACCAGGGAACTGAGAACCTTGACCAGGAAAAACGTAAGCTTTCATATTCAAATATTTAATTTATTTGAGAAAAGAATTTAAAGCTGATTTAATACAACCATCAGTATAGTATCAAGACAACTTAGCAGATATTAAATTAATGAATTCCTTGCGAGTTGTATCCTTCAAAAAAGCACCTTTAAAGGCAGAAGTAGTTGTAACAGAATTTTGCTTCTGTACCCCCCTCATTTGCATACACATGTGCTTTGCTTCAATCACTACAGCAACACCAAGAGGCCTTAAAGTTTCCTCAATACAATCGGTTATTTGATCAGTTAAACGTTCTTGAACTTGTAACCGTCTAGCAAATGCATCAACAACCCTAGGTAATTTACTTAAACCAACAATGTGCCCATTTGGTATATAGGCTATATGTGCTTTACCAAAAAAAGGCAGCATATGGTGTTCACACAAAGAATACAACTCTATATCCTTAACAATTACCATTTGACTGTAGTCTTCTTTAAACATGGCCGATTTTAGTATCTCTTTAGCATCTAAATCGTAACCTTGAGTTAAAAACTGCATCGCTTTAGCAGCACGTTCAGGCGTTTTTAATAATCCTTCTCTATCAACATCCTCCCCAATTTCTTTAATGATTGATTTATAACTTGCAGAAACTACTTTGGTTTGCTCTGCATTATATTCATGCACTTTTTTATAATTACTCATAATATTTATCCGTAATATTCTACAAAATTATTTTCAGTTTCAGTAAGCTTTATACAATGTAAATCGGCACCTAGTTGCTTAATTTCATCCACCAAAACATTCCATATTTCAATAGCTAAAACTTCGGTTGAAGCTCGCTTATCCTTCATAAAATCTACTTCAACATTTATGTTTTTGTGATCTAGTTTTTGAATCACATGCTCATCTACAACCTTACTCAATTGTTTTAAATCAATAACCCAACCTTCATCATCTCTTAGCTCACCCTTAACAGTAATATACAATACGTAGTTATGACCATGCCAATTAGGGTTTGAACAGTTCCCGAAAACCTCTTTATTTTTTTCATCGGTCCATTTAGGGTTGTATAAACGGTGAGCAGCATTAAAACGTTCTCTCCTAGTTAAGTGTATCATATATTATATTTTTGTTTCAAACGTTTGACTAACAAAGCGGCTAAGTATATGTTTACATCATCCCTATTGCTTACAAAAGTATTCAGTTTATCTTTACACTATGGCTATTTTAATAATTTCAGCATCCGCTAAAGAAATTGAATTTTTACCAGGTGTCAAAAATAAAGAAATTTTAATTGGTGAGGTAACTGACATAAATTCAAACTATAGCCTATTAATTGTTGGAATAGGCATTGCATCTGCAACCTATAACCTAACAAAAAACATTAACACCATTAAAGAGTATTCTTTCAAAAAAATACTAAACATAGGTATAGCCGGTTGTTTTAGTAAAAAAATCTCATTAACTACTGTAGTTCACATATCTAATGATCAGTTTGGCGATTTAGGAGCAGAAGACGGTGATAGTCTCCAAACTGCTTTTGATTTGGGGTGGGTAAAAAATAATGAATTCCCATTTACTAATTGCAAGTTAAAATTGCTTAATAATGATAACAAAAACATTCAATCTCTAGAAGCTATTACAGTTAACAAAGGCTCAGGAAGCCAACACACAATAAGTATATTAAAGAATAAGTTTGCTGATGCTCAAATAGAAAGCATGGAAGGAGCCGCTATCGCTTATGTGCTCATTAAGGAAGGAATGAATATTCTACAGATAAGAGCAATTTCCAATTATATAGCAACCCGAAATTTTTCTGAGTGGAAAATCACAGAAGCCATTTCCATACTAAATACATACATTACTAAACAATTTAAACTATGAAAATAAGCTTAGGATATTCTCCATGCCCCAACGATACATTTATTTTTCATGCCATAGCAAATAAAAAAATTGATTTAGAAGGATTAGATTTCAACATCATTTTAGCTGATGTACAAGAACTTAACGAAATGGCAATAGCAAACAAATTAACCGTCACCAAATTAAGTTACAATGCATATTTTAAAATTCACAACAACTATCAGCTCTTAAAATACGGCAGTGCATTAGGCAAAGCATGCGGACCTTTATTAATAAGTAAATCAGAGCTAAGTATTGCAAACAAGGATTCGCTAACTGTGGCTGTACCAGGAGAAAATACAACCGCGAATTTTTTACTGAATTTCGCTTACCCAAACCTAAAAAATAAAAAATTTGTTCTTTTCTCTGATATTGAAAATATGTTACTAAACGAGCAAGTTGATTTAGGTGTTATAATTCATGAGAACAGATTTACATATCAATCAAAAGGACTTAAATTAGTAAAAGACCTTGGTAAACACTGGGAAGATAATACCTCCTCCCCAATACCTTTAGGAGGAATAGCTATTAAAAGAGATGAGACCAACGAACTAAAAAATAAAATCTCTAACCTAATAATCAAGAGCATTCAATACGCAAAACAAAATACAGAAGAAACACTAAACTACTGTAAATTGCACGCTCAAGAAATGAATTACGAAGTTATGAAGCAGCACATTAATTTGTATGTAAATGAGTTCACCGAAAATTTAGGCGATCAAGGAATTAAAGCAATTGAATTAATGGGCTCTAAAGTTTTGAATACCAACTCGTTCGATTTACCTTTGATTTATAATTAAGAATAACAATGATTGTCGTAACCGGAGCCGCAGGATTTATAGCCAGCAATTTAGTTAAAAAGCTAAATTCTGAAGGATATAAAGACATCATATTAGTTGATGATTTTTCCAATCTAGAAAAAGAAAATAATCACAATACAGTAACATACACAAAAAAAGTAGACCGCGACATTTTTATTGAATGGATAAATTCCAATTATGAGCACATTCAATTTATATTTCACTTAGGTGCAAGAACAGACACTACAGAATTTGATTACGCTATATTTGAAAAACTAAACGTAAATTATTCTAAAGACATTTGGAATAAATGTTGCGAATTTGCAATACCATTAGTTTATGCATCGTCAGCAGCAACCTACGGTGATGGCTCACTTGGGTATGATGATAATCACGAAATAATTGATAGATTACAGCCACTTAATCCCTACGGTGAGTCGAAAAATGAATTTGACAAATGGGCATTAAAGCAAGATAAAAAACCTTTTTTTTGGGCAGGACTAAAATTCTTCAATGTATACGGTCCTGGAGAATCTCATAAAAAAAGAATGGCTTCAGTGGTACTTCATGCACACAAGCAGATAAAGCAAAACGGAATTGTTAAACTTTTTCGATCACACAACGAAAAATATAATGATGGAGAGCAACTTAGAGACTTCATTTACGTTAAAGACATAGCCGATGTGTGTGTATTCTTACTTGAAAACCGGAAGCATTCAGGCATATATAACTTAGGAACTGGAAAAGCTCAAACATTTAAAAACTTAGCCGAAGCTACATTCAGAGCTTTAAACAAACCCGTAAATATTGAGTACGTTGATATTCCAAAAGATATTAGAGATAAGTACCAATATTTTACGGAAGCAAACATGAATAAATTAAGAAGCATTGGTTACCATAAGTCTTTTAACAACCTTGAACAAGGAGTTTCAGATTACGTGACTAATTACCTAGAAAGCGAATTATGAAAGGGAGAGAAAGAAGTAAAAACAATCCTAGAGAAGACAAAAAATCTAGTTCAACTAGATTTTCTAAGAAAAAAGGAGACGGCAAATTCAACTCATCAAATAAAGATGAAAAAGCAAGTAAATTTGGTGACAGAAAATTTGGATCCAAAACCTCCAATAACGAACAAAGTAAATTTGGAAGAAAAAAATTCAATACTCAAAAAAGAGACGACAAACCAGGTAGTAAGTTTGGAGATAGAAATGAGCAAGAGTATATCCCTACAAAAAAATACAAGTCGAACAGCAAAAAAAGAGTAACAGATAAAACAACTAAAAAAGGAGAGTCTGACGGAACCACCAGACTTAATAAATACATTGCAAATGCTGGTATTAGCTCAAGAAGAGAAGCTGATGTTTTAATTGCTACCGGCACTGTACAGGTAAATGGCGTTGTTATAACTGAAATGGGTTATAAAGTAAAGCCTGGAGATAAAGTTGTGTATGCAGGAGAAAAAATAAAAAATGAAAAACTAGTCTATTTACTCCTCAACAAACCAAAAGATCATATAACAACTTCAAAAGACCCCCAAAACAGGCGTACAGTATTACAATTGGTAGATAAAGCCTGCAAAGAAAGAATTTATCCAGTAGGCCGACTTGATAGAAACACAACAGGACTTCTATTACTGACAAATGATGGTGATTTAACTAAAACATTAACTCATCCTAAACATGGTGTGAAAAAGATCTACCATGTTGTTGTAGATAAAGCTTTATCAAAAGGAGACATTTTACAACTACAAAAAGGAGTTAAGCTAGAGGATGGCATAGTAAAAGCTGATAAAGCAAGTTTTATAGAGGGAAAGAGCAATAGAAAAGAAATAGGAATTGAGCTTCATTCAGGCAAAAACCGAGTTATTAGAAGAATGATGGAAGCTTTAGGCTACAATGTAACAAAACTCGATAGAGTTTATTTTGCTGGATTAACAAAAAAAGGAATTGAGCGAGGAAAATTCCGTTTTTTATCTGAAAAAGAAGTTCAATACTTAAAATTACAAGGCTAGAATTTTCATGCCTTGTTTAAAAGTTTATATTTGAAATAATAAATGCGCAAAACCCTATCATACATTAAACAAATATCACTCTTCGTGGTAATGTTGTTTGCCGTTCTGAGTTTTCAGAACCAGTATGATACCAATGCAAAAATTAAAAGTTTGTTCATTTATAACTTTGCAAAGTATATTGAGTGGCCTAGCTCTTACAAGCAAGGTGATTTTATAATTGGTATTCTTGGAGATCACCCTGTATATAAAGAGCTCAATAATATGGCACAAACTAAAAAAGTTTTCGATCAGCCAATTCAAGTAATAAAGTTTAGTAATGTAAATGAAATTCAAAAATGCCATATGCTTATAATACCTAGGCAAATGACCTCAAAAATATCGCAATCTAAAGCTAAAATTCAGCCCTACAATACGCTTTTGGTAACAGAAAAAATAGGTGTGGGAAAATCATCAGACATTAATTTCGTTATCTCCGAAAACAAGCAAAAGTTTGAACTGAATCAAAATAACTTAGCTAAGAAAGACTTAAAAGTAAGCAACAACCTTGTATCACTAGCAATTGCAGTAAAATAAATGGATATTAAAAAACATATAATATTAATCTTCTTTGCATTTACTTGCTTGGCTCCCTCCTTTGGCCAAGCGAGTAAAATAAAGCAAGCATTAGACTTGTTTAAGCAAAGTAAATTAGATTCGGCTGGTTTAATTATAGATCAAGCGATTGAGAATGAAGAAACAAAAGAAAAGTCATCTACCTATTACTATGCAGGTATTATTTATAAGGAGAAGTACAATAAGCAGCAAAAAGATGACAAAGCTTCGCCAGCTAGAGATAAAGCTATAGAGTACTTTAATACATTTTTGAAACTAAATGAAGATGAAAAATTAGTTCCCCCCATTAAAAAAAGTATCGACTATTTAATTAACACTATTTATAACGATGCTGTGGTACTATTAAATACTGAAACCTATGATCAATCTATAACTCTTTTTGAAAAATATAAAAAACTGCAGGCATACGCAGATCCTACTAAAGACATCAATAAAATCAACATTCAATATAATTTAGTATTAGGTCAGGTATACTCAGATTTATACGACAAAAACGAAGAAAATAAAACTGAATTCTTCGAAAAAACAGCAAATACTTATTTAAAAGTGTTACAAGATGACCCTGAAAACTGGGGAGCTAATTATAATTTAGGCATTCATTACTATAATGAAGCTGTAAACAGAATTAAAGCTTTAGAATATGATGTAGATTTAGTAACTCTAGATATGCTAGAAGGCGAATACATTGGGCTTTTTAAAATGGCCTTGCCCTACATGCAAAAAGCTTATCAAATGAATCCAAACAGAAAGGAAACAATCATAGGACTATCTGGTATTTATTACAGCCTTAAAGACTATGACAGGTCAGACGAATACACTGAGAAATTAAAGAAACTAGAGGAAGAAAAATAGGCCAATATATTTATGGATAAATTAAAATTTTCTATAAGTTGGATTATTGGCGTTGGTTTTGGCGTATTAATCCTATTTATACTTTTTGTTAACCTTAAAACAGTTCTAACCCTAGAGGATAGTACTAAAGTAAATAAAGAAATTGTGGAGGTTCACTCCCCTTCTGTAGATGCACTCCAAGAGCTAAAAATTCAAATTCTACAATCAAAAGCTTTAATAAATCATTGGGTAAATAGCGATTTGGACATCAGAGATGCCAATAAACAAGAACTTATTAAGTTAATTGAAAACAGTTATCCTGAACTTAAAGACAAAATTTATACCATCTCACAAAGATGGAGCCGAGAAGACATTTTAAGCATTGATGAAATTTTCTCTCAAGTGGGGCTTTTATTTTCTAATCACGAAGTCATTAAACAATCACTACAGTCAACTGAAGATTATAGAGACCCCTTTTTACTATTCACTGCTCAAGATTATATTGCTGAGCAAGGCGAAATAACTGTTAAAACAAATCAAATTATTGAGTTACTAGATAAACTAATAGCTGTACAGAGAGATTATACTAAAAAAGATACTAAAGAAATGGTTAGATCTTTTGCCGATCTTGAGTTCTTTGCAAGAGATTTAGGTATTGTAATTATACTTTTAGGTATAATTATAGCATTTTTAACCATCAGATCAATTGTTAGACCCGTTACTGAAGTCAAAAACCAACTCATACAATTAGGAAAGGGTATTATCCCAGAGAAAAAAATGAAACCAAGAGGTAAAGAGATTGGTGAAATGGCAAAAGCTCTCAACCAGCTATTAGACGGTTTTACAAGAACAAAAGAGTTTGCAACTCAAGTAGGTTCTGGAAATTTCCATGCTAATTATGAACCACTAAGCGATCAAGATACCCTTGGCCATTCATTGCTACGAATGAGGCAGGACTTGCATGAACTAACCAGTGATCTCGAACAAAAAGTACTCGTTAGAACCGAAAAAATTGGCGAGCAGAAAAAAGAGATTGAGGTACTACTAAAACACACTACAGATAGTATTGTGTATGCAAAACGTATACAAGAAGCAATATTACCATCAGACCAATATGTAAGAAACGTACTTCCCGACTCCTTTTTCTTCTACATCCCTAAAGACATTGTTAGTGGTGATTTTTATTGGGTGCATAACGAAGGAGATGAAGTGTTTTTTGGAGCAATAGATTGTACAGGCCATGGTGTACCGGGTGCATTCATGACAATTATTGGACACAACGGATTAGCGAGAGCCGTACGACAAGTCGAGAACCTAACTCCAGCCAAAATTTTAGATGTCCTAAATCAAGAAGTACAAGCTACATTTGAGCAAGCAGGTGATGGCGCATCAATAAAAGATGGTATGGACGCAGCCATTTGCTCAATAAATAACAAAACTCTAGAACTGCAATACGCAGGAGCCTATAACCCTCTATTTTACGTAAGAAATAACGAATTACATGAGATAAGAGCTGATAAGTTTCCGGTTGGCGCACAGTACACCGATGAGAAAAAGCATTTTACTAACCACTCTATTCAACTCCAAAAAGATGATGTTGTGTATATATTTTCAGATGGTTATGCCGATCAATTTGGAGGACCAAGAGGAAAAAAATTCATGTATCGAAAATTCAGAGAATTACTCATTAACTCACATCATTTACACATGAGTAAGCAAGAGCAAATATTAAGAAAAGAATTTCTGGCTTGGAAAGGCGACCTCGAACAAGTGGATGATATTTTAGTCATAGGCTTAAGAGTCTAACTAAATACAATTTTTTAAAGAAATAAATTATTTATTATCTTAAAAAGAAACGTGCTCTAATTAAATGAAACTGAAACTATCCATATTATTTACTATAACCGCACTATTGAGTGTCCATAATTTAATTGCGCAAAACTATGTAAATAATACTGGAGGTGACATTTTTGTATCAAATGGAGCATTGCTTCATATTAATGGAGGCATTACGAACAGCGGCATAGCAGCATCAATAACCAATAATGGAACCTTACAAGTAAAAAATGCTGATACACCCGGCAATATTAATCTAACCAACAGCTCATCCATGCTTGGTGAAGGGCAATATAGGCTAGAAGGTGACTGGGTAAATAATGCAAACTTTATTTCCGGAGGAGCGAATAATCAAAGTGAAGTAGTATTTGATGGAGATAATCAAAAAATTAGTGGACCAGTAATTACTTCATTTTACGATTTAGAAATGGGAAATAGTGCTACTATTAAAACATTAGAAATAAATACCCGAGTAAAAAACACCCTTAACCTTAACAATAATGAATTACAGGTAGGTAATTATTCTCTAGTAGTTGAAAACCCAGCAGTAAATGCAATCTTATACGATAATATTTTCCAAGACGAAGGCTTTGTTTCAACAGATTTAGGAGGTAGATTAGCAAGATTTACAAATAGCTCAATAGAATATTTATTCCCAATGGGTTCAGGTTTAGGAACAAAAAGGTATAGAAAAATTGAAATCACTCCAGATGGTTTAGCACCAGATACCTTCTCTGTAACATTTAAAAATAACGATCCAACTTTAGATGGATTTAACAAAGACAATATCGATAGTCAGATATGTGCCGTTAACCCCAGTTATTATCACATAATTCAACCAAGTGGGAACTCCACTGCATCTATAGAATATTATTTTGATCCAATCAATGATGGAGCCAATTTTCAACATATTTCACAGTGGAATATCCCTCAAAATAATATTTGGAACAACATTAATCAATCAATCGCGTCCGTAACCGCAGGTAACTACCTCTCTATTAAACTTTTAAACTGGAGTACCTATACAAATCCTGAATTTATTTTAAGCCTAAAACAACAATCGGCTCCCAATATTACAGGCCCTTCATTCATTTGCTATGGCCTCGATAGCCTAATATTTAACGCAATTGGCTCTACAGCACCTTACGAATGGAATTTCCCGCCCGGAGTAAATATATTATCAAACCCTGACTCCAGTACCGTTTTAGTAAATTGGGGGTATGCGGCAGACACTGTTTTCGTGCAAGGTAACGCAACAAGCTTATGCCCATCTTCCCCAGGTAATTTTCCGGTATTAGCAAGCAATTTATTAAACACAAATTTTACAACAGATAGCAATTATACGTTGGCACAACAACCAGTAATTTTCACTGATGTGAGTACAAGTAATATAAATTATTGGCAATGGCAATTTGGTGATAGCACAACAAGTAACGAGCAAAATCCCATTCACATATATGCCCAACCAGGCGAGTATACAGTAATATTTACAGGCAAAGATTCAACTGGCTGCGGAGACACCTCAATGACAACAGTATTTGTTGATGAGTACATCGAATTCCCCAACGTTTTTAGCCCCAATGGAGATGGCCTTAACGACAATTTTACCATACCATTTGCCGTTAAAGACGGGGAGTATTTATTAAGCGTTTACAACAGATACGGCCAATTATTATTTCAATCACCCTCCTACCAATTAACCTGGGACGGTACAGCAAACTCCGGTCAGCAGGCCCCAGACGGCACCTACTACTACAAACTTGACGCTCTTACTCCCGAAAAAAAGTACAATCGCGCAGGTTACATTACACTGGTTAGGTAAAACTTGGGCGTTCCCCTTAAAAACGGGTCGCGCTATCACTCATACGCTTCATTCCGCAAAAGCTACATTGCAGGGTAATCCGTTCTATCACTAACGCAATAAGCTATAATAACTACTAGTTAAAGTATCACTTTTTATAATTCATTACTCTAAATTAAACTAAACTCATTATACAATTTTATCTATATTAGTTAAAATGCTTTATTGTGCTCCACCAATAGATTTTGTATAAATACCTAGTACTAAAAACTTAAATCATGAAAGAAGAAAAAAAGCAAGAAATATTCACCAAGTTTTACGAAAACGTGAATATGGCTCCATCCGAACTTGAGAAATGGCTTGAAACTGACAAATCAAAATCAGTTGGTCAGGATAGTGGTAACAGAGAATCTATTGGACATAAAAGTGGTAAAAAGATTATAGAAATAAAAAACACTAAAAAATCTGAGTTGACCAATGAAAATTACGAGCATATGAAAAAAGTAAACTCTTATATAGCCAGACACACAGCTCAAAAACCTGATGGGGATATAGAAGAATCTAATTGGAGGTATTCACTAAAAAACTGGGGGCACGATCCCTTAAAATAAATCTCATGATTTTTAGTTGAAAAAGTCCAACTTCCTAACAACTACCAAGATGGAACTATTTAAAAAAGAGAATACTCTAGAGAAATGAGGTCAGAAATAAAATCATATAATTCAGAAGATTTCTGCAAAGAGTATTTTAATGCTAGTCCTGAGTTAGATACTAATTAAACCTACATCACCTACTGTTCATATGGTTTGAGAAGTGTGAATGTCAAAAATATTCTAAGAGAATTAGGCTTTAAGAACGTATTTAATGGTGGATCACAATCTGATTTAGAAACCATCATCAAGAAATAAATGAAGTGAGATGATACATATATTCAAAACCTCTGTTGAAACAGTGGAAGAAATAAAAATACTTGAACCTATTATCAATGAGTTGTTCTCATCTACAAAATGGAATTTTGACTTGGAAGATTGTAATAATATTTTCAAGGTTAAAATACCCGAAAATAATATAACTCATCTTAAATCTATCTTCAAAACTCATAATTTTGAGTGTAAAGAAACATTTTAAAGGTTCAGCATCAGATAATTTGCGTCATTTGAAGAAATAAATATCGCTTAACAAGCGTAAGAACAAGTATAAGTGATGACTCAATTTTTAATAACTTTAACAGCAAACATTTACTACTCTTTCTAATAAACGTTAAATTGGAAGAAAATTAAACACCTCATGAGATCAATTATTTTCTTAATTACCTTTTTACTATCAGCTACTTATTTAACTGCTCAAGAAAACACACAAAGTATTCAATGGATGTCTTTTTCTGAAGCCGTAGAAGCAAGAGCTAAATTTATGACTGAAAATGCTGATGCAATTCAACAGAGAAAAGTAGCTCCTAAAAAAATATTTATCGATGCGTATACAAATTGGTGTGGATGGTGCAAAAAAATGGATGCGACTACATTTAAAGACCCTGCCGTAGTTAATTACATGAATCAGAACTACTATGCCGTTAAACTTAATGCAGAAATGCACGATACGATAGTATATAACGGGCACAAATTTTTTAACCCGGCTCCTAAAGGTAAAAAAGGTACGCACACATTAGCATCTTCGCTAATGGATAATAAAATGTCGTATCCTACTTATGTTATAATGGATGAAAATATTAATAGAGCAGCAGTTTTCCCTGGATATAAAAGAACCCCTGAATTTTTTGGTATACTAACATTCTTTGGTTCAAACGAGTATTTGCGGTATAAAGAGCAAGTAGAAAAGGCGTATGACATACAGCAAAAAGCAGGACAAAAATAAGCCCGTGAAGTTTTTATAACTTTAATGCAAAAATTATTTTTCAAATTAGGAGTAAAACATTAACTTCGCAATTCAATTTTTTGAATCATGAATCCAATTATCAAGGAAATACAGTCAGAGTTATCGCCAATCACTGCTAATGCAGATTTCAAATCAGGTGATACTGTAGCGGTTAGTTACAGAATTAAGGAAGGAGAAAAAGAAAGAATTCAGATTTTCCAAGGTGTTGTTATTCAAAGAAACGGTTCTGGAAGCAGCGAAACTTTTACAGTTAGAAAAATGTCTAACGGTATTGGTGTTGAAAGAATTTTCCCAATTGCTTCTCCAATGATCGCAGAGATCAAAGTTAATAAGAGAGGTGTTGTAAGAAGAGCTAAAATATATTACCAAAGAAATCTTACTGGTAAAGCTGCTCGTATTAAAGAAAAAGTATTCGTTAAAAAGAAATAATTATTACTTTGTAATAATCCAAAAACCCCAAAACGCGTTGCGTTTTGGGGTTTTTTGTTCTAAACTACATCTCTTTCTCTGTTTTCACAAGACAAAATATTCACACATCTTCTGATAAAATTTTAAGTCAATTCGGCCGCATTTATCTCTCAGCTGAATTTCCTTCTTTGCTATATACTATTTAAAGTACCCTACTAACAGTCTTCTAATCTTATCTTCTGTAGAGATCCTTCTACATTCTAGGCAAATCATCCACAAACAACCATTTGAAAATTCTCAGTAAAAGAAATGATCTACTGATAAACAGATACTTAAGAATAATTAATTGTGTGGTAGAAATATTGCATTAAGTAGATTATAACAATTAAATTAATCTTAAATAATAAATATGGAAATCAAGGATAGTGTAGTAATAGTAACAGGTGCATCAAGCGGAATTGGTAGAGCAACAGCAAAAAATCTTGCAAATGCAGGTGCTAAAGTCGTACTGTCAGCAAGAAGTGAGGACAAGTTAGAAAAGCTAAAATCCGAGATTGAGAAAAATGGTGGTTCTGCTTTAGTTGCTCCAGCAGATGTCACAAACAAAGAAGACTTTAAAAATGTAGTAGATAAAGCGATAAAGGAATATGGTACAGTCCATACACTGATTAATAATGCAGGCTTGATGCCACTATCATACGTCAAAAAATTAAAAACGGATGAGTGGGATAAAATGGTTGATGTAAATCTTAAAGGTGTATTAAATGGAGTGTCAGCTGTTTTACCAACTTTAATCGAAAATAAAAAAGGGAATATTGTAAACATTTCATCAATGGCAGCATATTCGTATTTTCCAGGAGGTGCTGTATACTGCGCTACAAAGGCTGCTGTAAAAATGTTTTCTGAGGGTTTAAGAAAAGAACTAGCCCCTAAATATGGTATTAATGTAACCTCAATTGAACCAGGAGCAGTTGATACCAACCTAATGAATACAATCACTGATGAAGACATTAAAGAAGAGTTAAAAGAAATGCAAGAAATGACCACTCTAGAGGCGGAAGACATTGCTGAAGCAATCCACTACTCTCTAGCCCAGCCCAGTCGTGTAAACATTAACGATGTTTATATTATGCCATCTGAACAAGGCTAAAAAACCAAAAATCTACCTATACCGCAACTCTAACTTCTTAAGCTAAGTTGCTAAATAATAGCACATAACTTATTTTATTAACAAATCAAAAAATCAAATCACATGAAAAATTCACACACAAATAACACAGAGAGTAATATTACAGACCAAGACCTCAAAATTCTAGGCAATAAGCAAGAAAACTTACGAAGAGATGGAGGTGCAGACGAAATTCTAAAAAACAGAAACAAGCCAGTAGACTTTACTGGATCAGATTTAGACGTGCCGGGCAGAAAATTACCGAACGATCGCAATCTAGGAATATCTAAAGACGAAGAGAACCAATTGTATAGCCAAGGTGGAGACGGAAATGGGCATTTAGAGTCTGGCACTAAGTACTAATAAATAGAGCGAAAGACACTTCTAGTAATCAATCCAAATATAAGCCCCCCAAAAACGCGTTGCGTTTTTGGGGGGCTTATATTTGCAACAATCATTAGATCTTGCTATAAAGATTCCTTCTATACAGATTTACTTAATAAACGATAAAATATGCAAAGGATAGAGTAATTTTAAAGATTAGTAAAATATAAAATAACTCACTAACATATATATGAAACATCTTTATCTATTCATACTAACCCTTTTGTTTGCATCATGCATATCACAGTCAATTAAAAATCCAGTTTCAGAGACAGATAAAACTTATCAAATCGCTGAATATGTAATTGCAACATTTGAAGATTCAAAAAGAAACTTGTGGCTAGGAACAATTAAAAAAGGGGTCGCAAAATATGATGGAAGCAAATTAAAATATCTTACTACCAAGAATGGTTTACCTAGTAACTTTATATCCTCCATTATAGAAGATACTAATGGCAATATTTGGTTTGGAACAAATTCAGGACTATCAAAATACAATGGAAAAACATTCATCAATTACACTGAAAAACATGGACTCTTCGACAACACAATAAGAAATATATTAATAGATAGTAAAGAAAATCTATGGATTGGAACAAGTAATGGAGTTTGTCTATTTGATGGGGTCACGTTTATTCCCTTTCAAGTTCCTACTCCAAAAGTCAATTCTCAGATAAATGAAGACACCAAAAACTGGATAACCGAAATCATAGAAGATTCTAAAGGGAACATTTGGTTTGGTAGAGATGGATACGGAGCAACAAAATATGATGGTAAAAACTTCACCTACTTTCTCAAGAAAGACGGGCTTTTATCTAATTATGTTCAAGAAATTGAAGAAGACGAGCAGGGAAACATTTGGTTTGGATGTAGAGTAGCAGAAAAAGATAATCCAAATCCCAAAAATCGTGCAGGAAAAGGTGGAATTACAATGTATACTGGTGAAGAGTTCATTCATTTTCCTAAGACAAAAGGACTAATTGATAACGATGTATACGAAATTCATAAAGACACGAAGGATAATATATGGACTGCAACCACAAAATCAGGAGTGTATAAATTTGATGGATTAGAATTCATAAATTACAACATCCCTATATCTATTATGAGCATCACAGAAGACTCGAAAGGAAACATTTGGCTGGGAGGAGCTGGAGGATTATACAGAATAAATAACAAAAACCAAATCAATAATATAACTCAAAACGGACCTTGGAATTGAAACCCCAAACCACCAAGTAAAAATCATCCTACCCTACTTAAAAATCATTCATAAATAACCTTAAAAAACCAGGTATACAATCAGGACATAACATCAATTTTTATGACCTTTGTGTATGTTCTTAATATTTGATACAGAAACAACAGGTTTACCCAGAAATTTTAAAGCCCCAATTTCCGACACAGATAATTGGCCTAGGCTAGTTCAACTCGCTTGGCAATTACACGATGAACAAGGCAATCTGTTAGAAGTTAAGAACTTCATCGTTAAACCCGATGGGTTTACTATTCCATATAACTCTGAAAAAATACACGGTATATCTACCGAAAGAGCTAATCGCGAAGGCATCTCCTTAGAGCGAGTAATGAAAGAGTTTTCTGCTGATTTAGAAAAGACTAAATTTATAATAGGACACAACATAAACTTCGATATAAATATTTGTGGCTGTGAATATTTCAGATTAGGGCAAGAAGGCGTGCTTGAAAAATTTAAAGCACTCGATACCGTCACCCTTTCTACTGAGTATTGTGCTATTCCTGGAGGAAAAGGAGGTAAATTCAAGTGGCCAAATCTAACCGAATTACATCACAAACTCTTTAACGAAGGCTTTGATGCAGCTCACAACGCATCTGCCGATGTGGAAGCTACCACAAGGTGCTTTTTAGAACTTATACGTTTAAATATAATTCCTCTAAAAACACTAGAGTGGACAAACGAACAACTCGAAAACTTTAAAAAAAATAATCCTTCACAAGTAAAAGCAATAGGGCTAAACATAGAACCCTATCACGAAAACAACGAGGAGGAAATCAAAACTGTTGTAAAACCAAAAACAACAGATGGCAGTCAAAAAGGAACTACTGTATCCGCTTCCCAAATTACCGGACCATTTGTTCACCTTCATGGTCATTCACAATATTCTGTACTTCAGAGTACTGCTTCTATAAACGGTATAGTAAAAAAGGCAAAAGAACTAAACATGCCTGCAGTTGCCATAACTGATTTAGGCAATATGTTTGGTACATTTAAATTCGTTAAAGCAGCACTAAAATCAGGTATTCAGCCCATAGTTGGTTGTGAGTTTTACTTAGCAAAAAACCATACCGATAAAACAGTAAAAGATCATTTCATTCAAGAAATTTTTATTGCAAAAAACCTAAATGGCTATCACAACCTAGCAAAACTGAGCTCAATATCACATATTGATGGATTTTATTATGTTCCAAGAATAGATAAAGAACTCATTAAAAAATACGCAGAAGATATAATTGTAATCTCTGGAAATCGCTTTGGTAGTGTAGGAAATGCTATACTAAATGTAGGCGAGCAAATGGCCGAAGAAGAAATAATTTGGTGGAAGGATGTTTTTGGAGACGATTATTATTTAGAATTATGCGACCATGGCCTACCCGAAGAAAAAGTAGTTAACAAGGCTATTATTGAGCTAAGCGAAAAATACAATGTAAAAACAGTTGCTACAAACAATTATTTTTATTTAAACCAAGAAGACTCTGAAGCACACGATGTTCTTCTTTGCGTGAAGGATGGAGAACGCCAAAGCACACCAATTGGTAAAGGTAGAGGGTTTAGATACGGCTTCCCAAACGATCAATTTTATTTCCGCTCGCAAGAAGAAATGAAACAACTGTTCGCAAACTACCCTCTGTCAATCGAAAACATCTCCGAAGTTCTTACCAAAATTGAACCATTCAAACTAGAGCGTGATGTCTTTCTTCCAAAATTTGAGTTTCCAACAGAATTTAAAACAGAAGATGAGTTCCTTAAACACATAACATACGAAGGAGCAAAAAAAAGGTACCCCGAAATAACAGATGAAATAAAAGAACGCCTCGATTTTGAGCTAAAAGTAATAGAAAACACCGGCTACCCAGGTTACTTTCTTATTGTACAAGATTTCACGACAAAAGCAAGAGAAATGGGCGTTAGTGTTGGCCCAGGTAGAGGTTCTGCAGCAGGCTCAGTAGTTGCGTATTGCATCGGAATCACAAATGTAGATCCTATTAAGTATGATTTACTATTTGAGCGTTTCTTAAATCCCGATCGTGTGTCATTACCCGATATTGATATTGATTTTGATGATGTTGGTAGATCAAAAATCATCGATTATGTACTCGAAAAATACGGCAAAACACAAGTAGCTCAAATAATCACGTACGGGTCAATGGCAGCAAAGTCATCCATACGTGATGCAGGTAGAGTATTAGAACTTCCACTGCCAGATACAGATAGGTTAGCCAAGCTAATACCCGAAACTCCTGGCACTACATTACAAAAAGCGTTTAAAGCCGTAAAAGAATTATCTGACATTAAAACGCAAGATAATGAAGAAGGAAGGATACTACGACAAGCAGAAATAATTGAAGGTTCTTTAAGAAGTACCGGAGTTCATGCATGCGGTGTTATTATTACTCCAACCGATATCACAGAGCTAATTCCAGTAACTACAGCAAAAGACTCTGACCTGCTACTCACTCAATACGACAATAGTGTGGTAGAATCAGCAGGCTTACTAAAAATGGATTTTCTAGGTCTTAAAACACTAACCATTATAAAAGATGCCATCGAAATTGTTAAAGCGCGTAAGGGCATAGAAATTAACCCTGACAACATTCCGCTAGATGATCCTAAAACATACGAACTCTATCAAAACGGAGAAACCAACGGTACATTCCAGTTCGAATCAGCGGGTATGCAAAAATACTTGAAGCAACTAAAACCAGATGCTTTTGAAGATTTAATTGCAATGAACGCCCTGTACCGCCCAGGTCCTTTAGAGTACATACCAAATTTCATTGCTCGTAAACACGGTAAAGAACCCATCACATACGACCTACCTGAGATGGAAGAATACCTGAAAGAAACCTACGGGATTACTGTTTACCAAGAGCAAGTGATGAGACTTTCTCAAAAGCTAGCAAACTTCTCAAAAGGTGATGCCGATTTACTCAGAAAGGCAATGGGTAAAAAAATAAAAGCCTTGCTAGATGAGTTAAAACCAAAATTTATTGGAGGATGTAAAGACAATGGCCATGATGAGAAAATAGCAGAAAAAATTTGGAAGGATTGGGAAGCCTTTGCAGCCTATGCTTTTAATAAATCTCACTCTACGTGCTACTCAGTTGTAGCCTTTCAAACAGCCTATCTCAAAGCAAATCATCCTGCCGAATACATGGCAGCCGTTCTTACCAACAACATGAACGACATAAAAAAAGTAACATTTTTCATGGATGAATGTAAGCGTATGAACCAGCCAGTATTAGGGCCAGATTTAAATGAGAGTTACTATAAATTTGCCGTTAATAAAAACAACGAAATACGTTTTGGTTTAGCTGCAATAAAAGGTGTGGGAGGAGCGGCAGTACAATCCATCCTTAAAGACCGAAAAGAAAAAGGACCATATGCTTCTATTTTTGACCTAGTGAGAAGAGCCGATTTAAGAGTTGCTAATAAAAAAACATTCGAAAGCTTAGCCTTAAGTGGTGCGTTCGATTCTCTAAACGGTGTTCACAGAGCACAATTGTTTCATGAAATACCTGGTGAATCAGGCATTTTTTTAGAAAAAGCACTCAAGTACGGCAGCAAATATCAAAGTGAATTAAATTCGGCACAAGTTTCTTTATTTGGTGAATCTTCAGAAGTATCAATGCCCGAACCCTCCCTCCCAGAATGTGAAGAATGGGGACGATTAGAAGCATTATCAAAAGAGAAAGAAGTAGTTGGCGTTTATATATCAGGCCATCCGTTAGACGATTATAAGGTAGAGCTAAAATACTTTTGTAATACAACACTTGCTGAGTTAGAAGAACTAGAACACCAAGTAGATAAAGAAGTATCCTTCGCAGGTATTGTAACCGAAGCCTCTCACAGAGTAAGTAAAACCGGCAAACCGTTCGGCTCATTTACGGTGGAAGACTACAACAGCTCCATGCAAATATTTCTATTCTCACAAGACTATGTAAACTTTAAAAATTTCTTAAACCAAGGGTGGTTTTTATTTTTAAAAGGAAGAGTAAAACAAAAAGCCTATAGAGATGGCCAGTTTGAGGTAAAATTAAACAGCTTAGAGTTATTACAAAACATTCGCGAAAAGCTAACTAAATCAATCTCTATAAAAGTGACTACCGAAGAGCTAAATGAAGCGAGTATCGAAAAACTGCATAAACTTTGTATAGAAAATAAAGGAAAGTCAAAGCTAAAAATTAGAATTGAAGATCCTTCAACAGAAATAAAAGTAGATACTTTTTCAAGAACCACTATGATTAATATGACTAACGAATTTCTAACAGAATTAGATCATCTAAATTTTCCTTACAAAGTAAATTAATGAAATTATTTTCAACCAAACTGCTTTTACAATTCTTACTGGTAATATTAATAACCAAAACTAATTTTGCACAAAAACCAAAATTAGTTGTAGGAATAGTGGTTGATCAAATGCGGTATGAATATATCGACCGCTTTTGGAACAAATTTGGTGATGACGGCTTTAAAGCACTTGTTGATGAAGGAATTAGTTACACCAACATGCACTATAATTACGTACCCACATATACGGCCCCAGGTCATGCTTCGATTTATACTGGCACCACACCCCGAAATCACGGTATAATTGCAAACGATTGGTATGATAGAGATTTAAAAGAAACTGTTTACTGCGTGGATGATAAAAATCAAAAAACGTTAGGCAGCAATAATAACTCAGGAGAAAAATCGCCTCACCAATTACTCTCAAGTACAATAACAGACTACCTTAAAATTCAAACTAAAGGAGAAGGTAAAACAATTGGTATTGCAATTAAAGACCGTGGGGCAATTTTACCAGCAGGTCACATGGCAAATGCCGCATACTGGTTTGATTCAGAAACAGGCAACTGGGTAAGCAGCAGCTACTATATGTCTAAGTTACCAATTTGGGTTAATGAATTTAATAATATAAAACTACCCGATTACTACATAAACAAAACTTGGAATACCATTTTACCAATAAACGATTACACCGAAAGCTTACCTGACAACAACCCATATGAAAGAGTTTTAAAAGGAAAAAAAAGCCCTACATTTCCTTATAAACTGTCTAAACTTAAAAATAATTATGAAGGATATGAGCTCATTAAAACAACACCCTTCGGTAATACATTAACAACTGATTTTGCAATCAATACAATAGAAAACGAAAAAATGGGTTCTGATGAAATAACCGATTTTTTATGTGTAAGTTACTCATCAACAGATTATATTGGTCATGCATTTGGCCCAAGATCAGTAGAAATAGAAGATACTTATATAAGGCTAGATAGAGAAATAGAAAAACTAATTACGTTTTTAGACAATACAGTAGGAACAGATGATTATGTATTGTTTTTAACGAGCGATCATGGAGTAGCAGAAAACCCAGACTATATATCCAACCTTAGAAAAAAAACAGGCTTTTTTAATAGAAAAAATATCACATTGCCACTAAATAAATTTCTGTTTAATGAAACACAAATACCAGACAGCATATTTGCGCCAGCATGTTTAAAAGCAGATTACTATATAAATCAACAAATTTATTTAAATAAAAACTGTGGTGATTATGACGAAAGTATAACCAAAACGCTCAAATACGTTAACCAACTTAATGGAGTAGCTAATAGTTACTATTTAAACGAAAACTTAGGCTTTGGGGATAAAAACAAAATAGCAAATAAAATTTTTGAAGGATATCACACTAAAAGAAGTGGTGATGTGTACATAAACTTATTACCAGGTTGGATAGAACACAAAATGAAAGGAAGCGACCATGGCTCACCATACAAATACGATTCGCATGTTCCGTTTATAATTTACAGCTCAAATATTACCGCAAAAAAAATAGACCAAGAACACAAAATAACACAAATAGTAGAGATTATAGGAAAGTTAACGGGGATTGAAATAATGAACTACTAGACTACTTGCGGCCAGTATCCTCTAAATCTCCATCATCATCATCATCACCGTTTCCGTTAATGGAGATAATTTGTCTAGAAGACTTTAATTTTTTTCCTGACTCAAATTGATCATAATTATTATTTGTATCATCAACCACATCTAAATTCTCCTTCTTACAAGAAGAAAAAATAAACAGTGACGTAACAAATAATATAGATCCTTTTTTAATCATATCATAAATATACATATAATGCAATTACGAAACAAACTTAACAAGGTTTCTCAAAACTTTATGGAAAAAAATACTAAATGGCTTTTCAGTTTGATATATTAACCGTAATTTTGCAAGCCAAATATACATGAAAAGTGGATACGATAAGTTATAAAACAAAAAGCATTAACAAAGAGACAGCCGACAAAAAGTGGGTAATCGTTGATGCACAAGATCAGACTCTAGGAAGATTTGCCTCACGAGTGGCCTACATTTTAAGAGGTAAGCACAAACCAAACTTTACACCTCACGCAGACTGTGGTGATAATGTTATTGTTATAAACTGTAGAGGAATCGAACTTTCAGGTAATAAATTTCAGGATAAAAAATATATCCACCATACAACCTATCCAGGTGGACAAAGAGAAACAACACCAGAAAAGCTTTCTGTTGAACATCCAGAAAGAATAATTGAAAAAGCAGTAAGAGGTATGCTACCAAAGAACAGATTGGGAAGAGCTGTATACCGTAACTTATATGTTTATGACGGAGCTGAGCATCCACACGAAGCACAAACTCCATCAAGCTTAGATATTAATACCGTAATTAATTAAGATATTTATGGATACAATAAATTCATCAGGAAGAAGAAAAGCATCTGTTGCTAGAGTTTTTATGAATAAGGGTAAAGGAAATATTACCGTTAATAAAAAAGACTACAAAGAGTACTTTAAAACAATAACTCTTCAAAATAAAGTTACAAAACCACTTGAACTTACTGAGTTAGTAGGTCAATTTGATATTAAAGCTAATATTGATGGTGGAGGTACAAATGGCCAAGCTGAGGCTTTAAGACTTGCAATTGCAAAAGCCTTAGTTTCAGTTAATGAAGATAATAAACCAACGCTTAAAGCTGAAGGTTTAATGACAAGAGACCCAAGAATGGTTGAAAGAAAAAAACCAGGTCAAAAGAAAGCAAGAAAGAAATTCCAATTTAGCAAACGTTAATTATATTTTATGTCGAAAGTTGAGATTAAGACATTACTTGATGCAGGTGTACATTTCGGACACCTCAAGAGAAAGTGGCACCCAAACATGGCTCCATACATTTTTATGGAAAGAAATAATATTCATATTATTGATCTTCATAAAACAGCCGCAAAGATTGAAGAATCTTGTGCTGCATTAAAGCAAATAGCTAAATCAGGTAAGAAAATTCTTTTCGTTGCTACAAAAAAACAAGCCAAAGGTATTGTAGCTGAAAAAATTAAAGAAATTAACATGCCATTTGTTACTGAAAGATGGACAGGCGGTATGTTAACAAACTTTGCTACTGTTCGTAAGTCTATCAAAAAGATGGGACAAATTGACAGAATGGAAGCAGACGGTACAATGATGAACGTATCTAAAAGAGAACGTTTAATGATTTCTCGTCAAAGAGCTAAACTAGAAAGAGATTTCGGTAGTATAGCTGAGCTTACTAGAATTCCATCTGCAATATTTATAATAGATATTAAAAAAGAACACATTGCAGTTGCAGAAGCAAAAAAATTAAATATCCCAACGTTTGGTATCGTTGATACAAACTCTAACCCAAAAGAGGTTGACTTTGTTATACCAGCAAATGATGATGCTTCTAATTCAATTGAAGTAATTTTAAATCAGGTTACTAATGCAATTAAGGAAGGTTTAGCTGAAAGAAAAGCTGAAAAAGATAAGCCTGCTCCAAAAAAAGCACCTGCTGCACCAAAAGCTGAAGCTAAAAGCGATTCTGAAGAAGAAAAGAAAGCACCAGCAAAAAAAGCCGCTCCTGGTAAAAGAACCAGAATTGCTAGCAAAGTAAGCGATAAAGCAGTTAAACCTGCAGAAGATAAAAAGTAATATTTAAAAAAGTTAGTAAAATGACAACTTTAAAAATAACAGCAGCTGATATAAATGCTTTAAGGAAGCAAACAGGTGCAGGAATGATGGATTGCAAGAAAGCTTTAACTGAAGCTAACGGTGATACAGAAGCAGCAATTGATTTCTTAAGAAAAAGAGGTCAAAAATTAGCTGCAAAAAGGACAGATCGCGATGCGAAAGAAGGCGTAGTTTTAGCAATGGCTAATGATACAAACAGTGAAGGAATAATTATTTGCCTTAACTGTGAAACTGACTTTGTCGCAATAAATGAAGACTTTGTATCATTTGCTCAAACAATTGCTGATAAGGCACTTGAACACAAACCAGAGTCTCTTGATGCATTAAAGAAATTAGCTTTTGATGACAAAGTATCTATTGAAGATAAAATTTTAGAGAACATTGCTAAAATTGGCGAAAAAGTAGAGCTTTCTGGTTATGAGAAAATAGCCTCAGAGATGGTTTATGCTTACGTTCACCCAGGTAACAAAGTTGGTTCTTTAGTAGGAGTTAACAAAAACGATGACAAAGCCAAGCAAGTTGCTAAAGATTTAGCTTTACAGGTTGTTGCTATGGCACCAATCGCTTTAGATAAAGATGGCGTTCCAGAAGACGTTATTCAAAAAGAAATTGAAATCGGAAAAGAACAAGCTAGAGCTGAAGGAAAACCAGAGCAAATTATAGAAAAAATTGCTATGGGTAAACTTAATAAGTTTTACAGTGAAACCACATTACTAAATCAAGCTTTTATTGATGACGGTAAAAAATCTGTTAAGCAATATTTATCTGAAGTAGATAAAGACCTTAGTGTTAAAGACTTTAAAAGATTTTCATTATCATAAATTATTTAAGAGGGCATTAGCCCTCTTTTTTTTGCCAAATTTTCTATGAAATATAAAAGAATACTACTTAAGCTCAGTGGAGAAGCTCTTATTGGAGAACAAGGTTTTGGAATTGATCAAAAACTTCTAAAGCAATACGCTGAAGAAATTAGAGACGCACACAACAAAGGCGTACAAATTGCAATTGTGATTGGTGGTGGAAACATATTTAGAGGCGTTCAAGGTGAAAGTGGTGGAATTGATAGAGTTCATGGTGATTACATGGGTATGCTAGCTACAGTAATAAATAGTATGGCAATTCAATCTGCACTTGAGCAATTAGATGTACGCACAAGACTACTTACAGCGATTAAAATGGAGCAAATTGCTGAACCATTTATACAAAGAAGAGCATTAAGACATTTACAAAAAGGAAGAGTAGTTATTTTTGGCGCAGGTACAGGTAATCCGTATTTTACTACTGATACTGCTGCATCACTTAGAGCTATTGAAATTAAAGCCGATGTTATCCTTAAAGGAACGAGAGTAGACGGAATTTACACCTCTGACCCAGAAAAAGACAAAACAGCTACAAAATACGATAGTATTTCATTCAAAGAAGTTTATAAAAAAGAGTTAAACGTAATGGATATGACTGCCTTCACATTGTGCAACGAAAACAATTTACCAATAATTGTTTTTGACATGAATAAAAAAGGTAATTTATCTAAAATAGTTGATGGTAATAAAGTCGGAACTTTGGTAGAAGTTTAATATTTTTGTCATACTTATTATGGAAGAAGAAATAGATTTAATTTTAGACATGGCTGAGGAAAGTATGAAAAATGCTTACACTCACTTAGAAGAAGAACTTACCAAAATTAGAGCAGGAAAAGCAAATCCTATTCTATTAGATAGTGTTAAAGTTGAATATTACGGCAGTCAAGTACCATTAAGTCAGGTAGCAAATGTAAACAGTTTAGACCCTAGAACACTAACTGTTCAACCATGGGAAAAAGGAATGATTGAACCTATTGAAAGAGGAATTATAAACTCTAACTTAGGTTTTGCACCTCAAAATAATGGAGAATCTATTATTATAAGTATACCTGCACTAACAGAAGATAGAAGAAAGTCTTTATGCAAGCAAGCTAGAGCTGAAGGAGAAACTGCTAAAATTAGTATTCGTAACTCGCGGAAAGAAGCTAATGACAATATTAAAAAGTTACAAAAAGACGGATACCCAGAAGATGGTGCCAAAATAGCCGAAGAAAACGTTCAAAAACAAACCGATGCATTTATTAAAAATATTGATGCCTTGGTAGTTAAAAAAGAATCAGATATTATGACCATATAATCAGCGCTGCTGATTATATGGCGAAATACAGCTTAACCTCCCTAAAATTTAACTCTTAGCGTTATAGATATATTTCTTCCGGGTGCATGTATGCCCGAAGCAAAAACCCTGTAACTGTAATCCAATAAGTTATCTATATTCAATTGGACATTAAAATGTTCAGTTACATGGTACGAAGAACGTAAATTTAACGTGTACCAAGCCGGTGTACCAAAAGGAGTAGCCTTAGAAAAATTATCCTCCCCAAATAAATTATAATCTTTCACTCGTTTCCAACCATTGTACATTACAAAAAACGACCCTTCAAATTTATTCTTAGTAAAATCAAGCGAGGTTTTTCCAAATACCGGAGGAATATGATCTAAAGGATAATCCGTAGTATCTGTTTCAATCCTTCCAAAAGTATAATTATAAGTAGAAGAAAGCGTTACGAATTTAGAAAGTGGCAAAAGAATACTAGCACTAGTACCGTAAATATAGGCCTGTTTTGCATTTCCACTCGTAACAACTTGGCTTAACTGCCCATCATAAAACAAAGAATCTTGACCTTCAAATTGTGAATTGATTGTCGTAATAGCATCTAAATAACGCGTATAATATCCTACCCACTCAATAACGCCTCCATTATTAAACGATTTATTTACGCTTAATTCTGCATTATAAGTGTATTCTGGTTTAAGATTAGAATTAGGAATAATAACTGTTCCGGCAACAGATTCAAAAACTTTAGCTAAGTCGTCAATATTAGGGGCCCTGAAGCCAGATGAAAGTAATAGCGAATACTTAAAACTATTGTTCGTATTATACGTTAGCCCTAAGTTACCGTTAAGCGCTCTATTTAGCTGACTAATATTATTTTGCAAGTATGGAAACAAATTTTGATTGGTAATTAAAGCTTGTGCATTTACAACACTAAACCTAAAACCGTCAGATAATACCAAATTATCATTAATGCGATACTTGTGAGTAGCGTACCCAGAGAAAGTATTGTATTCAGAGCCACCATCAGGGTATCTGGTATCAATAATGGAGTGGTCACCTGAACTAATATTAATACCATTAGCAATCGATTTAACATTATTATAAATTCCTTCTACACCGTAATTTAAAGTGTGAGCCGCAATAGTTTTCTTAAAATCAACATTTAAAGAAGCTATATTTAATTGCTCCACCCTACTGTTTAAAACATCTGATTTGTAGCTGCGGTTGTGCCTGCTTTCTTCAATATTTTGGTAAGCTGCTATAACTTTAAATTGGTCGTACAGTTTTGTCTTGTTATTATTCGCAAATAGGTAACTGGTTAACAACCTATTTTGTGGCCCATAATACCATTCACTAAAACGAGGCAAACCAGATCTTACTTGAGATAAACGATCATACCGAGGTACGTTAGAGGAGGTAGAATATTGAACATTTAAAATATGATCAATATTTTGAGAGGGCTTATAGAGTACTTTCTGTAAAAAATCATATTGGCTATACCCTGATCGCTTTTGAATATTAATATTAGAATTAGGTATAATAGAATCTACTCCATTCACACGATCAACAACAAAGGTAGATTTGCCCCAATCTCCATAAAACGGATTACGAACATTGCCTTGTCGTAAATCATCATAATTAGATGCTGTTATACTCGTTAAAGAAGCCCATTTTTTGTTGCCAAAATTAAAGTTTAAGTGAGCGTTTGTACCGTTATTTGCAGAACTATATCTCACATAAGATTCACCTAAAAACTGTAAACTATCAGTAAGCGAAAGCATCGGTTTTCGGGTTGTAAAATGCATTACTCCACCCAGTGCGTCACTACCGTAAATTACTGACCCGGCACCAAATAGTATTTCAACATTATCCATAACGGAATTATCTAGCGTAATAACGTTTTGTAAGTGTCCACCTCTGTAAATAGCGTTATTCATACGAACACCATCAATAACAATAAGTACTTTATTCGCTTCAAACCCTCTAATTATAGGACTGCCTCCACCCTGTTGGCTTTTTTGCACCAACACACTACCCGACTGCTGAAGTAAATCGGCAGGAGTTTGCGCATTACTTTGCTCAATTTCTTTACGACTAATTTTCTCTATTTTATGAGGAACTTCTTGGCTATTTTCTTCGAAACGAGAGCTTGAAATTGTAACAGAAGTTAAGTTATATGAATACTTTTGGAGGTAAATGACTGTATCCTTACTTATCTTTTTTCCGGGAGGATGATTAAAAATTTTGTAGCCTACATGATTAATATAAAAACCTTCTTGAGTTTTAAAGGAAGACAAACTTGCTTTACCCTCGTAATTAGTTGTTGTAAAAAAACCATTTTTTTGATTTACAACTTCTGCACCTGCAATAGGCATTAAACCACTTTTACTTAAAACTTGTATTGTTTGCGCATTGCTATAAAATGAGAGTAAAAAAATGAAAATTAAGGTGTAAAAAAATTTACGTATTTGCATATTGCTAATGTCTTATTAGAATGCAAAAATACAGCAAATTTCATTCCGAAAACAGATGATTATAGCAGCCATATTTTAATCCTTCAGAATAAAAATAAACTTGAATGAATTAGTCTTCAACTACAAAGCGTTTCACAAATGTAGTTTTATTATTTTGGAGGATTTTGAACCAATAAATTCCAGAGTTTAGATTAAAATCGATTGAAGGGTTAGAGTTTACTCCCTTTTTAACCATCCTACCAGTTACATCTACAATTTCATAATTAAAAGTCTCACCGGTTAATCCGCTTATATTAATGATTCCTTTTGAAGGATTCGGATATAAACTTATAGTATTGTTGGAAACAGAGTTATTGTTATTGAAAACTAGAAAATCGGTCAAATTTAACGTCCAAATACCTCTACCAAAAGTTGCGGCATATAAAATATTATCTTGAGCAAAATAATCTAAGTCACTTACAATTACATTGGGTAATCCTGAGCCTAAAACTGACCAGTTTAGCTCACCTACTTCTTTATAAAAAACTCCAATATCTGTACCCACAAAAAGCTTACTTGATTCTGTACCATTAACCTGAGTAATGCAGTTTGAGGGGATGTTAGGCAGGTCGGCAGAAATATTGATCCAAGTTGTTCCGGCATCTGTACTTTCGTATATTTTTTCTCCATCTATAAATCCTCCCAAAGTAATAAAAACATGGTTTTCATCTAATTTATCAGTCTCAATAGCAGTTATGAAAAGTTCACTAGGTATACCAGAAGTTATATTTAACCATGTTGAACCACCATTTTTTGTGACCCACATTTCAGAATTATCGCCAGTTGATTGCCATAAACGTTTAGCTACGTAAATATAATTCGTATTTGACTCCGCTACTTTCATCGCAGATGAAAGTAGCGGACCACCAAAAGTAGGTGAACTAGGAAATGAGCTTATTGTTTGCCAGCTACTACCAAAATCAGTTGACTTAGATATATCTCCATGAGCTGCATAAAGAGTATTTCTATTTACCGGATCAATTAAAAATGGACTTGTCCATTCGCCATTATCATTAATTATTTCTGAAATTGAAACTCCTTCATCAAAACTCTTAAAAAAACGCCCATACTGTGCCGAACCATAAATTACATTAGGTACAACCGGGTCTATAGCACAATCCATACCATCACCACCAAAGGTATTCCGCCAGCTTGTTCCATTAAAATAAAAAGTAGAATTATCTTGTGCTCCAGCAATTACATAATTAGGATTGTTTTTACTTGTGCCTATTCTGTAGAAACTAGTTATATTCATGCCATTACTTAAGTTTTCCCAATTAGTTGTCCAGAAAATAGAAGATCCTGAAGGAATAATATCAATATTTGAGGTTCTATAAATTCCACCATCATTACACAAGTAATATTGCTTTGTAATTGGATGAATCTTTAATTGGTGCTGATCTGCATGAACGCTTTCTCCATAGGTGTACAACCAATAAGAAACTCTCCCCCAGTTTGTTCCTCCATCTGTGCTTCCCCAAAGGTTTACACCACCCACATAAATTGTTTCAGGGTCATCTTTATCCACAACAATAGATAAGTCATACGTGCCTTGACCAGAAGTTCCCGATCCGTTAATATTACCACTTAACACATTTGGCGAAGTAGATTTTAAAGACCAGGTTTGACCAGCATCAGTAGATTGATATAATCCTCCAAATCCCCTATTTAAATTACAGGCAATCGCATAAATGTAATTAGAATCTGAGGTAGATAAGGCTAATTCTACCCGCTGAACTCCAACTGGTGGTATTCCGGTGTTCAAAACGGTCCATGTGTTTCCAAAATCGGTGCTTTTCATAATTGTAGCAGAACCGTCATTAAGTTTTTGTACATATCCTGAAGAAGCGTATAGAATATTTTCATCAAATGTACTTTGCTCAATATCCCACATTAAACTATCCAATATCAAATTCCAATTATCTCCTGCATCAAATGATTTATAAATGCCTGAAGTACCCACCGCAACAAGTTCTGATTCATTTTGGTCGCTAATAAATACTCGTCTAATTAATGATCCATCAAAATCTGTATTTTCGAAAGATAGACCTGTTGGTTCCCAATCTATTCCTCCATTATTGGTTTTAAAAACGCCCATTCCATAGTGGGTGTTTCTTTTTCTATCATCTGTATCTAAAGCTACCCCTATGTATGCGTAGTCTCCTAAACATATATACATATTATCGGGGTTTGACTTGTTAATGGCAATATCGCTTATTCTTAAGGTGGGTAATTGTTCTGAAATAGGCATCCAAGAACTTCCGTTATTAGTCGTTTTCCAAACCCCACCCTGAGAAGCACCTATAAAAAATGTATTGGAATCTAAAGGATGAAAGGCTACACAATTTATTCGTCCTATTCCTTCATTGTAAGGAGGATTTGGAAATTCAGGCAAGCTAAATGGTCCGAAAGGAACCCACTCTAAAGAATTTGTTTTAGCTGAACGGTTACCGTTACTTTTAAGATGGTTGTTTACTTCATTATAGTAGGATTGCATATTTGGGAAGTCGCCTTTCGAACTTACTCGCTTTGCATTAAAATTCTCCCATCGTTTAAGCCACGTTGGAGTTGTTTCATTTTTTTTTAATTTGCTTTTGCACTTCAATAAATGAAGATGTTTTTTGGGAAAAACTGCTTGAAAAGTTGCTTAAAAGGATAGCTAAGACTATAACTACACGCATATTTAAAAGGATTTAAACTAAAATAGGTTAAAATTTTACAGGATAATAACTAGTTACTAAATGATTCGTTACTTTTGTAGTATTAGTTTAGGGTTTAGGCATGTATTTTTCATACACAAATCCTTAAGCTAATGTTCTTTGATGTAATGGGGCCGACTGGTTTTGACTGCTTGATGACTGGATATGGGTAAGCATGTCGAGCGTTGAATTTTTGCTCGTTAATAACAATTTTCAAGCCTTCAAATGGCGAAACAAACTATGCACTTGCTGCTTAATAAACCAAGTTTATTGGCTTAATTCACGCGTGAAGACAGTAGCGCTGAACAAGTATCTCGAGAAAGTATCGTCTATTTATTTTCTCTTATGAGGTATCATAACAATAGAACCGCTTAAGTGATTGTCTTTTGCACTTAAGTTAAATGAAAAAAGTCTAAGGTTTTTGTTGGATGTCTTTAACCTGCAAAAACTCGAAAATTAAAATAAGACTAAGCATGTAGAAGACGTATGCTTTCCAAGTTTGGACGAGGGTTCGAATCCCTCCGGCTCCACTACTAAAATCCCAAATATTTGGTTATCAAGTTTTGGGATTTTTTGTTCCATTAAATTATATACTTTTCTTACACTTTCATTTTTTTAATTCGTTAAAAAACACTTACCAACGACTCTATCGTTTTAGGTTTGATGGAACATAATACTAATTACTATACTTTACTTTAAAAGTGAAATCTATTTTTCTACTTAGTTAACTGTAACCTTTTCCTTAAAAGTGAATTATACCGAGACCTTTTCATGGTGTTAAAAAGAACTAATCAATTGATTAATTCTTTTTAACAAACTAGAAACTAAAGACTGGTGTAACCTTTTTATGGGTCGATGTAATATACGTTTAGAAATATTCAATTTTGAAGCATTACGCAAGTTTTTCTGTGAGAGTTGTAGGTAAATTTTATTAATATAATTCTCATACACTCATATATTCAAATCGAATAATGTTAAAGAAATTGCTGTAAAAAAATATTAAACTACACCACTTCACCATCCCAAGTCATCATCCCTCCAATTAAATTAAACGTATTAAAGCCCATTGGCTGCATAATTGAACATGCCTGTCCACTTCTATTACCACTTCGGCAATAAATATAATAGGTCTTTGATTTATCGAGTTTGTTTACTCCATCCATAAATGCAGCACTATCAAGAAAATCTAATGGAATCGCATTTTTTTGCATTCCTTCGTTTTGCTCTGCAACTGTTCTTACATCAAGTATTACTGCATTATCATCTACACTTAACTTTTGCTTCCAATCTTCTTTAGTTATATGTTCCATTTTTCATTTTTTTATGTTTTGCCATGCTCCTGCATTATAGGCTTTAATATTATTTTTGGTTAAAATACTTTTCGCGCTTTGTGCTCTAATTCCTGACTTACAAACCAGAACAACAGTTTTATCTTTTAACTTCTCTACATTACTTGAAAGAGTTTGAAGAGGATAGTTTTCACTCCCTTGCACATGACCCGAATTAAATTCACTTGGCGAGCGAACATCAACTATTATTGCGCCATTATTGATTAACTCATTATAATCTACCTTTTCACCAAATATAGCTGTTCTTAATTTTTCAATAAATCCCATATTAATATTTTATAAAGTAGTTGGACAAATAAATGAAGATATTTTGGTGTTAGTATTTTTGATAGCACCAAAACCTCCCTTAATATCCACAATATTATGAATTCCTCTAGATTTGAGAATAGAACTCGCTATTACAGATCTGTACCCCCCTGCACAATGAATAAAGTTTATACCCTCAATCTGAAACTCATTTAAATAATTATTTAAATCGTTTAACGGTGTATTTTCTGCATTAATAACATGTTCAGACTTATATTCAGATGATTTTCGTACATCAAATATCTTATCATTTGCTTTATTAACTTGTTCTGAAAATTCTTCTGCTGTAATGCTTTTTATAGTATCCGTTTCTTTACTTGATTTTACCCAACTAGAAAAACCTCCTTCTAAATATCCAATTACATTATCAAAACCTACTCGAGAAAGTCGTATGATAGCTTCTTCAACACGATTAACATCTGCAACCAATAAAATTGGTGTTTTAATGTCTGCAATTAGTGCTCCTGCCCATGGTGCAAAACCACCATCCAAACCAATAAATATAGAGTTAGGGATATGTGCTTTCACAAAATCACTTTGATGACGAACATCCAAAACAACCGCACCAGTTGTATTTGCTAAAGCTTCAAAGTCTGTAGGAGAAAGTCCTACATTACCTGTTTTAATTACGTCATCAATACTTTCATACCCTTCCTTATTTAATTTTACATTCATAGTAAAGTAAGCCGGGGGTGGCAATAAACCATCTGTAACTTCTTTTACAAATTCTTCTTTAGTCATATTTTCACGAAGAGCATAATTTGTGCTTTTTTGTTCGCCAATACTACCTACAGTTTCCTTACTCATGTTTTTCCCGCAAGCAGAGCCCGCCCCATGACCGGGATATACAATAGTATCATCTGGTAAAGTCATTATTTTAGTTCGTAAACTATCGTACAATAAACCTGTCAGTTCTTCTTGGGTCATATCTGCTGCTTTTTGAGCTAAATCTGGTCTACCAACGTCACCTAAAAACAAAGTATCACCGCTAAAAAGGGCTTGTTCTTTCCCATTTTCATCAAGCAATAGGTAACAAGTACTTTCCATGGTGTGCCCAGGAGTATGAAGCACCTTAATGATAACGTTACCCAATTTAAATTCTTGGTTATCTTTTGCTATAATGCAATCGAAATTAGGCTTTGCGTTGGGGCCGAAAATAATTGGCGCGCCTGTTTTTTCGGCTAACGTTAAGTGACCACTCACAAAGTCCGCATGAAAATGGGTTTCAAAAATGTATTTTATTTTAGAATCTGACTTTTCAGCCATACCAATGTAACTGTGAACTTCTCTTAGTGGGTCAATAATTGCAACTTCACCTTCACTCTCAATATAATAAGCTCCTTGAGCTAAACAGCCCGTGTATATTTGCTCTATCCTCATATTACCTTTTTTTATTATTACTAAAAATAAGAACTCTTGCTAATATAATCTGTGACATTTGTTACACAGCGCTACTATCACACCAGCCAAAGTTGTAAATTCTGTTTTACTATTAGTGAGGAAGTTTTTCTCTTACCAAACCATATAAAAAAGTTCCTAAAATTGCAAAAGCAAGTACAATAAACATAGAAAAAACGCCCCCTCCTACTAATACATAAATTGGTCCAAGACAAGCACCTGCAAGGGCCCAACCTAATCCAAAAATTATTCCTCCGAAAAGATAACGTGCAATACTCTTATTTTTTGGAGCTATTATTATTTCTTCCCCTTCTCTACTCTTTAAACTTAATTTTTTAATCGTAATTATGACTAGCGAACCAAAAAGCAGAGCTGTGCCCATTATTCCGTACATATGAAAAGATTCAAATCGAAACATTTCAAAAATCCTATACCAAGAAACTGCCTGTGATTTAAACATTATTATACCAAACAAAATACCTATACTTAAATATCTTATGTTTTTCATCTGTTGTTTTAAAAAATAAGGGGTAAGAAAAAGTGAGTCATAATAAGTCCTCCTATAAAAAAACCAACTACTGCAATTAATGAAGGAAGCTCTAAATTACTTAAACCACTAATAGCATGCCCTGATGTGCACCCCCCTGCATATCTTGTTCCAAATCCAATCATTAAACCAGAGATCACTAAAATTGAAAATCCCTTTAAAGTAAGGACATTTTTCCAACCATAAATAGTGGGAGGAACGTAACTTTTACCGGGTTTTTCAAAGCCCATTTCTGTAAGTGCTTCTAAAGTAACAGAATTGAGTTTAATTGTTTGGTCTGGCGTTAAAAAAGTAGACGCAACAAACCCACCAAGCACAGCTCCTAACACAACCAATAAATTCCATTTTTGAGATTTCCAATCAAACTTAAAAAACGTAACAAATTTCCCCGCTCCGCATATTGAACACATTGTTCTTAGATTTGATGACATACCAAAGTTCTTACCTTCAAGTAGTAGCAAAAACATAACCACAGCAATACCTAAACCAGAAATATACCATGGCCATGGCTTTGAGATAAAATCAATTACTTGCATTTTAATAAATTAAGATTTGAGAAATATGTAGTGATTTCACTCAACAAATTTAAAACTATGTTTTTTGTAAGCACAGCTACATTTGTTACACAACAGTGTTAAAATTTTAAAACCTCAATTTTTTTACGGTGTAATTTTACTTTTTTGTCGTTTTCTAATTGCTTTAGTAGCCTCGAAATTACAACTCTTGAGGTATTAAGATCACTCGCGATTTCATAGTGGGATAATATTAACTCCGTAGTTTTTAGATAAATTACTTTTCTTTTTAAATACTCGTATAATCGCTTATCCATTTTATTGAAAGCAAGAGTATCAATAGTTTCAAGCATTTCTTTTAATCGGTTGTCATAACTTTCAAAAACAAAACTTCGCCAAGATTTAAATTTTAGCCAATCTTCCATTTTTTCTACCGGAATCATAAGTATTTCAGCATCGGTTTCAGCAATGGCCTTAATGGTGCTTTTAGCAGTTCCTATACAGCAATTTAAAGTCATTGCACAGGTATTCCCCTCTTTCTAAAAAGTACAACAACAACTCTCCTTGCTCTTTATCTTCTCTCAAAATTTTAATGGTTCCACTCACTAGTAGGGGCATACTTTTAATATATGAACCTACATTTATTAGAGTGTCGTCCTTTTTAACTTTTTTCAAAACGCTTGCTAATGAAATCTCTTTTATTAGTTCTTCCTCAAACATGTAACCATAGTACCTATTTAAAACATCTTTTACCATCATTTCAATGTATATAACATTATCTTATAATTTAGAAAATTCCTTAATTAAATTTGCCACCTTATTGTATTTGACTATTTAAATAAATACCATAAAACTACTCATATCAACTGTTTCTTAGAAGCATCAGCAAATTGAGTTTTAAGTTCATATTAATTTTCTTTGATTTGAAAGAAACACTTAAGCTAAGAGCCTGCTTCAAAGCCTTATCACTGTCATTGCTATAATACTTAAAGTTCAAAACCTTTACTTTACAAAACTTACTAGTCCGAACAGGCCTAAAAATGTAGTTTTAATAACTATTTAAACTTCAACCTTATATACTACTAGATAAAAAAGGTTTTCGTCTGAAAAAATCCATATTTTAGTTCTCTAATAAGGAATGATTTATCAATTGAATGTCATATGCAAATAATTATGAGAATAAAACTATACGTTTTTTTAGTATCAACCATAATATTCCTGTCAACCGATAATCTCATTTCACAATGTACAGATACATCTTCTACGGGTGATTGTGATTCGGATGGAGTAATAAACTTAGTAGATCTAGACGATGATAATGACGGAATATTAGATTCAACTGAATACTGCACTGGAACATCATTCTTTTGGGAGCAATCTACAAATACTGGTGATCTAATAGGTACATTTAACTCATTAGCGGGTATATCTGGGAAAGTAGTGACTAGTCACTCATACACGCCAAGTTCAGGATTTCCAAGCTATGTTAGCTTCCCGGATTATATGCGATTTTCGAGAAATGGTGGTAGAAAGAATTCTTTTGGGTCTCAATCTATAATTACTTTCGATCAACCAGTTTACAATGGAAGTATTCGATTTACTAATATAGGCTCCGATGGAGCATCTTTTGATGAATCTCAAAGAGTAGTATTCTACTTTCAAGGCACTCAAGTGAGCATTACTCCTACAACATTTAACGGTGGAGTTTGGGATGCCAGTGCCAACACTATTTTAGGTGTTAACACTAACCCTACCCCCCAAGCAGAATATGAATTTGTATTTACATCACCCGTTGATAGCTTTGTTGTAACGAATGTTTCACTCAATGGGACTTCTAACTCAGAAGCATTTTGGGATATTAGATTTGACTTCAATTACTGTTCTAACTTTACTGATGCTGATGGTGACGGAATACCTAGTTCTTTAGACCTAGATTCGGATGGTGACATGTGTCCAGATGCACTTGAGTCTGGGCATAATGCTGTATTTGAAAATGATACTGTATTTGGTCCATATGGAACTAATGGATTTGCCGATTATCTAGAAACCTTTCCCGAATCAGGAATAGAGAATTATTCTTTGGACACAAGTGTAGGAGCAGCACCTTACTTTTTAGATAATAATTATAATGCCTGTGCTCAAGTTGTGGCAGCTAATGACACCATTTCTATTCTTGAAGACTCTAATGTTAGTATCAGCACGTTCACCAATGATAGCTCATATACATCTACTTTAAATGTACTTTCAATTGATTCTATAGCAAACTCAGGCCCTTTCAACGGTGTAATTTCTCTTAATAATTCTACAGGCATTTTCTCCTATACTCCAAATAGTAATTTTTCAGGATTAGATAGCTTTTCATATTCAATTTGCGATAACGGATTCCCGATTGTTTGTGATACAGCTGTTGTTTATATAGATGTTACCCCAGTAAACGATCCTCCAAACCAAGGAAACGAAAGTGTAAGTACTAATGAGGATATTCCATTAAATAATATCGATCTTGATAATAACAACACAGATCCTGATGGAGACCCTATAACCGTTAGTTTCCC
>JAHDEG010000019.1 GCA_020628935.1 Flavobacteriales bacterium
CTTCTTCCGCCTGTATAGCACTTTCATAATTTGCCCCAATTGGACTATTTAAATTATGCAAAGCTTGACATAAACAGGGTTATGTGTAGTAATATGTTATGTCAAGAAATAGAACCAAGTAATATATTATAGGGAACTACTTGAATAAAAACTACACATAACAATTAATGAGCGACATAGAATTTGGAGAAAATTTGCTAAAATATTGAAGCAGCTTGCGCAATTTATATTTGCCAAAGAAGTACCATGGACAGTTATGGAAGAATTAATTTCAAATTTATTTATGCTGGCTATTACTTGGCTCTTACCAGTTAAATCTGCAAGTTATAAACCATCAATAGGCAAGATTTTAGAAACCTTACTTGTGTTTTAATTTAATTTAGAAAAAAGGTGGGCAACATTATTCCATCAACCAATCCTGTATTTTAGTTTAAAATTATAGCAATACACATTAGTAATGTCAGAAAATATTAAAATAATGAAGAATATCTCTTTATTTCAAAAGCCTAAAAAACTCCACTAAATCAATTTCAAAATACTCACACAAACGATTTAACGTAGTGACCGAAATATTAGTCTTACCGGCTTCAATTCTTGAAATATGTATACCTGTTTCATTATAGACTTCTTCTTGTGTGACACCCTTAAGCGATCTAAGAAGCTTAAGTCTAATAGAAATTTTCAGAAGTAATTTATCGTTGCGTATATGACCTTTCATAGAATTATGAAAAGTCAGAAGAAATAGTCATTTTTGTAATGACATATATGTCATTATATCTGATATGGAACTAGAAGGGCTTAAATACGAAATAATAATAACAGGTAATGCTTCTGAGGACTTAATTTCTAGTATCGTAAAATATTGGTTATTTGAAAACGAAAAATTTACATATTCAATAAAACCTGAGAGTTCCGCTAATTGTATAAATGAAAAATTGGTAGAAATAATTCTAGAAAATTCTAAATGTTCTCTAACATTTAAAAACTGCTTACTTTGTTGTGATATGCTAACCGTACAAAGTAATAATCGCCACGAATTCTTAAAATGGATTAAATATAATCCTCGTGTTTGCGAAATATGTCAAAAATTTTCTCCAAACTTTATTAAACTACCCACTATTGATGAACCAATAGAATTGAAGTTACGCCAATTAACAGAAGAGGAAATGAAAGTCTTAACAGGAATTGTTACTCTAAAAAAAAAGGCATTAATTTATCGACACATATTTAATAATGATATTTCCGATGCTGATATTTGGAATATAATGAACACATTACAGCGTAAAGGATTGATATGGATAGAACGGGACGCTAACTGGAAAATTAAGACTTTTAATTTTTGTGTCGAGCTTAATAATTATATGGTTTGAACATTAATCGGAATATTAGAAATCGTAAGAAATTTTATACTTCCAAAATATTAATTAAAACTTGATTCATCATTTACTAACTTAGTTTTAGTACTTAGATAAAAACTTCTAAGCACATGTCTCAATGCTAATTTTTGTTCTGGGTTAATCAACGATTCTCTCAGCTTTTTATAATCAGCATCTAATGAATTTATTGAAATCTCATTGAGTTCGTTAAATACTTCCATTTTCACATTGAGTGCTTTTGCTATCCTTTCAATCATTTTCCCAGAAGGTAAATTTTGACCATTTTCATACCTAGTTACCTGAGTTTGATTTATCCCACAAATATCTGCAAATTGAACCTGAGTCATATTTCTTTCCTTTCTCAATTTTTTTAATTTATTCCCAAAATATTCCGTAGATATCATATTATTAGCCATTTATATCAAAAAAATTGTATACTTATATAAATAAGTAGCATAATATAAGATAATCATATAATTCAGAATCCAATTCATTAATTGTCTAAAAAATATCGGATAATCTTATAAAGCTGTATTTAAATTATTAGACGCTATTTTATTTTAAAAACAAATCAGCTGTTACAAATTACAATTTAATAAAATGCTTGACATTGAAAATATGTCATTTATTAAAAATATTACCGAAATATGAACAAAGCCTTTAAAGACTACATTTCTTTAACAAACGACGCTTCAAATTATTTACGCAATAAAAATTATTCTGAGCAAACAATCTACAAGTATAATTTGATTTGGAAAAAACTTCGAACATTTATATTTAATAATAAGCATGAGGAGCTAAATCAGGAAATAGCTAATTCCTTTTTAAAAGATTTTTTTGACACTAAAAACAACTACACTTTACATAATTATAGGAGATATGCGACGACAATTAGGCATTTATTAGAATATAAAACAAACTCAGTTATGCTCTTGAATAGATCATCAACTAAAGTCAAACCAAAATTGGAAGGTTCCTTCGGTAAATATATTATTAGCTATATCGATACTTTACATGTCAAAAAACTTTCTAAAAAAAATATTGACGATCAAACCACGATTCTGTCAAAATTTTTGATCTTCTGCCAGGAAAAAAAAATACTTCTAGTAGAAAATATTAATGTACAAACAATTGTTACGTTTATTAACGAAACAGTTGGATACTCAAACTCTAGAATTTATTCATTTACTGCTATTATAAGAAAATTTACTTTTTACCTCTTTGATACGAATATAATTCACAAGGATATTTCCAGACATATTCCTGGGGTTAGAAAACAAAAGGGACAGCTACTATTTTCATATTATAACCAGAACGAAGTAACGAAATTCTTGGAAACAATTGACAGATCAACTGGAATAGGAAAACGTAATTATGCTATAACTCTTATAATTGTTAAGCTTGGATTGCGTGCTGGTGATGTAGCTAAACTTTCCTTCGATGAAGTATTATGGGATAAAAATCTTATTGCTCTAACTCAACAAAAAACAAAAGAAAATTTAGTATTACCATTAACTGCGGATGTCGGAAACGCAATTTTGGATTATATAAAATACGGTCGACCTAAGTGTGATTCACGATCAATTTTTATTAAGCACTTGCCACCTTACACAGATACCATGACCAATACTTCGGTTAGTAGCGTAATCACAAATGTAATAAGAATGTCGGGCGTTAAGATAGGAGAAAGAAGGCATGGCTCTCATGCTTTACGTCATAGCTTAGCTTCACTTCTATTAGGCAATGATGTTTCACACCATATTATCACTCAAATTTTAGGCCACAAGAGTCTAGATTCTAAAACAGCTTATTTAAGGATTGACCTTAAATCTATGCGAAATTGCATATTAAGTGTGCCACCAATTAAAAAAGATTTTTACGAACAGGGAGGAGGGTATTTTTATGAATAAAAACTTTACAAGTGTATATGGACAATATTTTGAAGATTATATCAAAATTAAAAGAAAGCTGGGTCAAAAGTTTGATACTGCTGAATACCAATTTCGAGTCATTGACAAATTAGCAACGGAATTTCAGGAAAAAGGACCAGGAATCACTTACGAATTTTCACGAAAATGGGCAGAACTTAAACCACATGAAGGAAGTCAATCTAAATACAATAGAATACATTATCTCAAAACTTTTTCCGAGTATTTGCATTCTTTAGATATTGAAACTTTTATACCTAAACTACCCAAATATGGTAATACAAATTTTAAACCTTATATTTTTTCTAAGGTAGAAATAGAAAAATTATTTTCTATATGCGATAAATTAAAATTTATGAAATCAGGGACAAATGTTAACCTATTTGCTATGCCTCTACTATTTAGGGTTTTATATAGTACAGGAATTAGAAGAGGTGAAGCCATGTCTCTATTAGAAAAAGACGTCAACTTGGTAGAGTTAACAATAAATATCAGAAAATCTAAAAATGGTCAACAAAGAATAATTCCAATTTCAGCGTCCTTGGCATTACAATGTAAAACATATTTAACCTACAAAGGAAATTTACGAAACACATTTAAAGGTCCAAATTTCTTTTTTGTTGGTTCCATGGGAGGACCGATTGGTAGAAATAGCATTCAGTTTTGGTTTAAAAAATGTATAAATATATTAAAAATGGAGTCTGAAGAATTCGTTGGAAACCCAAGGTTGCATGATCTCAGGCATACTTTTGCAGTAACTTCAATGGTAAAAATGTTGGATGATGGTAAACCATTTGAAGTCTCATTTCCAATTTTAGCAATTTATCTAGGTCATTCAAATATAAGTTCAACGGAACAATATTTAAGAATGACTGATAAGGTTAGTCCTAAAATTCTAGAATCAATAGATAAATCTTTCAAACATATATTTCCACAAATAAATAAAAGCTATGAAAGCAACCGATTTTTCAGAAACGATTTCAAATTTTCTAAATAATTACTTAATTAATGAAAGAGGCTATAGTAGAAATACCGTCAAAAGTTATAGAGATACGTGGAAACTATTAATTGTATTTATTAAAGAAAATAAAAATATTAAAGTCGAAAAACTCGAAATAAAACATATTACTATGGAAATAGTGATTGATTTTCTTAATCATATTGAAACTTATAGAAACTGCTCTGCTAAAACTAGAAATTCACGTCTAGCTGCAATAAAATCATATTATTCATATATTCAATATATTAGAATAGACAACCTACATGAATCACAAAAAATACTATCTATAAAAAGTAAAAGAACTATAGAAAAAACTATTGAATATCTAAGTATGGATGCAGTCAAGGTTTTGCTGCAACAACCGGACACTAGATATAAGAAAGGTATAAGAGACCTTGCACTTCTATCTTTATTATATGAAACTGGAGCTCGACTTCAAGAAATTATAGACCTCACTCCATCGATGATTGTATTGAAAAGTCCATATTCCATTAATCTTTTAGGCAAAGGAAACAAAAGCAGATCGGTGCCAATCTTCAAAACTCAAATTAACCACTTAAAACAATATATGAGGATATATAATATAGATACTAACGAAGCTCGAATACGTCCTCTATTCTTTAACAAACAAGAGAATCATTTTTCAAGTGAAGGTATTAGATATATTCTTGAAAAATATATCAAAATGGCTAGAAAACAATCAAATATAATAATCCCAAAAAATATCTCACCACACTCTTTAAGACATAGTAGAGCAGTACATCTTTTATCTTTAGGTGTTCCTTTATACATCATAAGAGATTTCCTTGGTCATAATTCTATTGTATCAACTGAACTATATGCAAAAGTGGAAACAAAGCAAAAAAGAGAAGCAATAGAAAAAGTAAATCAAAATGTAAGTCCAGAGAATGAGGCTAAATGGCTAAATAATCCACAATTATTGTCATGGCTAAGCAAATTATAGGAGATAATTATAATGATCCAATACAGTTTCGAATCCTCTTTCTCCCCAATTTTAACTAATATTAAGTTAGTTGGATAAACTACATCCAAAATCACACCGAATTCTATTTGAATTGGGTGGGATTTTAAGCGGTAATTATACTGCTATCTTTGCTAAAAAATACTCACTTTAATTATAATTTTTAGGATTTCATTCTAAAAACATTGGACTTGTAAGCTTGGATTTAAGTATTATTTCAGGTGGGATTTAAACCATACCTAATGGTTAAATATCCAAATTATAAGTTATCAATAAGAATTGATTACTATAGTACTTTAAAGTATAGGATTTATATGATATCGCTTCTTTTAGGTTCACTTAACTTAGAATTTAGTGCCTTGCGTTGTGAGAGTTCGAGTCTCTCCGCCTGTACAACGAAAAACCGTAACAAGCTTTTAAATAAGTAGTTATGGTTTTTTTTGTTTTAAAAATGTACGCTTTTTGTAGTGTAAAATTTATTCAGAAATTCGCTAATAACAATATTTCTAGGAGGGTGTGATTGTATGCTAAAAGCCAATTCTATTTTACTCTTTGCGTATTTATGATAATTTCATACTGGTTTATTGAATATTTAATAATAGAATATTAAAGTTTGTAAATATCGATGCTACCTGCGTATCTGTCCAATGCCGTACCCGTTTCAAAGCAACCCTTTCCAATAATTTTATTTGTTTTAACATCTAATTCAACTTCGACAAAAAAAGCATACAGAGCGTATAAGGAGAACTTTTTTTTAGGTTCGATATGATGAGTCAGGAATGCACCATTTTTCCATAGGTTATTCCATTGTTCCTCTTCCGTTAACATCATGTATTCGTAAAGACCCATAGTATAAAAATACGGTTTATCTTAGTTTGCATGGAATCCTTCTCTTAATTTGATATGTGGCTAACAAGCATTTTAGTTATAATACTCTGAAGCAATTATTGAAAAAGAAAGATTATCCTATTTTTTATGCTGAAATTGACAATCAATTAATATTAATTTATGCCCCTAACTATTCTAGGGCGATTAATTACAGCTTATCAAAGAAAGATAAACGATTACTAAATAAAAAAAAAGAAAATACTTTACCTCCAACTGAAAAACTTATTGCTTATGATAGTATAAGTAAAGTTGAAATTATAGATAAAAAATTTAGACTTTTACCTGCTAGAATAGATGGAGGAATTTGTATTTCAATTTATAATAACATGACTGTTGAAACTTTTGAATCAAATTACAGAAACTGTTTCCAACTTCTGTATGCTAGCCGAAAAAATATACTACAATTATAACTGTTTTTTAGATGTTTTAATATTTTTTATTGCTTAAGTAGTTTCTTTAATATGGTTTATTATAAATTGGATTTAAATGCATCTAGAATGCTTACTTTATATTATCTAGCTTTATCCTTAGCTTAAATATTGACGCAAATAGTAATTTTATGGTTTAAGCCAGTATTATGATTTAAAGCCCAAATCTTTGCAGGTTCAATATCAAAATATCTTATTGATATCATAGCAGTAGTCCATTATATCTTTAACATGGTGTTTTGTAAAAGTAGCTAGTAAAGCATTAATTAATCTACATGATAAAAAGGACTTTCAGGGTCAATTAAAGGACCCCTAAAAGTAAACTAATGTTAGATTTTAAAAGTTTACTGAAGGGTATGGGACAATGAACTCTCACAGTTCGGGCAGAAAAGTCTAAAATAAGGTGGGTTTAAATACATTAGTTCAATTAAGTGGAAAATAGGTTTATATGAACCATTGGAGCTTTTACATAGTTTCAAAAAACATTGGTATTAGTGAACTGTTCCATCTGGCGGTGTACATTTACAAGATGAAACTTTTATTTGAGGTACGCTCTAAGATTAACTATTTTGCTTTAAAAAGCATTTTACGTGCTACAGCGGCCGGGGAGCTACACTAGCCAGGACAGAATGCGAATAGGTTTGAATTTTAGAAGGTACATCTATAAAGCTAACAAATAATTGGACCTCACGGTAAACTTTGAATATCTTCTGTTTAAAGTTTTCTACGCTCCATGACCGTGAGGGCATTATCGAAAATTAATCTTTCAACAACTCTTGCTCAATGGCGATTTTGGCCAAGCCCACGCTATTTCTTGCACCCAATTTGCTAATCAGGTTCATCCGATGGGTCTCTATGGTTTTGGGGCTGACGAATAACTGTTCGGCGATTTCCTGTGTGGTCAGTTCTTCGCAGATGGCGGCTAGTACTTCTTTTTCCCTACGGGTCAATTTAGGTTTGAGAGAGTTCCGCTTTTGCGCGCCCAAAGACTGGTTCAACAGTTTCTTCTGAATGCTGGCCTGCAAGTATTGCCCATCGGACAACACAGTTTCGAAAGCTTCTAGTAATTCTTCTTTACTTGTGTTTTTCAATAGATAACCGCTTGCACCATTTTTGAGGATTCGTTTTACGAAGTTCGTATCGTCATGACTGCTGAGGGCGATAATCTTTAATTTTGGATACAAGCCCAGCAATTGTTTGCATAAATCGATACCATTGATATCTGGCAGATTGATATCTAACAACAAAATATCAGGTTGGGAGGTAGAGAGTGCTTCCAAGGTTTTTTCTGCGGATGGATATTTTCCTGTAATCTGAATCGAAGCCTCATGTTGAAGCATGGACTCTATACCTTGCATCACCAGTAAATGGTCATCGGTAATCGCTACTTTAATCATGCTTTTGCCGGTTTATCGGTTATCGTTATCGTAAAGGAAGTACCTTTTGCATCGGACTTGATGTCCATCAGACCACCCAGATAATCTACTCGCGACTTTACATTTTGCATTCCGATTCCGTCGCTCGCTACATTGTCAACATCAAAACCTTTACCATCATCTTCCACCGTCAATTGCAAATTTTCTTCAACGTTACTTAACTGCACGTGTATTTCTTTTGCCTCGGCATGTTTGATGCTATTGGTCACCAATTCTTGAACGATACGGAAGAGGTTCGCTTCCTGCTTTTTTTCCAAAACGATATCCTCGCCCAGATGTTGAAAATTGATTTCGGGGTCATGAATGGCGTTCATGTTCTCGCAATAGGTTGCGACCGCTTCCAGCACATTAAAATCGCGCAACGAGGGTGGCACCAAATTATGCGAAATCGCACGTACTTGCTCACTACTGTTGTCGATCATCGCCACCGCTTCGTTGATGACTTGATTGTTCGTTTCCAATAAAGAGGCTAATTTAAATTTTATGGCGGCCAAATCGCCATTGACACCATCGTGCAATTCTTTGGCGATTCTGAAACGTTCTTTTTCCTCTCCCTCCATCAGCGATTCGAGGGTTTTCACCTCTTGCTCTTTTTCAATTGCCACCAACTGCTGTTGCATACGCTTTTGGCGTTGGCGGAAAGAAAACCACAATAAAATTGAGCCTAAAAGGAGGGAAACAATCAATATATTCATAGTTCGAGTTTTGGAGTTGCTTTCTTGAATGGCCAATCGGGAATCGGCCAGGGCCAGCTGTTGTTCGGCGATTTCTTTATCTTTTTTTTCTGACTGGTATTTCTTATCTATTTCTGTTATTACTTCAACCCTCTCTTTGCTTATCATCGAATCTTTTAAGCGATTATGTTCCTGCATGAATCCAAAAGCCTTCTTATAATCATTTTTTCTTTCGTACAAAATAGCTAGCATATTTAGTGACTTTTTGGTAAGTTCATCAAGGTTTTCTTTCCGACCGAGTTTTAAAGCTGTATTTATATATTGTTCTGCCTCTACATAGCTCCCTTGGTTTAAAAGGGCATCTCCTAAACCAATACTTAAATCCATTTCGTAGTAGTTGTAATTATTTTCTTTTGCTTGTTTCAAAGCTATTTTATGATAGGTAACGGCCTTATCAAAAATGTCTCGATGAAGATAAAATTCTCCCCAATTTCGATTAACAAAAAAAGTTAGCATTTTATCATCTGTAGTTTTTGATATACTATCGGCTTTTGTCATACTAGAAAATGCTTTTTCGTACTCTTCCTTCATGAGGTAAGCGAGTGCTAAATCGGTATGCGTTAATGCTATTTTATTAATGTTTTCTGCAGGGGTATAATTAAGCGATGTGTGTAACAGTTCTATTTGTTTATCGAAATCGTCTAACTCTAAATAAACTGCAGATAAGTTTACATAAGCATCGGCTAAACGAGTGCTATCTTTTAATTTTTCAAGAATCTGAATGCCGTGCAAATGGTTTTCTATCGAACTTTTAAGTTCACCTTTAAACATATAACTATTTGCTCTGTTTAGGGCAATTTTCATTTCGTTTAAACTGGATTTAATAGTTTTATTAACTTCCTCAGCCTGTTTGTAATAAAACAAAGCAGAATCATATTGCGCTATATTTGAGTGAACCAGACCCGCATAGAGACTAGCTTTAAAGGCCCCGTTTTGAAAATCTAAAACTTTACTTAAACGATAAGCCTTATCATAGCCTCTTAATGCAAGTTTTGGTTCTGAATATTCAATAACTTCTGATTCGGTAATAAGCTTTAGTACCCCTAGTGTATCAATCTCCTTCGTTTGCCCCAATACAGAAATGGAGAACAGCAAAAAGAAAAGCATATACAAGAGTTGGTTTTTCATAGCGTTGGTTTTAGGTGTACATGAAATTGGCTAAATATTGTCTTGTTTAGCACTAGCTTCTAATTCTATTTGCATATTACTGTCATAAAATAGTTGGTTTACACACCAGGTATCCTTTGCACGATACATAATAAAAGTAAAACGTATGGGCATTTTATCATACCGCAATAAAAAACTACACACTTTATATCTGTCAACAATGTTCTTTTCGGTTATTTTTTCAAAACCAAGATATGCACCTGTATTACTTACGGCTTTTTTATATTTATTCTTAAGCGTTTCAATGGCCAGTTTTTCGGTTTCAAAATGTGGGTTGGTCCCAAAGGCATAGTCCATCGCCTTTGACGGATCACTTTTAAAAATTTCAAAGAATTTATCTGTAATAGCTGTTGAATTCGTTTGCGCCAGCGTTGTAGCACCAAAAAAGGCAAGCAAGATACTCAGGAGGGCTATTTTTTTCATAGGGTTGGTTTTCAGCTTTTTAAAGATACAATTTGTTTAAGCGCTATTTGCGATTGATAATTAAAGTAAGGTGCATGTACTAAAAAACCAAAGGTCTCTGATTGTAAAAAAGGTTGAAGACCTTTGGGTTTATTGTTACTCCTGAGTAATCTTACGGATTTTGTTGTTTCCGGAATCTGCTATGTAAATTGTATTTGAAGCATCAATAACTAAACCAAAAGGAAGACTAAATTGAGCATTAGCTCCGCTACCATCTTCAAGACCATTTTCTCCTATACCGGCTACTGTAGTGATTTCTAAATTTGAATTTATTTTTAATATTTTATGATTAAAACTCGTGAAATAAACATTACCTAACCCATCCAATGCTATATCTGATGGTGGTTCCATATTCTCATTAGTATCTGCGCTCACCATTGTTGTAACATTACCTTCTGTAGATATACGTCTTATGCTTCGATTAGAAGCATCCGCAACATATATTAATCCATCAACATCTATTTCTATACTGTAAGGATTATTAAATTGTGCATTGGTTCCATTACCGTCAACAAAACCTGCATCACTACCTGCTAAAGTGGTTACCACACCTTCAGGTGTGATTTTACGAATTTTATGATTGCCAGTATCAGCTACATAGACCATTCCATTGGCATCAACCACTACGCCATAAGTAATATTAAACTGCGCATTAGTGCCAGTACCGTCTGCAGAACCAATTTCATTGCCTCCAGCTAATGTACTTACAATACCTTCTGGTGTTATTTTTCTAATTAAGGCATAATCTGCTACATAAACGTTACCAAAATTATCTACTGCAATATCAAGTGGAGCTAAAAAAGTAGCATTAGATCCAGTGCCGTTTGTAATACCAGATTCTCCACTACCTGCAAATGTAGAAACTTCGCCATCTGGTGTTATTTTTCTTATTCTACGGTTATTAACATCTGCAATGTAAAAATTACCCAAATTGTCACTTGCAATACCACGAGGTGTGAAAAACTGTGCATTTATACCACTACTATCTATAAAACCTGGCGTACTTCCAGCAAAGGTGCTCACCTCAATATCCACAATCTCATACTCAAAAGTAAAACCAGTAAACTCTGTACTGTTAATTAAAATACGAACTACACCTGCAAATGCTAGAGGTGGTACTGTTGTTACAATTTGGGTATCTGTGACACTTTGCACAGGTGCTTCTATGTCATCAAAGAATATTTGTACGGCATTGATATCTGTACCAAAATTGGTACCTGTAAAGGTAACTATGGTTGTTTTTGGTCCGCTTAATGGGCTCATGCTATCTACGGTCGCTATTGGCATATCAATTTCTAAACTTACGGTATAGGTAGCTTTAGACCCGTCTTCGGCAGTAACCGTATACGTTACCGGCGATGAAAAATCTTGTGCGCCCGTTGGGCTGACACTTGCTTTTTCTGAAATGGCTATTGAGGGCGTTAATGCCGTTATGTCTGTACCGCTGGGTACATTGGTCGCCACCGTTTTACTTGACTCGTTAATTGTTGCCGTAATATTTGTGGTCAGCGTTGCATTATTGGTCGTAGTAAAAGAAAAACTTGTCATTGCCTTGGCATCGCTTTTAGGCGTTTCTTTGATTTCGGGTTCGTTGTCATCTTTGCTACACCCGAGAATGGCTAAAAATAATAGTAGGATAGTAGTGTTACGTATGGTTTTCATTGTATTCGTATTTAAAAGTTATAGTCGCAAGGTATTTTGATAAGATGGGCAATCCTTCAGGGTTTTCCCTGAAATAAAAAACTCAGGGTATTCCCTGAGTTTATAAACTAACATGTGAAACGATTATCTATTTACTCCAAGAAAAACGCGTTTGGGGTTCTCTAAATCTGTTCGCCATAGCCCTCTACCAAAACTAACTGCATATAAAAACTTACTTTCAACAAAAATTTGCATGATTTCAACGTTGGGCAAGTCTTCTCCGAAAAGCGACCATTGTAGACCGCTATTTGTTGTTCTATAAACACCTCTACTGGTACCAATGAAATAGGTCTCAAAGTTTTTATGATGCTGGGTAATAGTATTTATTTTGCTATTTGGAGCAAGATTAAAAGGTAGCACCGTCCACCCAACGCCTTAGTTTGTGCTACAATAAATATGTCTGTGTGAGATGGAAAATAAATTTGAAGTATTATTTTGGTCAACTATAAGTTGACGCATGGTTTCATCATTAGCCTTCAAAGGTATTTGGCCTTTTATGTCCCAATTATTAGTATTGTCAACATCGCTGTTCACTAGAAACTTACCAGACTCGTCTAAGACATAGGCTTTTCCTTTTTCATCAGGAGAATACGTTATGCTGATTATAGGAATATTCCCATTAGTATGCGATATCGTCCAAGTAGGCTTTTGCTGAGTAGGATCCAAATGCGAATTCATCGACTTTTTAATGAAAAAATCATCTTGCTCGTTAATACTCCTAGCATTGTCTCTTGACCTGTAAGCAGACAATAGCATCGTATTTAATTTTTCGCTCGGATCCTGAGCTAACGTCCCAAGTGCATAGTTTAATCCATTATAATACTGATTGCAATTGTTATATGAAATGCCTTTTTTCACGCAGCTAGCATTGTCAATAAAACGTGTAAAAGGTCTTAAAGGTAGAATTGAATCATGATGTTCAATCAAATCGTTATTCCTGTCGGGGGAATAAGGGATATTCAATCGCAACAAGCTTAAATCTCGGTAAGCTACAAAAGTGCGTTCTGGGTTCTTAATATCTTTGTGGATGAAATCATTTTCTAAGCTATTATCTCCATAACCAGAATCGTAAACATCTTCCCAAACAGGCTCCGCATCATTTAAACTTTGTGTGTACTTGATGCCATTTTGATCAGTATTGCCAACAGCAGTATTGCCATTTACAGCCATGCGATAAAATTGAAAAGTATTTAGACCATTATTCAAGAATTGATGACCTTCAACGATATCACCATTGCTATTACGATTTAACATAACCACCCCACCATCAGTAGCAGTTAACACATCATTATTTACGTAAACGATATCATGTAAATCTTCGTGACCAAAACCTACTCCTACCCAAGCTGTGCCATTATCCTTGCTGTAAAAGGGTCGAAATGAACCAAAAATAATTTCACCAGAATTAGTCGGGCTAATTGCAACAGCATGGTTCCAATCTCCTCTCCTACCACCGAATATATTTCGATATCCTACATCACTATTTCCGCCCGATGTTATTCTATCTGGAGGTGTGTTCAGTGAGCGAAATTCACCATCACCATCAATTGCAAAAAGTTGTTTTCCGTCTTTTATTACAGTAGAACCATCACTTGCAGGTTGTGCTATTTTTATCATAGCACCAGATGAACCCCTATTTGAAACCATATTCCAAGAAGCTCCAAAATCTTTTGATTTATAAACGCCGTCATTTCGTGCGGCATAATACCTAACATTTTCCTTTCTGAATTTCTATGTATCACAAAGTCCAAGACTTCTTGATTTAAAATAGTTTCAGGACGAATTATAGGGCTTTGACCATTTCCTCTAACTTCAATTTTATATAAACCCTTTTCTGAAGCAACATTAAAAATCAAAATAGTTCCTAAAACATCTTCAATGGCTATTTTTCGGATATAGCCCAGACTGGGAATATTAATTTTTGACCAACTTAGACCTCCATCTTTCGAAAAGTGCAGATTACCAAGTCCATTGCCCATGACCATCGTATTGGGGTCTCGTTGCGAAACATCAAAACCTCGAGTTTGTAGATTTTCTAACTTATCGGTAAGCGGTCTCCAAATAGAGTTTTCATCAGTATAATTAGATAGCACCCATACCCCGCCATTTTCAGTCGCGGCGTACAATTTATTCGAATCATTTTTATCAACAATAATCTGTTTTACCGGTCCACTTTCATTTACTGGTCCTTTGGGCTGCCATTCATATACCGTACGACAACTGAATATTAAAAAGAAAGTAAAACGACAGTAATAAGAGTTGAATGTTTCATAATCGACTATTTAATGGTTGTTATTTTAATAGGACTTATCAAGGAAACCATGAATTAATCAAAAGTCCAGACATCGTTAATGGCATCACCATTTCCAAAACCGCCTATTAACCAAATCTTATTATCAAAAACTACAGAAGAATGAGAACTCCTTACGGAAAATGGAGTTAAAGCAGTTTCTTCCCAAATAATCCCGTCTTCGCTGAACCAAATATCCCTTACAGAGGTAGAATTCCCAATGAACCCACCAATCAACCAAAGCTTATTGTCAAATACAACAGAACTATGTGATGACCTCGCTGTAAATGGAGCATTGCTGGTAACTTCATTCCAGATAACGCCATCTGAACTAAACCATACATCACTTTTATATCCTGAGGTATTCGAAGAACCTCCGATAACCCAAAGTTTATTATCAAAAACTACTGATGTAAAGAAGCTACGTTTGTCAAAAGCTGCTTCGCTAGTTGCCTCACTCCAAGTAATACCATCCGCGCTAAACCATACATCATTTTTTTCTTCTAAATTTTCGTCAAGCCCTCCAATAACCCAAATTTTATTGTCAAAAACAACGGAGGAGTGGTAAAGACGACCTCCAAACGGAGCCGTATTTGTTGATTCTACCCAAGTAACACCATCCGTACTAGACCAAACATCACTTTGTACCTTAAAAGAATCGTCATAACCACCAATAACCCAAATTTTATTATCAAAAACTACAGAAGTATGTCCTTCACGTGCTGTAAAGGGAGCTTCACTTGTTGCTTTTTCCCATGCAATACCATCATTACTGAACCAAACATCATTTTTTCTATTTTGATTTTCATCCAGCCCTCCTATAACCCAAATTTTATTATTCATTACAACTGAAGAATGTGAATAGCGTTTACCAAACTCAATACTATCCGTTACAGGTGTCTCACTAAAGCGAACAGCCCTAGTACCAAAACTGCGTGTCGAACTGCTTACGGAAGCTCCTTCAGAATCTTTGGCAACTACCCTCCATACATAATTTTCTGACAATGCCAAACGCTCTGTAACTTCAAAACTAGTATTGGTCAGATTTTCGGCATACAATTGGTCTGCTGTTTCAGCGGTATCTAAATATAAATCATAAGTAACCGCATCGTCATCAGGGTCTGTGGAAGCATTCCAACTAAAAGTGGGCAATACATCTACTGCCACCGCATTATCGGTTACAGCTACCAAATCAAATTCAAAAGGCGCTTGATTTACCGGCTCAGGAGTCGGTTCTGGCTCCGGTTGCGCCATCGGTTCTGGTGTTGACTCATCGTCTTTACTACAACTAAAGACAATTAAGAGTAGGGAAAAAAAGGTTATTCTTAAAATGGTTTTCATCTTATTATGGTTTTAAACGTTATGACTGCAAGGTATCAGCAGCACACTTCAAAACCTTCAGGGTTTTCCCTGAAATAAAAAACTCAGGGTTTTCCCTGAGTTTTCTAACTAAACGAAGTAACTAGTTGCGTAAATTACTCGGTAATGCGATACACTTTTTAATAGCTGGGCGTATTATAGCAATATTGCCTTGCGCCGATTCTCCTTTTTCGGTAATTGTGGGTAAATCATTTTGATTAATATGTTCTAAGTCCAGACTTATAGTAGGGCGTGTAATACTTGTGCAGATGTAGCCTTCGGGACAACGTCTACATTCGTTTTCTCCACCACAAGGTGCGCCTGGCCCCAATGGAACTGAGCAAACGGCTTGTCTCAATTGACTTAATTGTTCCCTGGTAAGAAAACCAGCTATTGCAATTTCTTCCATCATTACGATCTACGCCAAACTACCATCCTTTAATGTAATTTGCCTTTTGTCTTTTAGATTCATAAGGTTACTATATTGTTTGTCGCTAAGCGAATGGTAGTCTTGTAATTTCAACCCTTTTCCATTTTCAATTTGATTTTTCTTAAGGACAACTTCGTTTTTTTGGGCATGAAGGCTCTGCATTGTTAGCAATGCAATTAGACCTATTAGTGAAAGTAACTGTTTCATAATACTATCTGTTTTAATTAATAAATACTTATTATTTGATTTAAACTTTAGGGAGTACAATTGGTGAAATTGGGGGTGTTCACTGGGGTGAGAGGTGCTCCACTTGCAAATAATGAACAATTGGTCACATTGCTCACATTCCAGTCACTGATGTCTTTATTAAATGAAGAATCTCTAAACATATTTTCCATATCAGTAACATAACTCACATTCCAGCCACTGATATCTTGATTGAATGAAGATTCGAAAAACATACCTTTCATATTGGTCACATTGCTGACATTCCAATCACTAATATCTCCATTGAATGAGGAGGCTGCAAACATAGTTTCCATATTGCTTACATTGCTGACATCCCAAGCGTTTAAGTCACCGCTAAAGTTTTCAATAAAGGCAAACATAAACTGCATACTGGTTACCTGAGAAAGGTCTGGAACATCGGTAGCATTTATAGTAAGCGTGTTTACTCCAATGAAAGCTGCAAACATTGATAACCACTGTATGTTACCCCATTGCTCTACAGTGCGAAATTGTTCTCCTGAGGGATTGGCATTATTATTTAAAACAATTGCTGGAAACTTACCGCTAATACGAACGGTATACAAACCTGCAGTAGTATAGGTATGCATAGCATTATCCGTTCTACCAGTTTGGGTTGTGCCATCGCCCCAATCTATAGTATAGTTATAGCTAAACTGTGCTGCTTGTGTTTGGATAGTTACAGTTTCATTACTCGTAGCCGTTTCCCAAGTGGTAACAAAAGAGGTATCATCTATATCGATCACAGTAATTATTACCGTAGCCTCGGTGCTTGTAGTTCCGTCGTTTACCGTTACGGTTATCGTATGGCTTTCGGCAGTTTCAAAATCAAGAGTTTGAAGATCGTCAAGACTCAAATCGCCAGATTCACTAATTTCAAAAAGCGCACCATCATTCGTACTAATGCTAAATGTCAAGGCATCACCGTCGGGATCACTAGCCACAACAGTACCTATGGGCATATTGTCTGCAATATTCTCCGCAGCCTCAAAGGTTTGTGCGTTTATTGTTGGCGCTTGGTTTTCGATTTCTGGCTCGGGTTGAGCAATAGGCTCGGGTGGTGGCGCATCCTCTTTGCTGCAGCTTTGAAAGCAGTTGACAACGAGAAGTAATAGGGTAATCTTTAATATAGCTTTCATGATTTATTATTTAAAAAGTTGAATTATTTACAATACTGGTTCGCAGCTCTGCGGTATAGGTCTCCACTCGGCAAGGCCATAAAATCATCCCCATATTTGGCAACAATAAAGGGCATAATCCCGTTTGGCCAATCTTCTAGAACATAGGGGTGGGTGCTGTACATCACAATAATCATCATGCCATTGGGCAGCGCGGCAACATCCCAATATCCTGTGATATAGGTCGTGCCAGAACTTACGGCCCCTGCGCCTTCGGTCTGAATGCTTACATGCCCGGAAAGCGCCTCGGTATATGTACCATTCGCGCAAAATTGTGTTTGGCTATTCGTATTTTTGCTCGCGCTACCGGTTATACCCGTATTGTAGTTTCCCGTGGTAGATGTAAGTAAGGTATTCGCAACATATTGTCGAAAGGTATTCGCTGCTGCTGTATCAAACCGCATTTCACCGATATCATCACCCAAAAGGTCTCGGACAATCTCATGCCCTTCAGCCGTAGGCGCTTTGCTCGGCTGATTTACCGTTGCTGCAGGCTGATCTCTCTTTTTCTCGACAGTTAATGATTCCAATAGTTTTAATAGTGCTTCGGGCTCTTTTAAAAAAGTTTCCTTTAGCTGAGATTTAATTGCGATTTGAGTTTTAAGGTCTGCCGTCTCTCCCGCGTAGTTCTCCACATACTTTAAATAAGTTTCAAAATGTGACTCGTTCAATTCATAGCCCTGACTTGAGGCAATTAACTCCCGCTTTGACGCAGATTCGTTTTGACCACAGCTTACCAAACTGATACAGAATGCTATTATACTTGCTACTTTAAGGCCATTGTTTTGCATGGTTTCTTAGATTTATGTTCATTTATTTTTTGCTAGTAGTACTCACCTTACTTTTACATATGTTTCGTTTATGTGATTATCAGGTGTTGCAGTAAAACCTTGAGGGTTTGCCCTAACAGAAAAAAATCACAGTTTTTCCTGAGTTTTATTCTTTGACTTGACAACGAAAAGTTGAATTCCATTTAAGTCTATATTGGCGATTTCATGTAAGCCTTTCAACTGCTTGTTCACGTAGTATATTAAAAGCAAGATCACTTCAAGAACCACTAAAAACCATGGGTTTATTCCCTTGACTAAACTTGCTAGGGTTTCAGAAAGTAAGGCCGATGCGTTCAAGACAATTAGTGCGAGTAAAATGATAGAAGTTTTCATGGTTCTTGTTTTCGTGGTTATTTACCCTCGCAAGTTGCAGAAGATGAGCTTTGTATCCTTCAGGGTTTTCCCTGAAATAAAAAACTCAGGGTTTTCCCTGAGTTTTGAATAGATACCATCGGTTGATGACATAAGATTAGTATGGCGATATTCCCTTCTAATCGAAAGGAAAAGTCAAGAGACGCCTTTCCATCTAATAGACATCTTAAAGTTGTCGTCTTCGCTGCTAATATCTTTAATGCCAATACTGAATAAAAAATTTAGAAATTTGTGGGTTCATAAAACGGACATTTTAGAGAATAACTTTTCCAAAACAGAGCATCTTTATAAGATAGTTTCATTCTTGGTCGCTTTTCGTTCTTTCGAGAATTCACCTTTTTCAGACATATTTGAACTCTTTATAAAAGCCGTCTTTTGTAAAGAGTTAGGTCTTTTAAATTATTACAAAAAGTTCAACCGCAATTCAAAAAACATGACTGGCTGGCTTAACGTGAAGGGTATATAAATACGACCGTTTATTTGAACTTTTTAATCAAACTGATTTTCAAATAAATTGCGGTTCATTTTATCGGTATAATTTATTAGTTTATTTTTAGACCTATAAATATAC
>JAHDEG010000020.1 GCA_020628935.1 Flavobacteriales bacterium
ACTGGTGCTGCAGGTACCCCAACAGTTTATTCTGCACCAGATGAGTACATAGGAAGTAGTGGAACACATGTAGCGGGAGGTAATTTAAATATGGACGGAAATAATTTGAATGACGTAGCTCTTTTAGATGGTGTGAACGTAGCCAGTTATGATAAATTGAGAGTTTGGAATAGTGGTTCTTATTCTTTAGGTATGAATAATGCCATGACTTATGGTTATTTAAGTGACTATGCTACAACATTTACAATGAGTGCCACCAATAACAGAGGGTGGATTTTTAGAGATGCATCAGATGCAAAGTCTGATGGAGCCATGAGTTTAACTACAGATGGTAGATTGTATTTAAAAGGAGTAGCAGATGTTAATACTGCGAAAGTTAGAAATTTAACTAACAAGTATGTAACATCAGATGCAAGTGGAAATTTAAGTTCAACAAATACAATACCATATACAGATATAACAGGAGCTCCAGCTATGTCAGATGACTATATAGGAGATGCAGGTGCACATACCGCTGGCGGAAACTTGCAAATGAATGGTAACGATATTTTGTTAAGTGGAGATGATGGCTTTAGAACCACAACCGGAGATTTTGGATCAGTAATGACTGTAGGTTCAGGTAAAGGTAATTACGAGGGATATTCTATAAACGGAAGATATAATTTCATGTCTCAAAATAATAATAATTTTGGTTTATACAACGATGTTGATAACAGGTGGATTATGTTATACAACAGGAATTCTGCTCTAATATTTATAGATCCAAATTCTACTTCAGAAGTAATGAGAATTGATAATAATGGTGATTTAGGAATAGGTACAAACGACCCTCAAGCAAAATTACATGTTGAAGGTGGGGCAAGAGTTACAGCTTTAAGTAATAAGTATGTTACATCTGATGCTAATGGTAATTTATCTTCAACAAACACCATACCTTCTAGTGATATAACCGGTCTTTCCAATGGCGATGTAACAGCTGTAAATGCCGGTGCTGGTTTATCTGGAGGCGCAACAACAGGTGATATAACTATAACAGCAGAAGCAGGTAATGGTTTAACGGTTGATGCCTCAGAAGATAAGATTGAATTAGGTGGAGCGCTAGATGAAAATACTACTATAGATTTAGGAAGTAATGATTTAAACTTAAATACAAACGGGACAGGTAATGTTGGTATTGGTACAGCCTCTCCACAGTCCGAATTAGATGTTGAAGGGACAATAAAAGCAAACATTCTTGAAGTTGATGGTGAATATTCTTTACCTCTAACAGCACCTGTAGGAGATAAAGTATTAAAATATGAAGCAGGCAATGTAATTTGGGGGGATAATGACATAGAAGAATTGGGTTCGGTAACTGTTTCAGAAGATTATACTATTGCTGATACAGTTGGTTCTGTTTTTGTTGAAAACTCAGCGACTATAAGCTTGCCTAATCCACCGGTTAAACACCTAATCTCAGTAACTAGAGGATACGGTGCAGGTAATGTGAAAATATTAGATCCTTCAGGAGATAAAATAAACAGAGCAGTAGCAGAATTGAATTTAAATACCAAGTTTAGCTCATATGTCTTTAGGCATGATGGTACTTCATATAATATAATTAGTAATTATATCGATGATAATCGTGTAGAACATGATGTTACTTTGCCAAGTACTAGTTGTACTAATGTCAACTTAAACAGGCCAATTAATTTCGACACTGATTTTACTGAAGAAGACTACATAGAATTAGATGTAAAACCAGGTTCAGTAGGCCCGTTTCAAATTGAATCTAATACTACTTATGGAGTTCAGTTTAAGGGTGATGGTTATTTTAATGATTTGACTACTCAATCAGTTAGACTTTATGCTACTGGTAGATCAACATATAATGCCACAAATTCGGTCTCTATGCAATTTTATAACAACCCTTATAATACTAGCCAAGAACGATGTTTCGCGCAAATTTCTTTTGCTCCAGCTTCAACGTACACCGTTTCAAATTGTGGTAGTTTAACCGCAAGTGGATTGTATTCTGAAGGTAACTTAGGAGGAGAAGTCACTGTAAATGTAAATGTAACCTCTGTAGGTTCATATAGTATTACAACCAACACTATTAATGGTTACAGTTTTTCTGGATCTGGACTTTTTAATTCTACAGGTATTCAAAGTGTGCAGTTGCAACCTAGTGGTAATCCTTTAGCTGGGGGGCAAGTAGATAATTTTACAATGACAGGCGACTTTTCAGGGAGTTGTAATTTTAATGTTCAAGTTTATGGAGACGCAACTATATCTTGTAATTCAATCATTGGTATTGATGGATCCTATAGAGATGAAATTCCCTTAGTATCATCTAATCAAATAAGATTAGCAGTGACAGCTTCTACTCCAGGGAACTATTCAATAACAACCAACACAGTTAATGGTATTACATTTTCAGCTTCAGGAACATTAAGCTCAGGAAATACAACTATCTATTTAAATGGTTCTGGTACTCCTATATCCGAGGGGGTTACTACTTTTACTTTGCAAGGAATTAGTGGTAGTTGTACTCCACAGCTTACAGTTTTACCTGCTCCCGCTTCTTATTCAGTAAATAGTTGTGGTCAATTCTATGGAACATATGAACAAGGTACTCCTATGAATGGGTCTAATTATCAATTTATTAGTGTAAATGTTTCGTCAATTGGTGATTATAGTTTAAATTCTAATACCGTAAATGGTGTTTCTTTTTCAGGTTCTGGAACATTTAATACTACAGGAAATCATAATGTTCAAATTTATGCAACAGGCACACCACTCTTAGGTGGCAATTTTGCGTTCACAGTTACTGGTGATTATGGAGTTAATTGTGCTCGTAATAATTCTTTTGATTGGACTGAAGATGCTATTCTTAGTTGTTACTCTGCTCCAAATCTTTTTGGAAATGACTTATATGGAGGAGTCCAATATACGTATGGAGCGCTTTTTTTTGAAGTTTATGTCGATCAGCCAGGACTTTATAATATAACAACTAATACATCTAATGGTGTTATGTTTTCAGAAGGAGGAAGTTTCAATGGTGTTACATTTACAAATCCTGGTACTTTTTCAACTACAGGCGTTCGTGGTATTCGTATAAGCACTTCTGATACACCTACCTCAGCTTATGTAGATAATACTTTTCAAGTATATAATAATGGCGTATTAGTGCCTGGCTGTTCTGCTAGTATTCCAACATATGTTTTTGGAGCTGCTCGTTTTACCTTTACATGTGGTAGTATAACTGTAAATGGAGTATATAATGATGGTGTTGCCTTAGATGCTAGTAATTATATAAGAGTAGAGTTAAATGTTAATAAAACAGGTAATTACAACATAACCACAAATACAGTTAATGGTTATTCATTTAGTGCTGCAGGAAACTTTGCTACAACAGGAACACACTTTGTAGATTTAGTTGGTACTGGTACACCTGTAAATACCGGTACAAATAACTTTACCGCTACTGATGATAATGGAAGTGGTAGTTGTAACTTTAATGTTACAGTTAACTAAGAGCGCCAAGTGTTGCGTTAAGGGTAGAAGTGATACCCTGCAACGAACGTATGTGAGTGAAGCGTAAAACGGATGACCTGACCCTCTTGCTTTTCGCAAGAGGGGAACGCCCAAATAAAAATTATTTTTGAATTTATTTTATCTTGGAAATGCTCCGTTGTTTATATCTAAACATATTCCGTTAATGTACGAAGGAGAGTTAGTAGCTAACCACAACATTGTTTCTGCTATTTCTGAAGGTTCTGCGAATCGCCCAGCGTAACTTCCGTTTTTAAGTGACTGTTGTCTAGGAACTGGAATATTGTTCATTAAATCGGTATTTACCGGGCCTGGTGCTACGGTGTTAATTACAATATTGTTTTTTCCGTACAGCTTAGCATAGCTTTTAGTAAGGTTAATTATGGCTGCTTTAGAAATTCCGTACCAAACATCGGGATGGCCAATGTGACCAGCTATTGATGCATTATTAACTATTCTACCACCTCCGTTTTTAATCATGCTGTGCTTAACATGGTCGATAAGTTCTACAACGGTATATAGGTTAATATTCATTAACGCCTCTCTTTTAGAAGTAGGATAGTCATCAATAGAACAGGTGTTCATAATACCTGCGTTGTTAATTAATATATCGGCTTCTGGGAGTTGATTTAAAAGTGTTTTTATGTTTTTTAAATCAGATAAATCGTACTCAATTAGTGCGCAATTTGGGAGGATGTTTTTTGCTTTTTCTTTATCTCTTACAATAGCGGTTACTTCAATATTATTTTTAATAAGTAGTTGAACGGCTTCGTAACCAATGCCTCTTGTACCACCCGTAATTATTGCTTTTTTAGTTGACATTTTAGTGTGTGTAATCTTTATAAAGTAGGTATTTAGATCGTATTTTATGAAAAGCAATTAAGTCTTCTTTCCATGTTTGTCTTATACTATCTTCGCTTAGTTTATTTGTTATTTGTTCTCTAAGCGTGCTATTGCCTGCCAGTAAATCAAAGAATTTTGCTCTATTAAAAAAGGGTTCTTCTTTGTTGTAGCCCGCATACATTTCGATAAGCCAAGTAAGGTACATTTGCTTTTTTTGTAGCAATTCGTTTTCGGCAAATGCTTTAAGGTTATATCCTGTGCAGGTATTACTAAGGTGCTTAGGGTTTTTGGCTCCTTCCATACTTTTTGGTGTAAATGTGAAATCTCCATCTTTAGAGCCCGGATAGCCAATAACTTCAAAGGGGGTTTCAGTGCCTCTACCCACGCTTACGATAGTACCTTCAAACAAGCCTAATGAAGGATATAAATAAATTGATGCATCTGACTTTAAATTAGGGGAAGGTCTTACAGGGAGTGAGTAATGCATGTTATGATCGTAATTGGAGCATTTAATTACCTCTAAATCACATTTTTCTTTATTGGTAAGCCATTTTTCGCCATTAATCATTTGAGCGTATTCGCCAATAGTCATTCCGTGTACTAAAGGCACTGGATGCATGCCCACAAAAGATTTAAAATTCATGTCAAGAACGGGCCCGTCTACATAAAATCCATTTGGGTTTGGTCTGTCTAATACAATTAGCTTAATCTCTTTTTCTTCACACACTTCCATCACATAATGTAATGTTGAAATGTAGGTATAAAACCGTACTCCCACATCTTGTATGTCGAAAACAATAATATCAATACCTTCTAAGTCACTTGTTTTAGGTTTTTTGTTGTTTCCGTATAGAGAAATAATGGGTAGGCCTGTTTTGGTATCAATTCCGCTCTTAACATGTTCGCCTGCGTCTGCAGCTCCTCTAAAACCATGCTCAGGTGCAAATATTTTTTTAACCTTTATGTTCATCCCCAATAAACTATCTACTAAATGTGTATTGTTTATGGTGGATGTTTGATTAGCAACTACGGCTACATTAACCCCCGTTAGCTTTTGCTTGTACATGCGGGTTTGGTAAGCACCAGGTCTTATTTCTGTTTGGCTGTATATAGAATTACCTGTGTTAAAAAACAGGATTAGGGTGCAAATATAGAGGTGAAGAAACTTAGACATGTCGCTATTTAACGAAGTTACAATAAAAATGGTTTCTGTAAAGCCTACAAGATATCTCGTGATCGCTATAATAATTATTACTTTTGCGTAAAATAATAATCATGGCTGTAAATAAAGAAGCATTTATTGAATCAATTACTGAAGGCTATACTTTTAAAGGAGATAGTATAGTTTTGGGAGGATCAATGCTTGGTGATGATGTGTTAACTGCGAAAGTAAAAGTTCCTTTGAAAACATTTAACCGTCACGGATTAATATCTGGGGCAACAGGTACTGGTAAAACAAAATCGTTGCAAATACTTGCAGAGCACTTATCAGATAAAGGTGTGCCTGTATTATTAATGGATATGAAGGGCGATTTGAGTGGATTGGCTCAGCCAGGTGAAGAGAAAGACTTTATTACCAAACGTCATGCACTTATTGATATTAAATATGAAGCTAAACCTTCACCGGTAGAGTTGCTTACCTTGTCTGAACAAAAAGGGGTAAAATTAAGAGCTACTGTTACTGAGTTTGGTCCAGTTTTATTTTCTAAAATATTGGGCTTAAACGAAACGCAAAGTAGTATTATATCTATTGTATTTAAGTACTGTGATGATAATAAGCTGCCTCTCATTGATTTGTTAGATATAAAGAAGACTTTGCAATTTGCTATTGGAGATGGTAAGGAAGCTTTTACAGCAGAATACGGATCTGTTTCATCTACAAGCGTAAATACGATTTTAAGAAAAATATTAGAGCTTGATCAGCAGGGAGCAAGCAACTTTTTTGGTGAGCCAAGTTTTGAGGTAGACGATTTAGTAAGAACAAAAGATGGAAAGGGAATAGTATCGGTACTAAGGTTAACCGATATTCAAGATAGACCAAAACTGTTTTCAACCTTTATGCTAAGTTTATTGGCAGAGATATACAATACATTTCCTGAACAAGGCGATTCTGATAAGCCAGAGCTTGTTATATTTATTGATGAAGCGCATTTAATTTTTGACAATGCATCTGATGCCTTAATGGATCAGTTAGAGGCTATTATTAAGTTAATACGTTCAAAAGGTGTTGGGATATTTTTTTGTACACAATTACCAAGTGATGTACCCGAAGAAATTTTATCTCAATTAGGTTTAAAAGTGCAACATGCATTAAGAGCATTTACTGCAAAAGATAGAAAGAGCATAAAGCTTGCTGCTGAGAATTTTCCGATAACCGAATTTTATGATACCGATGAAGTATTAACTAAAATGGGTATAGGAGAGGCTTTAGTAACTGTTTTAAATGAAAAAGGAATTCCTACACCCTTAGTGAGAACCTATTTAAGGGCCCCAATGAGTAGAATGGATATTCTTACTGAAAAAGAGATTAGTACGCTTATTAAAGACTCTGACTTGATTACTAAATATAATGTTGATATAGACAGAGAAAGTGCAGCTGAAATTTTAGGTAAAAAGATAGAAGAGGCTCAGAAGGAAGATAATCAAGAGGAACTTAAGAAAGAACAAGCAAAAGCAGAGAAAGCAGTAAAAAAACGTGCTAAAGAGTCTAGCTTTGCATCTGATTTGACTAAAAACACAATGGTTCGCCAAATTGGTAGAACTGTGTTTAGAGAAGTTACCAGAGGTATTTTAGGTGCGTTGGGTATTAAATCATCCTCTCGAAGACGTAAAAAGAGCTGGTTTTAATACAACTATATTATGAACAAAATACTATTATGCTTATTTGCAGTGACTTTATTAGCCAGTTGCGAATCTAAACGAAAAAAAGATCCTTTGTTATTTCACCCTGAATTAGAGTCTGTTGACGGTAGAATTGTAATGTTTTACAATGTTGAGAATTTGTTTGACTTAAACGATGATCCTAAAACCAATGATGACGATTTTACTCCAAATGGTTATAAAAAATGGACAAACTATAACTTAAAAGGAAAACTTAGAAACCTAGCTGAGGTTATTAAAAAATCAGATTCAGAAATGCCAGTTGCAATTGGTATGGCAGAGGTGGAAAATAAGTCTGTTTTAAAGCAGTTGGCAAGAGAATACGATATTAAAGATGCGAATTACCAAGTAATACATGAAAACAGTTTAGATGAACGTGGTATTGATGTTGCATTTATGTACCAAGAGCGTTACTTCGAATACAAATCGCACGACATTATTCGATTTACATTTGATTTACCTAACGGAAAAGACGATTATACTAGAGATATACTTCATGTAGAAGGAAGCTTTAAGAACGATGATGAGGTTCATTTTTTTGTAAATCATTGGTCGTCTCGTAGGGAGGGAAAAGAAAAGTCGGAAAAGAAGCGAATGAAAGGAGCAGGATTGCTTAGAGAAAAAACGGATCAAATACTTTCTGAAAACCCGCAGGCAAAAATCATTATAATGGGTGATTTTAACGATGAACCCTTTAATAAAAGTGTATATAAAACCTTAGGTGCTACCAATAAGATAGATGACGGAGAACCTTTTTATAATTTGCACTACAGACATTATTTAGATAAAAAAGGATCTATACATTACAAGGGCGAGTGGTTAGCTTTTGATCAAATGATCGTAAATAAAGCATTGCTTAAGCCATCAAAAGGGTTTTATGTGGATAAAAATTCCGGACATATTTTTAAAGAGGAGTTCATGTTGTACAGACATCCTAAAGGTGATTACAGACCAAATAAATCATACAGTGGAAGAAAATTTCATAACGGATACTCAGATCACCTTCCAGTTTACTTAACTTTATCGGTAGATTAATTATGTTAGAGAAAATCGCTACACGAGCACCTAAGAGTTTAAATAAAGAATCGGCAAAGCTTAAACTTGCCGAAAACAAATTCGAAATTCAAGAGTTGCAGCATAAAATGAATGCGCAAGGCAAGTATAGTTTACTCGTTGTATTTCAAGGAATGGATGCTTCAGGTAAAGATGGTACTACAAAACGCGTGTTTTCGGGTGTTAATCCTTCAGGAATAAATGTAATTTCTTTTAAAAAGCCTACTGAAGAAGAATATGCACATGATTTTTTGTGGAGGGTACATAAACATGCTCCTGCAAAAGGAATGATTCAAGTGTTTAACCGTTCGCACTATGAAGATATTTTGGTACCAACCGTTCTTAATTTGTTTCCTTCTAAGATTATAAAAGAACGTTACGATCTAATAAACTCTTTTGAGAAAACGTTAGAGCATAACGACACTAAAATACTTAAGTTTTATTTACACGCTTCAAAAGAAGAACAAGAAAAACGTTTATTAGAGCGAATAAATTTAGAAGAAAAACATTGGAAACACAACGATGGCGACTGGGAGAGTAGAGCACTATGGAATGAATATCAAAAAGTGTATGAAAAAATATTTGTGAAATGCAATCATCCCAAATGGCACATAATTGCTGCTGATCAAAATTGGTATAAAGCGTACCAAGTATCAGAAATTGTTTTAAAAACTCTAAAGTCAATGAAGCTAGAGTGGCCAGCTCTTGAATCAGAAAAATTTAAACCTTCAAAATAAAAAATCATGATTGAAAATTTACTTACTCTAGCAATGTTAATTCTTCTACAAGCTGTATTAGGTTTTGATAACCTATTGTACATTTCAATTGAATCTAAAAGAGCACCTAAAGAGAAGCAAAAATTTGTACGCACCTTGGGTATTGGCTTAGCCGTTATATTTAGGTTAGCACTCTTATTTATATTGGTTTCTGTAATTAAGTATTTTCAAGATCCAGTTTTTCATATTCCCTTTGCAGGCATTGTTGAAGGTACATTTAACATTCATAGTATGATTGTTCTTTTCGGAGGTGTATTTATCATATATACTGCCATAAAAGAAATTTGGCACATGATGTCGATAAAAGAACTTGGGCATGACTTAGAAGGTGATGGTTCAGGTAAGTCAGCTGCTTCAGTAGTAACACTAATTGTGGTTATGAATGTAATTTTCTCATTTGATTCCATTTTAAGCGCTATGGCTTTAACCGATGTATTTTGGGTAATGGCACTGGCAATTGTGATAAGCGGAGTTCTTATGGTTTGGCTTAGCGATAAGGTTTCTAGTTTCCTTGAAAAAAACAAAATGTACGAAGTGCTTGGTTTATTTATACTATTTGTGGTAGGTATTATGCTACTTACTGAAGGAGGGCATTTAGCCCATTTAACTTTGTTTGGTGAGCATATAGTACCAATGAGTAAAACAACCTTTTATTTTGTGATATTTGTACTTGTGGTTATTGATATAGTACAAGGCAGATACCAGAAAAAGATTTTATTAATAGAGCAACGAGCTGCTGAAAAGCTAAAACAACTTAATAAAGCAGGTGAATAAATTTGAGTTAGAAAACCAAGAGTACATTCAACTGAACCAGTTTTTAAAACTTCTAGGTTTGGTAGAGTCTGGTTCTCACGCTAAGGAGTGCATACTCGATGGTGAAGTGTTGGTAAACAACCAAACTGAGCTACAGTTAAGGAAAAAACTGAGAAAGGGTGATACCGTAAGTTTTAGAGAAGAAGTATACACTATAGAGTAGACAATAATGTATTTATAATTCCTGGGCATGCACCGCGTAGCGGTACCAGGCTATGCGCTACAAATCCTCTCTCGCTTCGCTCTTTGTGGATTTTTCACTGCTATCCTTCATGCAATAAGTTGTTAGCTTATTTTTTATTGATGAACAACAATAATATCCACTAGAGCTTATTAATCAATCCAAATTGATTTAGTGTTTGTAAACTCTTTGATGCCATATCCTGAAAGTTCTCTTCCGTAGCCACTATTTTTTATTCCTCCAAAAGGTAACCTAGGGTCAGATACAACTAATTTGTTCACAAAACTGCTTCCTGCTTCCAGCATCCTTGCAATTTTTTCACCTTTCTTTTTGTCTTTGGTTATTACACCAGATCCTAAACCAAATTGAGAGTTGTTAGCCAACTCAATAGCCTCGTCTTCATTTTTAGCTCTTATAACTGAAGCCACAGGACCAAATAGTTCATTGTCAAATGCCTCCATGCCTGGCTTCAAGTCTGCTAATATAGAGGCTGGGTAATAGGCTCCATCACTATCAGGAATTTCTCCTCCCAAAATTAACCTTCCCCCTTGATTTACTGTCTTTTTTACTTGTTCGTGAATTTCATCTCTTAAGTCAAACCTTGCCATTGGTCCGTAATAAGTAGATTCATCCATAGGATCTCCCATTTTAGTAGATTTCATCTTATCAGCGAGCTTTTTAAGAAATGCGTCATAAACAGAATCTAACACTACAAAACGTTTTGCCGCAATGCATGTTTGTCCGTTATTTTGTAAACGACCGTAAGTAGCGAGCTCTACTGCTTCATCTAAATCGGCATCCTCCAAAACAATATAAGCATCACTTCCGCCAAGCTCCATCACTGTTTTTTTCAAGTTTTTCCCTGCGATGGAAGCAACAGATTTACCAGCTGGCCCGCTTCCGGTGAGGGTAACGGCTACTATATTATCATCTTCAATTATAGCTTCTATGTTTTTTGATTCAACGTTTAAATTGGTAAAAACTCCTTCCGGAAATCCAGCTTTCTTAAAAGCGTCTTCTAATGCATAAGCGCAGCCCTGCACGTTAGAAGCATGCTTTAATACGCCCGTGTTACCCGCTAAAATTGCAGGAGCTGCAAAACGAATAACTTGATAGAAAGGAAAGTTCCAAGGCATTACTGCAAGTATAGTTCCTAATGGCATAAAGGTTACGTAACTTTTGTATGCTTCTGTTTCAACTGTTTCATCAGCTAATATTGACTCTACATTATCTACATAATAATCAATTATTTTTGCACACTTTTCAATTTCACTTTTTGACTGTTCAAAGGTTTTTCCCATTTCTTCAGTCGCCATTTTAGCATATTTCTCAACATTGTTTTTAAAAATGTCAGATAGCTTTTGCATATACTCACATCTCTCTTGGTAACTTAATTTTTTCCAAGAATTAAATGCATTATTTGCCAATTGTACTTTTTCTTTAGCTTTCGCTAGGCTTATTCGCTCGTATTCGTTTATTGTTTTCCCGTTTACAGGGTTTATAGATTTAGTACTTGCCATGTTTATTTCTTTAAGTTTTCTGAGTATTCTTTAATAAGTACGTTAAGTATTTTGTGATTAAGCGAATAATCTACCGCTAAATCAATCACATGCACACCTTTAGTAGATAAACAATTTTTAAAAATTTCTTCAAAATTAGTGACTGAATTAGGTTTATGACCTATTGCCCCAAAGCTTTCAGCATACTTTACAAAATCAGGGTTGTTATAATCCAATCCGTATTTTGGTAAATCTTCACCCTCCTGTTTCCACTTAATCATGCCATATGCATTATCGTTAAGTATAATAATAACTAAATCTAAATTTAATCTAACTGCAGTTTCTAGTTCTTGAGAGTTCATCATAAAACCGCCATCACCATTAATAGAAACCACTTTTCTGTTCGGGTATAGCTCCTTTGCCATCATAGCAGATGCGAGTCCCGCCCCCATAGTAGCCAAAGCATTATCTAATAAAAGTGTGTTTTGAGCATAAGCAGGGTAGTTTCGAGTGTACCATAGCTTGTATATTCCGTTATCAAGTGTAACAATTCCGTTATCAGGAATTAAATCCCTCGAAATTTTAACTAATCTTTGCGGAAGTATCGGAAAACGATTGTCTTTCTCATAGGTAGACAGTCTGTTTCTTACATTATCTCTAACCTTGAGAAAAAAGTCTAAGTTCCATTTTTTAGCGTTAGGGGTGAGAAGCTCAGTTAAGCTATTTACACTACTGGCAATGTCACCAATAACATTGTGCTGAGGGAAATAGACGGCATCAATTTCAGCTTCAAAGAAGTTAAGATGAATAACTTTTTGGTCATTTTCAGCATCCATAAAAAATGGTGGCTTCTCTATAATATCATGCCCTACATTTACTATTAAATCTGCATGATCAATAGCCTCGTGTATAAAATCATAATCTGAAAGAGCTGCTGTACCTAAGTACAAATCGTTTCGCTCATCAATAATACCTTTACCAAGTTGTGTGTTAAAAAATGGTATTCCAATTTCATTCACAAATTTAGTAAGTGCCTTACTTGCTCGTGTTCTGTTTGCACCAGCTCCTATAAGTATTAAAGGCTGCTTTGCAGATTTAATCATTTCTGCAGCTTCCATTAATGACTCTGAGTTCGCATAAGGAATTCTATGATTGGTAATATTGTATAAGCTAGGGCTTTCAACAGTTTCTCTAGCAATATCTTCTGGTAACTCTATATGAACTGTACCTGGTCTTTCTTCGGTGGATAATCTAAACGATTCTCTAATCACAGAAGGAATAAGCTGAGCATGCGTAATCTGCTTTGCGAGTTTAGTAAGTGGTTTCATCATTTCAACTACATCAATAATTTGAAATTGACCTTGCTTACTAAACTTAATAGGTTTTTGTCCCGTAATTAGTAAAAGAGGCATAGCTCCAAGCTGACCGTATGCTGCAGGAGTTACTAAATTTGTAGCTCCGGGTCCTAAGGTAGATAAACAAACACCCGGTTTGCCTGTCAAACGACCATAAGTTGCAGCCATAAAACCAGCGCCTTGCTCATGTCTTGTTAAAATAAATTTAATCTGTTTAGATTTTCTGAGCGACTCAAGAAAATCGATGTTTTCTTCACCTGGTAATCCAAAAATATATTCAACCCCCTCGTTTTCTAGAGCTTTTACAAATAAGTCTGATGCTTTCATTTTTTGATAAATAAGTTTCTAGAGAGTGAATACTATATGTTAATTTTTAATCTTATATGAAGATAACTAAATCAATAAATTAAATGTTCAAAATTGATTTGTTTTTCTTTCTTCTCAAATATTATATTTAGATATTAAGTCTTGAGCTCTATACCAGAACAATAGCGTTTTAGAATTGTATACTTTTAAACTTAACATAAATATGAATCAAAAGAATAAAATAAAGGATTTAATATCAGAAAACAGAGTAGGGATATTTACTACACAAAATAATGGTAAAATTTTTAGTAGACCAATTGCTTATGCAGATGTAGATTCGGACAATAACGTTTGGTTTTTCACCGATATACATTCTGATAAAATAATTGATTTAGCTAATAGCAATCAAGTTAATTTTAGCTTCGCAAATCACTCAGATAATGAGTATGTTTCATTGTCTGGTGAAGCTAAGCTCGTAACCGATCCTAAAATAATTGATGAAAAATGGTCTTTTATCGTTAAAGCTTGGTTTCCTGAAGGCAAACAAGCTGATAGATTAGCATTAATTAAAGTTGTTCCGGAGTCGGTCCAATATTGGGACGGTACAAGCAGTAAGGTAATTAGACTTTACGATATGGCCAAGGCATTGCTAACCAATAAATCCTATGTTGAGGTAGCTGATTCCGATAATAAGATTGTTGACTATACCAACAATTAGTGTAAAATAAGCTTACCAGTAGAATTAACCCCTTTATTTACAATAATTGAGGGGTTTTTTAGTGAAATTATATTTCCTGACCCATTAATTAAATACTCTAGTTTTGCTGAGGTATTTACGGTGCAATCTCCTTTTGAATTGTTTTCTACTAAAATGTAATCCGAAACGTCTAAATTCTGAGCATCAACTTCCATCAAAGCATGGTTCCATATTTTAAGTTCTCTGCTTTCTCCTGATAAGGTAAGCTTTCCTCCACAAGGGAAAACGTTCCAAGTATAAAATGTTTCACAGTTTAATTCTAACTCAGCAGTATTTGCTTTGCTATCTAATATTAAGCCAAATTCGTCAGATGTAATAGGGTTTAACGTTCGTATAAAACAGGTTTCTTTGGCATTAACAAACCTTAAGGGTTTGGAATAAACATAAATTTCAATCTTGTTTTTTGAGGGAGTTAAGTACTTTTGCTTTCGTTGATTTGTAATCGATAAAACACCATCTGTAACAGCGTATGTTATGTCATCAATTTGCTTTTCTTGTCCTTTAATCTCAAGTTTAAAGATGGAATCCTCCTTCAAAAAAACATCAAAATAGCTATTTATAATAAGGCTATCGAAATAGGGTAGGTTGTCTGTTATTGTTTTATCCTCCGTATTTTTAGAACATGAATAACCCACCAATAATATTAAGGCAAACGTTATGTAGTTAAATACTGTATTCATTTAATTTTAATTCCAAAACCAAGCTCAGGGTAGTCTAAAATATGTAAGTGTGATTTCATGGCAATTCTTATCCAAAATGAATCATTAAAACTAAAGCCTAAAATACCCCTGCTGTAAATAGCTTTTTTAATAGCCTTATTTGTTAATCCTACATAAACGCCTTCCTGCAAGCCAAAAAAGAAGTTATTATATACAATTGTTTGAGAAATATGAACTCCCGTTTGAAAATCATCACTCTTTTTATAGTCGCTAATATCGTCAACTTGTGATTTAATAGAAGTATCATAAAATACATCTGCTCCAACTCCAAAATGAAATGCCCTACTTAACGACCGCTGTATTTCTAAAGACATTGATGAAGTTAAAAAGTAGCTGCTTTCCAAGGCTCTAGTGTGTTTAGATCCTATGCTTCCATAAAGTAAAAAAATATTCTTTGGTTCATGTTCTTTTAGCTCTAAAGGTGTAATGTCAGTTTCTTTTCCTAATTTATATGCTAGACCAACGTAGGGTGAAACATAATTAATACCCAGATTAGGTTCGCTGGTGTTTGCATTAGAGAAATGATCAAAAGAAATACCAGTATTTAAATTAAAGTGTTTGTTTAGTTTGCAATTTAACCCGGTTCTCAGATTAAAATGAATGTTGACATTAGATCCTACAGCCACGTTCATAAAGTTTTCTCCAAACTCAAATTTTTTAGTCACATAGCTAAGTCCAATACCAATTCTGTTGTATAATCTCAGCTTTTTATCTACGGTGTTATGATATACTTTAAAAAAGTAGGTAAGGGCAAGTTCTCTGCCAAAAACATCATCGTTTCCTAAAGTAGAGTAAAATAAAGAAGCTCCAAACTCAGGGTATTTGTAAATCTGTTCCCACTCGTTTTTTCCTCTGGTGGCTTTAAAAAAAGAGAGGTCAACCGATTGTATAGGTTTCTCCGTGAGGTACGAAATAAACTGGTATTCGGGTAAATTAAATCCATAATGATAGTTAACCATCACGTTCGAATTGTCCCACATACTTTCTTGAGCACTTAAGGGAGTAACGCACGTGATGATAAGAATTAAAATGAGAAACCGATGTAACAATTAGTATGAATTAAACATAAATTTAGCGATAAAAATGATACTTTTTGTTTTGATGTAAATTGCTTTTCTGAAACTATTCCTGCCATTCGTTATTAGTTATTACTTTTTCACAAAATAGCAGTAAGCAAACGCAAAGCTTCTTATGTCGCTTCACATCTGCCAACAGCTATACTTTGTTCAAAAGTAACAAGCTAGCCACTACTGTCAGGGTTAACTATTAACAGGGGTGTTTTTTTAATTATGTACTTTTGTTTAAAGTAATTTATTTGCCACGTTGGAGCACACATATACTATTTAGAATTGAATACCTTGGATTTAGGTATCATGGTTGGCAAAAACAACCAGGAGTAAAAACCGTTCAAGGTATGATAGATAAAACCTTAAAGTTTGTTTTAGGTGAACAGCGTTTCAGAACTTTAGGTAGCGGACGAACAGATGCTAAAGTATCTGCAGACGATTTTGTAGTTGGGCTTTTCTTAATGCACAAGCCCGAAAATTTAGATTCTTTTTTAGAAGAATTCAATAAAAATCTTCCATCAGATATTCGCGCAAAAAACATACATTATGTCGATGCTAAGTTTAATGTAATTCAAGACGCTAAGCTTAAAGAATATCATTATTACTTTTCATTTGGTGAAAAAGCACATCCTTTTAGTGCTCCTTTTGTATGCAATATGGGTGAGAGCTTAAATATTGAAGCTATGCAACAAGCCTGTGAAGCTTTTGTAGGGGTGCATAATTTTAAACGCTATGTTTGTAAACCATCAGATGTAACTGTTTTTGAACGTGAAATAGTTAAGTGTGTCATAGAAAAAAACACTCGCTATAAAGCTGATTTTATTCCTGAAAACACTTACGTTTTAAAAGTTGCTTCTAAAGGTTTTTTACGCTACCAAGTTCGCTTAATGATGGGCGCTTTAGAAGACGTTGGTAATGGTTTTTGGTCGGTTGAAGATTTAAAAAAATCTCTTATTGATTCTAATGGCACGCAAATTGAGAATATAGCACCAGCTTCAGCATTACTCTTACATAGGGTTGATTATTTATAATCTAATAAATCAATCAAGTCAATTTTTGTGTTAAAACCGATAATTGAATCTGTACTGCACCTAATTTTGTATTGTAAATCGTAATCTTTTAAACTAATGTTTTTTACTGAAAAAATCGGATAACCGTTAGTACATTTTAGTCCATCGATAGGAAATTTGATTTCTTTTTTGGTATTTAAATTTGTTATTACAAAGTAATCTTCAACTATTGACACTACATTCATATTTTTAAAATCAATTGCAGAGTAAGAGAGATTAAATATCGGATCTTCATTGCTCAAGGGTATAATTGTATTTGTCCAGCAATATGTTCCGCAATGTTGAATTAGTGATACAAATTTCTCGGTCTCCCAATCAATTTGAGACTCTACAATAACTGAGCATTTTGCGGTATCAATTACCTTTTCAATTTTTCCTCTTCCGTAACTCCATATGTATGTATCATTCCCTAAGCTTACTTTTTTTAAAAAATTGCCTTTTTCAGTTTTCGTAATGAGTGTATCTTTATAGGTCAGTTCATCATACCCATTATCCATGCTAAAACAGTTGTTATATTTTTCCTCTGTTGTAAAAGCTTCTGAAAGTGTGACGTCATGAGAAATAGTTTCGTTACTTTCTATTTGTAAATCTTTTTTATTTTCCCTTACCTTTTGAACAAACTGTTTGGTGTTACAAGAACATGCTAAAACTATTATTATATAAACTTTTGTTATATACTTCATTCTAATATTTTACTCCCTTATAAAATAAAAATTCTTTCCCACTTACACCATCTACTTCTATTTCTTGGTAGCTTTCAATATCAAACCAAGCTCTAGCTTTATCTGGGTTATTTTCTGCCCATTGGTTTGACCTGGCCCAATTAGGGAAATAGGTTGTAATATCTGAATATGTTCGTTGATAGTATCCTGCTTTTGCCACATTCGGCAATCCTCTTGGCGAAACCCAGTGGGTCGCTCCACCTGTTGGATCTATCCCTGGATTTGAATACCTTTCATCTGCTGCTATATATGAATCTCCTATTGCTCCCAGAAATGTTAACTTTTCAGAATTGGTTGTGAATCCATTCCATCTCTCGCTTAATTTTGAGTAATGGCTGATTTCAGCCTCGCCTATTGGCTCTCTAATACCTCCTCCCTCAACATACTCTATTCTATTTAAATATGCATATGCCACAGCTACTTTCGATGAGTAGCTAAAACTACCTGCTTCGTTGTGAACAATATTGGTTAGAGTTAGTAGATTATCGCCTCCCGCTACGGAGACTTCTTTTTCAATTATCCCGATATTAATTTTATACGATTTTAGCACCGCTATTCGTTTATTATATGCTTTGAAATTGCCTGTAGTTTTGTCTATAGCCCAATTTTTTTCTTTGTATGAAATTTCAAGTTTTAGTAGTTTGTTTTCATAAAATTCTATCTGATTGTTTAGATAAGTTTTAACACTTGTGAAAAATTTCTTGTTTTCAGGGCTTAATCCTGGTCCTATTGGATCACCTTCCAGTCCTGTAGGATCTGCAAAATAAATAGGATTATTATTGAATGCTGCATAAGCAGATTGATTGGGGTATTTAGCAGTAAGCGGATCTAGACTTAGCCATTTTCCAAGTCGGGTATCTAGTATTCTGTATTCTGTGCTGTAGCTATTGCCTTCTCCATTAATTTCGCTGTCAGATTCTACTCCATTAAACCCAAACCTATAGTTATTAGTATTCCAAGATCTTTCTTTGATGGTTACACCGAAGGGTGTGTAATCATT
>JAHDEG010000008.1 GCA_020628935.1 Flavobacteriales bacterium
ATAATATCCACATCCTGCATAATAAAGTTCGATATTTGTCGGTTTCCTTGTACTTTGATAGCCTCATAATCATTTGATTTTGAGGCTTTTTTTTGTTAAAAGCAATTTCGCTGGGGTATTTATAATTGAATATATTTATATTTTTATTCAAACAACATCAGTTTAATAAGCAACCTTATACACTAATAAGCCGTTAAACAAATGAAACAATCATAATTGTATATGTTAAATTTTATAAAAATTATAGTTTGCACCCTATTTATATCATTTGCATTTGAGTCTAAATCACAAGTACAAATTGATAATGCTGGTCCAAATGGTGATCCAGGTTACTTGGTTAACGAAATTTTAACAGGCGGTGGAGTAGAAATTAGTAATATTACTTTTGGTGGCACCCCTGTCCAGATTGGTTATTTTAGTAATGGAAGTTCAATTATCGGTGTTGAAAGTGGAGTTTTAATTAGCACGGGTGATGTTACTTCAATGGCTGGTGAAAATACAGCTGATGCAACTGGCTCATCAACTGGTTCAGGCTCTGATGTTGATTTATCTACAGGGGGTACCGATGTAAATGACGTAGCTGCTTTAGAGTTTGATTTTGTGCCTTTTTCAGACACAGTTGAATTCAAATATGTATTTGCCTCAGAAGAGTACAATGAGTACGCAAATTCGCCCTACAATGATGTTTTTGGCTTTTTTATTAGTGGTCCAGGTATTACAGGATCATTCGCAGGTGGAGCTAAAAATATAGCTAAGCTACCCAATGGACTTCCTGTAAGTATCAACACAGTTAACTTAACTGAAAATCCGTCCTATTATGTTGACAACGATTATGGCGATCTTACTACAACTATGGATGTAGGCTATGATGGATTTACAGTTCCATTAACAGCTTTTTCTGAAGTGCAATGTGGAGAAACATATCATATAAAGATGGTTGTTGGAGATGTAAATGACGCATTATATGATTCAGGAGTCTTTTTCGAAGCAGGAAGTTTTGGAGGTAGCTCAGTATCATTTGATGCAACCCCGACTTTTACTTCATACTTAGGTGGTAATAATATTTTTGAAGGATGCGGAGAGGTTGCATTACAATTTACGAGAGAAGGTGATTTAAGCATTGAACAAACTTTTGACTTAACCATAGGAGGCACGGCAACTTCAACAACTGATTACAGTAACTTACCTAATACAGTAACATTTCCAGCAGGAGAAGATACGGTAGATTTTATAATAAATATTTTAGAAGATAATCAAGCTGAAGCAGTTGAAACTATAACTATAGAATTTACAGACCCTACTATTACTTGTAATAATGATATTACACCATTAACAATTGAAATACATGATTATCCTAATTTAGAAATAGTAACTGAAGGAGACACTGCACTTTGCCATGATCCTTCCGCCGAAATATCAGTAGAAGTTTTAACGGGATTGAGGCCATTTACTTATAGATGGAACGAGGGTGCGGTAATTAGTGAAAGCATAAGTTTCACTAATTCATATAGTGTTTCACCAACATCAACCCGAGATTATGAGCTAATTGTAACAGATGCTTGCAACAGATATGACACTGTAGATTTAATTGAAGTTTATGTTCCAAGTCCAGGTTTCTCATTAAATGCTGTCAATGACACTTTTACATGCTTTTTTGACTCAATTGAAATTGCTGTAAACGTAGAAAGTGCTTTAGCAGGAAGCAATTACACATACGAATGGAGTACTGGTGAAGTGACTTCAGAAACAGAGAGCACCTCCGATGCAATATTTGTTAATCCTACCGCATCCTCTAACTATTATGTAACTGTAACAGAGAGTTGTGAAGATATTAGTCACGAGCAATTAATTACTGTATTTGTGCCATATTACGATGTAGAAATTATTATGTCAGACTCTATGGTTGAATGTAGAGGAGATGAGATCACTTTAGACACAAATGTTTTTGGAGGAAACCCTCCGTATTCAATCTGGTGGAAATCTCCCGCTCCTGATAGCGGATTAGGAAATGTATTAACAATCGACTCTGCTAGCTTTTATACATTTTATGCGACAGATCAGTGTGCAAAAGATTCGGGGCAAATAACAATTGAAATAAAGGCTCCTGAAGCATTCGAAATTGAACCGATTGATGATGTTAACGTATACTGTCCTAAAACAGTAGTTTATGCGACCGCGGTTGCAAACGGTGGGTCTGAGAATTATTCTTTCACGTGGGGAGGCTGGGATAGTTTAATGTCTCCTGACTTAAATGTGTCACCATTAGTTACAGAAGAGTTTGTAGTTCAGGTTGCTGATGAAGTTTGTTTTGACACCTTAACAACCTCCTTCAGTGTTATTGTTCCAGTATATGGTGATGTAGTGATTGAACCAATAGAGCCTATTATTGGTTGTATTGATGAAGAAAAAGAGATTCCAATAAATGTTTCTGGAGGAACGGGTATTTATACCTACAACTGGTCAGATGGGACCACTGACAGCGAAAGTAAGTTTGTGAAACTCTCTGAGGTTGATCAACAATTTAACCTAATCGTAACAGATGAATGTGGGAATATTGATAGAACCTCTGTGTCTGCAATTACCCAACATCCCGTGGCTAATTTTGAACCTTCTTACTATGATGTAACTGAAATTGAGTTCAAGAATTTATCTTCATCTGATGCAATAATATATGAGTGGAATTTTAATGATGGATCAATATCTTCTGAATATGAACCGAACTACGGGTACGCACAACAGGGGAATTATGAAGTGTTATTAACAGTTTTTAATCAATATAACTGTAGCCATCAAGTTATTAAGCCAGTTAACTCGTCAGTAATTTTATGGATCCCTAACACATTTACCCCTAATGATGATTTAAAAAACGAGGTTTGGCTACCAAAACACAATGGCTTAAACAAGTATAACTTAAGAATTTTAAATAGATGGGGCGATGAATTATTTATCACCGAAGATCCTACTTTAGGTTGGGATGGTTTAGTAAATGGAGCTCCAGCTCAGCAAGGAGTTTACCAATATGTACTCACAGGTATTGGTAAGTGGGATAACGAAATTGTAGACAGAAAAGGCTCTTTATTGTTGGTTAGATAATTAGCCAAAACTAAACATTTTAGTGGTCAGAGTAAATTTGCTCGCAAGAACCTTACTACAAATGTTCCTATCGCTGCAGGTTTTCGAAAAAATATTTTTAAGCTTTAATTACATGTTACTAATATAGTACTTGATTAAAATGGACAAACTAAGATATTTGGGCATAATGTTTTTCTTTGTTGTACAATCAACAATCTCTTCCTCACAAGAAAACCTTTGTATAGGAGCATCCTCAGTTGTTTTGGGTTCTTCATCAACCTATACACACTGTATGCCATTTTGCTTAGATGGTTTTATTTGGTCAACTCCTGGTGGATCAACTGATGTAAATGAGTCTGCTGGTCCTTCTAATTCAAATGCTCAAATTACGTTTAATTCGTGCGGAACTGTAATTGTTACTGTAAATAATTTGTGTAATCCTGGCCCTGCAGCAACAATGGCAGTATCCGTCACGGGTCCTGACCCGGATCCTCCAACCAATGTTAGTGAAAATGCAACCTTGTGCTTAGGTGATTCTATCTCGCTAATGGCGACATGTTCTGAAAGTGATGTCGAGTGGTTTATAGGTAGTTGTGGGGGTACGCTTGTAGGTTCTGGTTCTAGTTATAATACAGGCCCAATTACAAGTACAGAAACATTTTATGTTAGATGCACCAACACTTGTGGAGAGTCAGACTGTGAGGAAGTTACTGTAGAGGTTGTAGCTCAAGATGATCCATCATTCGTAATTGATAATTTTTGTGAACCTATTTCCAATTCTGCATATGATATAGTTACGCCTGGCGGAATATTTCAATTAAATCCTGTTGTAGCAGGAGTTTCAATAAATTCAGCAAATGGTTTTATATCAGGAGCTATAGGCGGAAATACCTACACAGTAAAATATATTTCTGGAGGAGCTTGTCCCGATAGCTCTGAAGTCATTGTTGAGGTTTTGACTTCTGAAGATGCAAGTTTTTTATTAGATGATTTTTGTGCTCCATTCGCTAGTCCTGCATATGGAATAGAAACCTCAGGGGGTATATTTGAATTTAGTCCATCTCCAGGCGGATCAACCACTATTAATGAAGTTACAGGGCTAATTTCTGATGGAGTCGCAAATAGTTCTTATACAGTACAGTACATTGTAGATGGTGTCTGTCCTGATACATCAGTTGTGATAGTTGATGCACTGGGCCCAGACGATCCTGTTTTTTTAATGGACGATTTTTGTGTGCCTAACTCTGAAAGTGCATATAACATTGCCTCGCCAGGAGGTTTTTTTAAACTTGAGCCACCCATAGCTGGTGTTACTATAAATATGAACTCCGCAGAAATATCTGGGGCAATTGAGGGTGGAAGTTATACCATTGAGTATTTATCTGGAGGAACATGCCCCGATAGTTCAAAAGTAACAGTTAACGCAACAGAAGTAGAAGATGCCGGCTTTTTATTAGATGATTTTTGTGTGCCAAGCTCAGGTGCTGGATATAATATTAACACAATAGGTGGTACTTTCAGTTTTGAACCATCACCTATAGGTGCAGTAACAATTGACGCCAATACAGGAATAATTACAGGAGTAGAGGAAGAATCTCTATTTCAAGTTCGATACATTACCACAGGTATTTGCCCAGATACTTCTACAGTAGTTGTTTCTTCAATAGCTAAAGACAATCCAAACTTTACTTTAGATGATTTTTGCGAAAGTGTTTCTGGTCCAGCTTACAATATATCCAAGCCAGGTGGCATATTTCAATTTGATGTTAGTCCTGGAGGCGGAGTAAGTATTAATGGTAATACGGGTGTAATAACCGGAGGGCTTGGTGGAGAAACATATGATATTGAGTATATTACAAACGGAACCTGCATAGATAGTCTCACCTTATCTGTAAGTGCTATAAAAATTGGTAACCCTGAGTTCTCAATTAATCCGGTATGTGCTAATGTTATAGCTGAAGCTAATATAACAGGAGATGCTGGAGGAACCTTCTCATTGATTAATCTAAATATTAATGATACATCAATCATTAACAATAATGGAGAGCTCATAGGAGGTATGAACGATTCAACTTATACAATCAAATATGTTACACCTGGAAGCTGTCCTGATAGTGCAATAAATACCGTTCAAATATTAAGCGATGAGGATGCCAGCTTCACATCTAATAATTTTTGTATTGGAGACTCCAATAGTGTTAATGTTTTGGGAGATAACGGAGGGGTTTTTTCATTCAACCCTGATCCAGCAGATGGAGCCACAATAAACCAAGACTCTGGTTGGGTTATTAACCCCGTTCCCGGCGGTTTATACACTTTTCAGTACAAAACATCAGGGTCATGCCCAGATAGCAATACGGTTACTGTTATGGCTAATCCATTGCCTGAGGTGAATTTTAGTTGGCTTGATTCGTGTTTCAGTAACTCAATTCAATTTGTCAATAATTCAGCAATTAGTAGCGGAAATATTGCCCTCTGGGACTGGGCATTTGGAGACGGCAGCCCAGCTGCTTCAAGTTTTGAGCCAATTAATTTCTATAATTTAGGAGAGTATATAGTTGAACTTAAAGCAACATCTGAACTTGGATGTGAATCTAACATGTCAAAGATAATAACTATTCATCCAGAGCCAGAAGCTAATTTTGGTTTTAGTAATAATTGTATAAATGAGAACGGTGTTAAGTTTATTGATAGTTCATTAATCTCTTCAGGAGAGATTATTGATTGGGAATGGAATTTCAATGATGGCTCAACTTTAAATTCAATTGCAAACCCACAACATCAATTTAATAACCCTGGTAGTTATGATGTTCAACTAATTGTAACCTCAGACATGTATTGCTTTGATACAATTTTGATACCCACTACCGTATTAGAACCACCAAACATTGAATTTACAGTTAATACATTGAATGGATGCGCACCTCTGTGTTTGGATTTTGTTATTACAGACAATTCTATAGTTCCAATTGATTTTTTGTTGTGGGATTTTGATAATGGCTCTTCACAATCTGATAACCTATTTACATATTGTTATTCAAATGAGGGTACTTATAACCCTAAATTAGTTGCTTATAGTAGTAACGGTTGCAGTGATACAGCTAGGTTAGGTAGCCCTATCACCGTATATCCTCAGCCAATTGCAGATTTTAGTGTTTCATCTATACAAATAACTCTTTCTGATGCAAGTATTAACTTTTTTGATGAGTCGGTAAATGCTGAAAATTGGGAGTGGTATTTTGGTGATGGAAGTTCATCATCCGATCAAAACCCTATTCATACATTTGGTGATACTGGAACTTTTCAGACCATATTAAGATCTTTTACTCAATATGGATGCACAGATTTTGACACCTTATTACTTAAGGTTGGGCCCGATTTTTCCTTGTTTGTTCCTAATACCATAACACTAAACAGTGATAGGTTAAATGACATTTTTCTCCCTAAAGGTACTGGTATTATTAGGGATAGCTATGAGTTGTTAATTTATAACAGGTGGGGTGAAGAAATTTTTGTTTCAGACGATCTTGATGTTGGCTGGGATGGAAAATACAAGTCTAGCGGTAAGTTTGTTAAGCAAGATGTATATATTTACAAAATAACCTTAAGAGACGTCTTTAATAAATTACATGTATTAAATGGGCATGTAACTGTATTAAAATAAGCAACATATTCAGTGTAGTTTAAGCCCTATAACTTTAAATTAAAAGATTGATTTAGGGGTGTTTTATATATCACGGCATAGTTTCGCTTTATATTACAACATCAAGTTTTGAGACATACGAAATTACTTATACGTGATACAAAAGCATGAAGGTCTTAGCTTTACATTTATAGATCAATAGTTTTTTATATTATAGCTGAATAGAAAGGATTTTTTATTGAACATTGATTGATAAAAACTATGAAAAAGATTTTTAATGAATATGTTAAAGATGACTAGATATAGCCAATTTATTTTTTCATCATAATTTCTTTATAAACAAACCCTGACAAATTATTAATACTAACAAAGTAACTTCCTTTCTTTAAGTCATGAATATATAAGGCTGTACTTGTTGTCTTAATTTGTTCTGTGTATACTTCTTTTCCTTCCATAGAAAATATTGTCACAAATAAATCTCTATTGTCGGGCTCTGGGTTTTTAACATATAAAAAATCACTAGTTGGGTTTGGATATATCGTGAAAGTAGGATTTTCACTACCCGTGTTTATTTTTTCTGTACTTGTTGTTGTGTTTTTTTCTTCACAATAGTCGCATTCAGTTGTTGTTGTAGAAGTAGAATATCTGTTATAAGCAGGGATATTTTCTCCTTGCTCGTTAACACCATAAACAGGGAGTAAATTAGAAGATAACCAAGTTGTGTTCTCGTTCAAATATGCACTATTTCCTAAATTGGTTTGAGAGTTTGGTTGTAGATTAATATTTAGGTCACCATTACAATCAAGTCCAAGATCTAAAGGAATGCTAATACCAGAGATAATATTTCCTAAAAGGTTATGTGCAGATGAGTTTACTGTATATCCTGAAGCTTTATTTGCAATAAGTAATTGCTGGTTATTATAGTCACAACCGTTATCCTGAACTCTCATTAGCATTGGAGTATAATTACGATAAAGTGTATTTAAGGGTTGGTTATCAACGGTTTTAACATTATCAATTGTTATGCCATTACTAGATGTTAAACCATTTTCTAGACCTTGATTGTAATTTCCTTCTAGTAGATTCTTTTCGGGTCCGTTACCATGTAATACAATATCAGATGTAGGCCAACTTAGCTGCATGCTTAAATAATAATTATATGCTCGTGAATCTTTAGTGTAATTGTATGCAATAACGTTATTGTTTGCGTAATATTGAACAACAATAGCATGTCTGCAATTTTCGATAATGTTGTTCTCAATTAAACAGTGATCACTGTTGTCGGTTACATTCCCCCCAAATACAACTCCATATCCCTGAGTTCCTCCGGTGTTAGATCCGTGCAGCCATGCATCATCTAAGTGACAGCCATGTATTGTTACGTAATCACTGTTATTTATTGAATAATGTCCTCCAAATCCCATATTAGTCTTTACCCCAATTGCAGAACAGTGCTCACTGTTAATAAAATTTACAATTGATTTGTTTGTTAAATTTACCTCGTTATCTACGTTGTCTTTCAGGTTTTCTTCAAAAAAATTAGAGCAATCGATAGTGAGGTGATGAATCCCAGAATTATTAACGCCCGAGAATGAGAACACATCGCTTTTAACTTCAAATTCTTTTAAATAAATTATTGTTTTTTCAGATCCTTCACCATGAATTATTAAATTGCTGGGAACTTGAATTGGTTCATTGAGTCTAAGTTTATAATTGCCTTCAGGAAATTTTAGATAGGTCAAAAAAGATAAATCGAGCGCTGAAAATAGTTGGTTTAATGAAGATGCCGAAAGTTCAATCTCGTTATTTTGATTCGCGTTGTAATAATTTACAAAATCAATAAAGTTTAGTTTTTCTGCATTATCATATTCTTCACTTAATTTAGCACCTGAAAGTTTCCATTCTGAGATTAGATGAGATGGGATGATAGTTGAATCGGGAAACTCTATATCTAAATTTTGACTTTTAATACTTGTCGAAAGTATACCGAAAAATATAATACATGCTGTAAAAATGTTCTTCATACTATTAATACGAGAACGACTTTAAAAAGTTACCCTAAAATAAAGCTAGTTAAAGCTTACATATTCTTACAACCCTAATACCAGTGTTAGTTTTAAGACTCAAAATATAGCTTCCGGGCTTTAAGATGCTTAAATCTACCCAATTATCTATATTGATGGTATAATTGTTTTTTTTCTGAATTACATTTTTTTGTAACAATAATTTTCCTGTTACTGAATAAACTTCAATCTTTTTTAATTTATCGAAATCCTCGATGAGGATATTTAGTTCATTCTTAAAAGGATTAGGGTAACATGTAATAAGTGAATTGTTTGATTTTACTTTTTCACCGTTTATCGTAATGTCAGAGTCAGCTAATCCAACACCATTATCTACAATATCATCCAAACAATTTGTTAACCAGCTCGATCCATTTGACCACCAGTCCCCGTCCCCATGGCCATCATTGCCGTGATAAACAGTTGTAGTAAATTGCGTGTTTTTGGCGCAGCCAACTTGGCCTTTGCCCCAGGTAACCATGTCGTTGTAAGAAATTGAAAAAGAAGCTTTATTTCTGTATCTTTTCGCATGATTGATTGCATCTAAGTATCCAGTTGTATTTGTCGAATCCCAACCAGGGAAACCACCGTTAGCTCCATTCATTCCATTAAAACCTGCAAGGGCAGGTACCGAAAGAAATACATCTTTTACGCTCGAGCACAACCCGGCAGTTATCATACCTGTTCCTCCGCCCTGAGACTTCCCAATTACAAAAACGTCTTCTGTTGCTTTTCCTGAACTTTGGATGTTTTTAATCATTTGTTGAATAGCTAAAATAGCAACCGTATAATCATTAGTTCCACTTGCTGAACCCGAAGCGTTATTAAACGCAGAACAAACTATAAATCGATTGTCCATAGGAGATGAACCAACACTTGGAGCTGAACCATAAGAAGGAAGTTGTACCAAAACTGGTTTCTTTGCACTTGTAGAGGCATTATTCCACTCAATTTCACCCCAACCTGTGCCAAAGCTGCCAATATTTATATCTCCCCCATCCCAGCTTGGGTCAGGTGCGGGTAAGGCGTTGAGTTGAGTTTCCCAATAGCTGTCAAAATCTTGCGGCTCTAATGCATCAAATAATTCTGTAGTGCTCCACTGTGGGTCTTCTGCTGGAATATGAATATAAGATTTATTTAGTGGTGGGTTAGTTTGACTTATTGTATTACCTATACTGAAGATAATTGCTGTTAGGAAAAATAATTTACTCATGAATAGAAATTAGGAGTTTTTTCTCAGAAATAAAAATAGATACCATAATTGATTTTCTTGTGATTAATTCTTGGGTTAACCACGTCAAAAATATTGTTTAGAAGCCATTGTTAACACTTCTAGTACATCTTTAATTGGGATATCAGTATCTGATCTAATCTTTAAAATTTTCATTTTAACTCTACTGCCTTGCTCGAGTAATGGGTGATTAATTTCATTACCCTTTACAATACCAATATAGGGCTGCGAAGTTTTTTTATCCTTCCATAAATAGCAAAATGGCTTGTTATTAAGATAAAAGAAAGGGAGCTTCCACTTCCAGTGGGTGGTTATGTTTTCATCAAAACCGGTAATAATATCTCTTAAAGCTAAAAAACAACTGTTTAGTTGCTCATCATGTTCTGAATAGAAGTTTGTAAGAGCGCTTGTTTCCATTAATTTAAGCAGGCATTAATTCTTCTTTTTGTGCCATCACTTTTTCGCTATTAATGTACTCATCGTAGGTCATTAATTTATCTAAATTACCATTTGGAGTTAACTCAATTATTCTGGTAGCTACAGTTTGTGTAAACTCATGATCATGTGAGGTGAAAAGAACAGTTCCTTTAAAATCTTTCAATGCATTGTTTAATGCTGTAATAGACTCTAAATCAAGGTGATTTGTAGGTTCATCGAGTATTAAAACATTTCCTTCGGCCAGCATCATTTTGCTTAACATACAACGTACTTTTTCTCCTCCAGAAAGTACATTACATCCCTTAAAAACTTCCTCACCAGAAAACAACATTTTACCTAAAAAACCACGTACATAAACTTCATCTTTATCTTGTGAAGCGTATTGTCTTAACCAGTCAACTAAATTATCGTTGCTATTAAAATAAGAAGAATTATCGTTAGGTAAGTACGAAGGTGTAATTGTTTGCCCAAATTCAAATTGGCCACTTGTTTGCTTAAGCTCTCCAACTAATATTTGAAACAAGGCAGTTACCGGCATACCATCGTCACTTAAAAAAGCAATTTTATCACCCTTATTTACATTAAAACTAAGGTTGCTTATCAATGTTTTTTCTCCATTATTATAAGATAGGCTCTGTACATCTAGTATCTCATTACCCGCTTCTCTGGTTTGAGTGTAAATGATGGCTGGGTATCTTCTTGATGACGGCTTAATATCATCAACATTAATTTTTTCTAATAATTTTTTTCTACTGGTTGCTTGCTTCGATTTAGATGCATTCGCACTAAAACGCGAAATAAATTCCTGTAATTCTTTTCGTTTAGCATCTGCTTTTTTGTTTGCATTTGCTCTTTGTTTTAAAGCAAGTTGGCTACTCTCATACCAGAAAGTATAATTACCTGTGTAGGTGTTTATTTTATTAAAATCTATATCTACAATATTTGTACAAACAGTATCTAAAAAGTGCCTATCGTGGGAAACCACAATAACGGTGTTTTTAAAGTTTAAAAGAAAGTCTTCTAACCACTGAATACTCTTTAAATCTAAATCGTTGGTAGGCTCATCAAGAATCAACACATCTGGATTTCCAAATAATGCTTGTGCAAGTAAAACTCTAACTTTTTCGTTACCGCTTAGCTCGCTTACAAGTTTTTCGTGCACGCTTTCAGAGATGCCTAATCCGCTTAATAGGCTAGCTGCATCAGACTCTGCGTTCCAACCATCCATTTCTGCAAATTTTTCTTCTAAATCGGCTGCTTTAAGGCCGTCTTCGTCAGAAAAATCTGGTTTCATGTAAATAGCATCTTTTTCTTCCATTATGCTCCACAGTTTTTTGTGACCCATAATAACTGTGTCTATTACTCTGTAGGTGTCAAATGCGGAGTGATTTTGGCTAAGTACCGCCATTCTTTTACCTGGTTCTAAGTGAATATGCCCAGTGTTTGCATTTATTTCGCCTGCTAGTATTTTTAAAAAAGTAGATTTTCCAGCGCCATTTGCGCCAATTACACCATAACAACTATCTCCGAAAAATTTAAGATTTACATCATCAAATAAAATTCTTTTTCCGAATTGTAATGATACATTGCTAACTTCAATCATAACCTATTTTTTTGCAAAGTTACGTATAAAACTGATGCTTGTAAAGTGATAACGTCTTATTTGTTTGGGCTTAAAACTTGTTTATTTATTTTTCGTAAAGGCTGTTTTTGCCATTGGTTTGTGAGGATTAGTAACCAAAGTAGCTTCATTTGTGTTTTGCTCTATATGAATAAGATGTGATTGATCTTCAAACAGATTAAAAAACAAGGTGTTTTTCACAGATATTTCGTTAAACTCTCCTTGTGGTTTAATGGTTAAATATACCCAAACAACATCATTGTCATATTCCTTTCCATAAAACTGAAAAGCTCTGGGTTTGCTATTAATTTGTATTGAAATATTTTTTTGAAGGATGGAAGAAATTAAGCTGTCGCTATCTTCATGCTCTTTGTCGGTGTCGAGATATAAAAATGTACCTTGTTTTTCAAAAAGATACTCTAGATCATCGATAAACAGTTTTGTAGCTATTTCTAAAACACTGTCTTCTGTATTTAAATGAATATCTACAATAGTTACATGGTAATCATGGCTCTTTGCAGTGAAGCTAATGAGTGAAAATAGCGAGACTAATACGCAAAACTTATTTATTTGACTCTTCTTCAATTTCTTGTAATCTTTTTTTAGCTCTAGCGTCACGTTGCATTCCGTTTTCTCCGCCTTCTTCCCACCTCTTAGTTTCTTGACGTTTAAATAATTCGAAACGAGTAGGTTGTTGTTGTGGTGGCCAGCTATTATTACTTACGTCTACATCTGCTGTTTCTAAGTTAGGATCAAGAGTGATGTTTTTAACTGATTTTTTGAAAGGAAAAACCTTATTTACCGTTTGCTGATTCATTTTCCATATTTCAGCAGGAATGTGAATTTTTTCTTTGGTTGCATCCTCAAACTCAAACTCTAAAATAATAGGCATTGGAATTCCTCCTTTATTAGAGAACTGTATTTGGTAAAAATTCATGCCAGAGTTTAATAAGGCTTTTTCTTCATCATTTAAATTTTCAAGATATGATGCATAACTTTCCTCATCAAGAATTGTTGTTTCGTAAGGATTGTTTTTAAAATAAAAGTCTTGGAGTTTCTCATCCTCCTCAACAAAGGTTTTTGGTATTGCCTTTTGATTTCTAATGTTTGTTATGAATTTTTCATCGTTAGATTTATCACTTTGCTTAGAAAGAGCTTTTTCTATTTCAGGATTCTTTGTGTTAATTTCAAAAACATCCACATTGTCAATGCTTATATCTACATTATCAGTACTATAAAACCATCCTCTCCAAAACCAATCAAGGTCTGTTGCTGAGGCATCTTCCATTGTTCTGAAAAAGTCTGCAGGTGTTGGGTGCTTAAACATCCAACGTTGTGCGTATGTTTTAAATGAAAAGTCAAATAATTCACGACCTAATACAGTTTCTCTTAAAATATTTAATGCGGTAGCTGGTTTTCCGTAAGCGTTATTACCAAATTGAAAAATGCTTTCTGAGTTTGTCATTATTGGGCTAATTTTAGATTTATCGCCCTTCATATAATCAACTATTTTGTATGCTGGCCCCCGTCTCGATGGAAAATTTGTATCCCACTCTCTTTCTGTTAGATATTGTAAAAAGGTATTTAATCCTTCATCCATCCAAGTCCATTGTCTTTCGTCAGAATTTACAATCATTGGGAAAAAATTGTGTCCTACTTCATGGATAATTACACCAATCATTCCGTTTTTGGTTTTCTCAGAATAGGTTCCGTCTTTTTCTGGTCGCCCAAAGTTGAAGCATATCATTGGGTACTCCATTCCTATCCATTTTGCATTTACCGAAATTGCAGTTGGGTAAGGATAATCAAAGGTGAATTTGGAATACGTTTTTAGTGTGTGAACTACGGCTTTTGTGGAGTATCTTTCCCAAAGAGGATTTCCTTCTTTAGGGTAGTAAGACATGGCCATAACGGTTCTGTCTCCAAACTTAACACCAACAGCGTCCCAAATAAATTTTCTGGAGGAAGCAAAGCCAAAATCTCTTACGTTTTCTGCCTCAAACACCCAAGTTTTTTTGCCTTTAGCCCTTTTACTCTCTACCTCTTCAGCTTCTTCCTGATTTACAATTAGCACAGGTTCTTTTGCGGTTTTAGCCTTTTTAAATCTGGCTTGTTGTTTTGCTGTTAATACCTGAGATTGGTTTTGCAAAACACCAGTAGCTCCCACTATATGATCGGAAGGAACGGTGATACTTACTTTATAATCTCCGAATGGAACGGCAAATTCTCCTCTCCCTAAAAACTGTTTATTCTGCCATCCTTCAACATCATTATACACAGCCATTCTTGGATAAAACTGGGCAATAGTATATAGGTAGTTACTGTCCTCTTCAAAATATTCATATCCTGAACGCCCCCCAATTTGCATTCTATCGTTAATATTGTAGTGCCATTTTATTTTTAAAGAAACACTCGCTTTTGATTTAAGAGGCTTTTCTAAATCAATACGCATCATAGTTTTGTTAACAGTAAATTTTAAATCGTTACCGCTGCTAGACTTCACTTCATCTAACTTAAATCCTCCGTCAAAATCATTTAATAGCTTTTTTAATTGTGAAAACTCCATTCGCTTACCCAGTTCCATGGTTTGAATTTTCTTAGTGTCAGAATCTTTAGCTCTAACGTTTTGGTCTAGCTGTAACCACAGGTATTCGAGGTTGTCGGGTGAATTATTGGTGTAAGTAATTGTTTCTGAGCCAACGATTGACTGATTATTATCATTTAATTCAATTTTAATATCGTAGTCTGCCTTTTGTTGGTAGTATTCATGGCCAGGTGCACCGGCTGCGTTTCTGTATACGTTTGGAGTAGCTAGCTCATATTTGAGCTGCTTAAACTTATTATTGTTGATAGTCTCGTACTGCCCAAGAAGCGTAAAATTAATTTGTGTGAATATAAATAAGGTTAATAAAATACGAATCATAGTTGTAACAAATAACTAAAGCAAAAGCATTTTTACTTTATAAAAGAGTGTGAAATTAGCTAAAATTGGCCTGAAAAAGAAATGATATTCTGAAATGGGTGCTACTTAACTTTTTTAAGAATACTTTCAGCAACTTCTTTATGAACAGTTAGTGTCATTATCTTTAGTTTGATGTAATCTTCATGATAAAAATAATACCCTTTGTTTTTTCCGTTACGGGCACCACTACCAGAATCTTTAATTAAAAACCACCAATCATCATTTTTTTGAGTGTAACCGATAATATGAATAGCGTGGTCATCTGTTGTTGACCCGTTATTAAACCTTAATTGTCTTGCGTTTTCATCAATGTATTCTGAAGGGATGTCATATGTAGGAACGACTACTATATCAGTTAAAGGGTTGTAGCCTGACTCAGAAACATCGCCTCCTATGGATAAGCTAACTCCTTTTTTTACAGCAGATTTTACTACATTCAGAAAATCATCAAGGGGGATATTGACATAATCATCGCTATTCCACCAGTTGTCTGGCACATCATACTCTGCTTTTGTGTAATATGGATACTTCATTAATGACATAAAATTCACATAGTTGTCAGGATTGATTTTCATTAAACTCATGTACTCTTTAGGAGTAATTGTTTTTCCTTCATATTTAAATTCTGCTGGAGGAGTTCCTAAATAATGATCTAAAATTGATTTAATTACAGAAACAGTTTGTACTTCATCCCAAGCGTTACTGGTTTTAAGATTTTTTAAGTAGCTCTCCATTTCTGTAAACATAGCTTTGTGATCGTGGTATGGAGTTTCTTTTTTACCTGAAAATATGGTTTGTGGAACAATGCCATATTTTTTCATCATCCTTGCAACAGCATTTGTTTCAGATCCTTCTCCAAAATAAGACTTACCTCTCGTGTTTACGTACTCACGCGCTTTCTCAACGTATTCCCAATACACTATATATAGTTCAGATAAGTCGACTTTTTTATTGGTTAATCTAAAAATCTCAGACTCATAAAATGACGATGTTGAAAAACACCAGCAGGTACCTGTTCTACCTTGAGACGTAGTTTCGTTACACCAAATTGTTGTAAACTCACTTATGCTTTTTGGAGCGTCAACTTTGCTTTGGTCCATTACAAACCTTTTATAAGGTTTAATGCTTGTTTTACCGTCAAGTTCGGTTTGTACTTGTTTGTAAAAACTGTTTTGATAGTCAGTGTATATTGCTTTATCTTTTTGCTGTGATTGCGCTAAAGAAAATAACATTATAGAGCTTGAAAATAGAGTAAGTACTAATTGTTTCATAAGTGAAAGGTGAACTATTTTTTTGAATTTATTAGAGCAATAGCTTGCGCATTAACTCCTTCCTCACGGCCTACATAGCCTAGTGTTTCATTTGTTGTTGCTTTTATAGAAATTTGGTTAATCTCTATTTGCATTGTTTCAGCTAAAACTGCTTTCATTTTTTCAATATGCGGCCCTATTTTAGGGTTTTCTAGCGTTAGTGTAGAGTCTATATTTCCTATTGTATAGCCCTCATTATCAATTAAACGAACAACTTCTTTTAGTAGCTTTTTACTGTCAATGTTTTTGTAGGAAGGATCAGTATTTGGGAAATAAAAACCGATGTCTTTTAATCCCGCAGCACCCAAAAGAGCATCGCAAATCGCGTGAATAAGCACATCTGCATCTGAATGCCCGAAAGCACCTTTTTTTGATTCTAATAGTATTCCGCCAATGTAAAACGGATGACCTTCTTTTAATTGGTGAACATCAAAACCAAAACCTACTCTAAACCCCAAAATTTTTACTTATTTAGTTTGACGTAGATGTTGCAGGATCTGCGGATTTAAGTTTATCAAAGTAAACTGCTAGTGTAAATCTTACGGTATTTTCAAGAGGGCTTCTTTGAGTATTGTTGCCAAAGTAAGCAGGAATAAGATAAGAGAAATCTAAGTTAAATTTAGTGTAGCTAATTCCAGCACCAAGTGTAAAGTATTTTCTATTGCCTTTTAACTCGTGCTCCCAAAAATATCCGCCACGTACAGCAAATTGCTTGTCATACCAATATTCAGCACCAACTCCAACAGTAAACTCTCTCATTTCTTCTTTAAATTTACTGCCTGGGTCTATTTGTACAGTACCATCAGTATTTAAAATTGGGTTACCATCTGTGTCATAAATCGGAACGCCCGGAGCGTCTGTAAACGAACCAAACATACCCGTTGCTATACCCCTGTTTGGATCAGACCCTGTTAAAACAAGCAGATTTCCTTCTGCATCAAAAAGAGGTAAGCCAGTAGAGTCACGCGCATATATAGGTGGGGTTGGAACAAGTAGTTTGTTAAAGTCAATTGACAAAGAAATTTCGTTATAATCATCTAATTGAACTGTGTATCTTGGGCCTACTCTTAAGTTTATGGGGATAAAATCTCTTTGTGCTGTAGTAGAATAAGACATTTTATTACCGATGTTTGATATTGTTGCTCCCCAAGCAAACTCTGCATCGCGGTCACCTAATTTAATATCGTCATTTTCATAATAAACAGATAAATCAACACCAACTGCTTTACCAGCTTTTGTTGCTGAACCTTGAACGTTAACACCACCAGTTAAGTTGGAGTTTATGTACCTTAACCCTAATCCCCCAGAAAGTTTCTTAGCAAGTCTTCTACTATAATTTATAGATAGAGAAAACTCGTTAGGTCTAAATTGAATAGTGTTTTGACCAAATTGATTGGTGAATTGAATGTCACCCAGCGTAAAGTAACGTAGTGATCCTCCAAAACTTTGGTTTTTATCTACTTTTTTATAGAATGATAAATACGATAAGCTAATATCACCTACTAGCTTTCTTAACCAGGGAGTGTAAGAGAGGCTAACTCCAAAGTCATTATCTACAAATGATGTTTTTGCTGGATTCCAATGCGATGAATTAGCATCTGGCGATGTAGCTACACCAACATCACCCATTGCACCTGCTCTTGTATCGGGAGCAATCAATAAAAAAGGTACCGCTGTTGTAATTGTATTCAAAGAAGGGCTCCCCGTTATCTGCTCTTGCGTAACTTGGGCTTTTGAGCTAGTTGATAGGGCTAAAATAGCTCCTAAACTTATCCATAATTTTCTTATCATTTAACGACTAAAATTAAAAGTATTCAGACTAAGAACAGCGAAAGTACAAATTTATTGTTTGCTATTTTAATATCACTAGTTTTTCCATTTTTTCAATTGTTTCTCCTTTTTGGGAAGTAACCTTTACTTTATACACATAAACTCCTTTTGCGAGCTGGTCTTGATATTCATCTTTTCCATCCCACTCAAAGGGGCCTGCTCTAAATCCGTTAGAACTTGTTTGGCCAGTAATTGTCTTTACTAATCTACCAGAGACTGTGAAAATATTTATAGAAACTTCTAACGGAATACCTGGTTGATTATGATCAAAAAAGAAACCTGTTTTTGTAGTAAACGGATTCGGATAGTTTAAGAGATGGTCAATGATTAAGTCTTCTTCTATTGCAACAAAAAACTCGGTGTATGCCTCACCCGAATTGTTATGTACATCCCAAGCTTTAAGACTAATAGTGTGTTTGCCCGGCTGAATGTTCTCTAAGGGAAAACGCAGGCTTCCTTTTTGGTAGGAGTCTAATTCTGATTCATAGTATTCGTTTAATACAATTTTATCAGCGGTATTATCGTCAATTACTGCAACGATATCATGGCCAATTCCATTTCCTGTCGTATTAATACCATTATCATCGCTTAGTAATGCATAAATACTTGGGTTTTCATTTGTTATCCCTCCAAAAACGAATGATTCGTTATTCATGTATAAGTCTATTTGAGGTCCTTTATCATCCGATGCAGCATTTTCGTCTATACCTCCAATTTGAAATTTTTCATAATACCCGTTTCCATCGTTAAATTCATCTGTAACGTAGTAACTTACTTTTCCGGAGTCAAATTCTAAGTCTATATCTTTAGGTACGACAAAGCTAAATTCAAATTCTCCATTTTTAACAGATGCTTTTCCTTTAAATAATATTGTTTTCTGTAGGTTGAATTCAAACACTCCGGTTCCATCGTTGTTTACTGTTTTAATTTCTTCGGCTTTATCGAACACTGTAGGGTATATAATACCATTATATGAATCTATCTTAACTCCGTTTTCGTCTCCTATATATCCTTTAAAAGTAGCTTTACCTAAAGATTTTAATGTGTCTGGTGCAGAGGTAGTGTATACTTTATGCTTGGGGTAAGCTAAACGTACTGCAGGATCACCTAGTAAACTGAAGTTACGTGTATTAACTACTTTAGGCCCAAGTATTTTAGTTATTTTAACTAAGTCTCCAAGTGTGGGCTGTTCGTTGTAGTCGTTTTTATTAAATGCATTTTCAAAAAACCGTTGACTAATTACAAAATTAGGTCCAGCATACACTAAGCGAGTAGTGGTTAATAAACCTATCGCTCCACCATCAGGGTTTAGCAGTACCAACTCACCAGCCGATGTAAGGTAAGGGTTATCAAACCTACTAAACTCACAGGTTGCAGTCAGCATTACGGGCATATTTTTTGAGTTTGTCCATTCATTAATTTCTGAGATGGTTAACACTCGTTCGTGCCCCCAGCCTAATTCCCCGCCATGACCAGTATACGTCATAAAAATAGAACCTCTGTCCATTCCGTTTTTTATAGCGTTGTTTACGTCAGGATATCTTGCTCCACCAGCAGCGTTCTCTTGAAGGTAAGCGTCAAAAAATACTTTTTGTATGTTATGGACGGGCGCTTTTTCATTTATTATATCCGAAATAGCATCTGCTTGGTCCATATGCATATTAGAGTCTTCATCATCTGCAACCATTATAATGTCATTCCTCCAATTTCCATGACTTTGAGGCTCGTAATATTTTTTTACTTTACTAACTAAAACAATCGCTTTTTCTTTTGTTCTTACTGGGAAACGTCCAATGCCAATATCAATAAGTTCATTTATTCTGTCGCTTTCACTGTCATCTAACAAACCAAAATAATCATCAGAAATATATGATCCTCCTACACCATTATCGGCAGGCACTAATGAACTGGCTGATTGATAGGTTGGTACAAAATTGTAATTTACAGAAAGTCTGTTTTTGTTGTCAAATGATCCGTCTCCAAATAGTAATAAATACCTAGGCATTTTATTAATATCGCCTTGTGCCCGATCGTATAACATTTTCATGAAATCTTTTATCGCTGTAATATCTTGAGCTCCTGACGAAAATTCGTTGTAAAGTTGGTTTGTAGTCACTACAGCTGTGCTATAGCCTTCTTGTTCGGAATGAAATAGAGCCAAATCATTAGCCTCGTTTAAAAAATCTGGGTGAGTTACAATAACGTAATCTGCTTGTTGTATAGCATGAAGGTTTTGGTTTTCAATTGCGCCTTTAAATGAAGGAGTTAAAAATCCTGTTTCTTTAAAAGCGACATATGTTTTTTGAGTGTCAAGCTCAGCATTAAAAGAAATTGTACTACCTAAATTGAAGTTAATTGCATTTATTTGGGTTGGTTCAGATACATCCCAAATTCCAATTACATCACTGGCTTCATTTAAAGAGTAATTAAGTGTTTTATTAAAATCGGTAGCTTTAGGGTAGGTAAATATTAACTGATTTACATTTGCTTTGAGCTCTCTCTCGTAATTAACTTCAATATAATTGAGCCATCCTAAAGAAGTGTTATTCCCTTTTGTATAATCTATACCTACGCTAAGATTTGATACATCATCGTTTATTGTTGATTCTACTGTTTTGTCCCAAGCATATCTTGCTTCATAAGAACCTGTAACCGGAGAGATTATAGCTGATCCGATTGATTGGTTATTTGCCTTTATATTAAATGTACTTGAGCTACCAACACTGTGCGCAACTAAAGCAGTTGTAATTTTAATTTCGCTTGACGGTCTTTTATCTCTTAGTAAAAAATCAAAAGTGTAGGATAGTTTGGTGTCAAAACTTTCTCCGTACCATATCCTGCCCGAGTTAATTAAACTGTTTCTTTCATCCTCATGAAGAAGGTAGTCAGGAAAGCTAGTTACTTGTAAGTCGAAGTTGTTTGGGGAGGATATTGTTTGAATTCTTTGCCCCGGGCCTAAGTCTGTATTAATAAAGTAAAATGTAGTGTCTGAATAATCATTTAAACGTCTTTCAAATTTTTGAGTACTTTCATTCCAGATTTCTTGAGTTTGTGCTGTAGCATAAAATAAAACATAATCATCGTCATTAAATACACCATCATCCTGCCCAACAACTAATATGTTATTCTCTTTTAAATCGTCATGCCTGTAAGTGTTATTATCAAAAGGAAGCATCCCTCCTCCATTACCATATATGCGTATGTTTTGAGGATTAATATTTGCTACATCTAAACCTAATTGCGAAAAGAAATTTTTGTCAATTTTGTGTACTCCAGTTTTTGTTGTCGCTATTTTGTGCCAATTACCGCTAGATAGAATAGAGGTGTTTGCAAAAGACCTAGATTTTAATTGAAATTGATCCTTCGGCTTAACTTCCAATGTAAGTTTACCACTTACTAATTTTTTATAAGTGCCGTTTTGTTTAATTATTGGGCAGAACTTGTAGGTTAATAGTGTTTTTCCTTTATCTAAACCTAAGCTTGTTTCTATTTTCAATGCTTCTTTTATATTATTTGATAATGCAAGTGCGCTTATTTCTTCAGAAGTACAGTTTTCATAAATAGCATTAGAAATTTTGGAAGTAACTTCACCAAGTATGTTTTTTCTTTTTGTTGAAATTGTTTTCTCAAACATAGGTTCAAAAGAGCTTCCAGGAGTGTAATTTGTACCTTCGAAAAAGAAAATTAACCTATTTTTTTGGTTTTGTGCGCTACTAAATTGTTTTGGAGTATTCCAAGAAATATTAATGTTTTCTTCCAAAACAATGCTGTTTTGGCCGATAAGGTTGGATGCAAACAGAGTTATTAGTAATATTAAAGAAGTCTTGTTTATAGCGACTCTTTTTTGGAGGAATTTGATTTTATGCAACATAAATAATTTGTAAACGTTAAAACTCGAACGTCATTTTTAAAGATTAATTATAAAGTTGAACAAATAAATCGTAATATTGTGTTTAGTTTTTCAAAATTTATGGGTCAATTCTCTCGTCTTATAACAATAGTGCTAGCTGTGTTTTGCTTGTCTTCTACTCTTAGAGCACAAGATCCTCATTTCACGCAATTTTATGCTAATCCATTATACTTGAATCCTGCATTTGCAGGAACTGCCTGGTGTCCAAGGTTAGTTAGTAATTATAGAAACCAGTGGCCTGGTCTTTCAGGTACTTATGTTACGTATGCCGCGTCTTATGATCAGCATATTGAAGCAATAAGTGGAGGGATAGGTATTTCAGTAATGCATGACAGGGCAGGAGAAGGAACTTTAAATTCAAATAGATTTAATGCTGCTTATTCATATCATTTACCTGTTAACAGACATTTTTCTATAAGAGCGGCATTGGAAGCTTCTGTTTTTCAGAAATCTCTAGACGCAAGTAGACTTACATTTGGAGACATGATTGATGCCCGCTACGGCTTTATTTACGATACACAAGAATCAATTTTAGAACCACAAAGAACTGGTTTAGATTTTTCTGCTGGTATTTTGGCTTTTTCTAAAAAGTTTTTTGGTGGAGTTGCTGTACATCACTTAACGCAACCACAAGAAGGGTTGATAGGCCCCAACAGCAAGTTGCCAATGAAAATAACAGTTCATGCTGGTGCGCAAATACCATTAGATAGAGATTTTAAGGATGCAACCATTTCTCCAAATATTTTGTTTAAACAACAGCAAAACTTTACCCAGGTTAATATGGGGTTATATTTTTCTAAAGGCCCTTTTGTTGGAGGTATTTGGTACAGAAAAGATGATGCTTTTATTGTTTTAGTTGGTTTAGAACAGGCCAGCAAAAACGGACCTAAATTTAAATGTGGGTATAGTTACGATGTTACAGTATCGAGACTTGGCTTATCGGTTCCTAAGGGTTCACATGAGCTTTCTGTCTCTTACGTTTTACCTTGTAGAAAGCGACCTAAGAGATGGAGAACAATAAGTTGCCCTTCTTTCTAGTTATATTATATAGTTATAGTAAAACCTTGCTGCTATGAAAAAATTACTTTGGTTTTTGCCTGTTTTTAGCATTATTGCAATGAACAGCTGTAAAACAGAAAAATCTTCAATTACCGGTTGGAGTTATAATGATCCTGCTAATGGCGGGTTCGAAAAATCTGCATTCTTGGATCAAGAAACGGGTCCTAATCTTGTTCTCGTTGAAGGTGGTACTTTTACCATGGGAAGAATGATTGATGATGTTATGTACGAATGGGATAACATACCTCGTAGAGTAACTGTGTCTTCTTTTTATATGGACGAAACAGAAGTAACCAACTTTAACTGGTTAGAATATTTATATTGGTTAGAAAGAGTTTTTGCTATAGATTATCCTCAAGTATTTAAGAAAGCTTTACCCGACACATTAGTTTGGAGAGATAAACTTGCTTATAATGAGCCTTACGTAGAGTATTACTTACGCCACCCAGCCTACAGAGATTATCCGGTAGTTGGAGTAGATTGGTTACAAGCTACTGATTTTTGTGCTTGGAGAACAGACCGTGTTAATGAGATAATATTAATAAGAGAAGGTCTATTTGAGCACTACACTAATCAAATTAATGAAGATAACTTTAACTCTGATGCTTATTTTGCAGGCCAGTATGAGTCTGGTAAAAGAGTTGAAGGATTACCTGATTTACACCCTAACAGGGATTTCAGAAATGTTAGAATGGAAGACGGTTTATTATTACCTCGTTACAGGTTGCCAACTGAAGCTGAGTGGGAATATGCTGCTTACGGCTTGATTGGTAATTCACTTGGCGAGCGTGTAGTTGAAAGACGTTTTTGGCCTTGGGGTGGTCACGCTGTACGTAACCCCGAAGAAGATTACTTAGGTATGATGCTTGCAAACTTTAAAAGAGGCGCTGGTGATAATATGGGTATAGCTGGTAAATTAAATGACAATGCTGATATTACTGCTCCTGTTCATGCTTACTGGCCAAACGATTATGGCCTGTACAATATGGCTGGTAATGTTAGTGAGTGGGTTATGGATGTTTACAGGCCACTCTCTAACGAAGATCGCTCAGATTTTAGAGCATTTAGGGGTAATGTGTTTAAGACTGTTGTGAAAGATCAGGATGATTTAATAGCAGAGAAAGATAGTTTAGGTAGGTTACAATATAGAGATGTGACAGAAGACGAAAATGTTGATAGAAGAAATTATCGTAGATCAGATAATATTAACTTTTTAGATGGTGATGTTGAGTCTAATATTAATCCTAATTGGACTGATCCGCCCGAAGCTGAAGAAAAGTCATTTAAGTTGCACACAAAGTACCAGTTTGAGGAAGATGAGCCGGAGTCAAACGCAATGTATGACTATACCATTACTTCTATGATTAATGATAAGGCTCGTGTTTACAAGGGCGGTTCTTGGAAGGATATGGCTTATTATATGAACCCTGGAACTAGAAGGTATTTAGATGAAAAGCAAGCAACTGATTACATTGGTTTTAGATGTGTAATGGATCGCTTAGGAAGCCCTAAAGGATTTTAGTAAAATAATTTAATTTAAATTGAGGCTCTGGTATTTTACTAGGGCCTTTTTTGTTTAGATAATATGATGAAAGACTTATTGAATATATTTTTAGAAGGTCATTCGGTTTGTACTGATACTAGGAAGATAACAGAAGGCTGTATTTTCTTTGCTTTGAAAGGAGATAATTTTGATGGGAATACATTTGTTAAGAAAGCTTTAGAGCTTGGCGCTTATTTATGTGTTAGTGACGATAGTGCGAACAGTGAGATAAAAAATACCGTTATTGTTGAAGATGTTCTTTTGTCCTTACAAAATCTAGCTAGAGATTACAGAAGAACCTTAAATATACCAGTCATAGCTATTGCAGGAAGTAACGGTAAAACAACCACCAAAGAGTTGCTGCAATCCGTGTTAAAACAGAAATTCAGATGTTTTGCTACTCAAGGAAATTTGAATAATCATATTGGTGTTCCGCTAACACTTTTATCTACCCCAGCTGATACTGAAATTTTAATTGTAGAACTAGGAGCAAATAAAAAGGGTGACAATAAAGAATTATGCTTAATTGCAGAGCCTAACTATGGCGTAATTACAAACTTCGGAAAAGATCATTTGGAAGGTTTTACTAGTGAAGAGGGTGTTGTTGAAGCTAATTTAGAATTGTATGATTATTTAAAGGCAAGCGATAATACCAAGATGTTTTATAATAGTGATGATGAGATACTTAGTGATGAATTGAAAAATATTGATCTTATTTCTTATGGAACTAATCATTTATCAGATGTTTCTGGGAGGGTTGTGAAATTAACTCCTCTACTTGAGATTAACTGGACCTCAAATGGTGGTAATGCACAAGCTATATCAACACAGTTGACAGGTTCATATAATTTACCCAATATATTATGTGCAATTTCTGTAGGATTAGAGTTTGGAATTGATATTCAAAAAATAAATACCGCCATAAGTAATTACAAGCCGTCTAACAACAGATCACAGCTAATTGAGAATAGTACCTGCAAAATAATTATGGATGCTTATAATGCCAACCCAAGTAGTGTTGAATTGGCTCTAAAAAGTTTAGGTGAAAGCAACAATGCATTGAAAGGATTAGTTTTAGGTGATATGTTTGAGTTAGGTGAGTATGCTGTAACAGAGCATAAAAGAATGCTCGATATAGCAAACTCTATGTCGCTAAATTGTGTTTTGTTAGTTGGTAAAAACTATACACGTTTTGAGGATGAATATCCTTCATTCACCTTTTTTGAGAGTACTGATGCTTGTAAAGCATACCTTTCTGATAATGATGTTTTAAAAGATCACTTAATACTCATTAAGGGTTCTAGAAGTATGAAATTAGAAGTTCTTTTAGACGTTTTATAAGTATTCACGAACTCAGTTTATTAGGCTTAATCTCTTTTCCATACGATTTCTGGGTATGTTTTTTTTGAAGTTATGATATTTGATATTTCAAGATTGTAGATAACTGATTTTAGCATTTTATCTCGAACCCAACCATGTATAGCCCATTCTGTACTATGAAACCAGCGCTCAACATCTTCTATTTTTTGATTGTAACGTTCGCTTACCATTTTAAATGCTTGATCGTTCTTCATAAAACTATCGCATGAATCGTGAATAGTTCGTAACATCCTTACAATATTATCTGGTTGTTCTTTTAGTATTTTGTTACTTGCGGCAATTACAAAGCAGGGCCAAGGGGTAAAATATTCTCCGATTCTTTTAAATTCTCCTGAATCAACTAGTGGTTTTGTGGTGTATTTCTCCCAATAAAAAATATCTGAATCCAGCGCTTTTAGAGATTCTCTAGCTCCTTCTAAGTTTTTAATAATTTTAAATTGATTTGGGTTTATTTCTTTACCCTTACTGTTAGCATCTACAATTGGCATTAAATGAGATCCTGAGCCTAGGCGACTAATTGCAAATGTTTTATCAAATATTTGATCGTATCTGTCAATTGGGTTTTTGCTGCTTGTGTGTATTCCCCAACAGAGAGGAGTTGTAACATATTCGCTAATTATTTTGCTTTGGTTTCCATTAATTATATCAGTAACGATTCCTTCTGTTAATAAAACACAGGCATCTATTTCATCGTTTCTTAATGCTTGGGTCATTTGCCCAGTTCCTCCCTTAAATGTAGTCCATTTTACATCTACATCTCTTTTTTTAAATAGTTGATTTTCGATGGCCAAATGTATGGGTAGGTTGAAGTGTTCTGGTACTCCACCAATTCTGAGAGGTTTATTGTTCATGAGTTTGTGTAAACTATTTTGCGTTATTCTATTCTTTTATTTTTTTACCATGTAGGGCAACTTGGATCGCCAACTACTCCTCCGCTATGCTTGCCTTTTCTGCCTTTGCATTTAGGGTTTCTTCCAAATTTTAAGTGCAAGCTTGCGTAAATATCTGCACTATAAATATCTGATTTTATGAATAAAGGTGTAAAAATATCTGAACCTATATTTACTGGGCCTAGCCTTACAGCTAAGCCAACTTTCGGCTTTTGATAATTGAATAGTCTCACGGGGATAGCAATATTAAAGAACCTATGTTGGTAACGTACGCTTGCAGCTATGGTGTTTCCTCTCTCTACACCAAGCAAATTTGCAGTTTGAAAACCTTGGTAAATAGATCCGTGTACGTATAGTCGTTTAATTATTCTTGCATCTAACTGAACTGATATTGCCGCGGGTAAAACGGCACTAAATTCTGATTTGATATTTGTGATTACAGTTGGAGCTTGTGCGTTTAGAATGTCTTCCAAATCTTGATTATCGATAGTACCACTCCATTCTCCGAACTGTGCGTTGTTCTTGTATTTTATATATCCTAAATCTATAATTGATACCCCAAAACGAAACTTGTAAGGAATATGCTGACATTTACTTTCTTTAGAATGCGGAGTGTAATTTTCTACGTTACTTAACATTTTTTGATATGTAAAGCCAAGGTCAATACTAAAACCAGTGCCTGCGTTTTCACTGGGTTCTGCTAATGCATATTTACCTGATCCGTTTGCGACATTGCTTCCGTCTTCTTGATAGCTTCCTACTTCTGATATTGCATTTGTGAGACCAACTCCTCTTAAATATTTAAATGCTGCTCCAACGCTAAGCATGTTGTTTCCTTTTTTACTAATTATATGAGAACCGTTTAAGCCTACTTCTGCCCAGCTCATTGCTTTTACTCTGGCTTTTGAAAATGTATAGACTTCGTTGCTATCTAAGTTGTATCCGCTTTCTATGAGCGGTCTTATAAGATCCATTGGTATTCTTGAAATGTTTGCAAATGTTTTTCCATTAATTTGCAAGCCTAGAGTAGTGTTTTTTATCGCAAGACTAGCTGATGGTCCCATTACAGTAGATTGGGTATTAAAAAAAGCGGCTTTTGGTGAAATATCTGGCAAGAACGTCCAATTACCAGCATCTGGGTATGTAGTTTGATTTGCGAATGCGAAATTGTTACCTGCGAAAGCATGTAAACCAACTAAATTAATATCTAACCAAATAGGTTGATTAGCTGTTAATGCTGGATTTACTAACATTTGATGTGCAGGTAGAAAGTCGTCTGTTACTAACCCGTGTTTTTCTTGCGCAGCACCGCTAATGTCTAGTGTGACTAGAGCAGAAGTAAACAACAGATATAATGAATAAAGGCGATACAATTGAAACACTCTTAAATGTAGCAAAATAACATTTGCTTGTAAACTGTAAGTTATTAACAAATAACTTTTTGGCTTTTTATGAAACCCTACTTACTCCTTTTGCAGCGAGTGTATAATCTGGCTTAATTGCTAATGTTTTTTTGTAGCAAAATAAGGCTTGTTTTTTGTTGTTGGCTTCTTCATATGATAAACCTAAATTATACCAGGCTTCAAAATCTGTAGGATAGTTTTTAATTGCTTGATCAAAATAAATACTTGCGCTATCGTAGTTTTGAAGTTGCACTAAGTAAATAAAACCTGTATTGTATAGTGCATTTCTGTTTGCTGGATCAATATCGAGCATAAGTTTATATCCTTCTAATGCTTTTCTGCTTTGTTTTAAATTTTGAAGGTAAAAACTCTTATGATATATAGCTTCTAAGTTATTAGGTTGTGTGCGAATAGCATTATTATAAAAATCGATAGCAAATTTCGGATTGGATGTTTCGTATAAAATACCCAGCTGAAGGTGTGCATCATAATATTTTGCGTCTTGCTCAACTGCGGTTGTAAAACTTGAGATTGCTCTGGCAGTATCTTGTCTTCTTTTAAAGCTCATGCCTTTCATGAAGTATGCTTTGGCATTGTATTTATCAATTTTTAATGCTTCATCGGCATTTTGAATAGCTTCGTCATAATTTGCTAATAGAAGATAAATCTCAGTAAGTTTTAAATACGCTTCTGTTGATTGATCATCTAGTTGGATCGCTTTTTTGAGGTCTTTTCGTGCTTCAATAGTTTGGCGATCAGCAAAAGATAAGTCTGCTCTAAAAATGAAGTATTTCGCGATGCTTGAGTCTAGTGAAATTGCTAAATTAATATCGTCTTTTGCTTCACTATTATTTCCTTTTTGTTGTCTTAGGGTAGCTCTTTTAAAATAGAGTTCAGAGTTGCTTGGGTCTTTTTTTATTTTCTCGTTTACTAAACTTTCTTCAGATACTTTAACAGAATCTGTTTTAGTGATTTGAAGGGGTGTTTTTTCTGTTGGGGTATTACAGCTTGTAACAATAATAGTTATTATGAATAGTAAACCCGCTACTACAGCGTAGAAGCGGGTTTTAAATAGGGAAACGATCATATTATTTTCCTTTGTTTTCTGCTAAAATTGCTCTTACTTTTTCTTCAATTTCATCGCTTAGTTCAGGGTTGTCATCTAGTAATCCTTTTACAGCTTCTTTACCTTGGCCAAGTTTAGTTTCACCGTAGCTAAACCAAGATCCACTTTTTTTAACGACTCCCAATTCAACACCAAGATCAATTATCTCGCCTGTTTTTGAAATTCCTTTGCCGTAAATAATATCAAATTCTGCGATTTTAAACGGAGGAGCTACTTTGTTTTTTACAACTTTCACTTTGGTTCTGTTTCCTAATACAGCGTCTGCAGATTTTAACTGTGCTTGACGTCTAATATCTAACCTAATTGAGGAATAAAATTTTAAAGCGTTACCACCTGTTGTAGTTTCAGGGTTACCGAACATTACACCAATTTTTTCTCTTAATTGGTTAATAAAAATAACGCAGCAGTTTGTTCTGCTTATGCTACCTGTAAGTTTTCTGAGCGCTTGAGACATTAAACGAGCCTGTAAGCCCATAGAAGATTGCCCCATTTCCCCTTCAATTTCTGCTTTAGGAGTAAGTGCTGCAACAGAATCGATAACAATTAAATCAATTGCTCCGGTTCTAATTAAGTTATCTGCTATTTCTAAAGCTTGCTCACCATTATCTGGTTGTGCAATGTAAAGCTGTTCGGTATCAACACCTAGATTTTCTGCATATCCTCTGTCAAAGGCATGCTCTGCATCTATAATTGCTGCTAAGCCTCCTTCTTTTTGTAAGGATGCTATTGCATGAATGGCTAGTGTTGTTTTACCGGATGATTCTGGCCCATATATTTCAATTACTCTTCCTTTTGGATATCCGCCTACGCCTAAGGCTAAATCTATAGCGATTGAACCTGATGGGATAACATCTACATCTAGTACTGCGCTATCTCCTAATTTCATAACAGAACCTTTTCCGTAGGTTTTGTCTAATTTTTCTAATGTAAGCTGTAAAGCTTTTAATTTTTCTTGGGCGATGTCAGCCATAGTGTATTTAATTTAAGCGGTTTTAAGAGCTTCTAACTCTTCTAATATTTGGTTTGTATGATCTTTAACCTTAACCTTTTTAATGATTAGTTCAATCTTACCTTCTTCGTCAACTACAAAGGTGGTTCGGTTTATTCCTTCATATTCTTTACCCATAAACTTTTTTAATCCCCATACTCCGTATGCATTGCAAACAGATTGATCGGTATCGGCAATTAAAGTGAAAGGTAAGTCGTGTTTTAAAATAAACTTTTGATGCTTTTTTTCATCATCGGCACTAATACCTAGAATTTCAAAGCCTTTATTTTTAAGATCTTCGTAGTTGTCTCTTAAGTTACAAGACTCTTGAGTGCAACCTGGAGTTAAGTCTCTTGGGTAAAAAAATAAAATTACTTTTTTACCTTTAAAGTCTTTAAGACTAACTAATTTTCCGTTTTGATCTTTTTGAGAAAAATCAGGTGCTATATCGCCTCGATTTAGGTTTACCATATACTTACTAATTTAATAATTTAACATTGGTTTATCTACACCATTAACTAAATATTTGTGACTTTGTTTAATATAGCTACTGCTGGTTTACTTATAATTTGGTAAATTGACTTTATGGGGCATCATCATCATAACCATGCGCATGGTTCGTCTAAAAATATTCGTTCGGCTTTTTTATTAAACACCATTTTTGCTTTTATTGAATTGTTTGGTGGCATATATGTTAACAGTGTTGCTATTGTTTCTGACGCTATTCATGATTTTGGCGATAGTATTTCTTTAGGTGTTGCTTACTGGTTTGAGAAAAAGTCGGTTAAAAAAGCTAATGCTGCTTATTCTTATGGTTACAGGCGTTTTTCTGTACTTGGCGCTATGTTTACAGTTTTGGTGCTTTCTGTAAGTTCGGTGTTAATTATAATAGAGTCTGTAAAACGATTAAGCAATCCTCAAATGCCTGATGTAAAAGGGATGATTGTTTTTGCTTGTTTGGGCGTGTTTTTTAATACGTTGGCTTTTTTAAGGGTTCATAAAGGAGGGTCGGTAAATGAAAAAGTGGTTTCGCTACATTTTATTGAAGATATACTTGGTTGGATAGCTGTTTTAGTAGGAAGTATTATTATGTTTTTTAAGGAAATACCGATTTTGGATGTGTTGCTTTCGTTAGGAATTTCGCTTTATATTTTATTTAATGTGTATAAAAACTTGAAATACATTTTTAATATAATATTGCAAGGTGTGCCTGAAAATATTGATGTGGGTAAGCTAAAGGCAGATTTACTTTCGGTTAATGAAGTAAGGGGGATTCATGATTTGCATATGTGGTCAATGGATGGTGATTATAATGTAGGATCGGTACATTTGGTAATTAAAGATGAAATTGTTGGTGTTAAAGATGTTACTAATATAAAGAAGCAAATTCGTTCATTGGCAAAGCAAAATCATTTAGATCATTTGACTATTGAGTTAGAAAGGGCTTCTGAAGAGTGTTTGGACGGGTGTTAATGTTCTATTAACCTGAGTTTGACTTATAATATGCTTTCCGTAAGCGGATTTGTTGCTAAAGTGCTTCTTCTTTGTTTTAATTATATCGAAATAGCTTTGCTATTCCTAAACAATCAAGCCTAGAAGAAACATCTTAATAATTCAAACTGAAAGTTCATTTTAAGTCGAACTTAGGTTATTAGCCGTGGTTGTAGTGGTTAGCTTTTGCGGCTTTAGGTTTAGCGAAATACTTTAGGGCAGAGCGACTTTGGAGCTACTGAAAAAAAGTTATTGAGGTTAGCTTAAGGTCGTGAAACTAAGAACGGAAAACGCGATTAGCTTCAAACACAAATTTGTTTATGGTAAATAAATACAGCCGCCTATATTGTTTTTAGTTGCTCCGGTAACGCTATTTAAGGTGTTGATTTGCTCATAATTTCGGAGTACGCCCAAAAAGGCAAAAATTAAGGCTTCTTTGTAATTGATAATTGTATTTGAGGGGATTTTAATTTCGCAGTGGGTACGTTGCTTAATTTGCTCTATTAGAAAGGTGTTGAAACTTCCGCCACCCGTGAAAAGACTAGTTGCTTTGTTTGGTAGCGTGTTTAATTGATTGGCTATTTGTGTAGCCATATGGTGTGTTAATGTGTTTAAAATGTCTTTGGTTTGGAGGTTAGCTTTGTCGCTGATGGGTAAAAAGTTATTCTCTACCCATTCTCTGCCTAACGATTTTGGTGCTTGCAGTTTGTAGTATGGTAACTCGTTTAGCTTGGTTAGTAATTCTTGATTTATACTTCCTAATTTTGCTAACTCTCCCTTGTTATCGTAAGCATGACCCAATTTGTTGCTATAGTGGTTTAGCACAATGTTTACAGGGCAAATGTCATAGGCTGTTATTGTGTTATTTACTTTGGTACTTATGTTAGAAAACCCGCCTAGATTAATACAGGCTGCATAGTTTTTGAAAAGGTGTAAATCGCCTATTGGCACTAGTGGTGCACCCTGACCTTTAAGTGCTACATCTGTTGTTCTGAAATCGCAAATGGTTTTTATTTGAGTTTCTGCGGCAATGTTTGCCCCTGAGCCAATTTGAAGAGTGTAGTTCTCTTTCGGGTTATGAAATACGGTATGTCCGTGGCTTGCGATTAAATGGATGCTGTTTTTAGAAATTTTAAAATCGTTGCAGAATGTGTTTACTTGCTCTCCTAAATAGCTGCCGTACTGGGTGTTTAATTTTGTAATTTCTTCTGCTGTGCTGTTTGGTGCGTCTGTTAATTTTTTTAACCATTTAGGGCTGTAGGATATGGTTTTACTATGCTTTATTTGAAACTGCCAATCTTTATTTTCTGATTTTGAAAACTGTGCTAGTACAATATCTAACCCGTCTAGTGATGTGCCAGACATTAAGCCTATTGCTGATATGTTTTTTGGGTTTTTCATATGTGTATGAAAACAAAAAAGCGAAAGTTACCAACGGTAACTTTCGCTTTTTTTCTTCAAATAAGAATTACTTATTTAACAAGTTTCACAATTGCGTTGAAAGCTTCTGGGTGATTCATTGCTAAATCAGCTAAAACTTTACGGTTAAGCTTGATCTCTTTTTTGTTTAAAGCACCCATGAATGCAGAGTAAGACATGCCTTGCATTCTTGCACCTGCATTAATTCTTTGTATCCAAAGAGCTCTAAAAGTTCTTTTCTTTTGTCTTCTATCTCTGTAAGCATACTGAAGACCTTTTTCAACTGCATTTTTTGCTACAGTGAAAACGTTTTTTCTTCTTCCCCAATACCCTTTTGCGAGTTTTAATACTTTTTTTCTTCTTGCTTTTGCTGCTACAGCATTTACTGAACGTGGCATAATTAATTAGTTTTAGATATGAGCGATTGTAATCTTGTACAATTCTTAGTTGCTACATATCGATTATAGAATAATTTTAAAAATTAGATGCAGAGCATGTGTTTAATGTTTGGCTCATCTGCAGCGTGAACTGTAGTAAAGTAACGTAAGTTACGCTTCTGCTTCTTTGATTTTTTTGTAAGAATGTGGCTTTTAAAAGCGTGCTTTCTTTTGATTTTTCCCGAGGCGGTTAGCTTAAACCTTTTTTTGGCACTCGAGTTGGTTTTCATTTTAGGCATAATTCAAAAATATTAGATATGAGCGACTCTTAATTTAGAGTTCTTAGTTGCTACATATCGGTTAAACAATATAGTTACTTTTTCTTTTTTGGTGCAATGAACATAATCATTCTTCTACCTTCCATTTTAGGCATTTGTTCTACTACTCCAATATCTTCTAATTCTTGAGCTAATTTAAGAAGCAACATGCTTCCTTGGTCTTTAAACATAATAGTTCTTCCTCTAAAGAATACATATGCTTTAACTTTGGCTCCTTCTTGCAAAAACTTTTCTGCATGCTTTAACTTAAACTGAAAATCGTGATCATCGGTATTTGGTCCGAAACGAATTTCTTTAATTACAACCTTAACAGTTTTTGCTTTAATTTCTTTTTGTTTCTTTTTTTGCTCGTAAAGAAACTTTTTATAATCAATAATTTTACAAACGGGTGGTACTGCTTTTGGAGAAATTTCTACCAAATCGAGGCCTGCTTCTTCAGCCATTTTTAGTGCCTGGCTAAGGGTGTAAACGCCTGATTCTATTTCTTCACCTACTACTCGTACTTCTGGTGCCTTAATAAAATGGTTTATTTTATGTTCGGGCTCGTTTCTTCGTCTGAAGTTTCTATTGTTATTTCGTCTTCTTATCGCCAATTAGTTCTTATTTATTTGTAATGATTCGTTTATATCTTTATTTATTATTTCAGCAAAATTTTCAATGCTCATCATACCTATATCTCCTTCTTTATGTTTTCGAACAGAAACATTGTTTTCATTAGCTTCTTTTTCTCCAACAATAAGCATATAAGGTATTTTGCTCATTTCATTGTCTCTAATTTTTCGTCCGACTTTTTCATTTCTATCATCCACGAACGCGCGAATATCGTAATTTTTGAGTAAAGTTGAAACTTTTTGACCGAAATCGTTGTATTTCTCGCTTACCGGCAAAATAGCAACTTGCTCTGGTGTAAGCCAAAGTGGGAAGTTACCTCCGCAATGTTCAATTAAAACGGCCACAAATCGTTCGAGTGAGCCAAAGGGGGCTCTATGAATCATAACTGGTCTGTGTTTATCGTTGTCAGAACCAATATATTCAAGTTTGAATCGCTCTGGTAGGCTGTAATCTACTTGTATTGTACCTAATTGCCATCTTCTGCCGATGGCATCTTTTACCATAAAATCCAACTTTGGCCCATAAAAAGCAGCCTCATCGTACTCTATTACAGAGTTCAATCCTTTTTCTTGTGTTGCTTCAATTATTGCTTGCTCTGCTTTTTCCCAGTTTTCTTCTGTACCAATGTATTTGCTTCTATCTTCTTGATGTCTTAAAGATATTTGTGCGGTAAAGTCTGTGAAATCTAGTGCTTTTAGTACATAAAGTACTAAATCTATTACTTTTTTAAATTCTTCTTTTACTTGGTCCGGTCTGCAAAAAATATGCGCGTCATCTTGTGTAAAGCCTCTTACTCTTGTTAAGCCGTGTAATTCCCCACTTTGCTCGTACCTGTAAACAGTACCAAATTCAGAAAAACGTACGGGTAGATCTTTATACGATCTTGGTTTTGATTTGTATATTTCGCAGTGATGCGGGCAATTCATTGGTTTCAATAAAAACTCTTCATCTTCATCTGGTGTTTGAATGGGTTGAAATGAATCTTTGCCATATTTCTGATAATGACCAGATGTTTCATACAGTTTTTTACTTCCAATATGTGGGGTTATTACAGGACTGTAACCTGCTTCAACTTGGGCTTGCTTTAGAAAGTTTTCTAAACGCTCGCGCAGCGCAGCGCCCTTTGGCAGCCAAAGGGGCAAGCCCTGACCAACGTTTTCTGAAAATGTGAATAACTCTAATTCTTTGCCTAATTTTCTGTGGTCTCTTTTTTTAGCTTCCTCTAAAAGCTCCAAATGCTCGGTAAGCATTTTTTTCTTCGGAAAAGAAACAGCATACAAACGTGTTAATTGCTTGCGTTTTTCATCTCCTCTCCAATATGCTCCGGCTACTTTCATAACCTTAACGGCTTTTATAAAACCGGTTGTTGGTATATGCGGACCTCTACATAAATCGGTAAAACTACCTTGGGTGTAAAAAGTAATGGTTCCGTCTTCTAAATCTTCTAAAAGTTCAAGCTTGTATTCATCTCCTTTTTCTTTAAAGTAACTTACTGCTTCAGTTTTAGAAATTTCTTTTCTTACAAACTCATTTTTTTGAGATGCAAGCTCTAGCATTTTTTGCTCTATTTTTTGAAAATCGTTTTCAGAAATAGATTCTTCCCCTGAATCAACATCGTAGTAAAATCCGTTTTCAATAGACGGACCAATACCAAATTTCATTTTTGGATACAATGCCTGTAATGCTTCGGCTAAAAGGTGTGCAGAAGAGTGCCAAAAGGTTTGTTTTCCTTCGGTATCTTCCCACTTTAAAAATTCAACGGTACTATCGGCATGTATTGGTAAGGTAGCATCAACTACTACACCGTTTACTTTTGCACTAAGTACGTTACGTGCTAATCCTTCCGAAATATTTTTAGCTATATCTAGTGCTGAAGTGCCTTTTTCGTATTCACGAACTGCACCATCTGGAAAAGTTATTTTTATCATTAATTGGCTACTTGAGGGCAACAAAGGTAACAAGAATGCTTAAGCATACAAGAGAATATTATTAAGATAAAACCGCTCTTGAAATTACAATTTTCTGAATTTCAGAAGTTCCTTCATATATCTGTGTAATTTTTGCATCTCTCATTAAACGCTCAACATGGTATTCTTTTACAAAACCATATCCTCCGTGAACTTGAACTGCTTCCGTAGTGACTTTCATAGCCGTGGTAGATGCAAATAACTTCGCTTTTGCAGAAGCTTCACCAATTGGTAAGTGCTGATCTTTTAACCAAGCAGATTTTAGACATAGCATACGTGCTGCTTCAATTTCGGTAGCCATATCAGCTAGTTTAAACTGAATTGCTTGATGCTTGCTTATTTCTTTACCAAATGCTTTACGTTCTTTAGAGTATGCAACAGCTAACTCATAAGCTCCAGATGCTATGCCTAATGCTTGAGCTGCTATACCAATACGGCCTCCTTCTAAAACAGTCATAGCAAATTTAAAACCAAAGCCATCTTCACCAATTCTGTTTTCTTTTGGTACTTTAACATCTTGAAACATTAAGGTATGCGTATCAGACGCTCTAATGCCCATTTTATTTTCTTTGGCACCAACCATAAATCCTTCCATACCTTTTTCAACTATAAAAGCATTTATACCCCTGTGGCCCTTATCAGCATCGGTTTGTGCAATTACTAAATACGTAGAAGCTGAACCACCATTGGTAATCCAGTTTTTTGTTCCGTTTAATACGTAATGATCTCCTTTATCAATAGCTGTGGTTCTTTGCGAAGTAGCATCGGAACCTGCTTCTGGCTCGGAAAGGCAAAATGCGCCAATTTTTTTACCTTTTGCTAAAGGCACTAAGTATTTTTGTTTTTGCTCTTCGGTACCATATTTTTCTAGTCCCCAACAAACTAAGGAGTTATTCACAGATACTACTACCGAGCATGCAGCTTCAATCTTAGATAATTCTTCCATGGCTAGTACGTAAGAAATGGTATCCATACCAGAACCACCGTATTTAGGATCTACCATCATACCCATAAAACCTAACTCACCTAATTGCTTTATTTGCTCAGTAGGAAACGTTTGATTATCATCGCGCTCAATTACTCCTGGTTTTAATACATTTTGGGCAAAATCTCTTGCAGCATCTCTTACAGCTATTTGCTCTTCAGTTAACTCAAATTTCATTTTAACGCGGTTTTATGATTCAATTGCAAAATTAACAAAAAACTACGTTTATGGTTGCATACTATTATGTTAAACCACTTTATTTAATAAACAATTGCTTTTTGGGCGTTTTGCGTTGTACGCAACCAGGCTTTTCGTTATACGCTTCGCATTGCTTTCGCTCACTGCAGGGTGCCACTGCAATCCTATAACGCTGGTTTAAATTGTGTTTTTTTAGTACATTTAATAGTTAAATATTATTTATCGTTACGAGAATAAAATATTATTTGTTGTTTTTGCTTTTAAGTAGTTGTGGTAAGGTATCTAACAAAATTCAAACAGGGGAATACACTGGAGTTATAACTATAAATGAATTTGGTAACCCTAATGTAGTTTATGATTCTATTGCAATAAATATATCAGAGAAATTGGCTGACAACAAAATTGAAAATAACGACATAGGTTTTTTTGACTTCAAATTAGAAGAAGATTTTTCATTTACATCAAGTAATACCAATTTTGAGAGTATAATTGGTGAGTTTATAAAACCAGATTCATTGCATATTTTCCTTGATCCAACTTCTAGCCGTCATGACAATACAAAGTTTGTTAAATGTAAATATAATTCTTAGTAAAAGTCTACCAGTAACTATAATTACAGTTATGATAAATTTCGCGTAAAAGATTGCAGTGAAAAACCCACAGAGAGCGTAGCGAATGAGGATTTGAAACAAAAAGCTTGACCGCGCTTTAGCGGGGATACGCCCAAACCGTTTATTTAGAAAAACACCCTAACTTCTGCACCTGCATTGTGTATTACTTTGTTGTCTTGTGGTTTTCTTCCGCTATATAAAATGCTTATTTGAGTGTTGTCGCTTAATGTTTTTTGAAAATTAGCTCCCCACAAAACGTTTTTACCTGGGTTTAACCCTTCTAGCATATCAAAGGCAATGGTTGAGTTTACAGATGGCGTTTCTCCGTTTTGCTGACTGTAGTCAATTTCTACATATTTTATGTTAGCTTCTAAATTATTGCTACCGGCTTTGCTGTACCTTAAAATGGTTTCAAGGGATTGGGATATAGCCGTTTCTCCTCCGAAATCAGTTTTGTTTTTTTTAATTGAGTTTTGGTACGATATTGAAAATCGAATGTTTGTACTTGGTTGAAAATTAATTGTTGGGGAAATACGCTGATAGTCTATTTCAAAATTTCGACTTGCAAAAAAATCGTTCGTGTTGTTTTTTTTGCCTAGCTCCGCTTTTGTTTCAAGTAAAAAGCTTTTGGTTATTTTAAGTCTAAATTCTGGTTGTATGAATTCATTTTTTTTAAACTCAAATCCGTTGGTAGAGAGCACTTTATTTCCGCTTGATTGATAATTGATGTTGGCTCCAAATAAGGGGCTTTTTCTATTGAAAAAAAAGGTGTTTCTAAATACTCTGTTTAAGCCAAGTAAATTGCTATCTGCTATATTTTGGTTAAAAGGGTTAACGGTTTCTTTAAGTTTTTCGCTTGCGCTTCTCCAATCTATTCTGTAAGCTAGCTGATTAGAGAACCGCGCAATAAAATAGTACCATTTATCTTTGTTTTTAATTAAGCGATCTGGTTGAATAAACAGAGAGTTGCTAAACTGATTGTTTTTGGTTTTTATAAACTCATTGGTAGGGGAGAACACTTTAATATAGTTCGCTTGATCTTGAAATACGGCTGTTTCAAATTCGTTTAATTCTTTGGTGCCTGAGCTATCATAATCTATCCATGTAAAATTACCTTGCCCGTTTGCTACCTCAATAAAAACAAACTCTTTTTTCGCTTCAACACCTGACCCTAGCTCGTAAAAAGAGCTCGAGCTAATTAGATTTTTAAATAGGTTTGCGGTGTATTCTACTCGGTTTAGGAGGGTTTCTTCGGGTTTAACGTTAATAACTTCGCTGTTAATTATTTTTAAGTTTCTGTATGTGGTTCTTGTTTTTATTTTAATAGGCGCGTTTTTAAATAAAGTAGTGTTTAGGTTAATGTTATCGGCTTCAGATGCGTTAAGAAGTTGATTGTTTTTTGGGAATTTATCGGTTCGCTTTAAGTAACTGATATAAAAGTTGTTGTTTAGACTGTCTGCATTTTTTAAAAAGGCTTCTGCTTCTAAAAATTCATAACTGCTGTTTAGTAAACTATCTGTTTTTAGCGTAAATATATTTTTTTCGTAATCATCTTTCAATCCTATGGTAAGCTTGCCTAAGTCTAAACCTATGGTTGATTTATTTCGTATAAATTTTGTATTGGTGGATGCTACCTGCGATTGCATTATACTACCTATTGAAACAACAGAGAGCTTACCAAATCTTGAATTTGTTGTAAGTACATTTTTATTGCCTTTAAAGGCATCTTTTTCTGAAATGTAAAGCTGATTAGCAAAAGTTAAAATTTCACCATTTTTTTTGTTTTGTAAGCTTCCTTGAGCGTTTGAAATGTGCTGTGTGCCGGTTAGTGTTAAATTAAGAAGATTCCAGTCTCTTGCGAATTCAGGGCTTCGAAACCACTCTATTTCTTTAAAATTTTCATTAATTATTTCGTAGGAAATATTTCCTATGGCATTTAGTTTAGCTCCTAGTTTTTGTTTTCTATTAACATCAATTTTTCCTGCAAATCCATAATCGTCACTACCATTTACATTTGAAAATGTGTTAATGTCATTTTTTGAAAAGCCGCCTTCTAAACGAATTGATCCGTTTTCAACCGTTCTTGACACCCCAGTTGAGAGTAATTGCCTTTGTTTTGGAGTACTAATTAGTTCAACGGGTTCGTGTGTTCCGTTTCTAATTATTTCTCCGTTTATTGTGTCAGGCTTAATCCATTCAAATACTTTACCGTTGGCTGATGAATTTATTTGAATGTAGTTTCCTAACCCTGTATTTACATGACTAAATGTAACTGCATAAACCGCTAAGTTTGGGTTGTTTGAAAATTCAAAAATTGAATATCCTAGGCTATCTTTTTTTTCATATAGTACTCTGTTGTCGCTGTAACCTACACTGTCTTCTGATGAAAAAATTGCTGCGTTTACATTGTCGCCTAATCCTTCCAAAAAAGCTCTTTTTTCGTCTGTTATTGTTTCATTAATAGGTTGGTTTTTTAAATCTTGCTCGGTATAAAATTTTAAGAACGATTGCCAGTTGTTTTTTACGCCATTAACAGAAAATTCTGCAAGTGTTCGAACGTAGTTTTGGTCTGTATATTGAAACTCCACTACTATACGTTTGTCTTTAGTTATAAGCCTATTAGGAGTAAAGGTTAATTCAGAGGTGTTGTAATCTATTATATAATCGTTCTCTACACCTCTAACAAGTAATTCTCCGTCAATAAAAATACGTTCGGTGCCGGACAGTATTATTATAAAACGTTCGTTATCCGCCCCTTGCAAACGATAAGGTCCTTGTTGTCCTTCAATCTGATTTAAAAAATACCTCGAAAACTTACCTCTCGATGCAGCTCCACTCGCTCTTACATTTAGTCCTTGTTTTTTTACAGTGTCTAATGAGTTAAACTCATAGCTAATGCCCTGAGCTTTTTTAAAATATTTTAAGTAATGACTACTGTTTTCCCTTAGTTGAAAATCTCCGGCAGTAAGTTTATGTTTACTGTTAAAGAGCTGTATGTAAACTTGATCAAAATCTTGAAGTTGTTGTGTGTTACCTTCTGGTTGGATGGGGATGTTTTCATCTGTAATTGCGGCTAGTATTGATACTTCATCACTTATTTTACCAGATAGTTGTAAGTTTAAGTTTGATGATACACCAATGTTTTGATTGTTTCCAAAGCTTATCCCTCTAGAAATACTTCCTTGTTTTGATAAGCCACTTAAACTGTTTAACGATGATTTAGAACTTGCTTTGTATGCAAAGGGGTTTTTAGTTTCAGTGGGCTGTATGTATAGGTTAGGATCTTTATGCCTGTATATTTTTGTAAAACTAAATGGATACGACTCATATTTCACCCTTACCTGATTGTTACTAGTAGCTTTTGTTATTTTTAAGCGCCCATTCCAATAGTCAATAATATAGTTTTCTGGAGAAATGGTGTCTTGCCCATCAAAAACCGCTAACGAACCGCTTACTATACTGTTGCTATCAAGTTTTATTGTTCGGGTTGTTACAAACGATACTATAGTATCTTTATGGTTGCTAAGCTGAGCGAGTGCCTCAGTGCTAAAAGCTATAAGGGTAAATAGTATGGATATGCTGTTTCTCTTACTCAGAACACGAGTTTTATTTAATAACAAAATTCGTGTAAAAATAGTGCCTTCAAAACACTTAAGAGTAAATTAGTGTAGTTAATTAATTTTTAATGAATTTCGTGCTTTGTTTCACTTGGCCGTTATTTAATGCCTGTATATAGTACAGCCCTTTATCAAGACCAGAAACACTAATAATGTTTACTTTATTATTGGTTTGTTGGGATAATACGAGTTTACCGCCAGCATCAAATATTTGTAATAAAGTTGGCTGTGCTTTATCTAAAGTTATGTTTAAGGTTTCTTCCGTAGGGTTAGGGTAAATGCTTAATGCAGTTGCTATATTGTTTTTAAGTATAGAGCTAGTAGAACCACTATTTGTAGTGAAAGACCAGGTTTCACTCCAGTCAGAAGTATCTTGATTATTAATTGTTCTTACCTTCCAATAGTGTTTTGTAAGTGCTGGTAGGTCTTGCATTTGAAATTCGGTGTCTTCATTTAGGGAGTTTTGCTCAATAAATGTAAGTTGGGTTGTGAAAAATGCGTTTGAATTAAAAGTTTCAGAAGTATCAATCCAAAGTTCATATTTATTTGTTGAGTCAACAGATTTCCAGTCTAAAATCACATTAATAGGAATGTCTTGAGCAGTGTTTGACGGAGAGTTTAAAATAGGTTCTTCTTGGTAAACACCAAAAATATTTATGTCGTCAATATAAATATTGTTGCCTCCTTTACCTATAAATTCAAATTTGTACATGAATTTGTCAGAAATATAAACACTGGGTATGGTAACCTCATTTTGTTTCCATTGTGTTTCGTTTGAAGGAATAAAAGGGGAGTTTGGTTGAGGATTAGAGCTAGCTAATACGGCACCTAGTTTTGTAGATCTGATTATCCAATTTTTACCACAATCCTCACTAATTAGAAGTCTTAGCCTGTCTTTGTCTGAAGAGGTTTTTTGAGCATAAGCCGTTTTAAAAGATATTTTGGCAGATTGTAGTGGTTCAAGATCGATTGGAGCGCTAATTAGTTCAATGACTATCTCTTCGGATTGATTAAAATTGTTGAAGTAAACCGATTTTTGCCCTGTAAATCCAGAAAGCACAGTTGTTTGCCATTGTGAGTTTTCAACTATATCGCTTTGCCATTTACTATTTGGGATAGCACCAACTGTTTCAAATCCTTCAAAATAGGGCAGGCTATTAATTTCAGGATCAGCTACAAGTATAAAATCTTCTTTTGTGAGAGATAAAGTATTGGTAGATGATGAAGCCTCTAAAGTAATGTCAAAAAAACCAGTCTCGTTATACGTGAATTCTGGAGAAGCACTTAGTGAATTTTCTTGATCGCTTCCCTCGGCATTCCAAATCCAACTACAAACACCGTATTCAGAGTAATCTGTAATCGTAGCTGATTCTCCTGCGCACAAAATTTTGCGATCTGCTTCAAAGTCAACTAAACTTAACTCCTTTACTCCAGTTGCAATTAGATTGTCATCCTGCCATAAATTATTTCTTTGCGCTAGGCTTGAGTTTAAAGCCGCCTGCATTCTATCTCCCTGGCCTTGTGTAAACATCACGTTGCAAAAAGTGTACTCCATATAATTCTGAATGTTATCTAACGATCCGCAAGACTCTCCAGCTAAATTGCAGGTTTGCCAGCCAATAGTGTTTGGTGTGTCTAAAACATTATCATCTTCATTGCAGTTATCATCAATTCCTGGTTCGTTAGTGTTCCCCCAACAATGTGGTAAATTAAGCCAATGACCCACTTCATGTGTGAGCACTCTGTCATAAAAATCTACATATGTATGTCTCATAAAAATAGCATCTCCTTGCGGAAAGTTGTCTACCCAAACAGGGTATTGAGTAAACCCTGCAACTCCCTCACCAACGTTTTTACCTATGTAAATATTCATGTATTTATCTCTAGGCCATTGCTTTCCGGTCGTCCATGGGTTGTTGAAAGAAGGTTCTTCTTCTCCTTGAGCAGTTTCGTACCTTATAATTCCGTTCGTTGCATTCCCGTCTGGGTCTGTCTTTGCTAATCTAAATTCAATACCAGAATTACCAATTACTGATTTAAATGCCGGAACAACTTCAGAAGTGTCGCTATTACTCCCGCTAAAATCTAAGTTTAATCTTCTTACTTGTTCTTTTACAGAAAAACTAGATACATTTTCTGGTCCGTTTTGGTGGAGGATGTGAAAAACCACAGGAATTATGTATTCTGATTCCACACAATCAGCTGATTTTTTAAGGCTTCGGCTTTTCTTATTCTCTATAAATTGGGTTACTTCAATGTTATTTAATTCCGACTTATGTTTAATGTTTTCTAATTCTTCAACATTTGTGTTAATGTAATGTTGTTTTGCCAATTCATTAACGGTACAGTTTTTTTGAGATGTTGCAGAATAAGAAATGCAAAGAAATACTAAGAATGAGAGTTTTGATAACGTTGAAATCATTTATTTTATTTAGTGAGGATGAATTTTTTAGAGACATTTATGTTTTCGCCCCTAAGAATTACATAGTAAACACCACTATCTAGATTTCTGTTCATTAATTGTATGTTTTTTATACCTGTTTGAGTAAATGTTGATGAACGAATTGCTTTTATTTTTTTCCCTGACACATCAAATAAATCTAGAGTATATAACCCCGGTTGTTTTATTTCAAAAGTTAAATTTACTATGTCTTTGGTAGGGTTAGGGAAAATTTGCAAGACATTTTTACTATCATTAATATTAGCAACTCCAGTACTTATTACAGGCTTAAAACTCCATGTTTCACTCCATTCTGAAGTATCTTGATCAGTTATAGATTTTATTCTCCAAAAGTATGTTGTATCATACTCAAGTGAAGTTAACTCAAGCTCTGTGTCAGAATTCCAATGGTCATTGCCTAAAGCGGTACTTGAACCTTCAATTAAGCCTGAAGAATTAAAGCTTATAGTTGTGTCTACCTGATAAATGTATTCATTGGCTTCATTTACTGCTTTCCAATCTAATGTTACGTTAATACTTGTAGTTGAGCTGTCAGTTGGAAAGTTAAGAATAGGTATAGGACTAAAAACCCCAGTAATGTTAATGTCATCTATATAAATATTATTTCCACCATCGCCAGTAAACTCAAACTTTATCATTGCACTGCTTGTTAACTCACTAGTTGAGAAATTAAAAGAAATAAGTTTCCAGTCATCTAATGTTGCAGGGATAAATTCTCCTTGTTGGTCAATAGCTGAAGCCAAGGAACTTCCAATACGCTGTGTTTTTAGTGACCATGTTTGCCCACAATCTTTTGAGATATATAATTTTAATTTATCAAAATTTGAATTGTCTTTTTGAGCATATGCAACTCTAAATTTAATGTTTGTTGAGAGTGCATTTGATAAGTCTAATAAGGGGCTGTATAAAATATCTTGATGACCAGGTTCTGGATTATCAACGTTATTGAGTTTAATACACTTACTACCTGAGTATGCGGTTGAAGAAACAATTTCCCAGTTGGTGTTGTCATCATTTTCTCTGCTGTATCTGGTCCAACTAATATTAGGGAAGTTTTCAGTTTCAAATCCTTCGGAATAATCTATTGCTTCTCCCTGCCTACTTATCACTCTAACTAGCCCGTTCTTGGTTAACGATAGACTTCCGGAAGCGTTTGTAGCTTGTAAAGTAATGTCAGAGTATCCTTCACTATCAAAAACTACTGTAGGTGAATTATTAGTATACGTATTAGAGGTGCTATTGTCTACTTCCCATTCCCATTGGTTTGGATTGTGGTAAGATTCATCTGTTAAAATTATCGTGTCGTTTAAACATACCAGTGGCGCACTACTTGAAAAATCAACTTTGCATAAATTATCTACTCCATTTATTCCGGTGGCTTCATGGTTGCTTGCCGTAATTAAATCAGCTCTTTGAGCTGTACTACCAGTTGCGGCAGCTCTCATTACATCAACTTGTCCTTGAGTAAACATAACTGAGCAAAAAGAGTAGTCCATATAGTTTTGAACGTTATCTAAAGAACCACATGTGCTAGAAGATAGGTTACATGAGTTTGATCCTATGCAATTAGGTGTATCGCTAATTCCGTCATCATCATTGCAGTTAGCGGGTTCGGCTGTATTGTTAGATTGCCCCCAGGTGTGTGGTAGATTTAACCAATGACCAACTTCATGAGTTAACGATCTGCTCCCAATAGCGTTAGCAGTACCAACTGAGCCAATGTAATCGTGTAGTATAATTATGCCGTCCCTCCATGGTTGAAAGTTTACTGTAGCCGGAAGAAATGTATATCCTGCAGCTCCATTTTCAATTTCTTTAACAACCCATACGTTCAAATATTTGTTTCTTGGCCATTGATTAATTTTAGAATCTTCACCTCCATCGTTTGTAAGCTCGCTGTAAATATGGTTAATACCATTTGTACAGTTTCCGTCTGGGTCTTTTTGAGCTAGTTGAAATTGGATTTCAGTATTTCCGGAGATGTTATTGAATTCAGGTATTACCTGAGAAATATCTGCATTCGTTTTACGAAAGTCTTCATTCAATATTCTCATAGCATCGTGTACCTGAGCGTCAGAAATATTTTCTGGTCCTCCTTCATGTAAAATGTGAAAAACGACAGGAATATAATACACAGTTCCGGTAGACTTAAGTAATTTATATTTTTCTAATTGTTCTTTTACCAACTCCTTTTCATCGTTGATTAATGTTTGGAGTTCAGGATTTTCTTTGATAAGCTTTTGCTCGGCATGTGTTTGGCCACACCAATTTTGAAGATCAACTTGAGAAAGAATAACATTAGGAATTATAAAAAGTAACAGTAAAAATTTATTCATAACAATTTGTTTAAAGCTGTGTTTACAAATCAAATTAATAATAGTTTGAGATAGATTCATCAAAGATAACCTTAGATAACTTTGTTAAATATTATCTAAGTAACAGCAATAATAACTAGAAAAAAAGTATTTAATTGTGATGTTGGGTTAATAATTGCTGAAAATAAGTTTCGAGTATGAATAAAAAAAGCTACTTTTGTTCACATTTTTATAATTAATTGCTATGAAAAGAACATTTCAACCATCAAAGAGAAAAAGAAGAAACAAGCACGGTTTTAGAGAGAGAATGGCTTCTAAGGATGGTCAAAAAGTAATTGCTCGAAGAAGAGCCAAGGGCAGAAAAAAATTAACTGTTTCTGACGAAAAAACGTTTAAGGTATACAAATAAATCAAAGTGTATGAAAAGTGCTCTTTTGATTTTGGTTTGTTTTTTCAGTGTTAAGTTGATTAATAGTCAATGTATTCCTGATCCAAATCTTTTTCCTCCCAACGCTTCTTTTGATGCCTCACCTGATACAATAGATAATTTACCTTGTGGGTTGCCTGGATTTGACTATGAAACAGTTATTCATATAAATATACCTAGCGAAATAGATGGTACGGTGCCAGGAACTCAAATTCCGATCACTGTGATGATTGATTCCGCTCGTGTAACAGGTGTGAGTGGTTTGCCATTTGGGTTTAGTAATACGTCTAATGCGCCAGTTTGGCTAGGCGGTACAGTTGGATGTTTAGATTTGCAAGGACAGACAGCAGTTGAGGGAAGTTATGATCTTTCAGTTTCAATATCTGTAGATTATACTGTCGATGTTCCTTTTGTAGGAACTCAAACAGGTGTTTTAGATACTTCTTTCACTGGTTACACTCTAATAATAGATCAGGGGTGTAGCACTGTTGGTAGTGAATTATTATCATTAGTTAATGCGCAATCACTTTTTTTTCCTAACCCAACAAGTGGGTTAATTAAGTTTAATAGAGATGTTGATTTTATATCTGTTTATGATTTTACTGGCAAACTTATTTTTACAAGAGAAAACTTGAAGTTCAACGAAGAACTAAATTTACCTTTGAATTCTGGTGTTTACATTGTTGAGTCTTTAAAAGCCGGGAAAATAAGCACTTATAAGTTGGTTGTAAGATAAAGTTATATTTTTTGGAGAAAATCTGCCCAATTAGATAATGTCTTATTGGGCTTTTTAGTATTTTATATTTAAGTTAATTTTAATCTTAGGAAAATTGCATTAGTTTCAATTTCATAACAGTATGTTACTATAATAACGAAGGCTCTATTATTAAATAAATACAATGGGTTTATTAAGAACATTTTTCATTTTTATAATTGTTTACTGGGTAATAAAGTACTTGGTTAGAACTTTTACTGTTATTTCTGGTTCGAAGAAAACAGAAAGTAGGTCTTCAACGGAAAACAAAAACAACCGGACATTTGTCTCTAAACAAAAAAAGATGGTTGAACAGCTTTCTGAAGATGTTGATTATGAAGAGATAAAATAAACTCTATCACTTTAAATATGGTTGGTAAACAGTTATTGTTTTGTATTGTAAGCTTTGTGGCTTCTACACATTTTGTTTTAGCTCAAAGCGACACTTTGGTGCCTTTGGCGGATTCTGTTGTTGTAGAAATTAAAAACGACACTAGGTTTGATGATGGAAGGCAGCTTTATAAAAATGATTTGTCATTTTTAGCATCTGCTCACACATCAGGTTGGGGCGTTCAAGTAAGAAAAGGTTACAATCTAGATTTGTTTAATAAATTATATTGGTCTGTGGGCTTTTCGACCATAAAACATTCAAAAGAGGTTAAAATTTCCCCATTTGAAGGTGATGCTAAAGGTTATGTGTTTGGTAAAAAAAATACCCTCTCTGTTTTGAGAGGTACATTCGGGTATCAAAAAATGCTCTTTGAACGAGAAGAATACAAAGGAGTTGAAGTTGGATTTAATTTAAGTGGAGGGTTTTCACTCGGACTGGTAAAGCCAGTTTATTTGGAGTTGCAAGAGCCTTTTGTGAATGGATCTTCGCAGGGAATATCTATTCAAGCATACGATGAAAATAAGCACTCTCAAATACAAATTAGAGGCCGTGCGCCATTTGTTTATGGGATAAACCAAATTGAATTTTATCCGGGCTTACACTTGAAAGCAGCAGTTAATATTCAGTATTCTGCCGTTGATAAATCTATAAGAGCGGTAGAAACAGGCATTGTATTGGATGGCTTTTATAAAAAAGTTCCTATAATGGCATTCTCTAATAACCAGCAGCTATTTTTAAACCTTTTTGTTTCATGGCAATTTGGTAAAAAGTATACAAAATGAATGAAAAAAGTGAGCGTTTAAAAACAAAAAAACCTTCTTGGCTTAAAGTTAAACTTCCAATTGGAGAAGATTACAAGAATGTGCGCAATATTGTTGATAAGCATAAGCTAAATACGATTTGCCAAAGTGGAAATTGCCCAAATATGGGTGAGTGTTGGGGTGCTGGTACAGCAACATTTATGATTTTAGGAAATATTTGCACGCGATCATGTGGTTTTTGCTCGGTTGCTACAGGTAAGCCTGAAAATACAGATCCGTTTGAACCCGTTAGGTTAGCAAAGTCTGTTAAATTAATGGGGGTAAAACACTGTGTAATTACGTCAGTAGATCGTGATGATTTAAAAGATGGAGGTGCAAGTGTATGGGTTGAAACAATTAAAGCAGTGCGTAGAATTAGCCCCGGAACTACTCTTGAGACACTAATCCCTGATTTTAAAGGTGAATGGGATAATCTTCAGCACATAATTGATATAGCTCCAGAAATAGTTTCACATAACCTAGAAACAGTAAGAAGACTAACGAAAGAAGTTCGTATACAGGCCAAGTATGATAGAAGTTTGGAGCTATTAAATAGGCTAAAGTCGGGAGGGATGAAGACAAAATCCGGAATAATGCTAGGTTTAGGTGAGTCTCAAATGGAGGTTATTGAAACTATGGAGGATTTACGCTCGGTTGGAGTAGATATTTTAACGCTAGGGCAATATCTTCAGCCAACCAAAGAACATTTGCCTGTTGCCGAATTTATAACCCCTGAACGATTTGCTCTTTACGAGAGTGAAGGATTGAAAATGGGATTCAGATTCGTAGAAAGCGGCCCGCTAGTTAGGTCGTCCTATCATGCTGAAAAACATTTGTTTTAGAGCATTGCCGTTCAAAGGCTATAAACAACCGAAAAATAATTTAAGATTTTTATTGTCATAACTCTGAACTAAATTTAACCTATTGTGTTCATGATACGTGAGGATAATTTACTAGTTTTGTAATCCAAATTTTGTTTAAAATGAATAAATTTATTGTACCAATTATTGCTTTCGTTTGTATAGGGTTTTATGTTTCTTTTTCTTCTTCAGAAGAGGTTTCATATGAGCCTCGTACATACAAGTTCCCAATTTCAGAAAGCTGGAAAGGTGGAGCTGAATATATGTATATGCTCAAAAGAAACCCTGAGACAGGCCTTATACCCTTAAAAAGTGTTCTAGAAGCCAGAGAAAACACTAAAAGCTTTGCAGCTTCTGGCAAAACTGATGAAACGTTTACTTGGGAGGAAATGGGGCCCGACAACATTGGCGGAAGAACCCGAGCAATTATAATTGATAAAACTGTTGAAGACGGCTCAAGAATGTATGCAGGTTCAGTTTCTGGTGGTTTATTTGTTTCTAATAATGCTGCGGCTAATTGGCAGCCAGTTACTTTACAACAGGAAAATAGCGGGGTTTCTTGCCTTGCACAGGCTACTGATGGTACTATTTGGATTGGTACTGGTTCAACTTTTGAGTGGGCTAGCGGAAGTCTTGGTTCTGGAGGATCTGGTTTTGTGGGTAACGGTACATATAAGTTAACCCCAGGTTCAACAGAGATAGAAAAAGTTGAGTCTGCTTCACCGGGCACGTCCAATGCTCAAAGTAATGATGAATGGTCTGGTGTAAATGATATTAAGATAAACCAATCAACCGGCAGAATATATATTGGACAAAATAAGGGCTTGAGATACTCTGATGATAATGGGTCTACTTGGGTTAATCCAATTTCATTAAATAATGGTCAACCCAATACATCAACTGTAGATGATATAGAATTAGCAAATGATGGGACTGTTTTAGTTGCATTAGACGGTGTTTGCTTTGTTTCACCTAACGGAAATGAAGGCACCTTTACTCTTTTAAATTCTTCTGTAGGATTAAAAACCTCTGCTAGGATAGAACTAGCAATGTCTGAAATTGATAATAATATCTGTTGGGCTACAACTTCAAATTCTCAGGGAGAGTGCAAAGAATTATTTAAAAGTACTGACAAAGGTTATACTTGGACAGAAATACCTCAGACTGCAGACTTTAACTTTTGTAGAGACCAAGGGTGGTATAACTTATTATTAGCTCCGAGCCCAACAGATGTAAATACTGTTTATTTGGGAGGAATAGATTTATACAAATATGATGGAGCATGGACGCATCTTTCTCAGTGGGATGCATTTCAATTTGCACCATTCTATGTTCACGCTGATCAACATGGTTTTGTGAATTCGAAATCAGGAGTGAACAGAACTTTTTTCACTAATGATGGAGGTATATTCTCTACTACCGATGGCGGAGAGCAATTTATACCAATGAACAGAGGCTACAACGTTACTCAGTTTTACACTGTTGCTTATAGTGAACAAGGATTAGCAACGGGTGGTGCTCAAGATAATGGTACAATATTGGTTGGTCTTGGTGGTATTTATCCGCTAGAAGGTAATGAAGTATCTGGTGGAGATGGCTTTGGTACTGATATTTCTAACATCACCAACAAAGTTTTTGTTACTTCTCAACAAGGTAATGTAAGAAGAGGCACAGACAATGGTGGTTTCGGAGCATTTTGTGAGCCATGGAATTGTGAAGATAATGGATTCAGTACAGCTGTTCGATTATGGGAAACATATGAATCTGAAACAAGCAAAGATTCTATTTTATTTAGGGCAGAAGATGGTTCAACTGATTTTGTGCTTAAATCCTCTAATGGGATCTCTAAAAACTTTGATGGAATTGTTCCAAAGGTACAAGAATCTGGTGTTTTCCAATTTGGAACGATAGTTTTTACAGCTGGATCTCAAGAGGTTAACGATCCCAATCAGGATGGAATATTAGAAGGAGACGGTACAGGAACATTTGATTATTCAACAGGGGAATATTCTGTACAATTTAATACTCCACCTTCTCAAGGAATAAACTTTAAAGTAAATTATGCATTAGCATTCAATCCTGGGTCAAGCATCTCACTGCAAAGTCTTACTCCAGAGGTAAGTTTTAGAGGAACTCCTTTTAAAATTGACCATGTTCTAACTGATGGATTACAACCTGGTGACTCAGTTAAAGTTCAAGATCCTATACAATCTCTCTTTGGTTTTGGAGCGGCTGATGGTACGGTTTATTTAACTAGAGATGGTCTAAGGGACGGTTCTCGTTTGTGGTGGCCTATATCAACCAACTCAGGAAGAATTAAAACAATGGAGTTTTCACCTGAAGGAAATCATTTGTTCATTGCTTCTTTTACGGGTAATTTAATTCGTATATCGGGTTTAAATAATTTATATAAAGAAGGTGATGACAGCCAACTGGTAATAACAAAAATTTATGATTCGCCAAGCCCTGTTACTGGAATAGCTATTGACCCAAATGATGCAAACAATATGATTATTACTACAGGATCCTACGGTAGAGATAAGCATGTATTTAGAACCACTGAGGCTACAACAACAACTGCTCAAACTAGTTTTGTTGATATTCAAGGAGACCTTCCTCCAATGCCCGTTTATGATGCAATTATTGGTAATGATGATGCTAAAACAATTTTAGTTGGTACTGAATTTGGAATTTATAAGTCTAGTATTTCAACTTTAGGTGAGTGGACATCTGCAAACACTGGCTTACCTTTAGTTCCTGTTCATGAGTTGAGACAGCAAACTAATCCTTTCAAAGTGACAGATTTTGAAGGTGTTATTTACGCAGGAACACATGGTAGAGGTATTTGGAAATCATCTGCGCTACTTTCATCTAAGCAAATTTCAAGCGACTTTGCTGATAACACATTTACAAGTGATTTAACTGTTTTCCCAAATCCTTCAAGCGTTTTTGAAAATACTTTTGTAAGATTTGAGGTGAGCAAAAGAACGAATGCTGTAATTAATGTATTTAATATTCAAGGTCAACGAGTTTTTAGTACACAAAGAGAATTAGTGTCTGGTGACAACCAAGTTATACTTTCTGGTAAATTTGACTCTGGTAATTACTTTGTAGTAGTAGAGGCAGAAGGTCAAACTAAGGTTGGCAAATTTATAGTTGCTAAATAGTTACTTTTTAACCAGTAAAAACACCCCTATGATTATTATTAAATAACCATAGGGGTGTTTTTATTTTACCATATTTACAAGACCCGTTTTATAAAATTGTTCGCTATTGTATTTGCCTTTGCATTTTAATATCCAGCTATATACATCTTGTTTCTTTCCTGAGTTTTTAATGCTTCCGTCCCAACTACAATCATTAAGGCTCACTGATTTGTAAACAACCTTGCCCCATCTGTCATAAATATTAAATTCAAAGCCTTCTTCAGCAATCCCAAAACATACGGGCTTAAAAAGATCATTAAGGTTATTGTTATTAGGAGTAAAAGAGTTTGGTATGTATACATAAGATTTTCCTTTCATAGTTACTGGTTCGCAAGTGGTATCCATACATCCATGAATGGTTTCTATGTATAGGCATACATTAAAAGTATTTTCTTCTTCAGTGCTGAAACTGTAAACAGGTGATTCTTCGTTTGATTGATAAAACCCACCAATATCCCAGCTATTATAATCTGCCAGTAACGATGTATTGTTAAATCTTGTTTGAGGCTGATGGAAATCAAGAAAATTTGGCTCAGCATTAAAATTTGCAATTGGTTGAGGATATACTTCTACTATATTAACTTTAGTTAGAGTAGATGCGCACTGATTGTTGCTAATTGCAGTTAGTGATATATCAAACGTTTTGGTTTCCAAACTATTATTGCTGTAACAGCTTGAAACACTAAAGTTTTCGCTTTCATCTTCTTGACCTAGTTCCCAAATGTATTTATTAATACCTCCAGCTTGGATGCTTGTTTCATTTAAAAAATCAACGCATAGTTCAGTACATCCTTTGTTATTTAACGCTGAGAATTTTACATCTGGTACAGCATAAATCTCAATTTGCTTAGTCATAGTACTAAAACAGCCATTGGCTGAAGCAACAGTTAAAGAGACACTTTTTTCCCCATAATTTCCGTACAAGTACTTTGCATCATATGTCAATACAGAGTCTGAGTTGTGAAAATCCCAAATTATTGATTCTATATTTTCGCTAGAAAATACGCTTGTGTTTATCAACTCTAAGCTATCATATTCACATACATTTTCTGAGGTAAAATTTGCTTGCGGAATTTCAAGAAAGTTATATTTGAACTCTAAATTTTCGGCACCAGAACATTCTATATTGCTTGGTGAAACAATACATTTATATATTCCTGGTGTATTTATATTCATGCATTGTCCATTACCTAATAGTGTATTGGAAGGGTCATACCATTCGTAGGCAGACATATCATCGATACTACAATGATAGACAGGGAACTCGTTTGTACATTCTTTAAAAGTATCTTTATTATTAATTGGGCAGTCTACATCTACAAGGGCGTAAGCCCAATCGGGGCCAAATGTACACCACTGTACTCTAAAAACTGCTTTAATAGTTTGCCCAGCATACGCGCTTAAATCTAATCGTACATCTGTCCAATCACTATAGCTTACATTATATAACTCTGGGCCATCACCAACAGCCATTGGGTTATAATTTATAGCTGGTAAGTTTGTTTCATTAAATCCATCGACTCCTTGAGGTCCTTCATCTTCTGAATAATAACATTCATAATATGGGCAGTCAATTAAATTATTGTTTTGATCAAAAAATTCTACATAAAATTTTGCTGCATCAGATGCAGGATGTGGATAATTAAAAATACTCATTGCAAAATGAAAATTGAAGTAGGTTATACCTTCAGATGGAACATCAATTGATCTTGATATTGAACCGTTACTCATACCTGCTTCATCACCACTTATTTTTACAGAGTAACTTCCTGAATTTTGATATACCCAAGGATATCCTCCGTAATAATCCGTTCCGCTATTCTCTAAACTAACACTCCCTGTAACGTCCCAGTTGTCAAAATTTCCGTTTTCAAATCCCCAATTATCAGTTTCACAGTTTATAGAAAGTAGCGTGTTTATGCAAAAGAATGATGTTGTTAAAGTAAGTAAGGTTCTTTTCATGCTTTATTGAGTTTTTAGATTTACTCGATAAAGACGAAAGCAAAAATCATATGGTTGCTAAAAACCAAAATAATATTTTGTTTTTAAAAAAATAGCAAAACTTAATTATTTTTACCTAGCGAAAAGGTACGATTAACATTAAACCCAAAATGAACACCTTTGTCGGCCCAAGACTCTGTTGTTTCACTGTAAATTCCTGGGTCAAACATTGTTTTAGCGTTAGTAAAAGCTAAAGAGAAAACGTGCCCGCCTGTTTCAATATCAAAACCTAGCGATAAAGTACCAATAGGTGTTTGACCGTTTACTTTAGGGATATTTGATACCGAAGTAATAAAGTTTGAATACTCAAAAGTAAAAGCAACACGTTTTGCAAAACGATATCTTCCACCAAAAGCTAAAGCGTAATACGTGTTTTCTTCTTCGCTTGTTTTAATAAGGTTTTTGTGAATAACGGTAGGGCTAAGTTGAAGTGACAGCTTGTCGGAAAACTTTCTAGCAATTAGGAGTTGGTGGGCAAATGACAGACGTGAAGAGAAATAATTTATTCTGTCCGGGTTAATCCATCTAAGGCTTGAAAGTGCCATATTAGAATATACACTCATAGATATTGGTGAATTTTTATAACCAGATTTCTGTCTTAGCAATCTAGCTTTAATCCCTCCATCAAAAGTTTTGTTATAAGTGCTTCTTCCAAATGATATAGTGAAACAATCTACTCTAGGTAAAGTATACTCAAATCCGGTTCTAATAGATGCTTGATCTAATCCAAATAAATCATATGCTCCATTTGCGAAAGATCCAAAACGGTGAGCAATAACAAAAAGCAGTTCGTTTTCTGCAGGTGCTTCAATACTTTGGCCGTTTATAATTCGTGTGGACTTAAATGTAGCTGTTGTATAGTTTATTTCAGTACTATCAGCTGTTAACTCTTCTAACTCATCAAAAAGCCCTTGCGAAAAAGAATTTGTTGCTAAAAGAGTGAGAAATAGTAGGTTAATTGTTTGGGTAAGTGTCATCTATCCAACTTTTTATTTGATTAATGGCGCATTCAGGTAGTTTTGCTCCTCCTTTTGGCATAGGTGAAACTCCTGGCTCATGAGAAATGGAATTGATAAATAATTCCGAATTATTGTTTAAGTAACCAGCTACATTACTATATCCTTCAAAACTTATACCAGCTCCAGCAACTCCTGCTGCGCTATTACTGTGACAACCATAGCAGTTTATCTGTAAAATGGGTACAATACTTTGTGAGAAACTAATGCTATCAATGTTACACGTGATTACTTCGGGATACAATTCTTCTTCATTGTCTTTATAACAACTTGTAAAAATCATTCCAACTATTATTAAAAGTAGTAGCTTACTAATGTGTTTCATTATTTTTTTTGTAATTCAGTTAAGCTTCCGTTTACGTTTACATCAATATCGCTAGCGATATTTTTTATTTTATCATTTTTGATATTATAGTCTTCTAACTTAACTTTAAAGTTGGAGCTTACATCTATGTTTTTTTTATCTTCTTTTACCTTTATCTTAGCCGAGACGGTAATAGGTTTAGTTTCTCCGTGAATAGTTAAGCTTCCTTTAACCGTAGCGTCATAGTTTCCGGGTTGATCAAAATTAACGGCACTTAAATCTTCAATTTTACCTTTAAACATTGCTTTAGGGTATGTTTCAGACTCCATATAGTTTTCGTTAAAGTGCTCTTGCATCAGGGCTTTTTCAAACTCAAAAGATTTTATAAGTGCCTTAAAAGCTATCTCACCTGTCTTTTTATTTAAAATTGCTGCCGCCTGATTTGTGGTGGCCTCAATTTTTTCAATAGGTGTTTCAGAATGAAAAGTAATTTTCGCAGTTTTTGTGGCAAGTTTGCCTTGAGAATTTCCAATAATACTTAAAGTAAGTAGGGATAAAATAAATAGTGTCTTTTTCATATTTTTCAATTTTAAGGTTTAATTATTTTGTGCGCCTTCTAGCACCCATGTTTTAACCATACTAATATAGCATGAGTCTAATTTTGCTTGTGCTTTAGGCATTGGAGAAAACCCTGGTTGATGATCTATTGTTCCTATTAATCTTTCATAATCAACCATTGCTTTTACTTGTGTATAATCTTCTAAGCCAATGCCACTTGCTGGTGAACTTCCACTATGACAGCCTGGGGTTGCACATCTCGTGTTTATAATCGGAAAAACATTACTGGTAAAAGAGATGTTACTAGAAATGCATGTATCCATAATGTTTTCATTAGTCGGAACAATACTTTCTGCTTCTGGCTCAACAGGTTCGTGTTTACATGATAAACACGCAAAAATTAAACCAGTAATAAATAATGTCTGTTTTAACATGTTTAGTTATTTAGATATTGTTGTTTTTTTAAGTTTAATATCACCTATCATTTCAAAGTCTTCATCAGCTTCAAAATAACCAACATACAATCCTTTTAATTTCACACGATCCCCTGTTTTCAATTTGCGTAAACTAGTACATTCATCTTTAGTTAATTCAGAGCTAATCACATAATTCTTGGATCCCTTTAAAGTTATAAAACACAAGGTGTCTTGGTTTGAAATTGAATGAATAGTTCCTTCAATACTTAATACTTTTTCATTTAGTTTAGAATTGGTTTTTTTTGCTTCAGTCTCAAATTTTAAACTTAATTCAGTAGCTAAAAACGTAAAATCGGTTTTGCTTTTTGCAATATCCTTATGTGGCTTATTGTACACAAAAAACCATCCATAGGCAGCAACTGCTAAAATTAAAACGATAATAAAAGGTAATACTTTTCTCATATTATTAGTATCCAAATTAAAAAATCAAGGTAATACTTATTTTGTGTAAATCATATAATATGTTATTCTTAATTTTGCATAAAATATAATAACTGTAGTAGCATGAAGTATAATCATAATGATGTAGAGCCAAAGTGGATTAAAAAATGGCAAGATGAGAATATTTATGCTGCTGAAGATTTTTCGGATAAACCAAAGTATTATGTTTTAGATATGTTTCCTTATCCATCTGGTGCGGGTTTACATGTTGGACACCCTTTAGGTTACATCGCGTCAGATATTTATGCAAGATACAAAAGACACCAAGGGTATAATGTGTTACACCCGATGGGGTATGATTCTTTCGGGTTACCTGCAGAACAGTATGCAATACAAACAGGTCAACACCCTGAAGTAACCACAAAAACAAATATTGACCGATACAGAAATCAGTTAGATAGAATAGGTTTTTCGTTTGATTGGTCAAGAGAAGTGAGAACGTCTAACCCTGATTACTACAAATGGACCCAATGGATTTTTAAGCAATTATTTAATAGTTGGTACAATAACGAAACAAATAAGGCTGAAAATATTAACACACTTGTTACAGAATTTGAAAAGGCAGGAAATGCTGCTGTTAACGCTTGTACGAATCAAGAGAATAATTTTACCGCAACTGATTGGAAAAATTATTCTGAATTTGATAAGAATACCATCCTCCAAAACTATAGGTTAGCTTATTTGGCTGATTCTGAGGTTAATTGGTGTGCTGAGTTAGGCACAGTTTTAGCGAATGATGAGATTAAAGATGGAGTTTCTGAAAGAGGTGGACATCCCGTTATTCGTAAAAAAATGACACAATGGGTAATGCGAATTACAGCTTATGCTGATCGCTTATTAAAAGGATTAAACGAGATAGACTGGAGCGATTCACTAAAAGAACAACAAACGAACTGGATAGGTAAGTCAAATGGCGCATCGTTGGTTTTTGATGTGGTTGATTCTTCTAGTAAAATTGAAATTTTTACAACCAGGCCTGATACTATTTTTGGTGTTTCATTTATGGTTTTAGCGCCTGAACATGAGTTGGTAAATGAAATAACGAGTGACTCTAGTAAAGAAGAGGTTTTAAAGTATCAAGAACAAGCAGCTTTAAAATCAGAAAGAGATAGACAGTCAAACGTTAAAACGATTACCGGAGCATTTACCGGAGCTTATGTTAAACACCCGTTTACAAAAAAGCTAATACCTGTTTATATTAGCGACTATGTTTTGGCAGGATATGGTACTGGGGCTATAATGGCTGTACCTGCAGGAGATCAAAGAGATTGGAGTTTTGCTAAACACTTTAAAATTGATATTCCTGAGATTTTCGAGGGAGTAGATTTAAGTAAAGGAGCTTATGAGGAAAAAGGTACTACCCTTAAAAATAGCGATTTTTTAAACGGTTTAACCATAAAAAAAGCATCTCAATTAGCAATTGAAAAAATAGAGATTGAAGGATTTGGTGCTAAAACAACTAATTTCAGATTAAGAGATGCCGTTTTTTCTCGACAGCGTTATTGGGGAGAACCGTTTCCAGTATATTATGAAAACGGAATCCCTAAGTTAGTTAATGACGATTCACTACCTGTTGTTTTACCACCTGTTGATGCATATTTACCTACTAAAGAAGGTGAGCCACCATTAGCACGTGCGAAAAAAGAAGATTGGAATGTTTCACTGGGTGATCATATGGAATATAATACGATGCCTGGCTGGGCAGGATCTTCTTGGTACTTTTTAAGATATATGGATCCTAAAAACAGTGAAAACCTAGTTTCTAAAGAAGCTGTTGATTACTGGAATCAGGTAGATTTATATATTGGTGGCTCAGAGCATGCAACTGGTCACCTTTTATATGCACGTTTCTGGACAAAGTTTTTATATGATATAAGTGTAGTTCCTTTTGAAGAGCCTTTTAAAAAGCTCATTAATCAAGGGATGATTTTAGGGCGCTCTAGTATTTTATTTAGAGATAAAGAAAACCCAAATACTTATGTCTCAAAAAAAAGTTTAGACGATTATCATGCTTCACATCCTTCAACAAAGAAGTATGATGTATCAGATCGCTTCCAACAACTTAGAATTGATATTCATTTAGTTGACAACGATATTCTTGACACTAATGGATTAAAATCTTGGCAAAAGGAGTATGAAAAAGCCGAGTTCTATCCTAGTTCAGAAAATTTTCTGTGCGGGTATGAAGTAGAAAAAATGTCTAAACGCTGGTTTAATGTAGAAGACCCATCTAGCTTATGTGAAAAATATGGTGCTGACACATTACGTTGTTACGAAATGTTTTTAGGCCCATTAGAGCAGTCAAAACCTTGGGATGTACAAGGAATAAATGGAGTAAATAATTTTTTAAAAAAATTGTGGAGATTATTTCATGTAAACGATTCGTTTTTTGTTTCTGATGATAAACCAACTCCTGCCTCTTTAAAGACATTGCATAAAACGATAAAAAAAATAACGGAAGACTTAGAGCGATATTCATTTAACACTCCCGTAAGTGCCTTTATGATTTGTGTGAACGAATTAACTGAACAAAAATGTAATAGTAAAGAGGTATTAAAAGATTTACTTGTATTGTTAAGTCCTTATGCGCCCTTTATATGCGAAGAGCTATGGTCAAAATTAGGGTCAGAACATTCGATTACATCTGTAAGTTGGCCCACGTTTAATTCTGAGTTCTTAAAAGAAGCAGCATATAACTATCCTGTATCTTTTAATGGTAAAATGAGATTTAAATTAGAGCTCCCAACCGATTTAACTCAAGAACAAATAAAAGAGGAAGTTTTAACAAATGAGCAAGCTCAAAAATGGTTGGAAGGCAAAGAGCCTAAAAAGGTAATTGTAGTGCCTAAAAAAATAGTTAACGTAGTTATTTAATCTCGTTTTCTAATAACTCAAAAAAGGCTCCTTGTTTTAGTGAATATGCAGAAACATCAACCCTTTTTATGTTTAAACGATTAATTATAAGCTCTATAAACACACTGGCTAGTACCATCATATCGGCCTTGTGATACAATAAGCCATCCATTCTTAATCTGTCGGTATGTGAAGAGCTTACTAGGTTAGAGTGAACTCGTTTAATGTCGTTAATATTAATATTTACACATTTAGAAGTTTCAAAGGCATTGTGTTTCTCTCCGGCAATCATGCTTAAGTAGGATGAAAAAGGACCAGATACACCAAGTAAAGTGCTTAGGTTATATTTTTTTACTTGATTAACTAAATCTATTATCTCCTCGTTTATAATGCTTCTTAATTGCTTAATTTCTTCTTGTTTTAAAGGGTTAGAAGGCTTTATTTCTCCAAGCATGCGAGCTACACCAAGTTGATAGCTTTTCTTCCAATAAATTTTTTGAGAATCACCAATAATAAATTCAGTACTCCCTCCTCCAATATCCATTATTAAGGCTTTTTCACTAAGAGTTGTAGAATTAATAACTCCTTTATAAATGAGTTCCGCTTCTCTATTGCCGTCAATCACATTTATTTCAACTCCCGTTTTTCTTAATACTTCCTCCCTAAAAGTATTTCCATTGCTAGCGCTCCTAATTGCAGAAGTGGCGAAGGCAAAGTGTTTACTAATTTTAAATTTATTGGTTTCCTCTCTTAGCTTTTCCATTGCTTTTACACCTCTTTCAAAAGCCTCTTTAGCAATTTCGCTTTTATTAATACCGCCTTCACCAAGCTTAACAGCTATAGATGAGTAGTGCAACTCTTTCAAATCATTGTTTTCAGAAGATGCCACCAGCACACTAAAAACGTTAGTTCCTAAATCAAAAATACTATATATCATGGGTGTTTCTTCAAGTGTAAATTAATTAGTAATTTTAGGTGCATGCCTTGTTAAATAAGGTGCGTTAAAAAGAGTTAACTAAAGTAACCAAATAAATTATGTCTACCGATTTTTTACCAATTAATGGAACCGATTATATTGAATTATATGTTGGAAACGCGAAACAAACCGCACATTACTATAAAACAGCTTTCGGATTTCAAAGTTTTGCTTATAAAGGATTAGAAACTGGCTCCACTGATTCTGTTTCATATGCTTTAAAACAAGACAAAATTGTTATTGTGCTAACTACGCCTTTAAAACAAGGTGGAGAAATTAATGAACACATTAATAAACATGGTGATGGAGTAAAAGTTGTAGCCTTGTGGGTAGATGACGCCACCAAATCGTGGGAAGAAACTACTAAAAGGGGAGCTAAGTCATATTTAGAGCCGATAAGAGAAGATGATGACAATGGCTATGTAATTAAATCGGGTATTCATACATATGGAGATACCGTTCACGTTTTTATTGAAAGAAAAAATTATAAGGGCATATTTTTACCTGGCTTTGTTGAGTCTAAATCAGATTACAATCCTAAGCCCGTTGGGTTGAAGTATATAGACCACATGGTTGGGAATGTAGATTGGGGAGAAATGAATACTTGGGTAGAATTTTATGAAAAAGTAATGGGTTTTTCACAGTTGGTTTCTTTTGATGATAAAGATATTTCTACCGAATACACTGCCTTAATGAGTAAAGTAATGAGCAATGGTAATGGGCGAATTAAGTTTCCAATAAATGAACCAGCCGAAGGGAAAAAGAAATCACAAATAGAAGAGTACATTGATTTTTATAATGGAGCAGGAGTACAGCACATAGCCGTTGCTACCGATAATATTATTGAAACGGTAAAACAGCTAAAAGCTCGGGGAGTAGAGTTTTTATACGTCCCTACATCCTATTATGATGATTTATTAGACAGAGTAGGCCCAATCGAAGAGGATTTAAAGCCTCTTAAAGAGTTAGGGATTCTAATAGATAGAGATGAAGACGGATATTTACTACAGTTATTTACTAAACCAATTGTAGATAGGCCAACAATGTTTTTTGAGATCATTCAACGCAAAGGAGCTAAATCGTTCGGAAAAGGAAATTTTAAAGCTCTGTTTGAAGCTATAGAAAGAGAACAAGAACAAAGAGGAACTTTATAATTCTATATTAAAATTATCAGCATCCAATCCTGCCGGAAATTTTTCTCGGTAGGATCGGATTTCATTTTTACTAAGTATTACCGTCTCTTCAAATTCCAAATCATTGGTGTTAAATTCTGGGTCAATTAACGGTTCTCCTTTGTAATTGAATGCATTACTATTACCAGAATAACTTATCCCTTTACCATCCTCACCAACTCTATTTACCCCAATTGAATAACATAAATTTTCGTGAGCTCTTGCTTCTAGTAAGTTAATCCATGCGCTTTTTCTAGCTGAGGGCCAATTAGCAACGTAAATCAGTAAATCATAATCGTAAGTGTTATTTATGAATTTATTTCTACTAAAAACAGGGAATCTTAAATCATAACATATTAGCGGACAAATTTTCCATCCTTTATATTTTACAATAAGCCTATCTCTACCAGGGGTGAAATAATTATGTTCATCTGCCATTCTAAATAAATGTCTTTTGTTATAAAAATGTTTTTCTCCGTTGGGCTTAACAAACAATAATCTGTTGAAATAATCGTTTAGTTCTTTTACAATGTAACTTCCAACAATGGCAAAACCTGTTTTTCTGGCTAAACTAGTCATCCATTTCTCGGTTAATCCATTTGGGGGTTCAAAACAAATATCGCTTTGCATGGTAAACCCAGTAGTAAACATTTCGGGTAAAATTATAAGGTCTGTTTCACTAGATAGTTTTTCTATCTTTTCCTCCAGTTTTTCTAGGTTTTTATTGACATCCTCCCAAAATAATTTTGTTTGAATAATGGTTGTTCTTAAGTTTTTTAACATGATTCGAATAAATAACCTGTGAATAAAATGCTAGTCCCTAAATTATATTTTTGTAAAATTGCAAATTCTAAAGTAATATATAATGATTAGAAACATTCTCAATACTGTATTTATAGTTGTTTTTATTTCTCTCGGAACTGTTTTTGCTCAAAAGGGCACGGTCAAAGGAGTTATTACAGATTCAAAAACTAAAGAAACATTGCCTAGCACAAGTGTTTTATACAATGGAACAGGCGTTGTAACTGATATTAATGGTAATTATAAATTAGAACTCGATGAAGGTACACATGAGTTAACCTACCAATTTATTGGGTATGAAACTATTAAAAGAACAGTAACAGTTAAAGCCAATGAGACACTAGAGCTTAATGTTTCACTTCAAGATTTTGCACAAACTTTAGGAGCTGTGGTTGTTACAGCGGGTGTTGAGCAGCGAATTGAAGAGGTAACAATGTCAATGGAGGTTATTAGGCCTGATTTGGCAACTGAAAAAGGGGCTAGTGATATTCAAGCAGCTTTAGATCAAACACCAGGTGTGCAAATTGTTGATAACGAACCACAGGTAAGAGGTGGTAGTGGATATAACTTTGGTGCAGGAAGTAGAGTAATGATACTAGTAGATGATGTTCCTCTTTTATCTGGTGATGCAGGTAGAGCTAATTGGAGCTTCTTGCCAATTGAAAACTTAGAGCAAATTGAGGTTTTAAAAGGAGCTGCATCTGTACTTTATGGATCGGCAGCATTGAGTGGTGTAATTAACATAAGAACAGCTTTCCCTGATGATGAGCCGGTTACTAAAATTAATTATATGTCTGGTTTTTATGATAACCCAAGGTCTTTATATGCTAGGCCGTGGTCTACAGGAAATGTTCCAACGTTCACATCATTAAACTTTTTTCACTCACGTAAAATAGGAAACCTAGATGTAGTTTGGGGAGGAAATTTATATTCCGATGAGGGGTCAACAGGACCTGAACCAGGAGGTAATAATAATAACTTTGAAAAAAGAGCTCGTACTAATCTTAATTTAAGATATAGATCTAAAAAAGTGAAAGGATTGAGTTACGGTGTGAATTCAAACTTCCAGTCATCTTCATTTGCAGAGTCCCTCCTTATTTTAGATACTGATACAGGTTTTTATACTAGTTTTCCAGGCTCACAAACATTAGGAGCTAGTGTTAAATGGTATATCGATCCATATATCACATATGCCAAAAACGCATTTGAAAAACATTCTGTAAAAACAAGATGGTTCAACAACGGAAACCTGAATAATAATGGTCAATCTAACAGAAGCGATTGGTTTTTCGCAACATACCAGTATTACCGTAAAATTAGAGCTATTGACTTAGACGTAACATTAGGTTTGGTAGGAAGTCAAACATATTCGGTGTCTGAACTTTATAGTGGTAATGCAGATGGAACTGGAGAGAGCCAAGCAGAAAATCAAGCAGTATTCTTACAACTTGATAAACGTTTTTTTGAAAGACTAAATGTTTCTGCAGGAGCAAGATATGAGCGTTTTAAAATTAATGATACAGAAGAATCTAAACCTGTATTTAGAGCAGGGTTTAACTTTAAAGCCGCAGAGTATACTTACATCAGAGGTTCTTGGGGGCAAGGATATAGATTTCCTACCATTGCAGAGAAATTCATAAATACTCAAGTAGGCCCTGTACGTATATTTCCTAATGAAAATATAGAGTCTGAGTCTAGTTCAAATGCAGAAATAGGGGTTAAACAAGGAGTTAAAATAGGTGAGTTCAAAGGTTTTTTAGACGTTGCAGTATTCAGACAAGATATTGTAAATGCTATCGAGTTTAATTTTGGTGCATTTGGTAATACTGGTAACCCATTTAACGATTTAGGCTTTAAATCAATTAATATTGAGGATTCTCGTGTTCAGGGGGCTGAAATTTCTTTAGCTGGCCAAGGTAAAATAGGTCCGATAGATGTAACCGCACTAGTTGGGTACACTTATTTAGAGCCATTTAATTTAAACCCTAATGCAGCAATAGATACATCTGGAACAAGTGATATAACTTATTTAAGTTCTAGTATAGATTCTTCTGGTATTTTAAAATATCGTTACGAGCATATGATTAAAAGTGATGTATCGTTTAGGTATAAGAAATTTACCTTAGGTTTAACGTATAACCGCTTGTCTTGGATGAAAAATTACGATAGAGTATTTATTGATTTTGATGAAGTTGGAATACTACCAACAGGCCTTTCAGAGTATCGTGAAAATACGATCGGAGATCCAATTCAGTGGATGGATGTTAGAATGCTTTATGATTTTAATGACAGCTTTAGACTATCGTTTATATCCAACAACGCAGGAAATGCTGAATACATGATCAGGCCACTTAAAAACTCTAACCCGCGTAAGTTTTTAGTTCAATTTACTTGGAAGTTTTAGACTTGTAATCTATGACTAGGTTTCTGTGTGTTATATTTTTGAGCTGGTTTATTATGCAAGATGGCTTTGCTCAATCAAGTAATCGATTCAAAGGTGGCTTTCAAGCAGGCTTTACTAGTTCTCAAATACATGGCGATGGGTTTGCTGGTTTTGATAAAGCCGGTTGGACTGCCGGTTTCTTTCTAGAAAATAACCTCTCTAAGAAATCGACATTTCAAGTAGAGCTTAACTATATTACCAAGGGAAGCTTTGACCCCCCTAACTTTCAAATTGGAAAAAACAACTGGAAACGCATTCATTTGGGGTATGTTGAAATGCCTTTAATTCTTAAGTTTAATATAAAAAAGATCATTCTCGATGTAGGATTATCTGGCGGTTTTCTAGCGCATGAAAAACAGTCTGATGCAAATACTGTTTTGGAAGGAAGAGACATAATTATTGGACCCTTTAAACGATACGAAATCAGTTACCTGCTTGGTGTAGAATATCACTTTAATGATCAATGGGGTGTTTCAGGCAGAACAGGTTCAAGTTTGCTACCCGTAACTAATCAAGTAAGATTTGAGAGAATTATTTGGGGTTTTTTTGGAGGATCATATTCTCAGTATTTAAACCTTTCGCTACGCTACAGGTTTAAGTCTTAAACGTAGCTCTATGAATAATATTCCTAAAAAAATTATCGTTGCTGTTTCAGGAGCAAGTGGTTCAATTTACGCGAAAGTGTTATTTGATAAGCTCGAAAAATATAAAAAAACCAATTCTGAAATTCAAATAGGTGTTGTAATGTCAAAGAATGCTAAAGACGTTTGGAAACATGAGCTAGGTAATAATAGTTACGATTCGTATTCTTTTTCTTTCTACGATAAGAATGATTTTATGGCTCCATTTGCTTCAGGTTCTGCTATGTATACAGCGATGATAGCTTGTCCGTGTTCAATGGGTACTCTAGCCAGAATATCAGCAGGTATAAGTAATGACTTGGTCACCCGGTCAGCAGACGTTATTTTGAAAGAAAGGAGAAAGTTAGTTTTAATTACTAGAGAGACACCTCTTAATTTAATTCAAATTAATAATATGAGAGATGTTACATTGGCTGGCGCTATCGTTTTACCAGCAAGTCCGTCTTTTTACAGCATACCCAAAAGTATAGAAGAGATTGCTTCAACAGTAGTTGATAGGTCACTTGACATAATAGGTGTTCCTAACAATAGTTATCGATGGAGTTCCTAAACTTAGCTGGGAATCTCTACTGGAGTCTCAGTAATAATCTTACCATAAGCAGGACATCTTTCGTGCGACTTGCACGATGAAACTAAAATTGCTAAAGTAAAAACGGAACCAAGAGTTAAAAGAATCTTTTTCATATCTATAATTAAGAAAACTTAAATTTACAATATATAATTGTAATTATTACTAAGTTTTGTCTTGGTTTAACGTCATAAATGTAGTTTTGTTGCAATTTCATGAATTATGAGTGTAAATCCTCAAATAGAAGATAGTTGGAAGCAAGTATTGCTCCCTGAATTTGGAAAAAAATATTTTTTAGATTTAAAGCAGTTTTTAATAGAAGAACGAAAAAAGTATACTATTCTTCCTTCTGGTCGAAATATTTTTCAAGCCTTCAACCAAACACCGTTCAATGATCTTAAAGTGGTGGTCATTGGTCAAGATCCTTATCATGGGTTAAATCAAGCCCACGGTTTGAGTTTCTCTGTTCAAAAGGGAGTGAAAGTCCCCCCCTCATTGCAAAACATTTATAAAGAACTAAAAATGGATTTAGGTATTAACCCACCTAATCATGGCTGTTTAACGGGTTGGGCATCTCAAGGTGTTTTTTTATTAAATGCTATACTAACTGTGCGTGCAAGTGAACCTGCCTCACACAAAGACAAAGGCTGGGAAGTATTTACTGATGAGGTTATTAAAATAATTTCAACCCAAAAACAAAATGTTGTATTTCTTTTATGGGGTAAATTTGCTCAATCTAAGGCAGAGTTAATTGATGAAACAAAGCATTTAGTTTTAAAGGCAGCTCATCCGTCTCCTTTTGCAGCACACCGAGGTTTTTTTGGTTGCAAACATTTTTCTAAAACAAACGAGTATTTAAAATCTCATAGTATTAAAGAAATTAATTGGTCACTAGCTTAGTTGCTCTAAGCATTTCACGTTTTCCATCAGTAGGTCCCGCTAGTTTTTCAATAGTAAATCCAACCTCTTTTAACGTTCTTTTAACAATACCTTTACAACAGTAGGTTACTAAAACAGCATTCTTTTTCATGCTCCTATAAATGACTTCAAATATTTCTTGAGTCCATAGTTCTGGTTGCTTATCTGGTGCAAATGCATCAAAATAAACAACATTATAAAAATCGTCTGCCAAAACAGTTAGCTCTAGTTCAGTGCTTATTTTTTTTAGTATAAATAAGTCGCCAATCAAAGTTGGAGTATTAAAAGCACTTTTATGCATAGTATTAAAACTCCTGGTATACATTTTGTTTAGAGGTATTTTCTCATTATAATTAAGTTGATCTATAATATCTAATGAAAGAGGCTTGGGTTCAATACTGTGATAGTTAATCATTACATTGTTTTCATCCCCAAAAATTAATGAAAGAATTGTGTTTAATCCAGTTCCGAAACCTATTTCAAGCAAATTTATTTTGTCTTCAAGTTTTGCTTTATATTCAAGCCCGCTTTTAATGTAAACATGAAGTGCTTCAACAATTGCGCCATGAGAGCTGTGGTAGTGTTCATTTAAATGAGGTAAAAATAACGTGTGACTACCGTCTTTAGTTGTTTCAATTTCAATTTTATTCTCCTTCATGTAGTTTGCTTGCTAATAGTAGCATAAAAATATGTAAATTTAATGTTCAATGTGGGATTTATATGTAATATGGTTTGTGGTAGCAGTTACTTTATTCACTGTAGAGGCTATTACCCCTGGGGTATTTATTTTTATGTTCTTTGGTGTAGGTGCATTAGTAAATGGAGTAATTACTTTTTTTGCTCCCGATTTCGCACTTATATATCAAGGATTAATATTCTTAGTAATATCAATAGGGAGTATACTCCTTTTTAGAAATCAAATTAGGAGTAAATTCTTCAACGAAAAAAAATCTGAAGATCAGTTAAAAGATGATTTTAATGGAAAAAAAGTCACAGCAGCTGTTAATTTCGTTAATCAAGTAGGTACCGTTAACTTTAATGGTTCACTTTGGAAAGCTGAGTCATTAGATGAGGATGTGATGTTAGGAGAGATATTAATAATTAAAGATTACAACAATATAACACTTACAGTTAAACGTTTAAAATAGAAGTTATGTCTACACCATTTATTCTTTTAGTAGTTATTTTAATATTCACAATAGTTGTATTAAGTGCTACGGTAAAAATTGTACCAACCAAACAGGCTTTTATCGTTGAGCGATTAGGAAAATACCGAACCACACTCAAAGCAGGTTTAAACTTACTTATTCCCTTTTTCGACCGTGTGCAATATAAGCATACATTAAAAGAGCAAGCTATGGATGTAGCAGAACAAGTTTGTATAACAAGAGATAATATTTCTGTTGGGGTAGATGGAGTACTTTATTTTCAGGTAATAGACCCAGTAAGAGCATCTTATGGGATAGACAATTACCGTTTTGCATCTGTACAAATTGCTCAAACAACTATGAGAAGTATTATAGGTAAGATGGAATTAGATAAAACTTTTGAAGAACGTGACACTATTAATGCACAAATCGTCCAAGCGATTGATCAAGCGAGTGATCCATGGGGTGTTAAGGTTACTCGTTATGAGGTGAAAAACATAGTTCCTCCACAGAGTATAAAAGATGCAATGGAGAAGCAAATGCGTGCTGAAAGGGAAAAAAGAGCAACCATTGCCGAATCTGAAGGAGAAAAATTTGCTCGAATCAATGTTGCCGAAGGAGAAAAGCAAGAGTTGATTGCAAAATCTGAAGGTAACATGACCCGCCAAGTAAATGAAGCAAAAGGTAAAGCAGCCGAAATAGAGTCTATAGCAGTTGCAACTGCAATGGGTATTAAAGCAATAGCAGAGGCTATTGGTTCTTCAAATGGTAAAGATGCAGTTAATTTAAGAATTGCAGAGCAGTATATAGGTGAGTTTGGTAAATTAGCTGCAAAAAGTAATAATATGATTATTCCATCTAATATGGCAGATATTTCAAGTATTATAGCAACAGCTACTAGTGTTATTAAGCAAGGTGATCAAAAATAATTACTTGTGGCTCTTACTCCTTTTGGTGAGTAATAGCTTAATTTTTATTTCTTGTACTAATTCAAGTCAAAAAGTTGATTGTTTCAAACCGCTGAAGCAACTCAATAAAAGATATAAGTATGAGTTAAAGCTTTACAATGATGTAAAGGCAAGCTACGTTGGAGGATTAAGTAAAGAAAAGCTTCCTTCAATAATCGAATTTCAAAAAACAGCCGATTCGTTAATTTCATTAGTAGATGATTTTGAAAGATCTGTTCTTGGGTATTATCAACTTGATAGTTTAGCAATTAATAATTTAAATGCAGTACAAGTAACAAGTCTGAATTCATGTAACAAACAAGTAAGTGATTTTTTTGAAAATCAAGGCGATACTTTAATTTTAAAAAAGTTTTACGAGCGCATATTTTCATTACAAGAGGAACTGAAACATCAAGTTAAAAAACAAGGATATAAAGGTTATACAGAGCCACTTATTTTATGGGAAGAACAAAATGGAGTTACAGTTTTATCAGCTGAAAATAACCTTAAACTAAAAAGCATAAGTATTTCTGAGTTACTTAACCTAACCTATACTTGGAGGATAGAAATCCTTCATTCTAAGAGAACATTTCTTAACCTAAGTTTAAATCAAAAAACATGTTAGCAAAACAACTATTATTTATCGTATTATTTAGTTTAATAAGTGTTACTACATTTTCCCAAAACAAAAACTACGTGAGCTTGTCAACGGAGCTAATTAATAATTTAAAAAACAACGAAGATTATATTTACATTTTACAAGACTTAGAAGAATTAGATATTAATGAACTAATAAATCAGTTAAGTAATGATGTTAAAAAGAAAACATTTTGGCTAAACGTTTACAATGGTAATATTATACATTTTCTCAAGGAAGACAAATCAGCATACGAAAATCGTGGAGTATTTTTTAGTAAAAAACAAGTTAACATAGGTGGTGAACTTTTTAGTTTTGATGATATTGAACACGGTTTTATTAGAGGTTCTAAAATTAAGTTAAGTTTGGGGCTACTAAAAAATCCATTCGTATCCAAATTGGAGCGCAAATTTAGAGTGAATAAAACTGATGAGAGAATACATTTTGCAGCAAATTGCGGAGCAAAAAGTTGTCCGCCAGTAGCGGTGCTTAAAGAAGAAGGGTTTAATAACCAACTGGATGAATTAACAAATAGCTACCTAAGTAAAAACACAGAAATAACAGATAAAAAAATAAAAACCAGTATCTTATTTAAGTGGTTTAAAGGTGACTTCGGGCTTTTTGGAGGGGTTAAAAAGTTTTTAATTCATCATAAAGTAATTACTGAAGAAGATAAAAAAAAGAATCTGAAATATGGTTCGTACGATTGGACAGTCGATATTGAAAATTTTACAGATATTTAAACGTGAAATCATTTAATGTAAATCTGTCAAAATCAAACTCAAGTACCTGGTGGTATCGAATAATCATTCCTGAAGATGTCTCAGAGTATTTTTTATCTCAAAAAGTTAAAAGAGTAATTTGTACAATAAATAATAAACTCGAATTTCAATGCGGTTTACTACCGGCTGGTAATGGCTTAATATGTATAAGTATAAATAAGAAAATACGAACAACCCTTAAACTGTCTTTAGGAGATGAGCTTAATGTCACCCTTAAAAAAGATAAAAGTACATATGGCCTCCCTATGCCAGACGAAATGCTTGAATTGTTATCTCAAGATGCCTTAGCAAATAAAATGTTTCACAATCTTACACCAGGTAAACAAAGAAGTTTATTGCATATGATTGGCTCTGCAAAAACTTCTTCTACTCGAATCAAAAGGTCAGTGGGTATTGTAAGACACATAAAATCTAATAATGGTAAAGTTAACTTTGTAACTCTTAGAGAAGACATAAAAAATACCAGTAGTTTATTTTAACTACAATAAAACCGAACTATTATTTAATTGTACCGTTAAAACCTTCTAAACTAAATTATAATAAATGCTTAAAACCAGTGTGTTTGTTTTAATAGTCTTTGTTTCTGCAATTTTAATAACACTCATAATCAGAAAGCTGCTCAGGCTATTTATTAATAGATATGCCCAAAAAATTAAGGTCGATCCTACAAACTATCAATTCTTATTAAACGCTATCCCATTTATAGTTTTTACTGGTGCGCTAATTGTAATTTTCACTCAAATTCCTTCCCTGAAAAACATTGGTAAAGCAATTTTTGCAAGTGCAGGTATATTTGCTGCAATTGTTGGTTTTGCTTCCCAAAAAGCTTTTAGTAATATAATTGGTGGTGTATTTATTCTTGTATTTAAACCTTTTAGAGTAGATGATATTATTGAAACCACCAGTTCAGGTAAGGGAGTTGTTGAAGATATAACTTTAAGGCACACTGTGATTAGAGATTATGAAAACAGACGAATAATTATTCCGAACAGTGCAATCAGCGATTACAATATTACTAACAGCACTATTAGAGACGAAAGAATTCGCAAAAGAATAGAAGTAGATGTTGCCTATTCAACTAACTTAAATTTAGCTATCGACACGTTTAAACAAGTTATCGAAGAGCATCCATTATGTATTGATGTTCGCTCCCAAAATGAAATACTAAGTGGAGAAGAAAAAGTTCAGGTTATTGTTTTAAGTCTTGATAATTGGTCTGTAAAATTGAGAGGGTACTGCTGGGCGGAAGGTAATGATAAGGCCTTTGAATTACAATGTGACGTTCTAAAAAGTACAAAATTAAAATTTGATGAGGTAGGAGTTGAGATTCCTTATCCCTACCAAAACGTAATAATTAAAAATGAATCAAATACATTGAATGCATGAAAAAAACATATTTTGATTTAATTGATCAAACCTATTATTTCCCTCAAGAAAGTTTTGATCTTAATGAAGGAGATTTATACTTCAATAATGTATCTATTAAACATCTAATAGATAAATACGGAACACCCTTAAAAATATCTTATTTACCAAAAATAGGCGACCAAATTAAACGGGCGAAAAATTGGTTTAATAAATCTATTAAACATTACAACTATGATGGCACTTATAACTACGCATACTGCACTAAAAGCAGTCACTTTAGTTTTATTGTTGAAGAAGCACTTAAAAATAAAGTAAGCCTTGAGACATCTTCTGCTTATGATATTGACATCCTTATTAAGCTTTTCGAAAAAGAAAAAATAGACAAATCAATTAAGCTTATTCATAATGGGTATAAAACCAAAGATTACCTTAATAAGCTGGCTATTCTTAATGAAATGGGTTTTACCAATTCAATAATTGTTCTTGACTGCAAGTCAGAGCTCGATAGGTTATCTGCACGATTTAAAAAGCCATTTAAAATTGGTGTGAGAATGGCTATCGATGAAGAGCCACAGTCACCGTACTACACATCTCGTATGGGAATAAGGAGTGCAGAAATACTTTCATTTTTTAATGATAAAATAAAAAACAATACCAAAGTGAGTTTTGAAATGCTACATTTTTTTGTAGATAGTGGTATTAAAGATACAGTTTACTATTGGGGGCTTTTTTCTAAAGCGTTAGATCTTTATGCAATATTAAAAAAAGATAGCCCAAATTTAAAGGCAATAAATATTGGAGGAGGATTACCCATTAGAAATAACTTGGGCTTTGAGTACGATTACAAACATATTATAAATGAGATTGTAAGAAATACTAAAGAAACGTGCGACAACGCAAGTGTTGAGCATCCAGATGTATATACAGAGTTCGGAAAATTCACAGTAGGCGAAAGTGGGGCAGTTATTTTCAGTGTTATAGAATCTAAACAACAAAATGACAACGAGCTTTGGTATGTGATTGACAACAGTTTAATGACTACAATACCAGACAGTTGGGGCTTGTTGGAGAAGTTCATTCTTCTACCTATTAATAAATGGGATAAGCCATATACAAGAGTCAATATAGGAGGCATTAGTTGTGACCATTCAGATTATTATAATTCTGAAGATTTTAATCAGCAAGTCTTTCTGCCAAAAACAGAAGAGAATGATAAGGAACCTCTTTATATAGGGTTTTTTCATACAGGTGCCTACCAAGATTCCATAAGTGGGTATGGAGGGATTAAACACTGCTTAATTCCTTCCCCGAAACATATAATAATCAGAAGAAACAAAAACGGACAATTAGAAGACAGCTTATTTAAAGATGAACAAACAGTAGACGGTATGTTAGATATATTAGGTTACTAACTATCTATATTTAATTTAACTTTTATCACGTTGCTTTTTTTGCTAAATTCTTAAATATTGAACAAGCAAGAACTTTATAACTTAATAGCACTTAGCCAAGTAAGACTTGTTGGCCCTGTTGCGGCTAAAAAACTGATTGCCTATTGCGGTAGTGCCGAAGCAGTTTTTAAAGAGAAAAAAAGTGCACTAATCAAAATCCCTGGTATAGGAACTATTGTTTCAGCAGAATTAAATAATACAACTGCTTTTGAAACTGCAGAAAAAGAGCTTGAGTTTATAAATAAAAATAAAATAACTCCATTAAGCTTTTGGTGTGAAAACTATCCAAAACGTTTAGTTCATTGTGAAGACTCTCCAATCCTTTTATATTCAAGAGGAAAAACAAACTTCAACGTGCAAAAAGTACTATCTATTATTGGTACAAGAAAAGCAACCAGTTATGGTAAAGCAATTTGCGAAAAACTCATTGAGGAATTGGCCTCTTCACACCCTAATTTATTAATTGTAAGTGGTCTTGCGTACGGTGTTGATATTTGTGCTCAAAGAGCAGCTTACAAAAATAACTTACAAACAATTGGAGTTTTGGCCCATGGCTTAGATAGAATTTACCCATCTTCCCATGGTTCATTTGTAAATAAAAGTTTAACCAACGGAGGTATATGCTCAGACTTTGTTAGCAATACAAACCCCGATCGTGAAAACTTTCCTAAACGAAATAGAATAGTGGCAGGTTTGGCCGATGCAACACTTGTAATTGAGTCTAAAATTAATGGAGGATCAATGATTACTGCAAACTTAGCTCACTCCTATAATAGAGATGTACTAGCGATTCCTGGCAACGTGAATAATGAGTTTTCGAAAGGAACCAATGAACTTATTAAATCTCAAAGAGCTTCACTTGTTGAATCAGCTTCCGATATTGAAAAGCTAATGTTGTGGAAAGCTCAGGATGCCAAAAAGCCTGTTCAAGCAAGTCTGTTCTCAGATATTTCTAAAGAGCAAGAACAAATAGTAACCCTTTTAAGAGATAAAGGCACACTTAATATCGATGATTTAAGCTTTATGCTTAAAACAAAAACAAGCGATACATCTTTCCAACTTTTAGATCTCGAATTTAAAGGAATTGTTAAATCTAACCCGGGTAAAACCTACAGTATATTATAATTCTATAAACTTGCACTTGTTTAAAAACAATAAACTGTAAATAATGGAAGTTGATACCTTACCAACAAGCTCTAAAACCATGCTTAATAAGTTTTTAAGCGTTAGAGGCTTAACAGAAGAGCTTTGCAGTCCGTTGCTGGCAGAAGATTACGTTGTACAACCAATTGCGGATGTCTCTCCTCCTAAATGGCATTTAGGGCATACCACTTGGTTTTTTGAAGAATTTATCCTTTCAAAACAAAAAAAATACAAGCGTTTTAACGATTCTTTTGCATTTGTTTTTAACAGTTACTACGAATCGGTAGGAGAAAAAATTATAAGAACTAATAGAGGTAATTTAACCCGCCCCGTTACCAGTAAAGTTTATGAATATAGAGCCTATGTAAATGAGCATATGTTTAAACTTTTCAACTCCTCTCAATTAAACGAATTTGAATATTTAATAGAAATAGGACTTAACCACGAGCAACAGCATCAAGAGTTATTGCAAATGGATATCAAATATATATTAGGCAACAACCCTCTTTTTCCTTCTTACAGACAAAACCCAATAGAGCAAACACCAGAGAGTGAGGATAAGAGTTTTTTAAATATTAAAGAAGGAGTTTACACTATAGGACATAGCACAGATAGCTTTTGTTACGATAACGAACTAAACAACCATAAAACATACATTCAAAATTTTGAAATAAGTAATACGCTAATAACAAATGAAGAGTGGATTGAATTTATAAACGATGGTGGATATAAAAACTTTATTCATTGGCATTCTGAAGGATGGACTTGGGTAAACGAGAATAAAATAACCGCTCCTTTGTATTGGCACAAAATTAATAACCAATGGCAAAACTACACCTTGTCCGGACTAAAACCAGTAAATAAAAAAGCACCAGTAAATCATATTTCTTATTATGAAGCCTATGCCTTTGCAGAGTGGAAAAAAATGCGATTGCCAACTGAATTTGAATGGGAAGTAGCTTCAAATAAGTTTACTTGGGGGAAAGCTTGGGAGTGGACTCAAAGTGCTTACTTACCATATCCTGGCTTTAAAAAGGCAGATGGTGCATTAGGTGAATACAACGGTAAATTTATGGTAAATCAAATGGTATTGAGAGGAGCTTCAATTGCAACTCCAAAAAATCATTCACGAAACACGTATCGCAATTTCTTTCACCCTCATCTAAGGTGGATGTATAGCGGATTGCGATTAGTAAAATAAATAATAAATATGTCATCAACATTCGCTACAGATGTAGCTAAAGGATTATCAGAAGAGAAAAAAACACTTTCATCAAAATATTTTTATGATAAAATAGGAGATGAGTTATTTATTAAAATAATGCACAGTAATGAGTATTACTTAACTAACAGTGAGTTAGATATTTTCAAAAATCAATCACAAGGTTTAATCGAAGGCTTTAGTCTCAAAAACGGAGACACAGATTTAATTGAGTTAGGAGCAGGTGACGGTTCAAAAACCACTCATTTACTCAAAGAAATGTTAAATCAAAACATCGATTTCACATATGCGCCTATAGATATTTCTGAACACGCAGTAAATAGTTTGGTAGCAAGTTTAAAAACGAACCTTCCTACTTTAAAATTACGACCACGTATAGGAGATTATTTTAATATTCTAGAAGAAGAAAATACAAACAACCCCAAAAACAGAATAATTCTGTTTTTGGGGTCAAACTTAGGTAACCTAAATAATAATCAAGCAAGCCAGTTTTTAACCAAATTATCCTCCCGAATGCAAACCGGAGATAAGCTTTTATTGGGCTTAGATATTAAAAAACTACCCAGTATTATATTAGCAGCGTATAACGATAAAGGCGGACATACCCGAGACTTTAACCTTAATTTGCTAACTAGAATAAATAATGAACTGGGAGCAAATTTTAACTTAAATAATTTTATTCATGCTCCGTACTACGATCCTATTTTAGGTCGTTCAGTAAGTTCTCTAGTGAGTACAAAAGAGCAGGTGGTTTTTATTAAAGAGCTTAACCAAGAATTTACATTTAGAGCTTGGGAGGCCATTCAAACAGAAATTTCACAAAAATATGATCTTCACTCTTTAAACGAAATAATTAAAGGAACTGGCTTAGTTTTTAAGCGCGTATTTTACGATCAAAATAAACTATTTATGGATGTTTTAATTGAAAAAGAGAGCTGAACAATTCTGTTTGTAAGTTGTAATGAATAAACATAATAACTCGTCTAATAATATAAAAGTTATGAAAGCAATTTGGAATAATACAGTAATAGCAGAAAGTGATAATACTCAGGTAGTAGAAAACAATCACTATTTCCCCGCTAACACTATAAAAAAGGAGTTTTTTAAAGACTCTAATACAAACACAGTTTGTCCTTGGAAAGGCAAAGCATCATATTATTCTTTAGAAGTGAACGGGGAAGTAAATAATGATGCCGCTTGGTATTATCCTGAAACTTCAGAAATGGCTAAAAACATAAAAGGCCATGTCGCTTTTTGGAAAGGAGTCAAAATAGAAAAATAAGTTTCCCTTAACAGTATTAAAACCGTTGCCTAATAGTACATTTAGGCGTATTTTTATAGTAAATTTTTTTTATGTCAACCTTTGAAAATCGTCATTTAGGTACATCATTAAATAATATTGATAAGTACTTGAGCAAAGTAAGTGTTTCATCATTAAATGAACTTATTAATCAATCTGTACCAAAGCATATACAACTTACCAAGCCATTTAAGGTATGTGAACCACTTTCAGAGCATGAGTATGCAAAGCATATTAAAGAGGTAGGCGAAAAAAATATATTGTTTAAATCGTTTATTGGTTTGGGTTATTACAACACAATAACGCCAAATGTTATTAAGCGTAATATACTCGAAAACCCAGGCTGGTATACCGCTTACACGCCATATCAAGCAGAAATTGCTCAGGGTAGACTCGAAGGACTGCTGAATTTTCAAACTATGGTTTCTGACTTAACAGCCATGCCAATTGCAAACGCGTCTTTATTAGATGAGTCTACCGCAGCAGCTGAAGCTATGATCATGTTGTTTAATACACGATCAAGAAGTCAAGTTAAAGATGAGGTTCTCAAGTTTTTTGTGGCAGAAAATTGCTTTCCACAAACCATCGCAGTATTAAAAGCTAAAGCGGCTCCCTTAAATATTGAGTTAATTGAAGGATCCATAGAAAAAGTAGATATTAACGAATCATTTTTTGGCGCTTTATTACAATATCCGTCAGCAAACGGAAGTGTTTACGATTTAAGCGATTTTGTAAATACTTGTCATAATACAGGTTGCAAAGTTGTTGTAGCGGCTGATTTGTTAAGCTTAACGTTATTAACCCCTCCGGGTGAGTGGGGAGCAGATGTAGTGGTAGGTAGTTCTCAACGTTTTGGAGTTCCATTAGGTTATGGCGGCCCTCACGCAGCTTTTTTTGCAACCAAAGAAGAATTTAAACGAAACATACCCGGTAGAATTATAGGGGTTTCTTTAGATAGGATGGGCGAGCCAGCATTAAGAATGGCGCTGCAAACCAGAGAGCAACATATTAGAAGAGATAAAGCAACATCCAATATTTGCACAGCACAAGCTTTACTAGCAATTATGGCTGGGGCATACGCTGTTTATCATGGCCCAGAAGGTTTAATACGAATAGCAAGAGGTATTCACGAAAAAACATCCATCCTTGCAAACAGTTTAAAAGAGTTAGGATATAAAGTTTTACACGAAAGCTATTTTGATACAGTTGCTGTTAAAGTAGGCGCAGGAAAACTAGAAACTATTAAAACATTTGCAGAGCAAGCAAAATTTAATTTTAGATACGAAACCTCCCAACTATGTATTAGTTTAGATGAAACAACCACGTTAGAAGATCTAAAGAAAATCATAAATATTTTCGGAAAATCAACCAATAAAGAAGACGTTTGGTGCGAAAAAAATCTAAATAACATACATAAAGATTTAGCAAGAACTACTCCTTTTTTAACCAATCAAATTTTTAATAACTATCAAACAGAAACAGAGTTGATGCGTTATTTAAAGCGATTAGAAAATAAAGATATTTCTTTAACTCGCTCCATGATAGCTCTAGGTTCATGCACAATGAAACTGAATGCAGCTTCAGAGTTATATCCAATTTCAATGCCTGAGTTTGCAAATATTCACCCATTTGTACCCGTAGAGCAAACATTGGGGTACCAAGAAATTATAAATACATTAGAAAAATGGTTGTGTATAGTTACAGGTTTCGACAGTATGACATTTCAGCCAAATTCAGGTGCACAGGGCGAATACACTGGTTTAATGGTTATAAAGCAATATCAAAAATCTAAAAAACAAGGGCATAGAAATGTAGCCTTAATTCCAACATCAGCACACGGAACCAACCCCGCTTCAGCAGTAATGGCAGGCATGAAAGTTGTCCTAGTTAAGTGTGATGATAAGGGAAATATTGATGTTGCAGATTTAAAAGAAAAAGCAGAACTCCATAAAGAAAACCTTTCGGCATTAATGGTAACATACCCTTCTACGCACGGAGTTTTTGAGGAAGCAATAAAAGATATTACTCAAATTATACATGATAACGGTGGTCAAGTATATATGGATGGAGCAAATATGAATGCCCAGGTAGGATTAACAAATCCTGCCATAATTGGGGCCGATGTTTGTCACTTAAACCTGCATAAAACATTTGCTATCCCTCATGGAGGCGGAGGCCCGGGAGTTGGCCCAATAGGAGTTGCAAAGCACCTAACCCCATTTCTTCCATCACACCCTCTGGTAAATTTAAATAAGAAAAAAGGCATTGGCCCTGTTTCTGCAGCACCATTCGGAAGCTCATTAATACTGCTAATTTCATACGGCTACGTTCAAATGTTAGGTTCTGAAGGATTAAAAAATGCAACTAAGCTGGCTATTTTTAACGCAAACTATATTAAAGCAAAAATAGAGAATCACTACCCTGTACTGTACACCGCTAAAAACGGAAGGGTAGCCCACGAAATGATTATAGACTGCCGAGGGTTTAAAAAGGAAGTAGGAATAGAAGTAGAAGATATCGCAAAACGTTTAATGGATTACGGTTACCATGCACCCACAGTTTCTTTCCCAGTGGCAGGTACTATGATGATAGAACCTACCGAGAGCGAATCTATAAGTGAGCTAGATCGTTTTTGTGAAGCATTAATTACCATCCGAGCAGAAATTCAAGAAGTAATTGATGGAAAAGCCGATAAAACCGATAATGTTTTAAAAAATGCTCCCCACTCAGCCTCAGAGCTCATTTCAGATAAGTGGGAGCGTCCTTATTCCCGTAAAAAAGCGGCCTATCCCTTGCCTTGGGTTCAAAACGATAAATATTGGGTGCCTGTTTCAAGAATAGATAACGCTTACGGAGACAGAAACTTAGTTTGTACTTGCCCAGAAACTGCTTCTTACGAAAACGTTGCGCAATAACTTAAAAAGTTTTATTGTGAGCTAATCCGCCTATCCACTATAGGTTTAATGTTGTTTAACAAAATGTGTATGGTTTTGCAAGAGCTCACAAGCTCGCTTTGCAAAACCAACACATTTAAAACTTGGCTAGCAAGTTTAATGTTAACCAACATCAAACGCTGCCGTTTCTATACGGGCTATTTTCTAAGAAAATCCTTGCGGCAAGAGATGCTTTAATTTTATTAAGTTATTGTTTTACTAAAGCTTTCGCCCCTTAGCAACTCTTGTTTGCCTTTTAATTTTATTGAGCTTACTCATTTTAAACTTTAAGTAAATATTGCTTGCACCCTGGTTGGCATAATATTCATTACCACCATATAATAAAACAGCTCTGTTGTTTTCCCATTTAGGAGCAAGTAATGTGTAATTTGCTTTTCTATTGTTAGGGTCACCAAAAACTAAATATTTACCATCATCTTCAAACGAAATACCAATTCTTTGATTGTCAACTGATTTTTCTAAAACTCCCGGTGTACCAGCTTTAATAATTACTTGATCATAAGCTTTTCCTGTCGTTATTTTTAAGGTTCCATCTTGTGTTTTTTTTGTTTTTTTATCCTCTTCAACTCTCGTTAATACAATATCATTAGAGTTATAAAACTGCAGTAGTTTTAATTCATTTTCAGAAAGATCGTATTGTTCTCTAATAGTTTGAGTAAAAGGAATTCTGGGTGCACAAGACTGTATTAAAGTGGCTATAATTAAAAAAGCTCCTAAATTAAAAATGAATTTATTCATTGTAGTTGTTTTGTTATGTAAGTTCAAATACTATACCAAAGTTAAAGTTTATTAACTGATGTGTAAATACAAATTGCAAAATCATAATTCATATAATTTATAACTAAATTTGTTATTTATAATTTCTTCAGTATGAATTACCTAACACTCGATCAAGCAAAAACCTTTACTGGTAAAAGTGAAAGTACTTTAAGAAGGCTTGTTAAAAAAAAATTAGGCACCAAAAACCGTTCTGAGTATGTTAAAACAAGAAAACTAAAAAATGGAGGATATCAATATCTGGTTCATAAAGAGTGGTTAAGAAAGAAATACAATATTCAATTAGAAGAGGTTTCTCAAAAAGAAGCTGTAGTTGAAAAACCTACGCAGCAAAAACAGGTCGAAAATCCCTCCCAAAAAATAGATGTTTCAGTTTACGAAAAGTATATTAAAACACTCGAAAAACAATTAGAGGTTAAAGACACTCAAATAAGTGAGAAGGATAAACAGTTAAACGAACTTATTGAACGCGATAGAGAAAACCATTTGATGCTCGAAAAAATTAATGACGCATTAATTAAGTTTAAAATACCTGAGTATATTGATGCTCAGCTTGTTACTTACTCTGAAGAGGAAAAAGTAAATATCCCTCAAGAAAAACCGGCTGAGAAAAAAAGTGAGCCTAAAAAAGTAGCTCCTATATCTAAAGCAAAGTTCTCTGATTGGCTAAGCGATTTAAAGTAGATTATAGAAATAATGAATAACGTCCTCCTAAAAAAAATTAAAAAAATATATGAGGATGTCGCTTTACCTGGTGAAGAGGCTCAGTCTAAAATGGCTCCTTTTTCTAGAATGCGAAAAGCTAGTTATGCCAAAGAAATAGAAACAGCTAAAAGAAGTGCAGTACTGGCGTTACTACAAGAGGTTAATAATAAATTACATATTGTTTTAATACAACGTCCGAGTTATAATGGAGTACACGGAGGGCAAATAAGCTTTCCTGGAGGAAAAGCTGAACCCACAGATGTTAATTTAGAGCACACAGCTTTAAGAGAAACGTTTGAAGAAATTGGAATAACAAAGGAGCATATTGAAATGGTTGGCCCGTTAACCGATTTGTACATCCCTCCAAGTAAGTTTTATGTACAGCCTTTTTTGGGATGTTTGAAACCTAATCACCCGAGTTTTATACCCGAGAAAAGAGAGGTAGATGAGGTTTTGGTTCTACCGCTTTCAGAATTCAGGAAAAAAACAAATATTCAAACTCGGCAGTTAACAACTGCCGATGGATTGGTGGTGAAGTTTCCGTGTTATTATATCCAAAAAAAGGTAATTTGGGGAGCAACAGCAACGGTTATTAGTGAGATACTGGCGTTAATATCGGATAAAAAATCTCAGATTTTTACTTAACCCTGCCTTTATTCTGATTTACAAACTGGCTCCATCCACCATAAGACTTACCCGTACTTTTGGTTCCTTTTTGAAAGTAATGACAAACAGCAGCTCCTAAAGCATCGGTAGCATCTAAAACATCGGGTATCTCTTTAGAGTTTAATAGTGTTTGCAACATTGATGCTATTTGCTCTTTCGAGGCGCTTCCAGAACCAGTGATAGATTGCTTTATCTTTTTTGGAGCGTATTCAAATACGTCTAACCCGTTGTTCATTGCACAAGCAATAGAAACTCCTTGCGCTCTTCCTAGCTTTAACATAGATTGAGGGTTTTTGCCGTAAAAAGGACTTTCTACAGCTAACTCTTTTGGCTTATATTCTTTTATAAGCCCATCAAGTCGTTGATATATTTTATGTAGTTTCTGATAGTGATTTTCCAACTTGTGTAATTTAATTACACCTGCATTTAGCATGCTTAATTTTGATCCTTCAACCAATATCAAACCATAACCTAAAATGGTTGTTCCGGGGTCTACTCCTAAAATGATACGTTTACTCAATTAATTACTTTGCTTAAAAATACAGTTTCTTTACAAGAATGTTACATATAAAACTACCGGAGTGTTTTATTAATATTAATTTCGCGTTGTGATTCCACTATTAGCCATATCTGCATTTGTTTTGCTCTGTTATTTTATAGTTTTACTGAAATTAAAACAGGGAGTAAAAAAGGGGTACAAACCCCAAAAAATGCAAATTGATATTAGCGAAAAAACAAAGCCTATTGTTTCAGTAATTATACCTGTTAGAAACGAAGAAGAAAATATAGCTCGCTGCTTACAATCGCTTTCAGAACAGAACATATCAAAAGATTTTTTTGAAGTAATTTTAGTTAATGATCATTCAGAAGATAATACAGTAAATATTGCAAAGCGATTTGGGCAGCAACTTAATTTAAAGATCTTCAATTTAAGTGAAGGCGAGACAGGCAAAAAAGAAGCTCTCTCTTTAGGTGTGAAAAATTGTAAGGCGTTACTTTTTTTAACGACAGATGGCGATTGTGTATATTCAAGCGGATGGATACGAAACATGCTGTTGTATTACCGACAGCATAAAGATTTTTTGATAGCTGGTCCAGTATATTTTCATCCTCCAAAATCTATTTTTCAGAGACTGCTTTTTGCTGAGCAAGTACTTATGAATGGTGTTTCAAAAGCAGGTATTGGTCTAAATAAACCTTTAATGTGCAGTGGGGCAAATATGTTAGTTGAAAAAGAGATGTTTTATGATGTTGGAGGATATGAATTTGGTAAGCAACTGGCCTCTGGCGATGACGTATTTTTGCTTCATGCTATTAATAGGAAGTGGGATTTGAGAGTAGGCTTTAATAATTTAAGTGATTGTTTTGTTGAAACAAGCTATCCTAAATCCTTTAAGCAATTTTTTAATCAGCGAATTCGCTGGGCGGGCAAAACAAAACAGCTAAAATCTAGTTTCGTATTTATTGTGGGTGTTATTTTAACGTTAAGTAATTTATGCTTTTTGATGGCCTTGCCAATGATAGCTTACCAAAATTTTTTTTTAATAATTGTAGTGGTTAAAATATTTCTTGATGTTCTTTTCTTTTACTTACTAAAACCAAAAAAGCGGATACGCTTTTTTGATGTACTGCTGTTATCTATTGTATTTCCTTTTTACAGTGTTATAATCACCTTGTTTAGCTTTAAAAAAAGGTATGAGTGGAAGGGACGCAATTTGAGATAAATTGTAGTCTGTGCAAATAAATTTTTAACTTTACAGTATGCTATTAGACGGAAAAAAAACTGCGGCAGAAATACTTAACGAAATAGGTGTTTCAGTGTTAGAATTAACTAAGTCTGGTAAAAAAAAACCTCATTTAGCTGCTGTATTGGTTGGTGATGACCCTCCAAGCGAGATGTATGTAAGGGCTAAAATTAAGGCCTGTGCAAAAGTTGGTTTTGACTCTACTTTTATAAAATTGCCCAATACTATTAGTGAGGAAGAACTGCTAAATAAAATTGATGAACTAAATAATAATAATGATATTGACGGTTTTATTGTTCAACTACCATTACCCGATCACATTACTAAAAGCACTATCACATTAGCAATTAATCCGGCTAAAGATGTTGATGGTTTTCATCCTGAAAACATAGGTAAAATGACTTTAGGGTTACCAGGTTTAAGACCTGCAACCCCCGCGGGAATTTTAGAGTTATTAAAACGTAATAATATAAGTACAGAAGGTAAGCACTGTGTTGTAATGGGTAGGAGCAATATTGTTGGTATGCCAATGAGTATTTTATTAGCTCAAAAGGCCTCTCCCGGAAATTGTACTACTACAATATGCCACAGCAAAACAAAAAATATAGTAAAATACACTCGGAGTGCTGATATACTAATTGTTGCCATCGGGAAACGTGAATTTATAACAAGAGACATGGTTAAACCAGACACGATTATTATTGATGTTGGTATTCATAGAAAACCAGCAAATACCGAAAAGGGATATATACTAACCGGTGATGTCGCGTTTGATGAGGTTTCATCTAAGGTTGATCAAATAACTCCTGTGCCAGGAGGTGTTGGGCCACTCACTATTGCATCTTTGCTTTTAAATACATTAAAGGCTCGTACAAAGAAATTTTAAAAATCATGTGACTTTTTTCAAAAAGACAGTCTAAAGGTTAAATACTAATTAGATTGAATTTATGAAACTAAAGCAACATGCCCCAAAAATAAACCTTCAAGAGAGCTTAAGAGAAGCTCATAAAAGCCTTTCAGAGATTAAAGAAGTACTTGAATTAAAAAAGGAAAGTAGAAATTATAAACTAACAGTTTATGAAAGTTTATGGCTACAGGGAATAAATAAGATTTTAGCGAAAAATAACTATTCAAATTAAATGTATCTTTCGTATTCACTTTTAACAACTGTTTTTCTTTATCGCATTGCATTAGTATATTGTTAATTGACCGAAGTTACAGATATACAAGAGCTCAGCGATGAACAAATAGTTAAACTCGTTTTATCTAATAAGGATCACAAGATTTTCCGAGTGATTTACAATAGGTATTCGGTAAAAGTCTATCAAAAGTGCTTAGCGATGTCAGGGGAGGTTAGTACATCAGAAGATCTTTCTCACGATATTTTCTTGAAAGTATTTGTAAACTTATCTTCTTTTAAAGAGAGATCAAAATTCTCAACTTGGATTTACCGAATTACACATAATTTTTGTATCGATTTTTTAAAGAAAAGAAACAAAGGGTCAACCGTTAATTTAGGTGAGTTTCCTGATGTTTTAATTGAAAACGAAGAAGAGAACGAAAGAAAAATCTTTCAACTTAAAGCAGAAAATTTAGTGGCTGTTTTAAATGAAATTGACCCAGAAGATAAAGCTATATTATTAATGAAGTATCAAGATGAATCTTCAATAGCAGATATATCAGAGGTGTTAGAAATTGGTGAAAGTGCCGCTAAAATGCGAATAAAACGGGCAAAAGCAAAGGCGGTAGTTATAATGAATAATTTGTACAAGAATGCAGAAAATTAATCCATTTCAAATAATTAAACCTACAGATCTTCCTTCTGAAAAAGTAGGTAAAGATGTTATGGAAAGTACCGAAACGGTTGTTCTTATATTAAGATTTGTGCAGCTTTTTGTTGGTGATTATAATAGAAGTATTTTTGAACTGTTTAAAACAGAATCCATTACAAACCCAAAGAATAATAAAAAAATATGATTTCAGTAATAGATAAACTAAACGGGCTTCTAAACACCCTGATAGATAACGTAGTAGGGTTTTTACCAGATTTAATAGGTGCGTTACTCCTTTTTGTGTTAGGTCTATTATTTGCAAAATTTGTGCGTTGGGTGCTAAGAAAAGCATTATTAAAAATTAGGATAAACGATTTTTCTGAAAAAATTGGGTTAGAAAACATTCTTAAGCGAATGAAAAAAGATTTATTGCTTTCCAATTTACTTTCTGATATCGCTTATTGGATTATACTAATGGTGTTAATAATGGGGGTTTCTACTATTCTTGGAATAGAAATTATTTCTAATCAAATAACCATGTTAATAGCCTACTTTCCTAAGCTTTTAATAGCTTTAGTGATGGTGTTTATTGGGTATATGATTGCAGATAAAATTAGAAAAGTAGTTTATGCAGCCATAACAACTATAGGTATTACCGGTGGTAAAATAATTAGTAACATTCTGTTTTATATAATTTTTGTGTTAGTTCTTATTAATGCTTTAGAACAAGCCGAAATTAATACGAGCCTAATAACCTCAAACATTATTTTGATTATGGGTTCAGCATTGCTAGCCTTTGCTCTCGCTTATAGTTTTGCTTCGAGAGATATTCTAACAAATGTTCTTTCTTCTTTTTATTTAAGAGGAAGGTATAGCGAAGGAGAAACAATTCGTATAGGAGATGTTCAGGGAAAAATACTTAAGATAGATTCTATATCTGTAATTTTGCAATTAACGGATAAAAAAGTAGTTATACCAAGCAAAAGGTTTATTTCCAAGGAAGTTGAGATTATAATGTAGTATTAAGTTCCCTTAATTTATAATAGTTTGTGAATCAAGTTATCATCTTAAAGGATTGTAAGTTCGAAGAAAGAGGTTGAAGGTAACAGAACAACTGCTATCTTTAAATCACCTAAAATATAAGACTAGATAATTTCAACGTTTCGTGTTATGTTTAATAAATGTCAAAAAGGGCTGTCTTTATTAACAACCCTTACTAAAACTTATTACTGCTGATTTTTCTTCGCTTCAATGCTTAAAGTAGCATGAGGGACTACCCTTAAACGTTCTTTAGAAATCAAATTACCAGTTTCTCTACAAATACCGTATGTTTTATTCTCAATACGAATTAGCGCTGCCTCTAAATTTTGAATAAACTTTTGTTCTCTTGTAGCAAACCGTGCTGTGTCTTCTCTCGAAAGTGTTGCTGAACCATCTTCAAGTAACTTAAAAGTTCTCGAAGTATCATCTGTTCCGTGGTCATCGCCATGAGAGATAGTTGTTTTTAAAATTTCATAATTTTCTCTAGCTTCTTCTAATTTGCTTAAAATAAGCTCTTTAAATTCTTGTAACTCATCGTCACTGTATCTGTTTTTTTCTGACATACTGTTAGTTTTTAAAAATTACAATCTTTGTTTTTAAATCTCCATCTAAATCAATTAAAATGGACTGATCATTAATATCCTCCACAATTTTAAGTGATGAGGTTAATGTTTCTGAACAGATGTAATCCAAGTTACTATTTATTGCATTATCTATTGCATTGTTTGTTTGAACTTCTACATTTATTTTATCAGTTACTTCCAAGCCTATGTCTTTACGATAATTCTGAATTCTATTAACTAATTCTCTAGCAATACCTTCCTCAATTAACGATTCATTTAAAGTAATGTCAAGAGCTACGGTAATACCGTTCTCTGTACTTACTTGCCATCCTGGTATGTCTTCTGATATTATTTCCACGTCAGAAAGTTCAATTTCAATGTTTTCATCGCCAACTAGAACGTGCAATTTTCCATTTTGTTCCAATTTTGTAATTTTTTTCTGATCTAAACTAGAAATTACAGGCGCAATTGCTTTCATTAACTTACCAAATTTTGGTCCTAATGTTTTAAAATTTGCCTTCGCCTTTTTAGTTAGCATACCCTCTGTATCCTCTATAACACTTAGCTCTTTTACGTTTACTTCGGTTAATATTAAATCGCTTACTTGTTTTACTTGTTTAGTAAAGGTTGAACTTAATGAAGGAACCATTATTTTTTGAAGAGGCTGTCTTACCTTAAGTTTTTCTTTTTTTCTGATGGATAAAACCATAGATGAAATGCGCTGAGCAGCACTCATTCTACTTTCTAAATCTTCATCAATTGCTGATTTATCTGCAACAGGGAAAAAGTCAATATGAACAGATTCAGCTGACTTATCGTTGAGTTTTAAATCTTTATATACTTTCTCAGCATAAAAAGGACAAATTGGCGCAACCAACTTAATTACTGTAGAAAGACAAGTGTATAAGGTCTGGTACGCTGCAATTTTATCGTCAGAATAATCTCCTCTCCAAAATCTTTTCCTACATAAACGAACATACCAATTGCTCAATTCATCAACAACAAACTCTTGAATTGCTCTCCCGGCTTTTGTTGGTTCGTAGTTAGCATAACTTTCGTCTACTTGATTAATAAGTGTATTTAATCTTGATACTACCCAACGGTCAATTTCTGGCCGCTCATTTAGTGGTATTATCTTTTCATCACTACTAAAGCCATCAACATTAGCGTAAAGTGCAAAAAATGCATAAGTGTTATGAAAAGCTCTAAAAAACTTTCGTTGTGCTTCTGTAATTCCTTCTAAATCAAACTTTAAATTATCCCAAGGCTGCGCGTTGGTAATCATATAAAAGCGGGTTGCATCTGGTCCGTATTTACTTAATGTTGTAAACGGATCAATTGCATTCCCTAGTCTTTTAGACATTTTTTGTCCGTTTTTATCGAGCACTAAACCATTTGAAACTACATTTTTATATGCTACAGAGTCAAAGCACATGGTTGAAATGGCGTGTAGTGTAAAAAACCACCCCCTTGTTTGATCAACGCCTTCGGCAATAAAATCGGCAGGATAATTTTTTCTGCTATCAATTAATTCTTTGTTTTCGAAAGGATAATGAAGCTGGGCATAGGGCATTGAGCCACTATCAAACCAAACATCAATTAAGTCTGATTCTCGTTGCATTGGTTTACCTGAAGGTGAAACAAGAATAATATCGTCCATATAAGGTCGGTGAAGGTCTATTTTTTTATAGTTATCTTCACTAAAATCACCTGGTGTAAAATCTTTAAACGGAAGCTCTGTCATTAAACTTGCTGCTACAGATTTTTCACACTCATTTATAAGTTGTTCTGTAGATTCTATGCAAATTTGCTCTGTTTTGTCTTCGGTTGTCCAAATAGGAATTGGTATCCCCCAATATCTTGAGCGTGATAAATTCCAATCTTGTAGGTTAGTTAACCAATTTCCAAACCGTCCAGTTCCTGTTGATTCTGGTTTCCAGTTTATTGTTTTGTTTAATTCAATTAAGCGGTCTTTTACTTTTGTTGTTTGTACAAACCAAGAATCAAGAGGATAATATAGTACGGGCTTATCTGTTCTCCAACAGTGTGGATAGCTGTGTTCGTACTTTTCAACCTTAAATGCTTTGTTTTCTTCTTTAAGTTGGATGGCAATTTCTACATCAATTGATTTTTGTGGGGCTTTTCCTTCCTCATAATATTCATTTTTAACGTATTTGCCAGATAGCTTTCCTAGTCCGTCAATAAACTTTCCTTGAAAATCGACCAAAGGTATTTTATTTCCCTCTTTGTCTTTTATTAGCATTGCAGGTACCCCAGCTATTTTAGCAACCATTGCATCGTCAGCACCAAAAGTTGGAGCGGTGTGTACAATTCCGGTACCGTCTTCGGTTGTTACAAAATCACCAGCTATTATTTGAAATGCATTTTCAGCATCATCACATGGTAAGGCAACTGGCATAAGTTGGTGATAAAATAATCCTACTAGCTCTTTTCCTTTTATTTCTTTTTCAATTTTATAAGGAATGTTTTTGTCCCCTTCCTTGTAGTCGTTAAAGTTTAACTCGGCATGTTCTGGCTTGAAGTGTTTACCAACCAATGCTTTGGCGAGTAATACTTTTATTTTTTTAAAGGTGTACTGATTGTAGGTGCTAACTAAAACGTAATCAATATTTGGCCCTACGGTTAGTGCAGTGTTAGAGGGTAAGGTCCATGGGGTGGTTGTCCATGCAATAGCATGTACTTCTTCAGAGCCTAATAAACTGTTTTTGAGATCGCTATTTTTTAGTAAAAATTGAGCAACAACAGTAGTGTCTTTTACATCGCGGTACGTGCCTGGCTGGTTTAACTCATGGGTACTTAAACCTGTTCCTGCAGCGGGTGAAAAAGGCTGTATTGTATATCCTTTATAAATAAGGTTTTGCTTGTATAGTTTTGCTAGCAACCACCAAACACTTTCAATGTATTTACTGTCGTAAGTAATGTAGGGGTTTTCCATATCCACCCAATAGCCAGCTTTTTCTGTTAGGTCATTCCATAAGTCGGTATACTTCATTACCGATTCTTTACACTTTTTATTGTATTCTTCAATACTAATTTTGGTGCCAATATCTTCTTTGGTAATACCTAATTCTTTTTCAACACTTAATTCAACTGGTAGGCCATGCGTATCCCAGCCAGCCTTACGTTTTACTTGATATCCTTTTTGAGTCTTATATCTACAAAAAATATCTTTAATAGCTCTTGCCATTACGTGGTGAATACCTGGCTTACCATTTGCAGAAGGAGGGCCTTCATAAAAAACGAAAGATTCAGCACCTTCTCTCGCGTCTACACTTTTTTGAAAAATATTTTCTTCTTTCCACCATTCACCAATTTCATTAGCGATTTTAGGTAGGTCAAGATTTTGATATTCAGGATATTTACTCATAACAGTCTAATAACTAGTATAAAATTAGGTAAAACATTAAATACAGGCTAGTTTTTAGTAGTGTAAGTTATAGGGAAAGAACATTGTATATTTGTTTATTATGAAACGGTTATTATTTTTCGTGTTAATTTTATTTTTTTCAAGTGGTAATAGTGCTTTAGCTAAGTCGGGGTTTACGTTAATTACTTCGGCAAATGAGCTACGAATGGGTTTGCCTTCCTCCATAAATCCCGATGCTAATAATTTTCAAGTTTCTTTGTTTGATTTAAAATGGAATAATAAGGTAGGAGGTGAGCTTGGTTTATTTAAGTATGATAACGATAAATTTAATGTAGGTTTTGGAGTAGGTGGGTTTATTAATATTCATGATTTTGAGTCTTTACAATTTATGTCATGGCAGTTATGGAGAGCGAGTTTGGGAGGAAGCTTACATTTTGAGTATAAGCCATTAAGTAGTTGGTTAGGTGCTAAAGATAGACTTATGTTTAAGGGTTCGTACGTACACGAAAGTCAGCATGCGACAGATGTTTATGGTTATGTTTATTCATTTACGTACCAGAGGCCTAATGAGTTTGATAATGGAGGAATTAGATCGTTTGAATATATTCAATTTATGTTGTCTTATGCTAAGCCAATTGGCGAAAATTGGAATGTTTATTCAAATGTTTTTTATAAATATTTTCCAAAACCTGCATTAGGTACACCATCGCAAATGTTTAGTTCGGGAGGATATGAGTTGGGAATTACGAGAGCGTTAAGTAGTAAAGCGAATGTTTATGCACAGTATTATTTTGAAAGTATTGAAAATAACTTTGATGCGGACAAACAGATGTATATAAACTCTTGGAAAAGAACGCCCTTTACGTACAAAATTTTGGAGTTAGGTTTAAACGTAAACAACGGAGATAGGTCTTTTACACCATTTATAAATATAAATCATTCAAACGGAAGAGGGTTAGATTTTATAAATTTTTACCGTACCGTATCTTTTGGGATTAGAATTGAGTTGTAGTTTTAAAATGAGCTGTTAATACTGCTACACTCTGTAATTTTTGCGCCTAAACGTATTGAAAGTGTAACACCAGCATGTTGATACCAATCATTGCTTTTAGAATCACCTCGTTGAATAAGTGTGTTAGGGTAAACGGTGCTTACATCATCTACATAGTCAGTGAATGTTTTTCTCATGCCGTATTCAATGCCCATAAACATCCTGTCAGATAGCCTGAATTTCATTCCAACACCAAAAGGAATTGCAATACTAATTTTTGAATAGTCTTTTCCTTCAGAAAGTTGTCCGTTTAAGTCTATAACTCTGCTTCCGATAGTACTTTTGGGATTAAAGTGAAAGCCGCTTAAACCTGCAAATAAATAAGGTGTGTTACCGTATGATTTATTTTTAACAGCAGAAAATGCGAAAAAATTGAATTCCATCACCGTGCTAAACTCTGTTAGTGAAGATGTGAAGTTTAAATTTCTTCTTTGTGAGAATGTGCCGGCAATACTATTATCGTCACCAGATAATTTACCACGCATTAACATGTATCTTAAGCTCCATCGTGTGTTCATGTTTTGTTTGTAGAAAACTGCTCCTGCTAAATGATAAAAATCGATATTAGTATGCCCTTCAGGGTTTAACTCTCCCATGTAATAAGTGAAAGCTGGCATTATGCCAATCTCAAAGTTTCTAGCTTGTCCGTTCCCTGCCCATGTTTTTCTTGAAAAAAGCAGTATGCATAGAGCACAAGTAAAAAATGCTGAAAATTTCATGTTAAGGTTTATAAATTTCTGGTGTTTCAATAGTGTTGCTCTTATTTAATGCTCTATCAATAAGTGTTACTTCAAACTTTATGGTGTCAAAGTTAGTAGTAGGTACGTAATAGAGCGGTTCTAGTTCTACTTGAACTTCACCAATTAATGCGTTTTTTGGGTTTTCAGTATTTACAACCGGAACTCGATAATAAAAAGGTGGTGTTAAGTTCTCCCATTTCACCCAAACTCCATTTTGTTTTTCAAAATACTCTAAAAGCAAGTTGTAGTAATTATCTCCTTCAATGCTAAAAACACCAGAGGTGTCAGCGTCTGACAAGCCAACATCACCATCACAGTCATTAAATTTAATACTTAAAATTGCATTGCCAGTATCGCTAATGGCAAAGCTTTTAAATTCAATTTCTGGTACTGTGTTTTCACAAACTTCGTCTTTGCATGAGCTTACAAATAGAGTTACCGCTAAAAGAAGTAAATTTGAAAGTAGTTTGAAGACAGATTTTGACATAGATAAACTAGAAAACTCAATTTTTAAAATTGATAATACAATACAATTTAACGAAATAGCACTTAAAATATTTCAATTTCAAGCTTACAATAATCAAATTTACAAAGATTATCTCAAGGGGCTAAATGTTAACCCTACAAGTGTTAAACATATTTCTGAAATTCCTTTTTTGCCCATTCGTTTTTTTAAGTCACATTCGGTTGTTTCGTTTAAAGAAAAAGCAGAAGAAGTATTTTTAAGCAGTAGTACAACCTCTCAAACCCCCAGTAAACACTTTGTAAAAAAACTTAGCGTATACGAAAATGCTTTTAAAACAGGGTTTAAACAATCGTATAAGTTAGATAAAAACGTAAAAATTATTGCCTTACTGCCATCGTACTTAGAAAGAGAAGGTTCATCATTAATTTACATGTTTAGAAGTTTAATGTTAGAGTATTCTGGCTCAGATGCGTTTTTTTACAAAGAAATAAGTAGAGAATTAATTAAATACCTTAAGCAGCTAAGCATGTCTAACGAGCCAGTTCTGTTACTCGGTGTTTCTTATGCTTTGTTAGATTTATGCGATGCAATAGATTTTCCTTTAAATAATATTTGGGTAATGGAAACCGGAGGAATGAAGGGAAGACGAAAGGAAATGGTTAAATCTGAGTTGCACGCTGTTTTAAAAAAAGGATTAGGAGTGAATGAAATTCATTCAGAGTATGGAATGACTGAATTAATGTCTCAGGCTTACTCAAAAGGAAATGAGTTATTTGCTACGCCACCATGGATGGATGTTTTGATTAGGGAGGTAAATGATCCTTTTAATTTTTTAGAGAATAGGCCTGGTGGAATTAATGTAATTGATTTGGCAAATTTATATTCATGTTCATTTGTAGCAACAGATGATTTAGGTATTAAATATGCGAATGGTAGCTTTAGTGTTTTAGGAAGACTTGATGGTTCAGAAAGTAGAGGGTGTAATCTTTTATACACTTTTTAGTTATTGTTTAGTTTCTCCATTAATGATTCGTAACTTTATTACAACAAACCATTATTTATTTGGTTAAACACTTTATTATGATACCAACATTTGTATACTCAGAAATCACTCCTAATCCGGATGCAATGAAATTTGTAGCCGATCGCTTAATGGTTACGGGAACATATGAATTTAATGACCCTGATGAGGTTACAGGTATTCCTCTTTTAGAAAAGCTGTTTAATTTTCCGTTCGTAACTGGTTTGTTTATTTCAGGAAACTTTATTTCTGTAACAAAGAATAATTTAGTGGAATGGGGAGATGTAAGTGGAGAGTTGAGAGAGTTTATTCAGAATTTTTTGAAAGAAAACCAATGGGTAATTGATGATGTTAAAAAGAGTTTGGAGGAAATGGAGCAAGCTGCTGAGCAGGGAGATGGCCAACAGCTAGAAGATATTGAAGAACAATTTAGCAGGGAAGACCTAAATGAAGTTGAGTTGAAAATTGTTGATTTGTTAGATGAATACGTTCGCCCAGCTGTTGAGCAAGACGGGGGAGCAATAGTATTTAAAAACTTTGAACCAGAGGTAGGTAAATTAACCGTTCAAATGAAAGGAGCCTGTAACGGATGCCCATCTTCAACAGTAACGTTAAAATCTGGTATTGAACAATTGTTTCATCGCATGATGCCAGAAGTAAAAGAAGTAGTTTCTGAAGGTTAGTTTGTTTTGTAAGCCCCTATTTTACTGTATTTTTTTATTCTTTTATCAATTAAACGATCAGGTTTAATTTTTAAAAGTTCATCTAGGTGCTTTTTAACTTCAGCTTTAACATTCGCAAAAGATCTGATGGCATTTACATGAGCACCTCCTATAGGTTCTTTAATAATGCTGTCAATCATGCCATTTGATAGCATGTCATCGGCAGTTAGTTTAAGAACTTCTGCAGCTTTTTCTTTTTGTTCCCAAGTTCTCCATAAAATAGATGAACACGATTCAGGTGAAATAACAGAATACCATGAGTTTTCTAGCATAGAAACTCTGTCTCCAACACCAATACCAAGTGCGCCACCAGAAGCTCCTTCTCCTAGAATAACACACACAACCGGTACAGTAAGTTGTGCCATTTCAAACAGGTTATTAGCAATTGCTTGACCTTGTCCTCTTTCTTCGGCACCAATACCTGGATACGCTCCTGGTGTGTCTATAAATGTAACGATAGGTTTATTAAACTTTTCGGCAAGCTTCATTAATCTCAATGCTTTTCTGTAGCCTTCAGGTTTTGCCATTCCAAAGTTTCTATATTGCCGCATTTTGGTGTTAATACCTTTCTGATGACCAATAAACATTACAGTTTTTTTATCAAAGGTTCCAAAACCACCCACAATTGCTTTGTCGTCTTTAAAAGAACGATCACCGTGCATTTCAATAAAATTACCTTTGGTAAGAGCGTCAATATATGCAAGGGTAAATGGCCTTTCAGGATGGCGAGAAACCTGTACTTTCTGCCAAGGACTTAAGTTCTTATAAAGTGTTTTTCTTTTCTGACTTATTTTTTGCTGTAACGAAGCAATTTCGTCTGAAAAATCAGTTCCTTTTTCTTCTTGTTTTTTAACTAATTCTTGCTGTTGCAAAAAAAGCTCTTCTATTTCAATTTCAAAATCTAGAAAAACAGCCATGTTTAATTCTTTTGTACAAATATAAAGTTTTATTAAGGAGAATGCTCAACTAAAATGTATTGCATGCTAATATGCAGTTTTCCGGGTTAAGGATAGAACGGAACTACCCTGCAATGAGCGCAGCGAACGAAGCGTATGAGTGATAGCCTGGCCGTGCTGAAAGTACGGAAACCCCACGTGTTTACTATAACGGTTTGGGTTGGGGAGTAATTGAGCTCCCATTTAATGAGAGAATACGTTTTTTGACCTTATATTTGACAAAATTTTTGATTTGAATATAGCATCAATACTTCATGGTTTTTTAGGTTTGTTTTGCTTAGTGGCAATTGCATATTTATTTAGTGCCAACCGAAAAAGAATTAATTGGATACTCGTTGTTAAAGGTTTGGCGATACAGTTAATTTTTGCATTTGCGATATTAAACATTGGCTTTGTAGAGCAGTTTTTTGCTGTTGCAAGTAGCTTTTTTGTTAAAGTGATTTCGTTTACTCAAGAGGGAACTAACTTCTTGTTCGCCTCTTTTACTACAGGTAAGGTAGAAAATAGTCTAGTAAATTTTGTGGTTCAAGTATTGCCTACCATCATATTTTTCTCGGCACTTAGTAGTTTACTTTACTATATAGGGTTATTGCAAATAGTGGTGAAAGCTTTTGCTTGGGTAATGAAAAAAGTACTTAAAATATCAGGTGCTGAAAGTCTGGCTGCTGCGGGTAATATTTTTTTAGGACAAACCGAAGCGCCTTTACTTGTTAAGCCTTATTTAAATAAAATGACAAAATCAGAGTTGTTTTGCTTAATGAGTGGTGGTATGGCAACTATTGCTGGCGGTGTTTTAGCTGCTTATATTGGTTTTTTGGGAGGTGATGACCCTGTGCAACAAGCTTTATATGCAAAGCATTTGTTAGCAGCATCCGTAATGTCGGCACCTGCTGCTATTGTTGCTGCCAAAATTTTAATGCCTGAGACTGAAAAGTTTAATGAATCACTTGAAGTAAGTAGCGAGCGATTGGGAAGTAATATTTTAGAGGCAATATCAAATGGTACTACTGATGGTATTAAGTTGGCCGTAAATGTTGCGGGTATGTTACTTGTGTTTACCGCTTTTATTGCGATGCTAAATTTTGTTTTAACAGATGTTTTAGGATATTACTCTGGTTTAAACGAAGTGATAGCCGCCAACACGAAGTATAAAGAAGGACTTTCTATGCAGTTTGTATTGGGTTATTTATTTGCCCCCTTAAGCTGGGTGATGGGCGTGCCTAAAGAAGATATTTTGTTGGTAGGACAACTACTTGGAGAAAAAACTATTTTAAATGAGTTTGTGGCTTATGTTTCTTTAGGAAATATGAAATCTGCTGAGGGCGGTGTTTTTGGATTGTTTACTCATGAAAAATCAATGATAATGGCTACGTACGCATTGTGTGGTTTTGCAAATTTTGCTTCTATTGGCATACAGATTGGAGGTATTGGCGCTTTAGCTCCAAATCGTAAGGGTCTCTTATCTCAAATGGGTTTTAGAGCCTTATTGGGAGGTACATTAGCCTGCTTATTTACTGCAGTTGTTGTTGGTATGTTTTATTAATTTTTTTAGAATGGATACTTCGTTTAAAAAAAATCTCATAGCTATTGCCGAGGTCGTGTTGCCAGATATTCAGACAGATGCTAAGCTAAAAGAAGACTTTTGGAATAACTTCTCTTATTTTTTTAATGATTTGGATGCCGATTCATCGGGCAAATTAAAATTACTTACGGGCGTAATAGCAAAACTGAGTTGGGTGTATAATGTTAAGTCATTTAATAAGCTTAATGTGGTAAGTAGAGAACATTACCTTAAGAAAATATCAGATTTTCCTGTGTCTAAAATCACTGCTGGTTTTACTGGCTTACGAAATTTAATTATGGTATCTTATTATAGTATGAATAATACCTGGGATGATATTAATTATGACGGCCCAATTGTACAAAGAGAAATAAAATAGATATGAAATCAGCCTACGATATTGTTATTATTGGTTCAGGAGCTGGTGGAGGAACTGCTGCTGAATATTTGAGTAGATTTAAGGATAAAGGGGTATCTATTCTTTTGTTAGATTCTGGTTCATACAGAACAAAAGAGTTTTTTAATCAGAAGGAAAAAGACATGACTTCCATGTACTACAAACGTGGTGGTTTTTTATCTAAAAACTTAAGTGTTGGGGTGGCTGCCGCAAATACTGTTGGTGGTAGTACTGCTGTTTATACGGGTGTTTCATTTAGGCCACCTAGTTCCGTTTTAAAAGAGTGGAGGGATGATTTTGGTTTATCGTTTTTAACAGACGACTATGCGAATAGTAGGTTAAACGAAATTGAAGAACAGATTAATGTTCACGAATTACCCGAAAGTTGGGATAATGAAAACAATAGTCTATTTAAAAAAGGTGCTGATGCATTAGGCATACCTACTAAGCGATTAAAAATTAACGTGAAAGGATGCCAACAACAAGGCTTTTGTAATATAGGTTGTACTTCTGGCGGAAAGCAAAGCACTTTAGAAGTGCAAGTGCCAAAAGCATTAAATAACGGAATTGACTTTATTTATAATGCTGAGGTAAGTTACCTCGAAGAAAACAAGGTTAATTTTAAGGTGAAGCCCGCTGTGTTAAATACAGAACCTAACAAAGTTAGCGAAGGGGATTACAGTATTTCTGCTAAGGTTATTGTTTTGGCAGCTGGCGTTTTAAACTCTCCTGCTATTTTAATGAGATCTTTAAAGCATTTAAATCTTCAGAAAGATGCGTTAGGTCGTTACGTAACCCTTCATCCTGCATTGAATGTAAACGGAGTGCAACCTGAAAAAATTAAAAATTATAGGGGTTTTCCAAAGACGTATTATATCGATGCTTTTTCTGAGTCTAACGGGTATTATTTAGAAACTTCATTTTATTACCCAGGTATAACTGCCAAAAATAACCCTGGTTTTGGTGCGGATCATCAAAAAGTAATGAAGGATTACAATAAAATGATGTCTATACTTATTCTAACACACGACAAGGCTGAAAAGCATAACAGAATTACAGTAGATAAAAATGGAAATCCAGTTTTAGAGTATACAGTAAACCCAGCTGTAAAGGCATCGCTTGTGGATGCTCTTAAAAAATCGGTACAACTATTTTTTGCTGCTGGTTGTGAGTATGCTGTTATTCCTGGTTCAACTAAAGCATTACTATATCCTTCTGATTTAGATAATTTAGATGAATTAATTACTGATAAGAGTTTATCATTTGCAAAATCGCCACTTTCAAGCGCGCATCCGCAAGGCGGTTTAAGAATGAGTGCTGATGAAACAGGTGCAGTAGATATTAACGGTAAATTAAAAGGCAGTAAGTCTATTTATGTTGCTGATGCTTGTTTATTTCCTACCTCTGTTCATGTTAATCCTTATGAAACTGTAATGCTGTTGGCAAGGTATGTTTCTGAACAAATACTATCTGAAAACTTCAATTAATTTTAAAAACATTTTTTATGTCTAATGCTCTTTATAAAATTTTATTCTTTCTATTTTTTATTACTTCGCTAGTTTTAGCATTTATATTATACAATAAATCTAAAAATAGTTTTGCAGAAAGAGTTATAACAGAAAATGGAATTCAAGGAAAGGTTATGCTTAGTGATTTTGTTACGCTAACATTTAAACAAAATAAAAATGAAGAAATAACAGAAGCAGTTTTAATGAATATTAAATCTGATCAGTCGTTTACTCAAAAGTTTGATAGCACTGGTGTTTTGTCAGAATCTTATGTGGTTAATCTTGAAACAGGAAATGATTTTTCTTTAGTGATGGGGGGTAAAAACATTAAACTCATTAGAGTTGTTGGTGATTCAAAATTGGAAAACTACATTCATTTTAAAGATCAAGAGATCAGAGAAGTGACTACTTATTTAGGAAGTAGAGAAGCATCTATGGTTACTTATGCTAATAAAGGCAAGTTGGGAGGTGTAAAAACATTTAATTGGCCTACAAGAAACACAATGACGCAAGTTAACTTTAGTGACGATAAAAAAAAGCCTATTATTACTTTAGTTGATTTGTTAGGAAGATAAAATGATAAATATGCGAAGCAAGATTCTTGTTATTGTGTTTTTATTGTTTTTTCCAGCAATTTTAAAAACACAAAATTCTAAGTATTTAACATCTAAAGAAGTTTTAGAAGGGTTTGGGGTAGTGATAGATTCTAGCAACAACTCATTTTTTAGATTGGGTGTGAAGCAGGCTGTTTTTTTGGAAGAAAATTTCAAAAAAAACCTCTTAGGGTGGACACCGCTTAAAGATGTGGCAAGTAGTAATAAGTTTATAGTTAACTACAATAGAAAAGGGCTTCCTCTCAAACTAGAGCTTTATTTCAAAGCGGTAAAACCTTTGGTTGAGACTAGCCAATTATTTTATGATCAGATGGAAGAAATTACTATTAAATATGATAGTAAGAATAGAATAACTAATGTATCACATGTTTCAACTCAAACAGGAGAAATAGAATCATCAGAGACAGGCTTTATTGCATTTACATACAATACAGACAGCGACCTTCAAGAAGTGGTTATTGATAATTTTTCAAAAGAAAGAGAGGTTAATCCTGATTCGTTTATTTTAATGAAAAGCCACGTTCTAACATATCATTTTGAGTATAAGCAACCAGGTGTTATTTCAGATGTGCTTGTGAACGATAAAATAACGGAATATTATAACGACACATCAAATGTGATTTTCACCAATAATCTCGCAAAGCTATTTAAGCATGAGGAGATAAAAAATGATGGGATTGTAATTAAACAGTACAGTACTGAAAAAGACAGTCTTGCTATTGGAGAATTTACTGTTAACTCAAAGTCGCAAATGTTTTATCCGTTTGATTTAAACAATCAGTTATTTGATCCTATGTATTACCAAGGTACCTCAGAGCTTCGCGATTGTGATTATTACACAGTGCCTTGTAAGTCCGTTCGTTCTGAAGAGCAAAAAAACCTGGTAACTTATCAGGAATTACTATTTAAAAAGCAAAAAATAGTAACAACGGCTACGTATACTTTTTGGGAGTAAATAGTTGAAGCTTTACTTTTCTCAAAAATTTCCTTAAGATGTTAGTTATTGTAGTTCTGGCAGATTCATTAACCTCCTTTTTGTATCTTTAAGTATATTTTTAAACTATGCTCAAAAAAATTCCTTCTATTGTATTCGGTTTTTTACTCATATTTCTTCAGTCTTGTGATGATGAAATACAGGTAAATGCTCCTTGGAAAGATACAACTGTAGTGTACGGTTTACTTAGTAAAGCAGATAATACTCACTTCGTAAAAATAAACAAGGCTTTTTTAGGTGAAGCAAATGCTACTGATATTGCTGCAATCAGAGATTCTTCTGAATATAATAGCAATATTACTGCTACTATTACCGAGACAATTAATGGTTCTGTTACCGATGTTATAACATTAAAAGACACCATTTTAAATAACAAAGAAGGTGGTCTTTTTTATGGGCCAGAGCATACGTTATACTATTTCGATAAAACTCTAGATGCCGAAGCTACCTATGACTTAGCTATTGCAATAGATGGTAAAGAGGAAATAGTGCGTTCTTCTACTGAGATTATAGATAATTTTAATCTTTCAGGAGGAATAATTTTTGGTAATTCTGCTGTTAGTGTTGGCTTTAAAAGTTCAAACGGTGATTATGTTGATCAAACGTTTAGCTTTAAGTCAGTTAAGGCTGGTAAGGCTTACCAATTATCTATGAATGTTTATTACGATGAGTTTTATGCTGATGGTTCTTCTGAAGAAAAATCGATACAATGGGATTTTGAAAATAAAAGTTCATTTAACACCCTTGGTGGTCAGGATTTAAATCAGACAATATCTGGGGAAGCTTTTTATCAGCAGTTGGCATCTAAAATTTCGTCTTTGGCTGAATCTCCTGGAGTTACTAAACGTAAGTTTTTATATTTTCAGTTCAAAATGGTTGTTTCTGGTGACGAGTTGAATACTTATTTAGAGGTTAATTCACCAACTTCGAGTAGTGTGGTTTTAGATAAGCCTCAATACACGAATATTGAAAACGGCATTGGAATATTTTCTACTAGAAACACTATTGTTTCTGTTTATGAAAAGCCTCTAAACGCTGAGTCACGAAAAGAGCTTTACATTGGTCAGTATACTTCTGATTTGGGTTTTTGTGCTGAGAGTGGTTTGTATGCGTGTGATTAGAATGTTTTTCTTTTGCTTTGATGCGAAAGGAAGCTGAGATCGGGTCTTGCGTTCTTTCGAAAGGTTGCTATTCAATCTTCTTGGCCTTTTCGCATCCAAACTCGCTGTGCTCAAACAGAGGGTGCTTTCGCGCATGCCTGCGCTAAAGAATATTAAATGTAATGCTAGTTAAATTTACTGAAGGCCGAGTGTTTATTTGTTTGGTTTCTTTGATTGATTTGAGTTTGGTAAATGGAATGTCTGATTATTATTCTTTTGTCTTGACACAAAAGAATCAAAAAATCAAGACTTACTATAATAACATCAATAACTCTTGATTAAACCTAAGTGCAGTCAAGTGATCTTCGAGCCAAGCTCTCAGCTTCTTGATTTTACTAAGGTTTAATGCTTCGACTAATTACTGTTATTCTAGAATGTCGAGGGGGTGTTGATTAGTTATTTCTAGCCCCGGTTGAAACGGTTAGCTTGTGCTTTTTTACTTGATATAATTATATGCTTTTTGAGAAAGCGATTTTATGAGCTTTTGCAAAGTGCAATATAACTTCAGGTAAAATAGTACAACTAGTAGTGTAAAACGGGAGTAGCTTCTAAGGTTTTAAAACGTGTGATTATGTCTTTTTGTCACTTTTGTCATTCTAAAATGCCTTTGTTTGCAGTACGTTTTTACAATATGTCATGAATTTTAAGAGTGTAACGGGCTGGCACAGTGATTGATCTAAGGGTAATAAATTATTAATTAAAAAAAACACAAGATGGGAAAAATTATCGGAATAGATTTAGGTACTACCAATTCCTGTGTTGCAGTAATGGAAGGTAATGAGCCTGTAGTTATCCCAAATAGCGAAGGTAAAAGAACCACTCCATCTGTTGTAGCATTTGTTGAAGGTGGCGAAAGAAAAGTAGGAGATCCTGCTAAGAGACAAGCAATTACAAATCCTCAAAAAACAGTTTCTTCTATAAAGAGATTTATGGGGAACAGATTTGATGAGGTTTCTAAGGAAATAGGAAGAGTGCCTTACGAAGTTGTAAAGGGTAAAAACAATACGGCAAGAGTTAAAATTGATGATAGAGAGTATACGCCTCAAGAGATTTCGGCAATGGTGCTTCAAAAAATGAAGAAAACGGCTGAAGATTATTTAGGAACTTCTGTTTCTGAGGCTGTTATTACTGTGCCTGCATATTTTAATGATGCTCAAAGACAAGCTACCAAAGAAGCTGGTGAAATTGCTGGTTTAGCTGTTAAAAGAATTATTAACGAACCTACTGCAGCGGCTCTTTCTTACGGCTTAGATAAGAAAGGTAAAGACATGAAAATTGTTGTGTTTGACTGCGGTGGTGGTACGCATGATGTTTCTATTTTAGAGCTCGGTGATGGCGTTTTTGAAGTTAAATCTACTGATGGTGATACGCACCTTGGTGGTGACGATTTTGATCAGGTAGTTATTAATTGGTTAGCTGATGAGTTTTTAAAGGATGAAAACTTAGATTTAAGAAAAGATCCGATGGCGTTACAGCGTTTAAAAGAGGCTGCTGAAAAAGCTAAAGTTGAGCTTTCAAGCACAACTTCTACGGAGATTAATTTACCTTATATTATGCCCGTTGATGGTGTGCCAAAGCACTTGGTTAGAACACTTTCTAGAGCAAAATTTGAGCAATTAGCTGACAGTTTAATAAAAAGAACAATTGAGCCATGTAAATCTGCACTTAAAAATGCGGGTATGAGCACAAGCGATATTGATGAGATTATTTTAGTTGGTGGTTCTACTCGTATACCAGCGGTTCAAGAGGCTGTGAAGTCTTTCTTTGGAAAAGAGCCTTCTAAAGGTGTTAACCCTGATGAGGTTGTTGCTGTTGGGGCGGCTATTCAAGGTGGTGTATTAACTGGTGAGGTAAAAGATGTTCTTTTATTAGACGTTACTCCTCTTTCTTTTGGTATTGAAACTATGGGTGGCGTTTATGATGTGTTAATTGAGTCTAACTCTACTATACCATCTAAAAAGTCAAAAATATATTCTACTGCTAGTGATAACCAGCCATCTGTTGAGGTTCATATTTTACAAGGTGAGCGCCCAATGGCTAAAGATAACCGTTCGTTAGGTCGTTTTCACTTAGATGGAATTCCACCAGCACCAAGAGGTGTGCCGCAAATTGAAGTTACTTTTGATATTGATGCGAATGGTATTTTAAATGTATCGTCTAAAGACAAAGGTACTGGTAAAGAGCAAAGTATTAGAATTGAAGCAGGTAGCGGTCTTTCTCAAGAAGAAATTGATAAAATGAAGCAAGAAGCTGAAGCTAACGCTGCAGAAGATGCTAAAGAGAAGGAAAAGGCTGATAAAATTAACCAGGCTGATTCACTGATTTTTCAAACAGAGAAGTCATTGAAAGATTATGGTGGTAAAATACCTGCTGAGAAAAAGCAACCTATTGAAGATGCTTTAGCGGAACTTAAAACTGCTTACGAAGCTAAAGACCTTGATAAGATTACGACTACTATGGAAACGTTAAATACGGTTTTCCAAGCGGCTTCTCAAGAAATGTATGCGGCTCAGCAAGCGGCTGAAGGTGGTGCTACTGCAGATGCAGGTGATGCTTCTGATGCTACAGCTGATGCAACTGCAGAAGAAGTTACCGATGTTGAATACGAAGAGGTAGATAACAAGTAAGCTGCTTATTGTTAGAATGCAAAACCCCTTTAACCGTTAGGTTAAAGGGGTTTTTTGTGGGTTGTTTTGAATGTTTAGTGCTTCTTCGTTTTGACTTGAACCAAAACGAAGCGAAAAGTTCAAGGCATACTAAAATAATAGCAACCAATCTCGATAAACTTAAGGTCGAACAAGTGTACGTAAAACGCACTAAAAACTTATGAGTGTATGGCAGGTTTTGCCTTCTAAATAAAATTACTTTTATCTAAACTTAACCATTCTAGTGCGGAGCCATGTAGCAGTGCTTCTTTTGTTTTAAAGTCAGTAAAGGTTTCTTTAATAAGCTTACCTGGCTGTAATTCGCCCAAAGGGAATGGGTAGTCAGTGCCTAAAGCGATTCGGTTAGCGCCTACTAGATCAACAAGGTATTTTAGCATGTTTTTATCGTGAACAAGACTGTCGAAGAAGAATTTTCCTAGGTAATTTTTTGGATTAATTGGGTTGTCTACGGCACATAAATCGGGACGAACATTAAAGCCATGTTCGATACGGCCGATGGTTGCAGGAAATGATCCTCCGCCATGTGCAAAGGCTACTTTTAAATTTGGTAACCGCTCAAAAATGCCCCCAAAAATCATAGAACAAATGGCTAATGATGTTTCTGCAGGCATGCCCACTAGCCATGGCAGCCAGTATTCGGGCATCTTTTTTTGCCCCATCATATCCCAAGGGTGAACGAAAATTGCCGCACCTAGTTTTTCAGCTTCTTGAAAAAATGGAAACAGATTTGGGTTACTTAAATTCCAGTCGTTTATGTGTGAGCCAATTTCTACACCTCTTAATCCAATTTTCATACATCTGCGCAACTCTTGTATGGCCAAATCAGGATCTTGCATTGGAAGAGTGCCAAGGCCTACAAAACGTTTAGGATATTTTTGTACTATGCCTGCAATATGATCATTAATTACTTTTGACACTTCTAACGTGTCTTTTGGTTTTGCCCAATAGGCAAACAAAACAGGTACTGTGCTTAATACTTGTACGTGTACATTTTGTTCGTCAGATTCAGTTATACGTTGTTTAGGATCCCAACAATTACACTGTATTTCGCGAAAAAATTTGTTGTCCATCATCATACGAGCACAACCAGTTTTGTGGTGATCTAAGTGAATAAATCCTCCGTAACCAAATCGTTTTTTAAAATTTGGGATATGCTCAGGCAGAATGTGCGTGTGAATATCAATGGTTAATATTTGATCGTTTGTTAATGGCATAAACCTTGTTTCTGAAAATCGTTTTATACAGCTTTTACCAAAAAGTAATTCTTTTTACCTCGTTGTAATATTGCGTATTTGTTATTTATGAGATTTTCTGATTTTAGGGTAAAGTCTTCTTTTACTTTTTCTTTATTTATTTGAATGGAGTTTTCTTTAAGTGCTCTGCGCGCTTCTCCGTTTGATTTTAAAAAACCAGTACTGTTTGCTAAAAGTTCTATTACATTAATGCCTGCGGCAATTTCTGCTTGCGGTACTTCAGCTTGTGGCACACCTTCAAAGACAGATAGAAAGCTGTCTTCAGAAATTGAATTTATTTCGTCAAAAGTTGTTTTTCCGAATAGTATCTGAGCTGCTTTTTGAGCTTGATCAACGTCTTCTTTACTATGTACTCTTGCAGTAATGTCTTCTGCGAGTGCTTTTTGGAGGAGTCTTAAATGTGGTGCTTCTTTATGTTGTGCGATTAAGTTTTTTATTGTTGGTTGATCAAAAAACGTAAATATCTTTATGAACTTTTCTGCATCTTCATCTGATGTGTTTAACCAGTACTGATAAAATTTATATGGGCTGGTTTTACTAGCGTCTAACCAAATATTTCCTCCTTCAGATTTACCAAACTTAGTGCCGTCAGCTTTTGTTACCAAAGGTGCTGTAAACGCAAAAGAATCGCTACCGCCTTTACGTCTTATTAATTCTATACCTGTTACAATGTTTCCCCATTGGTCTGATCCTCCTACCTGAACTTTACAATTGTATTCTTTATTTAAATGATAAAAATCGTAGCCTTGTACTAATTGGTATGTAAATTCTGTGAAAGACATGCCTGTTTCTAAACGACTTTTTACTGAGTCTTTACCCAGCATGTAACTTATAGTAATGTGTTTACCAGCGTCACGAATAAAATCTAAGAATGAAAAATCTTTAAACCAATCATAGTTGTTAACTACTATTGCATCTTTTTTGCCTGTGCCAAATTGAATAAATTTTGCTAGTTGTTTTTGTTGGCAAGAAAGATTATGCTGAATGGTTTCTTCGTTTAACAACTGTCGTTCCTCTCTTTTTCCTGAAGGATCACCAACCATTCCGGTTGCTCCACCAACCAATGCAACAGGTTTATGACCTGCTTTTTGAAGGTGCATTAGTAAAATAATTGGCACTAAATTACCAATGTGTAATGAGTCTGCTGTAGGGTCAAAGCCTGCATAGCAGGTTGTAGGCTCTTTCAGAAGCTGCGCTTCTGTGCCGGGCATAATATCGTGTATAAGTTCTCTCCAGGTAAGTTCTTGAATTACTGACATTGTACTAATTTTAACCTTCTTGGTTTGTTTTTTCTTCGCTTATTGGAATTTCAGTTATAAATTTTTCTACTTCCATTTTTGTAACGGCATATTGTCCGTTATTTAGGTCTTGAATGGTAGAGATTAACTTATCTTCAGTTATTGTTTTATCATCATATTGAACTGTTGCAATTTTATCTTCAAAGTTTATGCTGCAAGACTTAACACCTGATTGAGTAGAGAGCGTTTTTTGAATTTTACCCGCACATGCTTTTTCACAAGCCATTCCTTCAATTGCTATACTAGCTGTTGAATTACTTGATAAGCTTGCCATTTCATCTGAACTAATTGCCTTTTTTGTAATTGTTTTTGATATTTCAGTAGGTGCTTTTTGAAGGCTTTCTGAAGTTTCATTTGAACTACACGCTTGAAGGCCAATGAAGCCTAAAGCTATTAATGCTAATTTGAAATTCATGGTATTTATTTTTAAGTGTTAATTAACAAGATTTAGATACAAAAATAGGCATAACAACTATCTCTTTTATGAGGATGAGTATTTTTTAAGTTAAATTTGTTTTATGGCAATGGATCAACCAACAGAGGAAAGTGCTGAGATGTCTTTTTTAGACCATCTTGAGATATTGCGCTGGCACATTATGCGCTCTCTTTTTGCTATTTTACCAGGTATAGTTTTCGCATTTATTTTTAAGGATTTTGTATTTGATAAAATTATTTTGGCTCCTAAAAATGCCGATTTTATTACCTTTCGGTTTTTGTGTAAGGTTTCGGTTTGGTTAAACGGAATAGTACCATCTATGGTTGAGACTGATACTCTTTGTATTGGTCAGAATTTACCAAAATTGCAAAACGTTGATATGTCTGGTCAGTTTGTATCACATTTAATGGTTTCTATTGTAACAGGTTTTATTATCTCATTTCCCTATATAGTATGGGAATTTTGGCGCTTTCTAAAGCCTGCTCTTAGCAAAGAAGAGCGTAAAGCTTCTCGAGGGTTTATTTTTTTTACCAGTATTTTATTTATAAGCGGTGTTTTGTTCGCTTACTATATTATAGCCCCTTTATCTATTAATTTTTTAATGAACTACCAAGTTAGTAGTGATGTTGAGAATATACCTAGGTTAAATTCTTACAATAGCCTGTTTATAAGCTTAATTCTTGGTTGTGGCGTTTTGTTTGAGCTGCCAGTACTTTCTTACTTTTTAGCTAAAATTGGAATCATTACAGAAAGCCTTTTAAAAAACTATCGGAAAATAGCGTTTGTAGTTTGCTTGGTTTTATCAGCCGTTATTACTCCCCCTGATATTTTTAGTCAGTTATTGGTAACAGGCCCGTTGATGGTACTTTATGAAATAAGCATTAAAATAGTGCGCAGGGTGGAGCTTGCTAATAAAAAGGCTTTATCTCTACCAGTTAGTTAGTATTCGCTAAATAGGTTGAGAATATCATCTCCTTTTTGCATCCAATATGTTTGCAATCCTGTCTTATTAGCTCCTTCAATATGTTGAATAGAATCATCAATAAATAAAGTTTTGGAAGGATTAAGTTTATTCTTTTTAATTACATATTCGAATACTTCAGTATGCGGCTTTCGAAGCTGTATTTCATGTGAATAGTAAACTTCTTTAAAAAAATTTTGGTTTTTGAGGGATGATAGGCCATGTGTTTTTTCTAAAATTTTATTAAAAGACTCTAAATGAATTTGATTGGTATTACTTAATAAAAAAGTATTGAATTTTTTATTTAAACGTTTTAATAGCTCCAATCGTTCTTTTGGGAAATCTTGTAGTAATGCATTCCATGCATCAATGGTTTGTTGATCAGTAATTTGTATTGGAGTCTTTAATTTAAGCTCATTTACAAATTGCTTTGGCTGTATTTTGCCGGTTTCTAGTAAATCAAATAACCCCGACTGTTTTGCTTGCGAGTATTGTTGGTTAAAATCTGTAAATCCTATTTTTTCAAAAGCTTTAACAGTTAGGTTATAATCAATGTTGATGATTACACCACCTAAATCAAAAATTATTGCTTCTAGGTTTTGAATATCAATTGTTTTCATTTTCGAGCAGGGTTTGATATCTTTTTTTGACTAGTGTTAAATTCTGATATTTTTTCCAGTCTCTTGTAGACTGAGAAGTTTCAGTGAAATATTGATGCTGGGAGATAAATTTAATTTGTAGCGCATCCCACTCAAGGTCATTTTTAACAATACTTCTTTCTAAAAACTCACGTTTTAATTTATCTGATATTTTGAAAAAATCATCTCGACCTAGATAATCTAAATCGGCATCGCAAAGGATTTTTTGAAAATGTGTTTGTGGTTTTGATGGCATTGATGTAGCATCAATTAAGTTTGTTATTTCTTCAATTTGCATTTCGCTAAATCCAGATTTTGGGAGGTCTTCTTTAGCCATTTTTATTCCTATGTGTTCATTGTTATGGTATTGTTCAATAAATCCAGCATCATGATAAAGGGCAGCCGTCTTTATTAGTATCACATCTTCTCTTTTTAGCCCTTCTGCAATGGCTATTTTTTCTGCTGCTGCACAAATATCTATAGTGTGATGAACATTATGATAATAAAGATTAGAAGGAAGTTGTGTTCTTAATTTGGTTAAGAGGTTTTTTTCTGCTTTTTTGTAGTTGAGAATATGCCCGAAAATTAATTCATCAATTTTGGTAATTAATAAGTTATTAGCAATTTTCCCATTTTTGTTCCTGCTATATTCAGGCTTAATTCTGTCAACAAAGTACATTTCAATTTCACCTTTGTTTTTAGCTTGAATTTTACCCCTATGGGTGCATTCAAAATAATCTTTTATATGTCTATATGTTACACCTGATATATTAACCTTTCCGGGTAAACAGGTTGTTTCAAGCCTGTTAGCAATATTTACAGTATCTCCCCAAATATCATAGGCAAATCGTTTAGATCCTATAACACCAGCGACCAAAGACCCTGTGTGAACGCCAACTCTTGCTTCCCAATATTGTTCACCATTTTTTATTTTTTCAAGCTTAAGCTCATCCATATAATGCTGAATTTCTAGGGCCGCTAGTACTACATCATATGGGTTTGTTCTATTTCGAATAGGTATTCCTCCAACACACATATACGAATCGCCAATTGTTTTAATTTTTTCAAGATTATATTTTTCAATAATGTCATCGAACTTCTTAAAATACTTGTCTAATTGTTCAACAAGCTCTTTCGGATTTAATTTTTCTGCTATTCTAGTGAAATTTTTAAAATCAGTAAACATTACAGTTGCCATTTTAAAACTTCTTGGTTTCGCTTTTCCGCTTAGCTGAAGTTCTTTTGCGGTTTGCAATGGCAACATATTTCTTAATAATTCGTCTGATTTTTGTTTTTGCTCTTCAAGTTCAGCTTTCTGTTGTTCTATTTTTTCTTTTTGAAGAATAACTTCTTTGGTTCTTCTTTGTACAAGAATTGCGAGTGCCTTCTTTTGATTTTCAACCAGTTTAAATCTTGTTTTTATAGCCAATAAAGCAAGACCTATTAAAGCAAGCAGTAGTGCAACTCTAAACCACCACTGCTGAAAAATGGCTGGCTTAATATTAATGTTCATTTTTAAAGGGCTTTCATTACATAGACCGTCTGAGTTGCAAGCTTTGAGCAGAAAGGTGTAATTACCAGGCTCTAAATTATTGTAAATTGCTTGTCGGTTTGTAGTATGAACCCACTTTTCATCAAAGCCGTCAAGTTTATACTGATAAGAGTTTTTGGAGGATGATAAATACTGTAACCCTGCAAATTCAATGGTTAAATTATTTTGCTTATGCTTAAAATTCAATTCACTATTATAAGCGACATCTGTAGGCGATAATATCGGATTATAGTTTATTGATCGGTTGTAGAGTTTAACATCAGAGATTACTGGTACTGGAGGAACGGTGTTTATTATTATGTTTCTAGGATTAAAAATATTAAAGCCATTTATTCCTCCAAAAATCATGTAATTATTCCTTCCTTTTGTATATGCTCCAGCATTAAATTCATTGCTTTGCAGGCCGTCTTCTTCGGTGTAAGTGGTGAAGGTTTGTTTACTAGGGTTAAACATGCAAAGCCCTTTGTTGGTGCTCATCCAAAGATTGTTTTTATGGTCTTTTAATATACCATACACCACATTATTAGAAAGTCCGTTTCTTTCAGAATACCTTTTAACCTGATCTGTCTTTTGAGAGAACTTTATTAGTCCTCCTCCATAGGTTCCGACCCACATAAAATCTCCGTCTATTAAAAGAGAGGTGATTATATTATTAAAACCAGTTATTTCATTTCCAAAATAAGTGACATTATAAAAGTCTTTATCTATTATTTTATAGAGTCCTCGCTCAGTTCCTACCCATAAATTTCCATTTTTATCTTCTTCAATACACCTAACTTGGCTAAAACTGGGTAATTTACTTCCATCTTTATTAAATACATCTCGTATAAATTCAAACTCTTTACTAGATTTTTTATAAACGCCTATTCCGTATCGGGTTCCAAAATAAATATCTTTGTTTTTCGCTTCAGAGATTCGATAAATCGGATTTTCAATATATTCATTTTCTTTACTTCCCCAATGAAACATTTCTACAACCTTAATCACTTCGTTATTTTCGTTTCGCTCTATTTTTAGAAGTTGATCAATGGTTCCAGCCCAAAGTGTTTCATCAGAATCTTCGAGAATGGAATATACACTATTGTTAGATTTGAAATTAGGAGAGCTTGATAAATCGCTAGTTGTTATACTTTTATTATTTACCTTGTTAAACTGAGACAAGCCTTCTCTAGTGCCTATCCATACTGTACCTTTTTTATCTTCGTGCAGCGACCATACATTGGAATTGTTAGAATTATCTGTAAATCCTTTAATATGATCGAAATATTGTTTTGAAGGAGAAAATTTACTTACCCCGTTTGAAGTTCCTACCCAAATAACACCTGAGATATCTTCGAACAACGTATAAATTACATTACTTGTTAGCGAGAATCGTTCAGCACTATTACTAACGGATAAATGATAGCTTTCTGGTAATTCAGTTTTAGGGTTGAGAACAACTCTAATTAGTCCATGACCGTTTGTGCCAAGCCAAAACTTATTTTTTGAATCGTGTAAAATTGTATTTACGCTAATCTCTTCGTTACTATAAGATTCTTTTTTGTAAATATTAATAATACTGTCGGAAGAAATTTGTTCTGGCAGGTTGAAAATTGATAGTCCGGTGTTAGACCCTACCCAAACATGTTTTAGAGTGTTATTTATAGTAATAGATTTAACTCCAGCAGAATTAATTAATTCAAGCGTATTTAAAGTTCTAATTAACTGCCCTTGCTTATTTACTATAAGTATTCCATTTGCGGCAGTTCCTATCCATATATTTCCTTTACTGTCGTTCTTAAGATCAGTAATTTCACTTGTTATTGGTAGTTTGTTTAGTCTTGTAAATGTTTTACTTTCTCTATTATATATAGTTAGTTTGCCATTAGAAGCACCTACCCAAAGGTTAGAGTCGTTATCTAAAAGAAGTTTTCGGGTTAAATTATTTGCAAGTGAGTTTTCATTTAAGGGATCAAAAAAAAAGCTCATGATTTTCCCTTTTTTAAGGTCAATCATATTTAATCCTTTGTCTGTGGCTACCCACAACTCACTATCAATTGTTAATACATCAAAACAATAGTTGCTGCTTAAAGAATTTAATTGATCAATTTTGTTTTTATAAATCTTAAATTCATAGCTGTTGTACTTATTTAATCCATCTTGAGTTGCAATCCAAATAAACTGTTTTTCGTCTTGAACAACTTTATTTATTTTACTTTGTGAAAGCCCATCTTCAATGGTAATTGTTTCAAATTTATATTTGATATTCCGAACAGCAAATGACGGTATGCTCGCTAAGAAAGTAATGAGTATAAACCATAATTTTTTGTTTACAAACATTAAGCGAGTGCTTTGCTAGATTTTTTTTCCAACATGATAGTTGCATTTTCAACAATTGAATCTACATTGTAATTACATTCGGTATATAATTCTTTTTGGCTACCATGTTCAATTATTTTATCTGGTATGCCAAGTATTTTAACTTGTGCTTGATATCCATTACTAGCCATAAATTCTAAAACAGCGCTGCCCATCCCACCTATAACACAACCATCCTCTACGGTAATTACTTTATCAAATTTGCTAAATACTTCATGTAGCATAACTTCATCTATGGGTTTTACAAACCGCATATTATAAACACTCACATCAATACCGTTTGTCATTAGTTCATTTGCCGCTTCCAGAGCTAAATTACCCATATGGCCAATTGTTAAAATAGCAAGAGAATCTCCCGACTTTATTTTTGTGCCAGTGCCAATTTTAATTTTTTTCAAAGGTGTTTTCCAATTTGTCATAACACCACTCCCTCTTGGATATCTTATGACTACTGGAGCATTTGTTTCGGCAAGTTGAGCTGTGTACATTAAGTCTCTAAGCTCTTCTTCGTTTAGTGGAGCACATACAATAAGGTTTGGTATACATCTCATGTAGGCTATATCATATGCGCCATGATGTGTTGGTCCGTCAGCTCCTACTAAGCCAGCTCTATCTAAACAAAAAATTACGTGTAAATTTTGTATTGCAACATCATGAATTACCTGATCATATGCCCGTTGCATAAATGATGAGTATATATTGCAGAAAGGAACTAGGCCTTGTTGCGCCAAACCTGCTGAGAATGTTACTGCATGTTGCTCAGCAATTCCAACATCAAAAGCTCTGTCGGGCATTGCTTTCATCATTATATTTAATGAACTACCAGATGGCATTGCAGGAGTGATACCAACTATTTTTTCATTTTTTTCAGCAAGTTCAACTATTGTATGTCCAAAAACATCTTGGTATTTTGGAGGCTGAGGCGATTTAGGAATTATTTTAACAATTTCTCCTGTTTCTTTATTAAACAAACCTGGTGCGTGCCATTTCGTTTGGTTACCTTCTTCTGCAGGTTTATACCCCTTGCCTTTACGGGTAACACAGTGAAGTATTTTTGGTCCGGGAATATTTTTTAAATCTTCGAGTACACTTACTAGATGCTCAACATCATGACCGTCTACCGGTCCGAAGTATCTGAAATTGAGACTCTCAAATAAATTGCTTTTTGTTAGTAATGTGGATTTTATGGAGGATTCAACTTTAGACACAATTTCTTGAGCACTTTTTCCGAATGTGCTTAATTTACCAAGTAAATTCCACACCTCGTCTTTAATTTTATTGTAAGTGTGCGAGGTTGTAATATCTGTTAGGTAATCTTTTAATGCGCCTACGTTCGGATCTATAGACATGCAATTGTCATTTAAAACAACTAATATATTTGTATTTGCTATACCTGCATGATTTAAGCCTTCAAAGGCTAAGCCTGCAGTCATCGCACCATCTCCAATTACCGCAATGTGTTGTTTGTCGTTGTTTCCTAAGTGTTTTGAAGCCACAGCCATTCCTAATGCGGCCGATATAGAGGTAGATGAATGCCCTACGCCAAAGGTATCATATTCACTTTCACTAATTTTCGGAAAGCCACTTAATCCTTTGTAAATTCTGTTTGTGTGAAATTGTTTTCTCCTGCCTGTAAGTATTTTGTGACCATAAGCTTGATGTCCAACATCCCAAACAAGTTGATCGTAAGGAGTATTAAATACATAATGGATGGCAGTTGTTAATTCAACCACTCCTAGGCTAGCGCCAAAATGCCCGCCTTTATGAGATACTACATCAACAATAAAATCTCTTAGTTCATCACATACTTGTGGAAGCAGTTCTGCATCTAATTTTCTTAAATCTTCAGGGATATTTATCCTGTCTAAAAGGGGGCCTGCCTTAAACTCCATAAGGTTGAACTTTTTAAAGAAACACAAATATACACAACTTTGTTTCATGCTTCAACTGCTTTCCTAATCTTATAAATAGTGTATTAATCCAGCTTTATTTTAAGTTTGCAAAAAAAAAGTATGAATAACTTCGGTCGGTTTATTTTAATTCTTTCACTTATAGTGGTTTTATTTGGGGTGTTATACCTCTCAAAATACACAGAAATAGCAAACGGTTTCAACGCAAAGTCACTATGTTCTTGCACATTTATAGCAGAAAGAAATGATTGTCAAGCAAAAGAGTTAAAAAATTATTGGTATTTAACAAAGGAGGTAGATTTAAACTCCAAAACTGTCGAGTCTTCACTGTACGGGTTCTTAGCTAAAAAGGCGATTTACAGAAAGGGCCTAGGCTGCACCTTAGTTGATGAAGATTACAACCTTCAAAAACCCAAGAGATATGTTTACGAGCGACCGCGAGTTTTAACTGTAGAACCATGGGCATTAGGTGAGCGAGTTGAAAACCCTAAAGACTCAATTACGGTAAACCATAGTAAACTTAATTTGGCAATAGACGCAGCGTTTTCTGAACCTTATGAAGACATGACTAAAGAAACAAGAGCTGTGCTAGTTGTGTACAAAGGAGAGATAATTGCAGAACGATATGCAGATGGTTTTACCAAAAGCACTCCTCAGTTAGGCTGGTCAATGACTAAAAGTTTAATAAATGCACTCACTGGTGTAATGGTAAAAGATGGGTTAGTTACACTAGATGAAAAAGTTGAGATTGACGAATGGAAAAATGATTCGAGGAAGAATATAACAATTGATAATTTATTAAGGATGAACTCTGGGCTGCATTTCGAAGAGGAATATGCAAAACCTAGTGCGGCAACAGAGATGCTTTTTGATAGTTATTCTGCTGCATCTGTGGCTATTAACCAAGAAATTTATTATCCTCCTGGTGAAAAATGGTATTACTCTAGTGGCACTACAAATATTTTAACAAAGTATTTGATGGATAAACTTTCTGCCGCAGGTGAAAACCCGGTAGATTATATTTACAACAAGTTGTTCTACAAACTTGGTATGTACAGCATGGAGATGGAAGTTGACGCCTCAGGTTATTTTGTAGGATCTTCATTTTCATATGCAACACCTAGAGACTGGGCTCGTTTTGGTATGTTTTATTTAGAGAAAGGCGTATGGAATGGAGAGCAAATATTACCTTCAGATTGGGTGCGCTACACGCGTACTCCAACTGAAGCAAGTGATAGTTTGCAATACGGTGCGCACTTTTGGATGAATGCGGGTTTAGAAGAGGATAAAAGTGATAGAAAATGGAAAGATTTACCGTCTGATTTGTATTATCCTGCAGGTTACCAAGGTCAGTACGTATTTATTATCCCTTCTATGGATTTAGTAATTGTAAGAATGGGAATGTATTCTGATAGAGACGCTTGGAGTACACATGATTTTTTAGAGAGGATGCTTACTGCATTTCCGCAGAAGAACTAAAACCAAGTAATCGTTGTTTTATACTTAAATGTCGGTAGTTACAAAAAAAATAATTCCCTTAAATAAGTGGTTCAAAGAGTCAAAAAACCTTAGGCCTTACTTAATCTCAGGCCCCTGTAGTGCAGAAAGTGAGGAGCAGTTAGTTTCTACAGCTAAATTGCTACAAGAGCATACAAATATTAATATGCTTAGAGCGGGTATTTGGAAACCAAGAACAAGGCCTAATTCTTTTGAAGGAGTAGGAGCGGATGCGCTAAATTGGCTCAAAACAGCTTCTAAAGCAATTGATGTTCCTTGTTGTACGGAAGTTGCAAACACAAAACATGTTGAGGCTTGTTTAAAAGCAGGGGTTGATGTATTGTGGCTTGGGGCAAGAACCGTTGTAAGTCCTTTTGCAGTGCAAGAAATTGCAGATGCATTAAAAGGAATAGATATTCCTATCATGGTAAAAAACCCTGTAAATCCAGATTTTAAACTTTGGGTAGGAGCGATAGAACGGATTCAGAATTCTGGAGTCAATAAAATCGCAGCTATACACAGGGGGTTCTCTTGGTTTGATAATACGCCTTACCGAAACGCACCTCGCTGGTCAATGGCCATTGAGTTAAAAACAATTTTTCCTGATTTAAATATCATTTGCGATCCAAGCCATATAGCAGGTAAAAGAAATTTGATACATGATATATCTCAAAAAGCGCTAGACTTGGAAATGGATGGATTAATGATAGAATCTCATATTAATCCAGATGAAGCACTAAGCGATGCTTCTCAACAAGTAACACCACAAAATTTAGGACAAATTCTCGATAATCTCAACGTTAGAGATTCAGGCGTGAATAGTTTAAATCAAGAACTTAAATCACTAAGAGCTATTATTGATGAAATTGATCATGAAATTCTTAGAAAGATTAAAGATCGTATGCAAATTGTAGAAAAAATAGGTGCTTATAAAAAGAAAAATAAAGTCACTATTCTTCAGTTAGAGCGTTGGAAAGAGATTTTAGAGTCTCGCACTAATTTATCTAACTCATTGTCTTTAAATTTAGATTTTACTAAAAAATATCTCGAAGTATTGCATGAAGAATCAATCAGATTGCAAACACAAATCATGAACATGAATGAATAATTTATAAGTTTGAATAAAACCACTAATTAATGTATTCTAATAAAGCTTTTCTTCAAAAAGAAATCAAAGAAATAGAACAGGCCGGTCTTTACAAAAAAGAACGCGTAATTACTTCTCCTCAAGGGGCGGTTGTAACTACAGATAAAGAAGAGGAAGTAGTAATAATGTGTGCAAATAACTACTTAGGTTTATCCTCACACCCAAAAGTTATAGAAGCTTCAAAAAAATATATCGATTCTCATGGCTTTGGCATGTCATCTGTTCGTTTTATTTGCGGTACACAAGATATTCACAAGCAATTAGAAGCTAAAATTGCCAACTATTTAGGTACTGAAGATACCATTTTATATGCCGCATGTTTTGATGCAAATGGTGGTGTGTTTGAGCCACTTTTAACGGCAGAAGATGCAATTATTTCTGATTCTTTAAACCACGCTTCTATTATTGATGGAGTAAGACTTTGCAAGGCACAGCGTTATCGTTATAAGCACAGCGATATGAGCGACCTTGAAGAACAATTAAAAAAAGCTACTGCTCAGCGTTTTAAAATAATTGTTACCGATGGTGTTTTTTCTATGGATGGCGATATTGCTAAGCTTGATAAAATATGTGATTTAGCCGATAAATATGAAGCTTTGGTAATGGTAGATGATTGCCATGCAACTGGTTTCATAGGAAAAACTGGTAGAGGCACTGCTGAGTATAATAATGTATTGGGTAGAGTAGATATTATTACCGGAACACTTGGTAAAGCATTAGGTGGATCTATGGGAGGGTTTACTTCAGGAAGAAAAGAAATAATTGAAATTCTTCGTCAAAAATCACGTCCTTATTTATTTTCAAACTCTTTGTCGCCAGTAATTACAGGAGCTTCTATTGAAGTGTTAGATTTGTTGAGTACAAACAAGGATCTTAGAGATAAATTAGAAGACAACACGAAATACTTTAAATCGGCCATTAAAAAATTAGGTTTCGATATTAAAGAAGGCGATTCGCCCATAGTACCTATTATGTTATATGATGCTCCATTGGCTCAAAAATTTGCCGACCAATTATTAGAAAAAGGGATTTATGCAGTAGGGTTCTTTTATCCAGTTGTACCCAAAGGTCAGGCCAGAATAAGAACGCAAATTTCTGCAGCACATACAAAAGAGCATTTAGATAAAGCAATTAAAGCCTTTGAAGGGGTAGGTAAAAACCTTCAAGTGATATAATTATGGCTACTAAAGTAAACGTTCAAAATTCGTCTATACTTGTTGAGCTAGACAAGGCTAATTCATTAAAAAGCACCGTAAACGGAGAGCCGTTTGAAATAGACCAGTATAAGGTAAACGATCATACCTATCATATTATTCATAATCATGTTTCTTACTTGGTAGAAATAAATGAGCGCATACCAGATGAAAATAAAATGATTGTTAGAATAAACAATAAAAAAACAGAAGTAAGTTATAAAACCGATCGTGATTTGTTGCTAGAATCTATGGGTTTTGAGAGTTCATCCTCACAAAAAATGAAAGATTTAAAAGCGCCAATGCCTGGCTTGGTAGTTCAAGTTGGGGTTAAGGTAGGCGATGAGGTAGAAAAAGGCGATCCACTTATTATATTGGAAGCCATGAAAATGGAGAATATAATTAAGGCAAGTGGCTCAGGAAAAATTAAAGAAATACTTGCTAAGCAAGGAGCAGCAGTAGAAAAAAATGCAGTATTAATTAAGTTCGATTAAAGTTAATATGAGTTCAGAAAATAGTAAAAATGCTTTTGATTTACTTAATCAAAAAAAAGAAGAAGCTAAATTAGGTGGCGGACAAAAACGTATTGATTCGCAACATAAAAAGGGCAAATTAACTGCCCGAGAACGAATTAATTTCTTGTTAGATGAAGGCTCATTTGAAGAAGTTGGTGAGTTAATGAAGCACCGCTCTAAAAACTTTGGGTTAGATAAGCAGCAGTATTACGGTGATGGAGTAGTAGTTGGCTATGGCAAAGTAAACGGTCGCTTAATTTATGTTTATTCGCAAGATTTTACTGTTTTGGGAGGATCATTGGCCGAAGCTCATGGAGAAAAAATTTGCCGGATTATGGATTTAGCTATGCAAAATGGTGCGCCAGTTATTGGTTTAAATGATTCGGGTGGAGCACGTATTCAAGAAGGAGTTGTTTCCTTAGCGGCATATGCAGATATTTTTTACAGAAACACAAGAGCATCAGGAGTAATCCCTCAAATATCAGCCATTATGGGGCCTTGTGCAGGTGGAGCCGTTTATTCTCCGGCACTTACCGATTTTGTGTGCATGGTTCAAAATACATCATACATGTTTGTAACTGGGCCAAATGTGGTAAAAACAGTAACGCATGAAGAGGTTACTTCTGAAGAGTTAGGAGGAGCAGATTCTCATGCATCAAAATCAGGAGTTACACATTTTGCATATGCAAATGAAATTGAGTGTATTGAAGGAATTAAAAGACTGTTAAGTTATATCCCTCAAAATTGTGAAGATAGCCCCACTAAATTAGTTTATAGAACGCCAGAAACAGAGGTTCGTGAAGTGTTAAATAAAATAGTTCCTAAAAACCCAAATCAACCTTACGATATTAGAGAGGTAGTTGATGGTATTGTTGATGAAGACTCTTTTTACGAAGTACATAAAGATTATGCAGCTAATATAGTTGTAGGGTTTTCAAGAATTGGAGGAAGATCGGTTGGAATTGTCGCAAATCAGCCTTCTGTTTTAGCAGGAGTATTAGATATAAATGCCTCAAAAAAAGGAGCACGTTTTGTTCGGTTTTGCGATTGTTTTAATATTCCGTTACTTGTTTTAGTAGATGTACCAGGTTTTCTACCAGGAACAGATCAAGAGTGGAATGCAATAATTACCAATGGTGCTAAACTATTGTATGCGTTTAGCGAAGCTACCGTTCCAAGAATAAGTGTTATAACTCGTAAGGCTTATGGAGGAGCTTACGATGTAATGAACTCTAAACACATTGGTGCCGATATGAATTTTGCTTGGCCAAATGCCGAAATTGCTGTTATGGGAGCTAAGGGTGCTGCTGAAATTATTTTCAAAAAAGAAATTAAAGAAGCAGATGATTCAGATGCTAAATTGAAAGAAATGGAACAAGAATATGCCAACCTTTTTGCTAATCCTTACAGAGCAGCTTCTAGAGGATATGTAGATGAGGTAATTAAACCAGAACAAACCCGCCAAAAATTAATTAGAGCCTATGAAATGCTCGAAAACAAAGTGGTAAATTTACCAAAGAAGAAACACGGTAATATTCCCTTATAAACAAACAAAAATTAAATAATAATTATGGAAAGATATGGTAAACTACCTTTTATAGGTGCAGCAGTTTTTATAGTACTTGTACTTATTTTAAAATCGAGTGTAACAATAGAAAGTGGTCACGGAGGAGTTTTGTTTAAAACCTTTGGAGGAGGAGTAAATACAGAAAAAACATATGGCGAAGGATTTCATATTCTTGCCCCTTGGAATGATATTATTGTGTATGAAGTTCGCCAGCAAGAGATAAAAGAAAAAATGTCAGTTTTATCTTCAAACGGACTTGAAATTGATGTTGATTTATCTGCTTGGTTTCAACCCCAATACAAGTCGTTAGGTAATCTTCATCAGCAAAAAGGAAAAAATTATATCGAAAACGTAGTTCTTCCCTCCTTAAGATCTTCCACCAGAAGTGTAATTGGTAGATACACCCCTGATGAAATATACTCTTCTAAAAGAGATGCTATTCAGGCAGAAATTTATGAGGAAACTAAAAAAGTATTAGATAAACAGTTTGTACAAATAAATGAGATTTTAGTAAGAGATATAACTTTGCCAACAACAATAAAAACGGCCATCGAAAACAAACTAAAACAAGAGCAAGAGTCTCTAGAGTACGAATACCGATTAGAGAAAGCTAAAAAAGAGGCACAACGACAAAAAATTGATGCCGAAGGTAAAGCAGTAGCTAATAAAATATTAAGCGAATCGTTAACCGATAAAATTTTGAAGGAAAAAGGTATTGAAGCTACCTTAGAACTTGCTAAATCACCAAACTCTAAAGTTGTAGTAGTAGGCGGTGGAGATAACGGATTGCCAATTATTTTAAATCAGTAAAAAACATAAGCTTATAATTGCTATGGAGGAAGAAGAGATTGTAAATAGAGTCGCCAATAGTAGCTTAATTAATATCGATTTACAAGATTTTTATCCGAAAGGAGAAAGAGTCTTGTACGATTTAAAGCAAAACCTTTGGCAAGAACTTGTTTTAAAAGAAACTGAATTCAGAGCATTTGTAAAAGAAAACGACTGGAGCCAGTACCAAGATAAATACGTTGCTATTGATTGTTCGGTAGATGCCATATTGCCATCTTGGGCTTATTTATTATTAACCGTAGCATTAAGCCCATATGCCAAAAAAGTAGTACAGGGCAATTTAAAAACTTTGGAGCTTGTCATTTTTCAGGATGTAATAGCAGATATAAATGTAAACGAATATGCTGATAAACGCATTATTATAAAAGGCTGTAGCGATTTACCCATCCCAGACCAAGCCTATGTTGATTTAGTGCAAAAATTAAAACCAAATGTAAAGAGCCTCATGTTTGGTGAAGCATGCTCTACTGTGCCTTTGTTTAAAAAGTAATGTTTCTTTGAGCTCTTTCAAACTCTTTTTTTTTGTATTTGTGTGTCTCGTTATCAGACATGTTTTTTAAAATTCATAATTGCTCAACTTAAAAAAATAAATATAACAAGAGAAGTCTAAGCCTCCAACGTCTGTAAATCAACTAACTTCTTGTATAAGCCATCAGTATTAGCAATTAAATCTTCATGAGAACCAAACTCTTCAATTTCGCCATTTTCTAATACTACAATTTTGTCAGCATTTTTAATGGTTGAAAAACGGTGAGCAATAATCAAAGAAGTTCTACCCGTCATTATACGATCTAGTGCTTCTTGCACTAAACGTTCAGATTCAGAATCTAATGAGCTGGTAGCTTCATCTAAAATAAGTACTCTTGGGTCTTTAATAACGGCACGTGCAATTGCAATACGTTGTCTTTGTCCCCCAGAAAGCTGAATACCTCTTTCACCAACAACGGTTTCTAGCTTTTCAGGTAGTTTTTCAATAAACTCAAATGCATTTGCAATTTTAGCAGCATCTAATATTTGATCATCTGTAGCATTTGGATTTCCGTATTTAATGTTTTCCTTAATAGTTCCTCCAAATAATAATGTTTCTTGAGGTACAATACCAATTTGGCTTCTTAATTCAGATAAATCCCAATCAGATAGTTTTTTGTTATCCAATAAAATATTTCCTTCAGAAGGATTGTAAAACCGCATTAATAAAGCTGCTAGTGTAGATTTTCCACTTCCACTTGGGCCAACAATTGCTACGTTTTCACCTTGCTTAATATTTATAGAAACCCCTTTTAAAATATTAATATCTGGTCTACTTGGATAATGAAATTTCACACCTTCAAAATTTATATTGCCAATAGCAGTAGTTTTTGTGTTGGTGGGAGTTAACGAAACTGGTTCGGCTTCCTCTTCAAAAATCGCCATTACATCTTCAGTAGCACCCAAAGCTTTTAGTATTTGCGCATAAACAGCAGTAATTCCTCCTATTGAAGCACCAATAAATACAGTGTATAAAACAAATTCAAATAACTGACCCGTAGTAATGCTTCCTCCCTGAACTAAATGTGAAGCATACCAAACAACAGCTATTATAGAACCAAAAATGCAAAAGATAATAAAGGAAGCAAAAGCACCTCTCCACATTGCTCCTTTTAGGCCAAATTTTACTACTTCAGATAAATGATTTTTATATCTGGTAATCTCAAAAAGCTCATTTGTAAAAGTTTTTACAATACTTATCGATTGTAAAGCTTCATCTACCACAACGTTAGACTTTGCTAACTGATCTTGTGTTTGCTTAGAAAACTGTTTTATATATCTACCAAAAAACACAGCAAAAACAGCAATTAAGGGTACAATTGCAAGCATAAACAGGGTTAGCTTTACTGAAACGGTAAATAGCATTATACAGCTGCCAACAATAACAATAAGCTGTCTTATAAATTCAGCAATACTAGTAGTAAACGAATCTTGTATTAAAGAAATATCATTTGATATTCTACTGTTTAATTCGCCAACTCTTCGTTGGTCAAAAAACGATTTTGGTAATTGTATTAAGTGGCTAAAAGCTTTTTCTCTTAGTGTAGCTAATCCTTTTTCAGATACAATACCGAATAGGTATATTCTAAAAAAAGAAAATATGGATTGTAAAAATATTACTACTAACAATGCTAAACCAACTTGGTTAATAGAATAGCCGGATTCACCTTTTACAGCATCCACCATAGAGCCCATTATTTTAGGAAAAACAATTGCGGTAGCTCCTGTTAATGCCAAAAAAATTAACCCTGCAACAAATACCCATTTATAAGGTTCAATAAAACTATATAGTTTATTCGCTTGTTTCCAAGATCCTTTTTTTGCTTTCTTTTCTTTTTCTTTACTCATTTCAAATAATGTAAGTGCAAAAATAACGGTATTATGTTTTATTGAAGTTCAATATGTCATAAATTTTAATAAATCGAACTCGGCTTGTTAAAACAATACATCAAAAAGTAGTAATTTTAAAGTGTGTAATTTATGATAAGACTTTACAAAATATTTTATTTGTTACTTTTTTTTGTAGGATTTCAATCCGTAATAGTTAGTCAAGATTTATCATTAATTGGCTTAGGAGATATTGCAGTGTATTACAGTTTAAAAGAAGCATCAAGGCACCCTAATGAAGTAGAAGGTTTGGTGCTTAAAAAGCAGAAATTAAAAGAGCTTCCTTTAGAAAAACTCCTTAAGTTTCCCAACTTAGTTTATTTAGATGTTTCTAAAAACAAGTTGGATAGCATCCCTAAAAGTATTGATAAGCTAAACAAGTTACAGGTGTTAGATTTATCAGCCAATAATATTGTTCGTCCTCCTGAAACACTTTATAATTTAACTGAATTAAAGTTTTTAAAGCTCGGGCGTAATAAAATAGATTATGTGTCTCATAATGTTTCTAAATTAAAAGAGCTTCTTCTTCTCGATTTATGGAGTAACGATTTTATACGAATGCCCGAAGAAATTAAGCAATTAAAAAACTTACGGAAACTAGATGTAAGATTGGTTTCTCTCTCTCAAACTCAACAAGACGAAATAAAACAGTGGTTGCCAGATGTTAATATTATGTTTTCAAATACCTGCGATTGCGATTAGAGTACTATGGAAGGAAAAAAGAAACACATAGCCATTTTAGGATCAACAGGATCAATAGGCACACAAACCCTTGAAGTAATAAAAGAAAATCTAGACTATTTTGTGGTGGATGCATTAACTGCAGGTTCAAATGCCGAATTGTTAGTTCAACAAGCTATAGCTTTTGATGTAAATTCTGTAGTAATTGCTGATGAAAGAAAATATGAGTTTGTAAGGGATGCCTTGTATGAATATGATACTAAGGTTTATGCTGGGTCTGATTCTATTTTGCAAATCGTAGAAATGACGAGTGTAGATTTGGTAGTAACCTCCATGGTAGGCTATGCCGGTTTGCAACCTACTTTAGCAGCAATTGAAGCCGGAAAAAGTATTGGTTTAGCCAATAAAGAAACCTTGGTTGTAGCCGGAGAAATAATTACTCAAAAAGCGCAACAAAAAGGGGTGAATATTTATCCGATAGATTCTGAACATTCAGCTATTTTTCAATGTTTGGTAGGAGATTTTGATAACCCAATCGAAAAAATAATTTTAACCGCTTCAGGTGGTCCGTTCAGAGGTAAAACACGTTCCGATCTTCAAAATATAACAAAAGCGCAAGCTTTAAAACATCCTAACTGGGATATGGGCGCTAAAATAACTATTGATTCCGCTTCGCTTATGAACAAAGGTTTAGAGGTTATTGAAGCAAAGTGGTTATTTAATTTAAAGCCAGAACAAATAGATGTGATTGTGCATCCGCAATCTATTATTCATTCAATGGTTCAGTTCGAAGACGGTAGCATTAAAGCGCAAATGGGCTTACCTGACATGAAAATACCCATACAATACGCATTAACATACCCAGAAAGATTAAAAAACAGCTTTAAGCGCTTTAACTTTTTTGACTACCCAGAATTAACATTCGAAAAACCCGATACCAAAACCTTTAGAAATTTAGAACTCGCATTTGAGGCCTTACACAAAAAAGGCAATATGCCTTGCATATTGAATGCTGCCAACGAAGTAGTAGTACAAGCATTTTTAGAAGATAAAGTAGGTTTTCTGCAAATGTCTGATGTAATAGAAGAAGCTATGGATAAAGTAACATACATAGCAAAACCAACATTAAACAACTACATTGAGACCGATAATGAAACTCGAGCATTTACAAGCAGTTTAGTTAACAGTAAATAACAGTTTGTGACTGTTGTCTACAGTTAAACCCATTTTTTTTTACGACTTTTGCTCAACTAAAAACACCTCATGTACTATTTAATATTAGCCCTTCAACTTATAATGAGTTTATCAATATTGGTAATTATTCATGAATTAGGGCACTTTATACCTGCAAAATTATTTAAAACCAAAGTTGAAAAATTCTATTTGTTTTTCGATCCATGGTTTTCTTTATTTAAGGTAAAAAAAGGGGAGACGGAATACGGAATAGGTTGGTTGCCATTGGGTGGATATGTGAAAATATCTGGTATGATTGACGAGTCTATGGACAAAGAGCAACTCGAAAAAGAACCCGAAACATGGGAGTTTAGAGCAAAGCCAACATGGCAACGTCTCATAATTATGGTTGGTGGTGTAACCATGAATGTAATACTAGCATGGATTATTTACACAGGTTTGTTCATGAAGTATGGCGAGCAATATTTGCCAGTAGAAAACGCTAAATACGGAGTTGTAGCCGACTCGTTGATGTTAAATAATGGCTTTAAAAACGGAGATAAACTACTAACATTAGAAGGTGAAAAACTTGATAGGTTTAATCAAATAAGTAAAGCTGTAGTACTAGAAGGAGCGAGAACCTTTGAAGTAGAGCGTAATGGCGAAAAGCAAACCATCACCTTGCCAGAAAACATACAAGATGAAATTTTAAATAACGAAATCAAAACCTTGTTTACTCCAGCTTTCCCTTTTTATATAGATACGGTTTTAAAAAGTGGGTCTGCCGGCAAATCGGGTCTACAAAAAGGCGATTATGTGGTTGCGGTAAATAACAATTCAATAGCCGACTTCCAGTCATTTGTAAACGAGGTTACTTCAAACAAATCAAAAGCAATATCAATAGCTGCAAAAAGAGGAGATACGCTCATAGTTGCACAAGGCGTAAATGTTTCTAGCTTAGGTAAAGTAGGTATTGGAGCCATGTCAATGGATAATTATTTAGACTTAAAAACCACAACATATTCATTTACCGAAGCAGCACCCAAAGCAATGTATCGAGCCTACGAAGTTCTTGCAGTACAAGCTTCCTCCTTAAAAATAATGTTTAGTAAAGCAGGTGCGAAACAAATGAGTGGCTTTGGTGGTATTGCAAAAATGTTTAGCCCAACCTGGGATTGGCGCGTGTTTTGGGAAATGACAGGTTTAATTTCACTTTTACTTGCTTTTTTCAATATTCTACCCATTCCTGCCTTAGACGGTGGTCACGTGGTGTTTCTATTATACGAAATGTTTACAGGGCGTAAGCCTCACACAAAGGTTTTGGAGTATGCACAAGCCGCAGGTATGATATTATTATTGGCACTTATGTTGTACGCCAACGGAAACGATTTGTTTAAAGCCCTTAAGTAAGTAAAAAATATTCTATAGCAGCGGAAACCTGCTTTCCGTTTCTAGTTTACTAGCTTTCAATTAACCTAAACTTATACTATTCTGGTAACTCATAAACTCGTTCCAAAATAGCATGTTTAGCTAAATTTCAATCAAGCAAAGCTATCCACTAAAATCAGGGCTAAAATGTCAGAAAAACATCTTAAGTATTATTCAAAAACTGAAGAGCAGGTCAATGTAATTTCTCATGGTATTGGTTTATTGCTAAGTGTAATTGCTTTAGTGTTGTTTATAAGAAGAGCACTTCAAGCTAATTCAGCCATAACTCAAGCAAGCTATGTGGTGTTTGCAGTAAGTTTGGTTTTGTTATATACTGCTTCAACGTTTTATCATTATGTGCAAGAACCCGTTCTTCGAAAAAAGCTTAATATTTTAGATCATGCAGCAATATATGTGTTAATAGCAGGTACGTATACTCCTTTTACATTAATTACATTAAATGGCTCAACAGGTTGGGCTATTTTTGGTTCAATATGGGCAATTGCAATAATTGGAGTGGTTTTAAAATTGTTTTATACAGGTAGGTTTAACAAAATATCAACAATAGCTTATGTTGCCATGGGTTGGATAATTATTTTTGCAATAAATCCTTTAATACAAAACCTATCTACTAATGGACTTTTTTGGTTGTTCACTGGTGGAATATTTTACACTATAGGAGCATTGTTGTACAGCATTAAAAAGCTAAAGTATAACCATGCAATTTTTCATGTGTTTGTGTTGCTAGGTAGTTTCTCACACTTTGTGTCTGTGTATTATTACGTTTAGCTGTACTGCTTATCGTAATAACTTTGGTAGTTACCCGAAGTTACATTGTCTAGCCATTGATTATTGTTTAAGTACCAATCAACAGTTTTACTTAAACCTTCTTTAAATTGTAAGGATGGCTTCCAATTAAGGTCTTTTTCAATTTTACTAGCATCAATAGCATATCGCATATCATGCCCTGCACGATCCTTAACAAAAGTGATTAGCTTTTGTGAAGTTCCGGCTTCGTTGCCTAATTTTTTATCCATAACATCACAAAGTGATTTTACAATGTCAATGTTTGTCCATTCATTGTGCCCACCAATATTATATGTTTCGCCTTGTGTTCCTTTATGAAATACTTCGTCAATAGCAGTTGCATGGTCTTCAACATAAAGCCAGTCTCTAACATTTTTTCCTTCTCCGTAAATAGGTAAAGGCTTACCATTTTTAATGTTATTAATACATAACGGAATTAATTTTTCAGGAAACTGATTCGGCCCGTAATTATTAGAGCAATTACTAATCACAAATGGTAAGTTATAAGTGTTTCCATACGCTCTAACTAAATGATCAGAAGATGCTTTTGATGATGAATAGGGACTTCTTGGGTCGTAAGATGTTTCTTCGGTAAATAAACCTGTTTCTCTTAATGAACCATATACTTCATCGGTAGAAACATGATAAAAAAGTTTACCTTTCTCATTGTCTTTCCAATTTACTTTTGCAGCCTGTAGTAAATTTACGGTTCCAATAATATTGGTTTGTATAAACTCTAATGGATTTGTTATTGATCGGTCTACATGAGATTCTGCTGCTAAATGTATAACAGCATCAAATTTATGCTCTGAAAAAAGATTGTTTATGAAATCAGAGTCAACAATGTCACCTTTTATAAAAGTGTAATTCTCTGATTTATCTATATCATTCAGATTTTCAAGATTACCAGCATAGGTTAATTTATCTAAATTAAAAATATGATAATTAGGATAGTTTTTTATAAACCTTCTTACAACATGTGATCCAATAAAACCCGCTCCTCCGGTAATTAAGACTTTTTTCATAGTCTTTCAAAGGTAATATTATCTAATTAAATAGATCGTTCCTCTTAAATCTATATCCTCTAAAGTATACTTATTTTTTCCAGTCAATTTATATTGATATAATCCTTGAGGGTTTTCATTACCCGTCCATTTTTTGTCTGTTTCGCTCTCACTGGCCTGAAAAACGGTGTCACCCCACCTGTTTATAATTCTCAAGTCATAATTGTCAATACCGTTGTGTATGGGTTGCCATTCATCGTTAATTCCGTCTCCGTTTGGTGAAAAGCTGTTTGCTAACCAAACAATTCCTGGAGATTTAATTTCCACAGAATAGCTGTCAGTACAACCAATTGCATCAGTAACGGTTAGAGAAGGGGTGTATATTCCTTGAGTCATATATTGGTGTTCTGGTTCAAAAACGCTTGAAGTATTTCTGTCTCCAAAGTCCCATGAGTAGACAAGTCTATCTTCATGTTCAGATAAGTTATCAAAATATACATTATCAACATCAAAATAACTTACATTAAAAAACGCTGTCGGGTTTTTAACGTCTACCTCAAACTCTGCGGTAGTAAATAAGTTACATTCATCATAAATTTTAACTTCTTCAAATCCATCTTCTCTAAGTGTGTAGTTAACGGTGTCACTATTTTCTGCGGTACTGTTCCATATATAATTGTAATTTCCTCGTCCGCCAAAGGCTGAAACACCTAACTCTTTTTGATCTCCTTTACAACCTACAGCTTCTTTGTCATTTACAACAACTAGTGGTATATATGAAGCCACTATAGTAGTTAAAATAGCAGTTGCAGTATCTGCATTACAGTCATCAGTAACTTGAAGTGTATATGAAGTACTGTTTTCAGGAAATTCAGACAGTTCTCTGTCGGTGTTTATCCAGTTATTCCATGTATATATGTAATTACCTGTTCCTCCGTTGGCAGTAAACGAAGAGGTAACTTCTTCATTTGGACAGTTTACATATACATCGTTTAGTGGGTTTATATTAATGGGATTGTATGTGTTAATACTAAATGTAGTACTAACAGTGTCAATTCCGCAAAAATCAGTCGCAAAAGCAGTAAATACTCCTCCATTACCAGATTGTACTACTGTTCCTGGTACATTTACATCTGATGAAGGGCTCGTCCACCAATAATTATAAGGTTCAACACCATCTGTCGCTAACATATTCATTGATGTATTAGAATTTGCGCACGTTAACGTGTCGTTTACACTTAATTGTAAATTAGTAGCAGGAAAGTTAACGTTGCCCATAACTTCAGTTGTCTTGTGATTACACCCATCAGTGATCGTTACAATATAAGTTGTATCGTATGCAGGTACAGTTAATTCCAAAAGTGAGTCTTGGTCAATTCCTTCATCTCCTGTACTCCAGGTATAACTAAACGGACCAATTCCGCTAGTAATAAATGTTCTCAAGTTCTGCGGCTCTGTAGAGCATTGAATATCAATATCGGGTATTGTAGCTACAACTTCTGGAGGGTCAACAATTGTTAATGAGATAGTATCAGAAAGAGGGGTGCCACAATTAGTAAATTGCGTTTCTAAAACTAAGTCAATCGTTTCAGGTGTTTCAGAAATATTGTCTTTAAAAGCTTCAATGGTAATTGAAACTCTATCCTCACCAATCGGGAAAATAACAGAGTCAGGGAAATTATTGTAATCAACACCAGGTATAGCTGATCCTGATTTTGTAAACCTTAGGGTATCTTGTATATTGGTTTCTTCTCGTTCAACCTCAATTTGAATTCCTCCACAACCTTCGTAAACTTCATTAACTGATAATGAAGGATGGGAACTATTTGTGTTTATATTTGATGAAAAGGTAGATCCTTTAGCTGAAAAGCTGCCTTCTTCCAAGAAAATTGCCGAAGCAAAAGAAGCATCAGATCCATCTGCTATTGCAATTTTTATATGATAGGTTTCCCCACATTGTACTTCCGCAAGTGCAGTCAGTGGAATTGTGAACCCATCAAGACTTAAACCAAGAGTTGGGTCAGCTGGAGAGTTTATAAATAAACTGCTGTTAAGATTTTCATTAACAGAACTAATCGTGATAGGTAGTGGAGGGGTAGAACCGGGTACGATAGCAATGTTTTGCGCACCGCCCGGAAAGCCTGCAGGAGAATTGTATGGGCCAGTTATACCTGGGCCAGAAATTAAAAAGGCAAACACATCGTTATATCTAGTATTTTCAAATGCATTATACTCAGATGATGCAAAAATAAAATCGAACGTCATTGTGTCTGAGATAGGTATGAAATCAAATTCTAAGGTTGCAACATCTCTAGTTCTTGAAACTACAAAACTCTCTCCAATTAATGGCGGAACAGAATTAGCAATGTCTAGTAAATCATCATCTTCAAAAGCGTTAGTTATGAATGCGCCTGTTACGTTAGGGTCTAGTTCTGTAGCATTAGCAGTGCATAGTACAATACCGGTTGGCATGTCTATGCTTGATGCTGAGCCATCAAAGGAGGCCAGCTGTAGTGGATCTCCTGAAAATGTTGGCATACCTATTGAGTTTACGCCATTTCCTAATAACACTCCGTTAACGGCAGTATTAGCATCAATAGTTGTTGTTGTTAGTTGGGCTGTAAGTACTGAGGAACAAAAAAAAGCGATAAATAATAATGAATAATTAGTGAGATGTTCTAGTTTGTTTTTCATAGTTGTCTTTAAAATCCGCCCTTTAAACGAGGTTCTATTCAAAAAGTTGCCTTTTCAGCCTAACTCGTTGCAAAAGTACTCAAAAAATAAATATGTGTCAATTTTGTATAGTTGTCAAACAATTAGTTTAATCGTATTGTACATACAACTCGTAGTTCTTGTTTAGTTGAAAAAAACAATAAAAATCTGGTTTCAAAATTCATTTAATATAATTGAAAACACTTCAATTTTTTTGTAAATTAAAAGACCCAAACGGTAAAATATGACTGAATTAAAAACATATATAGAAAAAAATAAAAAATCGTATTTAAACGATCTATTTGACTTACTCAGAATACCTTCTGTAAGTGCTGATCCTAAATACAAGGCAGATGTTATTAAAACAGCAAATGTAATTAAAGAGAAGTTATCTAGTATCGGGTTAGATAACTCTAAACTTATTGAAACAAATGGCTTTCCGGTCGTGTATGCAGAAAAAATTATTGATCCTTCAAAACCAACAGTTTTAGTTTACGGGCATTACGATGTTCAACCTGCAGATCCCTTAGATTTATGGGATACCCCGCCTTTTGAACCAACACTTAAAAATGGTAAAATATACGCAAGAGGTGCTTGTGATGATAAAGGGCAAATGTTTATGCATGTTTTAGCAGTTCAAATAATGTTAGAGCAAAATGCCCTTCCTTGTAACGTTAAATTTTTAATTGAAGGCGAAGAAGAAGTAGGTTCTGATAATTTAGAGGATGTAGTTAAGGCAAATAAAAATTTGCTTAAGGCAGATGTTATTTTAATTTCTGATACTTCTATAATAGACAATGAAAACCCTTCTATCACTGTAGGTTTAAGAGGGTTAAGTTATGTTGAAGTTGAGGTTACGGGTCCTAATAAAGATTTGCACTCTGGGGTGTATGGCGGAGCGGTAGCTAACCCAATTAATGTTTTGTCGAAAATGATAGCGTCATTGTTTGATGAGAATAATCATATAACTATTCCTGGTTTTTATGATGATGTTGAAGAGGTAAGCCCTGAACAAAGAGCAGCCTTAGCTGAAGCTCCTTTTAATGAGGATGACTATAAAAAAGAATTAAATATTGAAGGAGTTTACGGTGAAAAAGGTTACTCAACTACCGAAAGAGCTTCTATAAGACCAACGCTAGATGTAAATGGTATTTGGGGAGGGTATATTGGTGAAGGAGCAAAAACAGTTTTACCATCAAAAGCTTTTGCTAAAATCTCTATGCGTTTAGTGCCTAATCAAGGAAGCGATAAAATTACGGAGTTGTTTACTAAGCATTTTAAATCTATAGCTCCAGAGGGGGTGAAAGTGAAAGTAAATCCTCATCATGGTGGTGAACCTTTAGTGGTGCCCACTGATTTTGCCGGCTACAGAGCTGCAGAAAAAGCAATGGAAGCAACTTTTGGTAAAAAGCCAGTGCCGGTAAGAGGTGGAGGAAGTATACCAATTGTAGCATTGTTTAAGAAAGAACTGGGCTTAAATTCTATTTTAATGGGTTTTGGCCTCGATTCTGACGATATTCATTCTCCTAATGAACATTACGGAGTTTTTAACTTTTTAAAAGGCATTGAAACCATCCCTCATTTTTATAAGTATTTTAGTGAGCAAGCTTAATTAATGCGTCTCTGTAAAAAATATAACGGTATTCTTTTTTTCTTAGCAGCTCTATTTGTGATAAGTTGTAAGAAAGAGGTTTTGGAGGAGGAGAAAAATATTATAGAGTATCAAATAGATACAGTTATAATATCTGGTAATCAAATTCTGGAAGACTCAACCATAACATCACTAACCTTAGAAGCTTATATAAACAAGGCGTATATAAGCTTGATCGGAAGAAAGCCTGATGAAGTGGAGTTAGGGAACGCTCTCTCTATTTTGTCGGTGGAGTTTAATATTGAATCACGTGCTGTTTTTTTAGACCAAGTATTGTCCAATACAAATGATTTTGCAAAAAAGATATTTGATGCTGAAGCATTAAGGCTATTAAACGGAGCTGATACCTCAGATGTGGCTGATGAGCTTTTTGGCTTAGAGCTTATTCTTCAAAACCCAAGTTATGAAGATATTTGGCCTCAAGTAAATTATGAAATAAATAGGTTAACTATTTTAAAAAATATTCAGCTAGAGCTAGCTCAAGAAATAGCTACAATAAAGGATTTACATATTGTAATGGTTAATAATCGTTTTTATGACGACATTAATATGGGAACAGAGAATTTTGTGGTTTCTACATTTCAGAATTTTTTAAATAGGTATCCAAGCACATTTGAGCTAACTGAAGGAAAAAAAATGGTAGATGAGTTTGAGGCAGTTTTGTTTTTAAGTATTGGAGCTTCTAAAAATGATTATTTAAATATATTTTTTAATTCTGATGGTTATTCTGAAGGGCTTGTTGTAGACGTGTTTAATAAATACATGTTAAGACAGCCAAATTCTGGAGAAATTATTACTTTCTCTCAAAAATATAAAGCCCAAGGGTATAAGTCATTACTTAGGGCTGTGTTATCTACTAATGAATATGCAGGAGTGTAGGTTATGAGGCATATAAGTACACATATAATTATTGTTTTAACGGTAGGTGTTTTATTGTCTTGTAATAGAGATGAAATCGTTAATACAACGATAAATAAAACAGTTGTAAATTCTCCTGAATACTTATATGAATTAGAAACTCTTAGTATTCAACAAGAAGGAGTCTCAAAGCCAAATGAAAAAACGCTTAATGAATTTGCTTCAATTGCCTATTTTGATTTATTTCAGCAGAGTATCCCTCAAAACGAACTTACAGACTTACTAGTTAGCTACGCTTCCTTTGGAGATAAAGTCCTTATAGAAGAGTTAATAGTTAGAAATTATTTAAACTCAAATACAAGCTTGGCCATACCTTCTACTCAACAGATGAATGATGATGTTGAAGGGTTTGTCAACTCGACTTATCAGAAGCTTTATAATAGGTTGCCAAACGATTTTGAAGCCGCAAAATTAAAAGAGCTTATTTTAGGCAGTAGCATAACATCTGAGTTGGTGTATTTTAGCTTCATGACTGCAGACGAATACAGGTATTATTAAAAAATATGAATAGGAGAAGTTTTCTTAAAAAAACAGCAATAGCTTCGGGTGCTGCATTTGCAGCACCCTATATACTGCCATCTGGTAGATTGTTTGCCTCCACAGGTGTTCGCTTGGCAAATCATGTCGTTTTTTGTCTTTTTGCTGGTGGAGTGAGAAACTTTGAATCGGTAAATAAAGGTGAAGGTAATTTGATGCCAAATACAATAGTGGGTGCAGAAAGTATATCTTCTGATATTGCAACGGGTATAACTAGTTTACCAACTTTTGGTAGTCCGTTGCAGAGTTCGGGTACGCTTTTTAAAGAGTTTAGGTACAAACAGGGCTCAACGGGTCATTTCAACGCTCATGCAACTGCAATGACTGGTGTTTATAATTTAAACGATGTAAATCTTAAACAGCCACCAAAACATCCAACTGTTTTTGAATACTACAGAAAACATAATTCGCCCACACAAAGTGCAATGAATGCATGGTGGGTTTCTAATGCTTTGGGGCCTTATCCTTTCTTAAACTATAGTAAAGATGCTTCTTACGGACCTAATTACGGTGCTAACTATATACAGCCCGATTCATTAATTAGTTATGAAGGAAACGATGTATTAGGCAATCCAGTTGTTTTTCAACCCGGTGATTACGATACGACTGGGAAAATCAAAAATCTTTTAAATGCTAATTTTTCAAATACAAATGGTTTATTTTCTAATAGCATTAAAAACACGCCTGAAGATCGACTTGTATTAGAGGCATTCCTGCAAAATGCATATCAATCATATTTACCTTTAGGTGATCCTTGGGGTATTGGAGCAGCAAACTACAATAACGATTTAGGGAATATTTTCTTAGCTGAAAAAGTAATTGAACAGTTTAATCCAGAGTTATTGGTCGTAAATATGCAAGATGTTGATGTAGCTCATGTAAATTACACGCAGTACTGCAATAATATGAGTAAAGCGGATTATGCTATTGCGCATTTATGGCAAACCATTCAGAATACTCCAGGAATGGCAGATGATACAGTTCTAATTATTGCTCCAGAGCACGGTAGAAATGCTGAGCCAAATACAATTATAGATCAATACGGGAGGTATGCGCTTGACCACACAAATGATGGAATGAGCAGAGAAATATTTTGTATGGTTGTTGGCCCTGAAGGTGTTGTAAATCAAAATCAAGTAATTAATGCTGAGGTTGGAGAAAGTATTGACATTGTACCAACTATAGCTAAGGTACTTGGCTTTTATGACGATATACCTTCTTATTATCAAAATTTAATGGGAACATCTTTAAATCAGGCTTTTGTGTAACAAAATGAGCAAAATTCAATTTTATATAGTAGCCTCTTTATTTGTTTTAGCTTGTTCCTGTAAAAAGGAAAACACTGGAAATATTACGGAAAATATTATTTATGAGGAAGTAAACAATAATCCTCCCTTAAACCCATATGCGGTTTTGGTTGACACACTTACTATTGTAGATGATGACCAATATCCTCCAAACTCTTTGGTGTATATTCATAATACAATATTTGAACCTACCTGTGCTTCTCCAGGTTGTCATGACGGGCATTTTGAACCTGATTTTAGAACACCACAATCAACATTTAATACATTGGTTTATCACGAGATTGTTAAAAATAATGCTAGCGAGAGTTTTGATTATAGAGTAATACCATACGATACAGCAAATTCTGTTTTACACGAAAGAATTACAAATTGCTGCTTTGCAAATGTTAATGATCGTATGCCTCAAGACAATATTGGTGAGCCTTTGCCAGAAGAAGATATTCTTAATATTTCAAATTGGATTTTAAACGGAGCTCCAGATATGTTTGGAGTTATTGCTACACAACCAGATAAACGCCCTAACCTTTCTCCTTATTACTACGCAACAAATAACACTTATACTATAAATTACAGTAGTGAACAAAACAGGGAAGCCGGCATTATTTATAACCCATTTATTTTGCCTTTAGGTGAGCAATTAAATATTATTGTTCAGGTAGATGATGACATAACAGCAACACCAAATTTACTTGTTAATCAACTTAAAATTTCTAATGAAATAAATGATTTTAGTAATGCATTAACGTATAGCGGGGTATATTTTAATGGGAATGATGGAGAATTTTATCTTATTTCTATTGACGGCTCAACCCTGCCTTCAAACGAACAATTATACATGAGGTATTATGTTAATGATGGAACAAATGCTAGTAATGTTGAGTTTCCGAAGGATGATGTTTTTACAGAGTATAAAACATATTGGTCGTTTATAGTACAATAGTTATGTGGTGTAAATTGTTCTTATATACCGTTATTATTTTTTTAGGAATGCTTTCGTTGCCAGCTTGTAAAAAAGATACCCCTGAAAAAATAGTAACTAATGATACTATAAATACTACTCCTTTTTTAATATCTGATACCCCTAAAATTAGTTTTATTTCAATTTTGCCAAAGGTTGTTGAGCAATACACCGATTCAATAACAATTGTGTTTAAATATACTGATGGAAATGGCGATTTAGGGCAAAATAGTACTGAAAACAAGAATTTGTTTATAACCGATTCTAGAAATGCGCTTACTTATAAATATAGAATACCTCAGTTAACTCCTAATACAGATGACGATATTGCAATTACGGGTAATTTTTCAGTTAAAATAAACAGTACTGCTTTGCAGGATGAGAACAACACAAGTGAACTGTTAACGTATAGTGTTTATGTTATAGATAGGGCAGGAAACAAGAGTAATGTTATTATTACCGAGCCTGTTGAGGTTGTAAATTAATTTAAAGCTTCAGTAGAGCTTCTATCATCAAGTCAGCAGAATTTCCATCTCCAAAAAGTTCTTTTTTAATTTCAGGCGATTGGCGATCCATCATTTTCTCAAACGCCTTTTCAATTTTTCTGCCATCGCTTCCGGTTAAGATAGAATAGTTGTTATTAATTAACTCAACCCATTCTGTTTGTTCTCTTAAGGTTAAACTGTTTTTTTGAAAATAATACGCTTCTTTTTGCAGCCCTCCACTATCTGTAATAACCAATGTAGAGTTTTTGAGTAACTCTATCATATCAAAATATCCTACCGGATCTATAATTTCACAGCTACACGATATATTATGCTGTTTAAGTAATTTTTTAGTTCTTGGGTGGATGGGGAGTATAACCTTAGTAGTTTTGTTTATTTTATTGATGGCAGTAATTATACTTTTTAGTTTTTTTGGATCATCTGTGTTTTCTTGTCTGTGAATGGTACATAACACATATGGATTATCTTTTAAATTTAAGTCGTTAATTATGGTTGATTTATTAGCTGATTGACTTGCATAGAATATTGCTGCATCAAACATGATATCTCCTGTTTGAATTATTTCACAATTAAAATTCTTGAATCCCTCGGTGTCTAAATTGTCAATTGCTGTTTGAGTTGGGCATAACAATAAGTCTGAAATTCTGTCTGTAAGTATTCTGTTTACTTCTTCTGGCATAGCCATATTAAATGATCTAAGTCCTGCTTCTACATGTGCAACTTTTACACCTATTTTCTTAGCGGCTAATGCTCCAGCAATTGTACTGTTAGTATCTCCGTAAACCATAAGCACGTCTGGTTTTTCTTTTAGTATAATTTCCTCTATCCCTTCAATCATTCTGCCTGTCATGGCACCATGAGAAAGACTATTTATGTCTAAGTTGTAATCGGGTGTTGGAATATCCATTTCTTCAAAAAAGATATCACTCATCTTTTTATCAAAGTGCTGGCCTGTATGCACAATAACTTCAGTAAGGTTTTTGTTTTCTTTAATTTTTCGGCTTAACACAGCTCCTTTAATAAACTGTGGGCGTGCACCTAGTACTGTAAGTATTTTTTTCATGCTAAATTAAATCTTGATCTTGTACGAATTTAGTTAAATAACAAACATGAGTGTTTTGTAAAACGCAGGATAGTCGATAAGTCTTAATAGTCGAGGTGAGTATTTTTTACTTAAAAACAGCTGGTAATAGAATAATATTGGGTTTTTTTTTGTTATAAATTAATATTATTGGAATAAAGACAAAAAAACAGACTGAAAAGAAACTTTAAAATTGTTTTGGCGTAGTACTTGTTATAAAAACTATTATATGAGAAACCTTTTAATATTAATAGGAGTTGTTTTTTCTGTGAATGTTACAAATGCTCAACAAGTTAATTCTGTTTTAACAACGGTGGAGTTTGAAAAGGATTTAGACTGCAATCAGAATGATGAAACAAATGAAAAACAGTGCTTTTTAGAATTATCTGCTTCCACTAAAAGTATTGATGATGTTAAAGCAACCCTGCCTGCTACCGCTAAAAAAGAAAACAGTAGTAAATACTTGGTTAATTTGTATCACGGAGATAGCAATGAGGATGCTAATGTTGATTTAGCTGCTCATTCATTTTTTATTGAAGATGAGGCAGAAGATAACCTAATAGCAAGTGTTATTCCTGCAAATAAATTTCTTTCTACTAACGATAAAGTAAGTTTATATAAACAAGGAGAATTAAATAAAAGAATTTCGCTAGAAGAGTATAATCTTGATAACGTCAATTTAATTGTAACTAATAATTTAGGTGAAGTCACTAAAAAAATGTTTGTTGATCATACAGCAAATACAGTAGTTGACATGTCTGACTTACCTGATGGATTTTATCAGTTTTCTATCTCAACTAACGAAAACCAAGTAGTGTTTGATGAGCAAGGAATGTCAGGTATGCCTGAAGAAACTTTTTAAGTTAGCATTTAACTTAAGTTTTATCCAAACAAGAAATTAAAAACTTCTTCTATTTTTTTTACTTTAATAATTTCAATTCCTTGGTATTTGTTTGTGATGTTTTTTTCTGAGTATTTGGAGATTATTATTTGCTTAAACCCGAGTTTTTGAGCCTCCCCAATTCTCTGATCAATTTTTGTCACGGCTCTTATTTCGCCAGATAAGCCAACCTCTGCCGCCATACATATATCTGCATTTACCGGAACATCTTCAGATGATGATAACACTGCACAAACTACTGCTAAATCTATAGAAGGATCATCAATTTTTAATCCTCCCGCAATATTTAAGAATACATCTTTAATGCTAAGTCTAAACCCACACCGTTTCTCTAATACTGCTAAAAGCATGTTTAATCTTTTAACATCGTATCCGGTTGAAGACCTTTGGGGGGTTCCGTAAGCAGCCGAGCTAACTAAAGCCTGTATTTCTACTAGTAAAGGTCTCATACCTTCTACAGTTGCAGCTATGGTTACACCGCTAGCTGGTTCATCTCTATTTGAAATGAGTATTTCTGAAGGATTGCTTACTTCTTTTAATCCTCCTCCATGCATTTCATAAATACCTAGCTCGTTAGTAGATCCGAAACGGTTTTTGGTAGTTCTTAGTAGTCGGTAAAAGTAATTTCTGTCCCCTTCAAATTGTAGCACGGTATCAACCATATGCTCTAAAAGTTTAGGTCCGGCAAGTTGTCCATCTTTTGTAATGTGACCAATAATAAAAACGGGGGTGGATGATTCTTTGGCGTACTTTAAAAGCTCAGAAGAACATTCTTTAATTTGCGAAATAGCTCCGGGAGATGAATCTATTGTATTGGTGTGTAGTGTTTGAATAGAATCGATCATTAAAATATCGGGCTCAATTTCGTTAATGTGGTGAAATATGGTTGGAGTAAATGTCTCGTTAACGATGTAACAGTTTTCATTGTTAACGCCAATACGCTCTGCTCTCATTTTTATTTGAGTTTCGCTTTCCTCCCCAGATACATATAAACACTTTAAGTGTGCATTGTGAAGCGCGAACTGCAGCATAAGTGTAGATTTACCAATACCCGGTTCGCCACCTAATAATACTAATGAGCCAGGAACTAAACCCCCTCCCAAAACACGATTTAATTCTTGATCTACTAGCGGAATTCTTGTTTCTTTACGCTGCTGTATATCTTGAACTTTTTGAGGCTTTGTTTTTCGTTTTTCTTTCGAAATAAAAGTTCTTGTTTTGTCTTTTGATTTTTCTACAACTTCTTCCACAAATGTATTCCATTGTGCGCACGAAGGGCATTTACCAATCCATTGGCTAGCTTGAGCGCCACAATTTTGACAAAAAAATGTTGTTTTAACTTTTACTTTCACCGTTTAATATTTTTTGTTCTATAGAAGTTGTTGAGTATCCTTCTAAAAAAGGAATTGTTTTTGTTTCTCCTCCCCAAGATTTTACCTCCTTACTGCCAATTATTTGTTCTACTTTCCAATCACCACCTTTAACCAAAACATCAGGTTTAACTTCATTAATTAACTTTAGTGGTGTGGGTTCGCTAAAAAGTATTACGGCATCGGTGTAATGTAGTGCTGCGAGTATTATTGCTCTAGAGTCTTCGTCTTTTATTGGACGGTTAATACCTTTGTTTAGTGTTTTTACAGATGCATCGGCATTTAACCCAATAACTAATCGGTCGCCTAGTTGTGCTGCTTCGGCTAAATACTCAATATGGCCTCTATGTAAAAGATCAAAACATCCGTTTGTAAACACAATTTTTTCTTGTTTAAATTTCCATTGTGCAATCGTTTTTTTAAACTGGTTTATATCTGATATTACTTTAGATTTTATGAAGTCAAGCTTACCAACAAACATATGCTGAGTTTTAGTTTACACGCCAAAGATAATTGGTTTTGCTTGTATTAGAGGAAAACTAATATGTTTTAGTATTAAATGCATAACTGTTGCTGATTAACAGTCATATTTAATATTTTTGATCAAATTACTTTTTTTGAATACAAAACCTAAAATATTACTCATATACACTGGTGGAACCATTGGAATGATTCAAGATGTTGAAACGGATGCGCTCAAACCACTAGATTTTAATCATTTAAAAAGTCATGTTCCAGAGGTTAATAGGTTAAACGTAAATTTAGAATCAGTTGCATTTGAAAAGCCTATAGACTCTAGTAATATTCAAATTGATGTAATTCAGCGATTGGGTGAAATAATAGCCGATAATTACGAGCAAAAAGATGGTTTTGTGATTTTACACGGCACTGATACGATGTCTTACACTGCATCTGCTTTAAGTTTTATGTTGGAAGGATTAAAAAAGCCTGTTATATTAACCGGGTCTCAGCTTCCAATAGGTGTTACGAGAACGGATGGAAAAGAAAATTTAATAACAGCTATTGAAATTGCTGCCGCTCAGAAATCTGTAGGTAAACAGATTCATGAAGTATGCATATATTTTGAAAATCAATTAATGCGCGGTAATAGAACACATAAATATAGTGCTGAACATTTTGATGCTTTTAAATCGCCAAATTACCCAGTATTGGCCAAGGCGGGTGTCCACATAAATTATGATCTTGCAGCAATTAACGTTAGTAAAAGCAGGTCGTTTATGTTGCGAACGTCTTTAAATAATAATATTGCTGTTTTAAGTCTTTTTCCGGGTATTTCTGCTTTTGCTTTGAAGGGATTTGAAAATATGGAAGGATTAAAAGGATTAATTATTCATTCTTTTGGCTCGGGCAATATTCCAGATAGTAAACATATTTCTAAAACACTAAATGTATTATTGGCTAAGGGAGTTATTATTTATAACGTAACGCAGTGTAATTCTGGCTTTGTAGATAGGCGAGCTTATGCGACTAACAAAGATTTATTAAAATCAGATATAGTTGACGGGGCCGATATTACCCTAGAGGCCGCTATAATGAAAATGATGTATGTTCTGGGGTTAAACCTCTCGTTAAAAGAAAGCCAATATCACTTGGCTCAAAATTTAAGAGGAGAAATATCCAACGATAATTAAAAGAAAATATAATGAGTGCTGTAAATAAGTTAAAGTTAAGTCCCTTTGCGCCTAAAGTGATTCTGTTTCTTTTTGCATTTCTACTATATGCAAATACATTTAAGTTTGATTTTGCTTTAGATGATAAAATTGTAATTACGGTTAATTCATTTACCAAGCAAGGGTTTGAAGGAATAGATGATATTTTCAAAACAGAAGCGTTTACTGGTTTTTTTGGTAAAAAAAAGAACTTAGTTGAAGGAGGTAGGTACCGCCCACTTACATTGGCATATTTTGCAGTTGTTTGGGATTTTGTAGGGCCTAAGGAAGGGTATTCTGAAAAAATAACTGAACGCAAAGAAAGCTTAGCTGCTAGTGTTTTACACGTTAATAATGCTATTTTTTATGGTTTAACGGCCGTGTTGTTATTTGTTGTTTTGAGTTTAATGTTCTCAGGGGGTATTCCTGAAAAATATACTCCTAATAATTTTGGGCTACCTTTTATTGTTACCGCTTTGTTTATAGCTCACCCGTTGCATACCGAAGTAGTGGCCAACATTAAAAGTTTAGATGAAATATGGGCTTTTTTGGCAGGATTATTGGCAACTTATTTTTCGCTTAAGTATTACGATTCGAAGAAAATTATAAATCTTATTTACGTATTCTTAGCCTTTTTTATTGGCTCTTTTGCTAAAGAAAGCATTGTTGTTTTCTTAGGTGTAATACCGCTTACTCTACTAGTTTTTAGATCCAAAACTATGCGGTTGCCAATGTTTTTTCCATTGCTTCCGGCAGTAATAGGTTTCGGAATTTATTTTGCTGTTCGAGTTTGGGTTTTGGGTGATCAGTCTGGAGATGTGCCAGATCAGCTCATGAATAAACCTTTCTTGTATGCTACAATAGGAGAGAAGTTTGCCACAATATTATTTAGTATGCTCTTTTATTTAAAATTGCTTGTTTATCCTGCCGTATTAACACATGATTATTATCCTTGGCATCCAGTATCAACAGATAATTTTATTTGGGATGGAAAAAACTTCCCATATATAGATCCTTCAAATCCGCTAGTGTGGATTTCTGTCTTATTATATGTTGGCATGCTTATTTATGGTGTTTACAGTTTGTTTAAGCCTAGTGCGAATAAAATTATTGGTTACTGTGCTTTGTTTTTTGTGGGAACTTTTATTTTGTTTTCAAATCTGTTTTTTGAAATAGGTGTATTTATGAATGAACGTTTTATGTATGTTCCTTCTTTAGCTTTTTGTTTATTAATAGGATGGGCACTGCATCGGTTTTTATCTTACCAATTGCGAACAGGAGCTATAATTATTATTCTGGCATTGTTTTCTTTTAAAACATACACAAGAAATTTTGCTTGGGAAAACGACAGAACACTTTCAATTACTGATTACGAAACCTCTAAAAATAGTGCAAAGGTAAATATGTCTGCGGGAGGAGCATATTATGAAAATAGTTTGGAAGAGAAAAATACTACTAAAAAGGCTAAATTATTGAATAAGTCTATTGCTTTATTACAACGCTCCATTCAACTTTATCCTTCTTATATTCAGTCTAAAGCGTTGTTAGGTCATGCATGTTATGAAGCAGAACAGTATAAAAACAGTGTTTCAGCTTATGAAAGTGGACTAAAACAAAGTGCTAACTTCAAAGACATTGAAAATGCTATTTTCATAATTGCTGATACGTTGGCAAGAGCTAAAAAACCTGCTGAGAGTGTACAATATTTAGAAATGCTGGCTAAATATCAACCAAAAAACGCTAAGGTGTTTGCTGAGTTAGGTAAAGTATGGGGCAAAGAACTCGGAAATATAAATAAGGCAAAAATATATTTAGAGAAATCTTTCGAGTTAGACCCTAATAACGTAAATGTGTTGGAAAATTTAGGTGTTGCTTATGGGTTTAGTAGAGATTTTAATAAATCTCTTAGCTTTTTTCAAAAAGCATTGGCTTTAGAGCCAAATAAACCTGCCATTATTAGAAATATTGGCGTTACTTATTTAAATCTCGGTAATAGAAAATTAGGAGAAAAGTACTTGGCTAGGGCTGCTGAACTAGATGAGGTTAACTTATAGTTTTTTAGCTGTATTTTCAACCAGTGATTTAATTTGCCAGTAGTCAGTTCTCTTACTATTAAATAAGCCAATCAATACTTTGTTAGAATCTTTCCATGATTTGATAAATGAAGAGTAGGTAATATATTGTCCTGTATGTGAAACAATTTTGGGTTTATCTACCTTAATCACCCAGCCTAAGCCATAATTTACCAGCTCTCCGTTGTTTAATTTTGAAGGCGAAAACATTTCGTTTCTATATTTTGTATTTAGGAAGCTGGTGTCATTTATTGCTTGGGTTAATTTATATAAATCAGCTACGTTTGAGCAAACGTTGTTTGATCCTATTAAATTATTTTGAATACTTATTACGTGATCTTTTTTCTTGTTGTTTTTTATTGATGGCGAATGAGCTGTTATTTCGTGCAAATGTGTACTATCGATATGCATTCCATAAGAATAGTTCATTTTCAAAGGGATAAGAATATTCTTATTAATGAATTCCTGATATTGCGTTCCGCTTACTTTTTCAATTAAAATAGCTAATAAGTCAAAACCATCATTTGAATATAAAAAAGTACTTCCGGTCGGATGCTTTAATTTGAATTTCTTTTTTACGTAATCTTTGTAAAACAGATTGTTGGTTACAGCATTGGCACCTACTTTTCTAGCGTATTTACCCCATTTTTTATTGTAATATATTCTGAGGTATGACTTAGTAGATGTCTAGGTGTCATGTTTATGTATGGAAAGTCTGGAAGATATTTACTTACATCGGAATCAATATTTATTAGTCGCTCTTGCTGTAAAAGAATTGTTGCAACTGCTGTAATAGGCTTGGATAGAGATCCTAGATGAAAGGGAGTCTCTTTTTGTAGTCTTTCAGTAAGCGTTTTATTACCATAAGTCTTTTGAAATAAAATACCAGTACTATCGGCAATTAGAATTACCCCATTCAATTGACCAGACAATTCAATATCAGTTAGCTGTGAGTCTAATTTATCAAAAAGCAGTTGTTGCTGACTGTTTGAATTGTTTACTATTAATAGTAGTAATACAACTACTGTAGATTGGACTGCAAGCTTAAACTTAACTTTAGTAAAAATAATAGTAATTTTAACCTTCTGATTAACGGCATTAAGAGAGTTGGATGTTATAATTAATCTCCTCTCTCCAATTATGGCTAGCTTTTTAATCAGCTAGTATAACAGCCTTATTGTTGCTTATTTCAACAACACCACCTTTAATATCAAAACTTAGTTCTTTACCGCCTTCTTCTGTTATAAGTATTGAACCTTTACCTAATGCAGATATAAGTGGTGCGTGATCTTTCAAAACTCCAAACAAACCATTTATGCCAGGAAGTTCAATGTAGTTCACTGTTCCGGAATAAACATTTTTATCAGGTGCGATAATTTCTAAAACCATAAAAATTTAAGATTTAGTTTTTAGCTTCAGAAAGCATTTTTTTACCTTTTTCAATAGCTTCATCAATATTTCCAACAAGGTTAAATGCCGCTTCAGGGTATTCATCAACCTCACCATCCATAATCATGTTAAATCCTTTGATGGTATCTTGAATATCTACCAACACACCTTTTAAGCCAGTAAACTGTTCTGCAACATGAAATGGTTGAGATAAGAAACGTTGTACCCTACGTGCTCTATGAACAACTAATTTATCTTCTTCAGAAAGTTCATCCATACCAAGAATTGCAATTATATCTTGTAGCTCTTTGTATCTCTGAAGTATTTCTTTTACTCTTTGTGCCGTATTATAATGCTCGTCACCAACAACTTCTGGTGTTAATATTCTTGAAGTTGAATCTAAAGGATCAACCGCAGGATAAATACCTAATTCTGCAATTTTTCTTGAAAGTACAGTTGTTGCATCAAGGTGAGCAAATGTAGTAGCCGGAGCAGGATCAGTTAAATCATCTGCAGGTACATAAACTGCTTGCACAGATGTAATAGATCCGTTTTTAGTTGAAGTAATACGCTCTTGCATAGCTCCCATTTCGGTAGCTAACGTAGGTTGGTAACCTACAGCGGAAGGCATCCTTCCTAAAAGAGCTGAAACCTCAGAACCTGCTTGTGTAAAACGGAAAATGTTATCTATAAAGAATAAAATATCTCTACCCGTTCCTTCACCATCACCATCTCTAAAATATTCAGCTAATGTTAATCCAGATAATGCAACTCTCGCTCTTGCACCTGGTGGCTCATTCATTTGTCCGAAAACTAATGTTGCTTGAGATTCCCCTAGTTCTTTCATATCTACTTTGGAAAGATCCCATCCACCTTCTTCCATAGATTCTTCAAATGCTTTACCATATTTTATAACGCCAGATTCAATCATCTCTCTTAAAAGATCATTTCCTTCTCTTGTTCTCTCACCAACACCAGCAAAAACAGATAAACCTTCGTGTCCCTTAGCAATGTTGTTAATTAGCTCCATAATAAGAACTGTTTTACCAACACCAGCACCACCAAACAATCCAATTTTACCACCTTTTGCATAAGGCTCAATAAGATCAATCACCTTAATGCCAGTAAAAAGTACTTCGGCTGAAGTTGTAAGATCTTCAAATTTTGGAGCTTCACGGTGAATTTCTAGTCCGCTTTCTTTATCTAATTGCTCTAATCCATCAATAGCTTCACCAACTACATTAAATAGTCTTCCTTTAATATGATTTCCTACGGGCATTTTAATGCCTGCACCAGTTGCAGTAACTTCCATTCCTCTGTATAAACCATCTGTAGAGTCCATCGCGATGGCTCTAACAGTATCTTCACCAACGTGCTTTTGACATTCAAGAATTACTTTTTGACCGTCATTTTTTCTAACCACAAGTGCATCCATGATATTTGGTAGAACACCGTTGCTTAGGTCAAAACTAACATCAACTACTGGTCCGATTACTTGAGAAACTTTTCCGTTTGAAGAAGACATATTTAAATGATTATAATTTGTGTGCAAAAATAGCATTTATTTACATTACTGAAAAATATTTGTTGGTTATACTTGAACTAAATTCATCCATTAACATCTAACAAGTTTTGTTTTTAACTGTGGTAATGCTTTTTCATGCGATTCAATATGTTATTTTTGTTTAGTTAACTAGTAAGTTGAAAATACACAATTCCATAGAAGATTTTACAGGTACAAATAATACAGTTGTAACCACAGGTACTTTTGACGGGTTGCATCCTGGACACTTAAAAATTATCGATTCATTAAAGCAAAATGCATTAGATTTAAACTTAGAATCTGTTGTCCTGACTTTCCACCCACATCCTAGAATAGCTTTATTTCCTGATGATAACAATATAAAGCTATTAATGACAATAGATGAAAAAGTAGAGCATTTTAGAAAATTGGGGATCGATCATTTAATAATTCATCCATTTACAAAAGAATTTTCACGAACGAGTTTTGTTCATTATATAAGAGATTTACTAGTTTCAAAAATGAATATGAGCCACCTGATAGTAGGTCATGATCATCAGTTTGGTAAAAACAGAGAGGGTACCATTCAAAATATTAAGGAGTTAGAAGAACTATACGGGTTTAAAACCTCTGTTGTTAGTGCACTTCAGGTTCAAGAGATTAACGTTTCTTCCACCAAAATTAGAAATGCACTTTTTGAAGGAGAAGTATATCGTGCTGCAAAATTGTTAGGATATAAGTATAGTTTAAGAGGAAAGGTTGTTCATGGCGATAAAAAAGGTAGGGAGTTGGGTTATCCGACTGCTAACATTATAGTAGAGGATTCTTTCAAGCTAATTCCTCACGAAGGAGTTTATGTTGTTAAAATTAAAATTGCTAATGTTTGGTTTGGGGGGATGATGAATGTAGGGGGGAAACCAACTTTTAACAAAAGAGGTACAGGTCTCGAAGTTCACATATTCTCATTTGCTGGTGATATATACAACCAAGTAATTGACGTTAAATTTATAAAGCGAATACGTTCAATTCGTAAATTTGAATCTTTGCAAGACTTAAAAAGACAATTAGAACAAGATAAAATTCTTTCTCTAAATATACTATAATCGTTATTCTAAAAACCTTCTTATCTTTGCAATATGAAAAAATCTACACTATTATTAGCTATTAGTATTGTTTTAACCATTACTACGTTTGCACAAAAGAAAAAAAATCAACAGCCACCAGTTGAGATTCCAACATTCAACATGACCTCAAATAGTACCGTTGAATATTCAGAAGTTGTTGAGGTAACAGGGTCAGCTGCAGATTTATATAAAAAAGCATTAGACTGGTTTAATACCTACTACAAGAATCCATCAAGCGTTATTAGAGAAAAAAAAGAAGGAGAATCTATTAAAGGAAAGGGGAAATTTAGAATCTATGATGTTAATCAAGAAACTGGGAGCAAAACTCCTAGTAACGGAATGATGATGTATGATATTACTATTTCTTTGAAAGATGGTAAATACAGATATGTAATAGAAAAAATCACACAAAAATCTTCATCTTTTGTAGGGATAGAGAAATGGATTAACGAAAACACTGATGCTCAGCGTTTTTTAACAGCAAATTATTTAGTGCAAGTTGATAAAGAGTTGAAAAATGTGGCCAGTAAATTAAAAGCGCACATGGCAGCAAATAATTCTTCAAAGTCAAGCGATTGGTAAACGAAGTAATAATTGCAATAATCACTTTTTAAAGTTTATATACGATGTTTGAAAATTTATCAGATAAATTAGATAGGGCTTTTAAGGTCTTAAAAGGACAAGGACAAATAACTGAAATTAATGTTGCTGAAACATTGAAGGAAGTTAGAAGAGCTCTGTTAGATGCTGATGTAAGTTTTAAGATAGCGAAAGACTTTACCGCGCGTGTTAAAACTAAAGCTCTAGGGCAAAATGTTCTCACTGCAGTTTCTCCAAGTCAGTTGCTTGTTAAAATTACGCATGATGAATTAGCCGAATTAATGGGGGGAGACTCTGCAGATATTAATATATCTGAAAATCCGTCTGTCATATTAATGTCTGGTTTACAAGGCTCAGGTAAAACAACATTTTCGGGGAAGTTAGCGAATTATTTAAGATCTAAAAATGCCAAGCGACCGCTTCTAGTTGCTTGTGATGTTTACAGACCAGCAGCAGTAGATCAATTAACTGTGCTTGGTGAGCAATTAAACATCCCTGTGTTTTCTGATAAGTCAAGTACTGATCCAGTAAGTATAGCCAAGAGAGGAATTGAATACGCTAAAAGTCAAAGTTTAAATCTTGTTATTATAGATACAGCTGGGCGTTTAGCTGTAGATACCGAGATGATGAATGAAATTTCAGCCATTAAAAAAGCTATAAACCCAAGTGAGACTCTATTTATAGTAGATTCTATGACAGGGCAGGATGCTGTAAATACAGCTAAAGAATTTGATTCTGTACTCAATTACGATGGTGTTGTATTAACAAAGCTTGACGGTGACACAAGAGGTGGAGCGGCCTTGTCTATAAAATCGGTAGTTTCAAAGCCAATCAAATTTATTGGTACAGGTGAAAAAATGGAAGCGTTAGATCGTTTCCATCCTAGCCGAATGGCTGACCGTATTTTAGGCATGGGAGATGTTGTCTCTCTAGTTGAAAAAGCACAAGAGCAGTTCGATGAAGAACAAGCCCGAAAATTACAAAAGAAAATCGCCAAAAACACCTTCGACTTTAATGATTTTTTATCCCAGATTAATCAGATCAAAAAAATGGGTAATATGAAAGATTTAATGGGAATGATACCAGGAATGGGCAAAATGCTCAAAAATGTAGATATAGATGATGATGCATTTAAAGGCATTGAAGCAATCATAGGTTCTATGACGGTAGAAGAAAGAAGTAATCCATCATTAATAAATGGAAGCAGAAGGTCACGAATAGCTAAAGGTAGTGGAAATAACATACAAGAAGTTAACCGTTTAATTAAACAATTTGATGACACCAGAAAAATGATGCGCATGATGAATGACAAGGGTAAAATGGCAAAATTAATGAGTCGAATGCCAAAAAGATAAGATTTATCAATACGTATTATTACTTAATCTCTGTTTTTATTGAGTATTTTTAACTAATTTCGCAAAACAAACAAAATTATAAACAAGATGAAAAGAATTTTATTTTTAACACTATCATTTGGTATTATTTCATTTTCAGCTACATCGCAAGATACTAGTGTAGAAAAAGAGCTTACAAAAAAAAGTGAATTAACAGAAGAAGGCTGGACTAAAGGTGGTCTCTTTGCTACTAATTTTTCTCAAGTTTCATTAACCAACTGGGTTGGTGGTGGTACTAACTCAATCGCTTTAAATGCATTATTAAACTTGCATGCAAACTTAAAGAAGGGAGATATGACCTGGGAAAACTCTTTAACACTAGGTTATGGTATAACCAAGCTAGGAGATGCTGATTTCTTTAAAAGTGATGATAGAATTGAGCTAACTTCTAAATATGGCCGTAAAGCTTTTGGAGATTGGTCTTATGCAGGTCTAATTAACTTTCGTTCTCAAATGTTTGATGGTTTTGCTACACCAACCGATACGGCAAGAATTTCTACTTTCTTAGCTCCAGGTTATCTTTTAGGTGCCTTAGGTTTAGACTATAAACCAAATGCAAATTTTTCAGCATTTATTGCTCCAGTAACAGGCAAAATAACGTTCGTTATGGATGACGATTTAGCTGCAGTTGGCGCTTTTGGTGTTGACGCAGGTGAGAATATTAGAACAGAATTTGGGGGGTATGTGCGTTTGGCTTACGTTAACGATGAGTTGTTAGAAAATGTAAGTTTTACAACAAAACTTGATTTATTTTCTAATTATTTAAATAACCCAGAAAATATCGATGTAAACTGGGAAACAATTATTGGCTTAAAGGTGAATAAATTTATAACAGCATCATTATCAACTCTATTAATATATGATGATGATATTGATATTACTGAAACTGATGCTGCAGGTGCAATAACAGGTTTCGGCCCAAGAACCCAATTCAAGCAAGTTTTTGGCGTAGGTTTATCATATAAATTTTAATACTAAACCATATTTAATCTAATCTAAAATTAGGTTTTCACAGCCTTGGAGAAATTTTCTTCAAGGCTGTTTTGTTTATAACTATATTATGTCATACAAAAAATGTTAAAAGAGGATTGATACATTTATTATAACCTCTAAAATCTTAAACGATGAATGATACTGCGAAAAAAATATTTGTTTTAGATACATCTGTAATTCTACACGATCATAGCGCAATGCTAAACTTTGATGAACATGATGTAGCTCTTCCAATTACAGTACTTGAAGAATTAGATATGTTCAAAAAAGGAAATCAGGATAAAAATTATGCGGCTAGGGAGTTTATTCGGTTGTTAGATCGCTTATCAAAAGACCAATCACTACAAGATTGGATACCAATTGAAGGTAAAAATAAAGGACGATTTAAAATTGTTTTAAGTAATGACAAATTAAAAGTTGATGCTCGTGAGGTGTTTGATTCTAAAACCAATGATAATAGAATAATTAATGCAGCACTTTCTATTAAACAGCAAGAGAAAACAAAAGATGTATTCCTTATATCAAAAGATATAAACCTTCGCTTAAAAGCAAAGTCCTTAAATCTGGAGTCAGAAGATTACCAAACAGATAAAATTATGAGTCCTGAGTTGTATACAGGCCGTAAAACAATATCAAATATAGAAGATGAGGTATTTAAGCAAATGTTCAATACGGGTACAATTGAGGATCCTGACTTTTTGAATGAAGAAGATAAAATTTACAATCATTTTTATGTGCTTAAAAATCAAAAGTCATCTATTTTAAGTTACTATAATCCTTTAACTGAAGCGCTAGATAGAGTCGAAAAACAGTATACCTACGGCATTAAGCCAAGAAACTCTGAACAAACGTTCGCCTTAAACGCAATATTAAATCCAAATGTAAGGCTACTCACTATACAAGGGGTGGCTGGTACAGGAAAAACACTTTTAGCTTTAGCAGGTGCATTAGAGCAAAAAAACCGATTTGATCAAATTTTATTAGCTCGTCCAATAGTTCCACTAAGCAACAGAGATATTGGGTTTTTACCAGGAGATGCAGGGGAAAAAATTAACCCTTATATGGAACCATTATGGGATAATTTAAAATTCATTAAAAGTCAATTCTCAGAAACTGAACGCAAAAACAAAGCTATCGATGATATGCTTAAAGAAGGTAAAATCATCATTACCCCTTTAGCCTTTATTAGAGGTAGAAGTTTCTCTAAAACAATGTTTATTGTTGACGAAGCCCAAAACCTAACTCCTCATGAAATAAAAACAATAATAACAAGAGCAGGGGAGGGTACAAAAATTATTTTTACGGGAGATGTCAAGCAAATAGATACACCTTACCTCGATGAACAAAGTAACGGCCTATCTTATGTAATAGATAGATTAAAAGGAAAAGATTTATTCGCTCATATTACTTTAGAAAAAGGAGAACGTTCTGAGCTAGCAAACCTTGCAAATGAATTATTATAGATTGGCACGGTTTTAACATAAGTAATAGTATGAAGTATCTTGTTATATTCTTTAGCCTATTAAACTTAAATGTATTCGCCCAAGATACGCTAATATTAGAACGAATATTACCTTTAAAGTATAGCGGTAATGTTGTTGTAGATGAGTTAGAGCAGTTTTATGTAGTTAAAAGAAACGAAATAGTTAAGCTTAATAATAAAGGAGAGTTATTAAACAGGTATAGCCAAAACGTATTTGGCGATATTCAAAAAATTGATGTTAGTAACCCACTCGAAATTTTGGTTTACTATCAAAATCAGTCGCAAATTGTTTTTTTAGACAACACATTAAGTGAACAACGGACCCCACTTAACCTCAACCAGCTGGGGTATAATAACGTTGTTGATGTAGCAAATAGTCAGTATAAAGGCTTTTGGTTATACGATTCATATAATTTTGAACTAGTAAAACTTAATGTAAGTTCACAAAAAAGAACGTCAAGTGGCAACATCAATTGGTTGGCCAATAAAGAGTTAGATATTACCGAAATATCAGAGATAAATAATTTTGTTTATGCCCTAGACTCATCCAAAGGATTGGTGATGTTCGATAATTTAGCTAATTATATGAAATTTTTTCCTTTCAACTCTTTGTTAAAATTTGATGTAGTTGGGGATGTAATCTATGGCTTTAATGGGAAAAAAGTATTTACATATAACACTAAGTTGTATGCAAGGCAAGAATATAGCATCAAACATTCAAATGTCAATACAAATCCGATGATGCATATTTTTAATAAAAAAGTATATATGTTTTTTGCAAACAAAATTGAGGTCTATAATTTCCCTCTTAAGTAAGCTTACTTTAAATCAACCTAAGTTTTTCAAGCACTTATTTGAACAATTGAATGTAATTGTTCAAAAAGCTGTTCATTGTTTGTTTAAATCTGCGTCTAAGTCAGTAAGCACATAGTATCTCTTTAGCTTAGTAAAATTCAGGAATAACCTTTCATTGAGCACCAATAAATGGTAACTTAGTAAAATGAATGATAACATCGGAAAAATTAACCCAGGTACAATTTCTAGAGTTCGAAAAAACACTGGAAATCTTCAAAATATGGACTTAGGTAAACTTCCTCCGCAGGCAATTGAATTAGAAGAAGCGGTGCTTGGAGCCATGATGTTAGAGAAAGATGCAGTAAACGATGTAATTGATGTTTTATCGCCAACTAGCTTTTACAAAGAGGCACACCAAAAAATTTATGCAGTAATACAAGAACTTTTTCAAAACTCTGAGCCAATTGATATTTTAACAGTAACACAGGGCTTAAAGAAAAAGGCCGAGCTAGATTTTGTAGGAGGATCTTATTACATTGCACAATTAACAAATAAAATAGCCTCAGCAGCCAACGTTGAGTTTCATGCAAGAATAATTTCTCAAAAATTCATTCAAAGAGAGCTAATACGTATATCATCTGAAACCATTAAGCTTGCATATGACGATACTTCAGATGTATTTGATTTGTTAGATAAAGCCGAAAGTGATTTATTTAAAGTTTCTGAAGGAAACATCAGAAAGAACTACGATAAAATGAGTTCACTAATTCATCAGGCAGTAAAAAAAATTGAAGAACTTAGTGAACAAGAAGAAGGTTTAAGTGGTGTTCCGTCTGGTTTTGCAGGAGTTGATAAAGTTACATCAGGCTGGCAAAAATCAGATATGATAATTCTTGCCGCTCGACCTGGTATGGGTAAAACGGCCTTTGTATTAAGTATGGCACGTAACTGTGCGGTTGAATTTAATAAGGCTGTAGGTGTTTTTTCCCTAGAAATGTCATCTCTACAATTGGTTAACCGTTTAATCGCTAGTGAAACAGAACTGTCTGCCGAAAAATTAAAAAAAGGAAATCTTGAACCACACGAGTGGGAACAATTACATGCTCGGTTAAATAAATTAGCCGAAGCACCATTGTTTATCGATGATACACCAGCTTTGTCTATTTTTGAATTAAGAGCAAAAGCTCGAAGGCTAAAAGCCCAGCACGATGTTCAATTAATTATTATCGATTATTTACAGCTAATGACTGGTGGTTCAGAAACTAGAGGAAATAGAGAACAAGAAATTAGTACAATTTCACGATCTATAAAATCAATAGCTAAAGAGTTAAATATACCTGTAATTGCACTATCACAGTTAAGTAGGGCTGTAGAAACTAGAGGGGGAGATAAACGCCCAATGCTTTCCGATTTGAGAGAGTCTGGTGCAATTGAACAAGACGCTGATATGGTTGCATTTATCTATCGTCCAGAATACTATGGTTTAACTGAAGATGAAGCAGGAAACAGCACACAGGGTATGGGAGAGCTCATAATAGCAAAACACAGAAACGGTTCATTAGAAAATGTTCCTCTTAAATTCATTGCTCATTTAGCAAAATTTGAAGATTTTGGAGGAGATGCTGGATTTGGTTCTGGAGGTGCAATGCCGTTTTCCGACCAGTTTAACGATAGTAGTAGCGTAATCCGGTCTTCCAAAATGAATAGTGCCCCCGATTTAGATGATGATCCTCCCTTTTAAATTTTTTAAAACTTTTTGCATCTTAGTATCGTTAATATAACACTTAAAACAGGGTAATATGTTAAAGCAATCATTAAGTCATAAACTTCTCCAAAAACTATCTCCTCAGCAAATTCAGTTAATGAAAATGTTGCAGTTACCTACGGTAGCATTAGAACAACGAATTAAAGAAGAATTAGAAGAAAACCCCGCGCTTGACGAAGGTATCACTAAAGAAGATAGCATAGTTGACGAACACGAACAACGAGAGTCAGAAGATCAAGGAGAAGAATTTAATATAGATGAGTACATGTCTTATGATGATGAAACTCCATCTTACCAATTATATTCATCAAACGCAGGAACCGATGCCGATGAAAAAAGCATCCCATTTGCACAAGCCACATCATTTCAAGATCTATTAGCCTCTCAATTATGTTTAAGAGTACTTAACGATCATGAGAAAAGTATAGCTCTAGTGCTTATTGGTAATCTTGATGAAGCCGGTTACTTAAGAAGAGACCTCGAAGCAATAGTTGATGATCTTGCATTTACACATAATGTTGAAGCAACTGAAGACGAAATTGTGGCGGTGTTAAATATTATTCAAGAATTTGATCCAGCAGGAGTAGGTGCCAGAGGGTTACAAGAATGTTTAATGTTACAGTTAGATCGTCAAAAAGATCAGTCTGAAGAAGTAAAAATAGCTAAAGAAGTGTTAGGTAAAACATTTGAAGAGTTTACCCGAAAGCATTACAGTAAAATTATAAGTAAACTAGGTATCACCGAAGATGAGCTTAAAGATGCCATAGAAGAAATACTCAAACTAAACCCTAAACCTGGTAACACACTTACCGACTCAGTAAAACAAGTTGAACAGGTAATTCCTGATTTTATAGTTAATAATTTAGACGGAAAACTCGATTTTCAGCTCAATAACAGAAACGTGCCCGAACTTCACCTGAGTCGTAAATACTCCGAAATGTTCGAAGCCTTTAACGCAAAGAAAAAAAAGCATACTGAAGATGAGAAAAAAGCCGTTCTTTTTGTGAAGCAAAAGTTAGATTCAGCTCGTTGGTTTATTGATGCAGTTAAGCAAAGACAAAACACGCTTCTGTTAACCATGGATGCTATTTTGCAATACCAGAAAGAGTATTTTTTAACAGGCGATGAAACCAATCTTCGCCCTATGATACTAAAAGATATTGCCGAAAAAGTTAATTTAGATATTTCAACAATTTCAAGAGTTGTTAATAGCAAATACGTTCAAACTCCCTACGGTACTTTCTTGTTAAAAACGTTCTTTTCTGAAGGTATAATTAACGATGCAGGAGAAGAAGTTTCTACCCGCGAAGTAAAAAAAATCTTGAGTGACTTAATTTCATCCGAAGATAAATTAAAACCAATTACAGACGAAAAACTAGCGTTTAAACTCAAAGAAAAAGGCTATAGTATAGCCCGTAGAACGGTCGCTAAATATCGTGAGCAACTTAAAATACCCGTAGCCCGCTTAAGAAAAGTGTTGTAATTTTTTAGTGAGATGACAACAATAGAAAAGCAAGTAGCAAAATTTATTTCGGTACTTTTTCACCCTTTATTCATGCCTGTTTACGGCCTATGGGTATTATTTAGTTTAAATTCGTTTTTAACACACCAACTACCATATGAAATGAAATTGCTTTTGCTTGCAATAATTTTTGTGCTTACAGCTTTGGTTCCCGCAATTTTCATGTTTTTTCTAAAAAGTGCAGGTTATATTAGTTCGCTAACCATCGAAAACAAATCTCAGCGAACTATTCCTTATTTAATCACGCTTTTGTTTTACGCCTCGGCTTATTTTAGTCTTATCAGAAACGAAGTGCCACAAGTAATAATTGTTTTCATATTAGGCGCTTGCGCAATAATAATAACAACTATGCTTATTAATTTTATTTGGAAAATAAGTGCTCATATGATGGCAATGGGAGCATTAGTAGGCGCAGTTTATGCAATGGGCTTACGTTTCGATTTAAATACTGTTTTCGTTTTATTACTTACAGTTTTGATTTCAGGTTGGGTTGGTTTTGCTCGGCTAGCCTTAAAAGCACATACGCCTGCCCAAACGTACATAGGCTTCATTTTAGGCTTTACTATCCAGGTAATTATTTTTATGCAGCTTGTTTAATTGTTATTTAGTAGCTATTTCCGGTTTTCCAGCATAGGTTAGTACTCAGTTAAACGTGTTTATAAGTTTTGCAAATAGCTCCCAGGGTCGCTTTGGCAAAACAATAAATCACAATTTACCCGTGTACTAACGCTATTTATTTCACCCCGGGCTATAATAGAACATTAATTTGTTATAACTTTTTGCTAGATATAATCGTAGAACCAATATGCACAGTACTGGCCACATTAAATATCATCTTAAAATAGTAGGGGTGTTCTTGTTGTTTATCTGTGCTTTTAATACAGTGTTTTCGCAGGCATTCATTACCACTTGGGAAACCGATAACTCAGGCACATCTGGTTCAACATCCATAACAATACCTACAACGGGATCTGGTTATAACTACGATGTAGACTGGAACAATGATGGAATTTTTGATGAGCTAGGTATTACCGGCTCAGTCACGCATAATTTTGGTTCAGCAGGCACTTATACTATTCGTATACAAGGTGCATTTCCAAGAATATATTTTAATAACGGTGGAGATAAATTAAAATTACTATCTATAAATCAATGGGGTAATATAGCATGGACTAGTATGGAGTATAGCTTTGATGGCTGTGCAAACATGACTTATTCAGCAACTGATGCGCCAAATTTAAGTGGGGTAACTAGTTTAAGAAACATGTTTATCCGTTGTACTAATTTCAACGCAGATTTAAGCAATTGGAATACAAGTACTATTACAAGCTTACGCTCCACCTTTAATAGATGTACTAATTTTAACGGAGATATAACAAGCTGGAATACTTCCTCTGTTCAGAGTTTAGAATTCACTTTTCATTTAGCACCAAATTTTAATCAGGATATTTCAGGCTGGAATACAAGCGATGTTAATAATATGAATTCCTTATTTGAAGACGCCACTGCCTTTAACCAAAATATTTCTTCATGGAATATAGAAGGAGTCACTAATATGATAGATATATTTGATAACACTAGTTTATCATTAGCTAATTACGATGCTATTTTAATAGGTTGGAACGCACAATCTGTTACTAACTCAGTTGTTTTTGGAGCCAATGGTTTAGAATACTGTAATGGCGAAACTGCCAGAAATAGCTTAGCAAGCTCTAATAGCTGGTCTTTTTCAGGAGACAGTAAAAATTGCCCACCAGCATGCCCAGATTTAACAAGTACAACTCCAAATGCGATTGTTATTTCTAGTGAAAGCTCATGTACATCTCATTCCGGTAGTGCCTCAGGAGGCTTGTTATCAGCAGCAACAAACAACTGTCCGTCAGGCTCAACATTAAAATACTCTACTAACGGAGGTAGTAGTTGGAGTACCACACTGCCTAGCTACAATCAGAGTTCTTCAATAACAGTACTTACAACGTGTGAGTGTGATATAAATAGTGCCACAAAAAGCTCAAACACAAGTATTACAACGACACCAAATACAACCTGTCCAACCTGCAGTGACGGCATTCAAAATGGAGATGAAACAGCCATAGATTGTGGAGGTAGTAATTGCTCGAGTTGTCCTTTAAGCACAACTGATTTTGTTACCACTTGGAAAACCGATAACGCAGGTACATCTGGTTCAACATCCATAACAATACCCACAACGGGGTCTGGTTATAATTATGATGTAGATTGGAACAATGACGGAGTTTTTGATGAGCTAGGCATTACAGGCTCAGTCACACATAATTTTGGTTCAGCAGGCACTTATACTATTCGTATACAAGGTGCATTTCCAAGAATATATTTTAATAACGGTGGAGATAAATTAAAATTACTATCTATAAATCAATGGGGTAGTATAGCTTGGACTAGTATGGAATATAGCTTTGATGGCTGTGCAAATATGACTTATGCTGCAACTGATGCGCCAGATTTAAGCGGAGTAACCAGCTTAAGAAACATGTTTATTCGTTGTACTAATTTTAATGGAGACTTAAGTAATTGGAACACAAGTACCATTACAAGTTTACGTTCTACATTTAATAGGTGTACTAATTTTAATGGAGATATCACAAACTGGAACACCTCCTCAGTTCAAAGCTTAGAATTCACTTTTTATTTGGCATCAAATTTTAATCAGAATATATCAAGCTGGAATACAAGTGATGTCACTAATATGAATTCATTGTTTGAAGATGCAGCCGCCTTTAATAGTAATATTTCTTCATGGAATATAGAAGGTGTTACCAATATGACGGATATATTTGATAATACTGACTTATCATTAAGCAATTATGACGCTATTTTAATAGGATGGCAAGCTCAATCTGTGAGTAATTCAGTCGTTTTTGGAGCCAATGGTTTAGAATACTGCAACGGAGAAACTGCAAGAAATACACTTATAAGTTCAAATAGTTGGTCTTTTTCAGGAGACAGTAAAAATTGCCCACCAGCATGCCCCGATTTAACGAGTACAACTCCAAATGCAATTGTTATTTCTAGTGAGAGCTCCTGTACATCTCATGCAGGTAGTGCCTCAGGAGGCTTATTATCAGCAGCAACAAATAACTGCCCATCAGGTTCTACGTTAAAATATTCAACTAACGGAGGTAGTAGTTGGAGTACGGTGTTACCAAGCTATAATCAAAGTTCATCCATAACAATACTTACAACTTGTGAGTGTGATATTAATAGTGCGACAAAAAGTACAAATACAAGTGTAACCACAACACCAAATACAACCTGTCCAACCTGCAGTGACGGCATTCAAAATGGAGATGAAGCAGCGATAGATTGTGGAGGGAGTAATTGCTCCGCTTGTGCACCAACTTGCCCTGACTTAACGAGTACAACTCCAAATGCAATTGTTATTTCTAGTGAGAGCTCATGTACATCTCATACAGGAAGTGCCTCAGGAGGTTCATTATCAGCAGCAACAAATAACTGTCCATCAGGTTCTACATTAAAATACTCTACCAATGGTGGTGGTAGTTGGAGTACCACACTGCCTAGCTACAATCAGAGTTCTTCACTAACAATACTTACAACGTGTGAGTGTGATATAAATAGTGCTACAAAAAGCTCAAATACTAGTATTACAACTACACCAAATACAATCTGTCCAACATGTAGTGATGGAATACAAAACGGAGATGAAATAGCAACTGATTGTGGTGGTAGTACTTGCGGGCCATGTGCTGCTGGAGTAACCGATTTTGTAACAACATGGAAAACAGATAATACCGGCACATCAAACTCAACATCCATCACTATACCTACAACAGGTACAGGGTACAGCTATGATGTAGATTGGAACAATGATGGTACTTTTGATCAATTTGGTATTACAGGATCTGTTACACACGATTTTGGAGTGTCAGGGACTTACACAATACGTATTAAGGGCGCTTTCCCAAGAATAATGTTTGATGGGGGAGGAGATGCATTAAAACTTTTATCTATCGATCAATGGGGTGGTATATCCTGGTTAAGTATGTTAAAAGCATTTAGAGGATGTGAAAACCTCACCTACAATGCTACAGATGCTCCCAACCTTACAAGTGTCACAACGTTAGAAGGTATGTTCTCTGGATGTTCGGTGTTTAATGGCAATTTAAATAACTGGAATGTATCTTCAATCCAATCAATAAGATCAATGTTCTATGACTGTCATTCATTTAATGGCAATGTTACATCTTGGAATACTGTTAGCTTAGAATCCATGAGAACAGCTTTTAGAGGGTGTACAGTTTTTAACCAGAATTTATCTGGCTGGAACACTTCACTTGTTGAGAACATGTTTGCAACATTTCAATACTGTACGAATTTTAATCAAAATATCGGATCATGGAATACGTCAGCTGTAACTGACATGTCATCAATGTTTGAAGAAGCAACAAATTTTAATCAAAATATTGGTTTGTGGAACACATCGAGAGTAACAGATATGTCTAGGATGTTCTATGATGCAACTAGTTTTAATCAAAATATAGGTTCTTGGAATATAGAAAATGTTTTAAGTATGGATCACATGCTTGAAAACGCAACTATTTCATTGTCAAATTATGATTCTATTTTAATTGGTTGGGCTAGCCAGCAGGTAAATGAAAACTTATCTCCAAGTGTCAGAGGCTTTGAATATTGTGAAGGAGCAGCTTCAAGACTAAAACTGTACAGTGATTATGGCTGGTTATTTAATGGAGACAGAATGTATTGTACATCGCTGTGTTCAGATGGAATCAAAAATGGTGAAGAAACCGGAGTTGATTGTGGTGGACCGTATTGTACACCATGTTCTGGATGTCCTGATTTGCGTAGTGTAGTGCCTCATGCAGCAAAAATTGTACAAGAGTCAAAATGCAACACACATGGAGGAACGATATCATCTGGTACTCTTGTAGCAGCTAGCAATAATTGTCCTGCTGGGTCAGTATTAAAGTACTCAACTGACTCTGGGAGCACGTGGTCAAATTCATTGCCTGTCTATAATAATAGTAGCTCAATTACCGTGCTAACAGTGTGTGAGTGCAGTACAAATAGTATTAATAAAAGTAAAGTTAATTCAGTAACAACTAATCCTGATCCAACATGTCCTACATGTTTTGATGGAATTGAAAACGGTGATGAAACAGGTATAGACTGTGGAGGAAGTAATTGCAGTTCCTGTTCAGCAGAGTCAGGGCACTTTGTTACTACCTGGAAAACAGATAATCCAGGAACATCAAATTCAACATCCATTACGATCCCAACGTACTCAGGATTCACCTATAACTATGATGTAGACTGGAATAATGACGGTACTTTTGATGAGTTTGGAATAACAGGAAGTGTTACACATAATTTTGGAACAGTTGGTGTTTATACAATAAGGCTAAGAGGAGTCTTTCCGTCCATTTATTTTATTAATAATGGTGATCGACTAAAATTAACTTCAATTGAACAGTGGGGGAATATTTCTTGGGGCTCATTTAACAACTCCTTCCATGGATGTGAAAATTTAACTATTCCTGCACTCGATGCTCCTGATTTAACGAACGTGACTAGCTTTTTTCAAGCATTTGAAAATAATTTTAAACTTGTTGGAAATCTAAATGATTGGAACATATCTTCAGCTGTGCAAATGCATCATATGTTTAAAAACTGCTTTCAATTTAACAGTCCACTTAATAAATGGAATACCTCAAGCGTAAATAATATGAGCCACATGTTTAGTGGGGCAAAAAGTTTTAATCAAAACATTGGTAGTTGGAATACATCTTCTGTACAAAATTTATCTCATATGTTCCACGAGGCTAAAAATTTTAATCAAAATATTGGTAATTGGAATACTTCACAAGTTGCGAATATGTATAACTTATTTAAAGAGGCGAATAGTTTTAATCAAGATATTAGTGGCTGGAATACTTCCTTAGTAGTAGATATGGATGGATTATTTAGTAATAGTCATTATTTTAATCAAGACATTGGCGGTTGGAATGTTTCATCTGCAACAACGATGATAAATTTATTTAGAAATGCTTCTTTATTTAATCAAGATATTGGTAACTGGAATACATCTTCAGTTACTAATATGTATGGAGTCTTCTATGGTTTTTCGAATCGTGACCATCAATTCAATCAAGATATTAGTAGTTGGAACACCTCTAAAGTCGAAGATATGAGCTATATGTTTTATGGCACAAGATATTTTAATCAAGATATTGGTAGCTGGAATACCTCAAGCGTTGTAAGAATGCATAGTATGTTTCATCACGCTAATTCATTTAATCAAGACATTGGCAACTGGAACACTTCAAAAGTTGAAATGATGGGAATCATGTTTGGTAATGCTCAATCATTTAATCAGGATATTAGTAACTGGAATACTAGTTCTGTTATAGATATGAATTCAATGTTTTCTGGAGCTAATTCTTTCAATCAAGATATTGGTAACTGGAACATTTCTTCAGTTACTAATTTAGGCTCTATTTTTAATTATGCAACATCATTTAATCAGGATATTAGTAATTGGAATACTGCGTCAGTAACTAATATGAGTTATGCCTTTAATAGTGCTAGCTCTTTTAATCAAAATCTAGGCAATTGGGATGTAGGTAACGTTGCTTCTTACAACTCGGCTAATATTGTTACAAACCAGTCAATGAGAGGAATGCTTGATAATTCAGATTTGTCTTTAGTAAACTATGATAATACATTAATTGGTTGGGCTAATACTGCAAATACTGCCAAGATGGCTTCTGTTAATAATAACGTAAGGCTTGGAGCTCAAGGGCTTACCTTTTGTAATGCCGCACTGCAACGACAAGATTTAGTAAATAATTTTGGATGGACTATAGAAGGAGATAATGAGAGTTGTGGAGCTCTGCCTGTAGAACTATTAACTTTCACTGCCAATGTAAATAACAATAGGGTAGACTTAAATTGGAGTACAGCTACAGAAATTAATAACGATTTTTTTACTGTTCAAAGATCTAACGATGGTAGAGTTTGGGAAGAGTTTGCTACAGTAAATGGCGCTGGAAATTCAACAAGTAAAATAGAATACCAAACAACAGATGTTGAACCATACACTGGAGAGAGTTACTATAGGTTAAAACAAACCGATTATGACGGAACGAATTCTTACTCCGATATAGAATCTGTTAATATTGAAGGGGAATTACATAAAGAGTTATACTTATACCCTAACCCAACTAAACAAAATATTTACATGCGTTTAAACGAGGGCCAAATTACTTCTGTTCGGTTATACAACGCTTTGGGCCAAGAACTCACAAATATAATCCCTCAGCAAAACACTTATGATTGGCAAATACCTACAACCGAACTTGAGCCAGGTTGGTACATCATTGAAGCTAATGGTTTAAGAGAACGCTTTTTAAAAGTAGATTAAAACTAGCCCTGAATGAAACGATAGCGTTTGCTTAAACGAATAACCTATTATTTATTAGCTTTTAAAAGCGATTTTATGAGCACTTTTAAAGGTTATAAATATGTTATGAGTTAAGTGAACCTAATAGTGGAATGCAGGTTTAGGCTTCTTTAATTTTTTAAATAATTAATACGTCTGTGTATGTTAATTATTTAAATTGAAGGTTGAAATGAAACCAATCAAAAACATCAGTTCTATTGTGACTACTATAAAAGCACAAAAAATTGTAGGTTGGGTAATTGTATTTGCCGTTTTCATGTTCGGTTTTTATTTACGATTTGAAGATTTTACTGATTGGAAAGAAAGCCCATTTCTATTTAAATACCAGAAGGAGTACCAGATGGCTAATTTTGATAGCTATTATTATTTGCTAGCTGCAAATGACGTAGATAACAATACGTATGATACTTTAGATGAAAACCGAAATATACCTTATGGGGTTGAAAGACCTGTAATTCCGCCACTCATTTCACTATTAGCTTTACTTTTTAGCAAACTTACTGGGTATTCTATTTCTACAATTGCCATTTTTATACCTGTTGTACTAGCGCCTACACTTGCTTTTGTAGTTTATGCTTTTGCAAGAGCGTTAAAGCTAAATATACTGCCTTCTTTACTAGCCAGCCTGATTTCAGTAGTTTCTTTTACATATGTAATTAGAACTAGAATTGGCGTTTTTGATACCGATTGTATGAATGTTGTTTTTTTAACTTTAAACACCTACTTAATTTATAAGTATGCAACCCAAATTGGTAGAGCTAAATATATGTATTTAAGTGCAGCTTTTTTAAGTGCGTTTTTGTTTTTTAGTTGGTGGAACACGGCTTCAAGTGTTGTTTTGTTTTCAACATTAATTCCTTTATCAATCGCGTTTATGTTTTATGAAGAGCGATTTACTAAAATAACTAGAGGTTTCATTATTGTCTTAGCATATGTGTTGGCCTTACTTTTAGTACATGAGCAAATTGGTTACTATTTTCAGCTTGTTACTGGTGCAGTTAAGGATGTTTTTCCGGTTAATGGATCTATTACTGAATTAGAAGCCGTTGAGTTTAATGTATTTATAAATAAAACCATTGGTAATAAAATACTAATGTTATTAGCTTTTGTAGGGATGATAGCGCTAGCTTGGAAGGAAAAATTAAAAGCTTTGCTTTTAACAATACCCTTTCTACTTGCATTTTTGCCTTTGTACTCGGGTAATCGTTTTATGATATTTTCTGCTCCAGTGCTGGCTTTGGGTATTGGGGGATTTGTGCAAATCCCTTTTTCCTTTAAAAACAATTTGGCGAAACTAGGTGGTTTAGCTTTAGTTGTATTTGTTGGCTTTTTTGCAGTTAAAGCGAATTACAAAACAATTACTCACAAACTAAATAAATTAGCTGTTTTTGAAAACAGAATATTACTTGATGAACTTAACAATAACACAGAACAAAACTCTAATATTTGGACAAACTGGGATTTGGGTTACCAGGTTCATCATTATTTAAATAGAGGTACGTTCGCAGATGGAGAGTTAACTAATGCAGGAGAATTGTTATACCACTTAAGCTTTCCTATGGCTACGACCGATTTTAGATTGTCGGCAAACTTTATGAATTTTTATGGCGCTAGAGGTATGAGAGATATTTATACCGCTTTTGGAGATAAACTCAAAGGATTACACTTTATTAAGACTGTTTTGTCATTAACCCCTAAAGAAGCTAAGCTTTATTTAGAACAACACGAGGCTGAATTACCTGTTATAGCAAATATTAGTTCAATTAATGATTGGTTAGCATATTTATACCCAACTCAAGAACGTAAAACATATTTATTTTTACATCAAAAAATGTTACAGACTGTTTTTTGGTTTAAGCAAGGGAATACCGATTTAAAAACCGGAAAAATAGTTGGTTTACCTTTATTTATGCCTTTTTTTAATATGAAACAAGAGTCTGGTATGTTAAAAAGTAATGAAGCAATAATAAGCTTAGCAAATGGTTTTGGGCAGTTTAAGCCAAATACAAAACAGTCGTTTCAAAGTATATTACTTTATGACGGAATAAAATCTACCGTAAAAAAATACCCCAATCCATCAGGTAATTCTTTAAATGATCAGCGGTTTGTTTTTCAATGGAATAAACCCTTATCTTTTGGGGCTGCAATGTCTTTAGAAATGTCTAACACTGTTTTTAATAAACTGTACATGCAAACGCCTAATACCGCACATTTTAAAGCTGTAAAATTAAATGCTCCTCTATTTCAGATATGGGAAGTAACGCCCGATAGGTATGTTAAAGAATAAAAAAATTACGGTTGTTATACCTTGCTACAAAGTTAGTAAGCATATAAAAGATGTTATAAACACTATACCTTCTTACATTGATGAAATTATTGTAATTGATGATAAGTGCCCTGAAAATTCAGGCGAAATAGTGCAAGCCCTATCTAATAAAAAAGTAACCGTTTTATTTAACAAACAAAATATTGGTGTTGGGGGAAGTACTAAAGTAGGTTATTTAAAAGCTATTGACTTAGGTTCTAATGTATGCGTTAAAATTGATGGCGATGGACAAATGAACCCCGATTTAATGTTAAAAATAATTACGCCAATTATTAATGAAGAAGCTGATTATATAAAAGGTAATAGATTTAACGATTTTGTAGCACTGCAACAAATGCCAAAATTAAGGCTTATTGGCAATAGCTTTTTATCGTTTATAGTAAAACTGGCATCTGGTTATTGGAATATAATGGACCCTACTAATGGGTATTGTGCTATTTCTGAGGGCGCAATTAGGTTAATTAATTTTAGTAAAATTGATGAGCGATATTTTTTTGAAACAGATATGCTAATTAATTTAAACTTACTTAACCTTAAGGTTAAAGACGTTGCGATACCTGCTTTTTACGCAAGTGAACAAAGCAGTTTAAGTGTTGTTAAAACAGCTATAAGTTTCCCTCTTAAAATCATTAAGGGTTTATTTAAGCGTTTACTTCTTAAGTACTACGTTTACAATTTTAACATGGCGTCTATATACATGTTATTAGCTTTTCCTTTACTCATTTTTGGTGTTTGTTTTGGTTTGTATAAATGGTTTTGGGGTATTGCTACAAATACCGAAAATACTGCCGGAACAATTATGTTAGCTGCATTACCTGTTATTTTAGGAATTCAATTTCTGTTACAGGCTATAAATATTGATATATTAAGTGTACCTACCGAACCTAAAACTTTTAGCCATGAAAGAAAATAAATTTAAATGGCAGTTTGCAATAATTTATTAAATTGAATTATGCACCAATTAGAACCTTTTTATAACTGGCGTGAGCTTTATATAGCTTCAGAAGATGGTAGGTCTCCATTTTATGACGAGGTGTATAGCGAGTTTGAGTTTAGTAATAAAATATATAATTACTATATACATCCACAATGGGATAATATAGGCTCGCAAACACTTTTTTTGAAAGTTTTGTATGCAGATTATGATTATGGCTACGCTATTATCGAATTTATTGGTGAGTGGAACGATTGTATTGATAATGATATAATGACTCTCAAACGCGATTTTATTGATCAATTGATTGACGAGGGGATCACAAAATTTATTTTAATAGGGGAGAATATCCTAAACTTTCATGCTTCTGACGATTGTTATTACGAAGAATGGTTTGAAGATGTTGAGGATGGATGGATAGCCTGTATAAATTTCAGGGAACACGTTTTACAGGAGTTTAAAGAGGCTAATATTGATAATTACTTTTTAATGGGAGGAGTTCTCGATGAATTTAAATGGAGAATACTAAAACCAAATATTTTCTTTAAAATGATTGATGATAACGTTCAGAAGAGGTTGGGTGTTTGAATAAAAAGCTAATTAAACGTTACCAATTATTGTTGTATTACCCTGAACTACATCATCAATTTTAACATTGATGTTGGTGTTTAAGGGTAAAAATAAATCTACTCTAGAACCGAATTTAATGAAACCCATTTCATCACCTCTTCTAATAGATTGATTAACATCTACATAGTATACTATTCGTCTGGCTAATGCGCCTGCAATCTGTCTGCAAAGTACTGCTACACCGTTTTTGTTTTCAACTACTATAGAGGTTCTTTCGTTTTCAGTAGAAGATTTTGGGTGCCAAGCTACTAAATATTTACCGGCATGATATTTAACGTATTTAATAATGCCTTCTAATGGCATCCAGTTTACATGTACATTGTTGGGCGACATAAAAACAGAGACTTGTATGCGCTCATCCTTGAAAAATTCTGGTTCATGAACTTTTTCTATAACAACAACCTTGCCGTCACAGGGGCAAATAATATCATTATCAGCAACTTGGGGTGTGTCTCTAATAGGGTATCTAAAAAAACGAACAATAAATATAAAAAAGGCTATTGAAATTATAAGTAAGCCCCCCGTAATTAAAGTGTTTTTTGTAGCATAGTAAACTACTGAGTTTAAAAACACCAAAAAGGCAAAAACGATTAAAATACTAGCTGTTCCTTCTTTATTTATTCTCATAAAGCATTAGTTATGTATAGCAAAGCGTATACAAATGGTAAAGCAAATATAAAACTATCAAAACGATCTAAAAAACCTCCGTGTCCTGGGAGTAAACTTCCGCTATCTTTTATTTTTAAACTTCTTTTTAGCATAGATTCCACTAAATCTCCAAGAGTTCCAAATATTGATACAACTGTAGCAAGTGCCATCCATATTGGCAGGCTATATAAACCAACAAACTGATGCATAACCACTGCTGCAATTAGTCCGAAGCCCCATCCTCCCACAAAACCTTCGACTGTTTTTTTAGGGGATAAACGCTTCATAAGTTTCGTGTTTCCGAATTGTTTACCCACAAAATAAGCAAAGCTATCATTAGTCCATATTAAAATAAATAATGACATTATTCGCCAAGCATTATATTCATTCGTTATAGCAACAAAGTGCGCTGTTGCAAAAGGGAAAGTAATATATAAAAATCCTAAAGTTGCCATACCCACATTTAAGAATGGCTTCTCAGATTTTTTAAATAGTTCTAAAATAATTAAGGTGAAAACCCCTAGTACAAAAACGAGTATAGCTGTATTGGCCGGTATAGTAAATTGACCAGATATAATACAGTCGCAGTATAAGAAAAAGAAGAGAGAAAAGTAAATTATGTGAATAATAAATGCTGGTAGCAATGACACCTCAAGTTTTTCGTAGTTCGCTCTTCTTAAGGTGCAGTAAAATTCCCACAAGCAAAAACTACTTAGTACTAAAAACAGTGCAAAATAGCTGTAAACACTGTAAAATATACATCCCACAAAAAGAGCTATGCCAATAAAACCTGTTAAGACTCGCTTTTGAAATTCAGACACAATTAAAAAATTACTATACTATTGTTTCTTTGTCTGAATTATTTTCAGCATCCTTAATTACTGAGGTAACTTGTTCTGAAGGTTGCTTTAATAAGGCCTCGTCAGCAAGGGTTTTCTCTGCATCAAGGTCTTTTTTACGCTTTCCTAAAATTTTCTCTACATCATCCTTAAAAATAACCTCGTTTTCAAGTAGTAGCTCGGCAATTTGGGCTAACTTATCTTTGTTTTCAATTAAAATAGTTTTTGTTTTTTCGTAACACATATCTACGAGTGCCTTAACCTCTTGATCAATTAACTCAGCAGTTTTATCACTATACGGTTTTTGAAAATTATAATCTGACTGGCCAGATGAGTCATAAAAACTAATGTTTCCAATTTTATCGTTTAGGCCATACATGCTAACCATTGCATATGCTTGTTTAGTGATTTTTTCTAAATCAGATAATGCGCCTGTAGATATTTTTCCAAATGTGATTTCTTCAGCTGCTCTACCCCCTAGTGCGGCACAAATTTCATCATACATTTGTTCTGTAGTTGTTATCTGTCTTTCTTCAGGTAAGTACCAAGCAGCTCCCAATGATCTCCCTCTCGGAATAATTGTTACTTTAACTAAAGGAGAGGCATGTTCTAATAACCAGCTAACAGTAGCATGGCCGGCTTCATGATAAGCAATTGCCTCTTTTTCGCCTTTTGTTATAATTTTATTCTTCTTTTCTAATCCTCCAATAAAACGATCAACAGCATCTAAAAAGTCTTGCTTATCAACTGATTTCTTCTTTTTTCTTGCAGCTATAAGAGCTGCCTCGTTACAAATATTTGCAATATCGGCTCCTGAAAACCCGGGTGTTTGTTTTGCTAAAAAGTCAATATCTAATTTCTCACTTAGTTTTAATGGCTTTAAATGAACTTGAAAAATTTCTTTACGCTCATTCAGGTCAGGCATGTCAACATAAATCTGTCTGTCAAATCTACCTGGTCTTAGTAGCGCACTGTCTAACACATCTGCTCTGTTGGTTGCCGCTAATAGAATAACGCCACTATTTGTTCCAAACCCATCCATTTCTGTTAATAATTGGTTTAGTGTGTTTTCTCTTTCATCGTTAGAGCCCATAGAGCCACTTTTGCCTCTTGCTCTACCAATAGCATCAATTTCATCAATAAAAATAATACAAGGTGCTTTCTCTTTTGCAGTTTTAAATAAATCACGCACTCTTGAGGCACCTACACCTACAAACATTTCTACAAAATCAGAACCAGAGAGTGTGAAAAACGGAACTTTTGCCTCACCAGCAACAGCTTTTGCAAGTAACGTTTTACCAGTTCCAGGGGGGCCTACCAACAATGCTCCTTTTGGTATTTTAGCACCTAAGTCGGTATATCTTTTTGGACTCTTTAAAAAGTCAACAATTTCTTCTACTTCTTCTTTAGCACCCTCTAAACCAGCTACATCTTTGAATGTAGTTTTTACAGCTCCGTCTTTGTCGAACAGTGTAGCCTTAGATTTGCCAATGCTAAATATTTGAGAACCAGGGCCTCCTGCGCCACCTCCCATTCTTTTCATTATGAAAAGCCAAATAACTATCATAATTGCAATTGGTAATAACCAACCAATAATTCCTCCCCAGTCTTCTGCTTCAGAATAAATTACGGTTATTTGTTGTTCAACAGGTACATCTTTTTCTATTTCGTTGAGTTCATCTTTAAACGACTCAACTGAGCCTATTTTAAATCGAAAATGCGGACCTCGATTAATGTCAGACCCTATCATGGGCTCCTTAATTTTTTGATATTTTCCTTTAGAATTTAACGCCTCTTGCGTTATATATACTTTTACAAGTAAGTGATTGGTAATTATGTCAATTTTTTCAACATCACCTTCTTTTACCATCTCATTAATAAACTCTTTTTCATTTGTTTTAATGGTAGGGTTATCTGATCTAAATAATATCATTGCTAAAAATACAAAGCCAATCGCTCCGTAAATCCAGTAATAATTAAATTTAGGTGTAGGTATTTTTCTTTTCGTTTTTTGTTGTTTACTCATTTTTTTAATTGGTCTATGTAAGTGAATTTTCCATCCGCCCAAAGTCCTTCAATATTGTAAAACTCTCTTGCTTCCTCTTGAAAAACATGAACAATAACATTAGAGTAATCTAATAATATCCATTCTGCATTTTGTTTTCCTTCTTTAGTGAAAGGTCTTTCTTTACAAAGTTCTTTGGCCATTTGTTCAGCCGAATCTGCAAGAGATTCAACTTGGGTGTTGGAAGTTCCATGGCAAATAATAAAATAATCACTAATGGAACTACCTAGTTCAATCATATCTATTAATACAATGTTATTTGCTTTTTTTTCTTCCAAGCCTTTAATTAAGCTTGTGATAAGTTTATTGGTTGTTTTATCTTTTATATACATCAAACTAATTACAAAATAAAATGTTCACTTTTGCAAAAGTAATAGATATTACATGGATGTTGTGTTTTATATCCCCCAATTTTAATATTTTTTAGCTGAAATGGATTCTGTAACTAACATAGGACGTAATGTAACGTATCTAAATCAGGTAAATTCTACCAATACCTATGTAATTGATGCTATAGAAGAGGGCGTTTTAAAAGAGGGTGATGTTGTATATACTTACAATCAAACTTCTGGTAAAGGGCAACGCGGTAACAAATGGCTTAGTGCAGTAGGGGAGAACATTTTATTTTCGATATACTTAAAACCCCATTTTTTAAAACCTTACGAGCAATATTACTTAAATGCGCTAATAAGCTTGGCGATTAAATCTTATTTGGAGGCGAAAAAAATAGCGCTAGTTGATGTAAAATGGCCAAATGATGTATATGTAGGTGGTAAAAAAATTGCAGGTATTTTAACCGAATGCACAATTAGGCAATCTAGAATTGAACAGGCTGTGGTAGGGGTTGGGCTAAACGTAAACCAAGTTTGTTTTGGTGGGTTAGCTAAAGCCACTTCAATGAAATTAGAGCTAAACATTTCCTTTGAGTTAATGCAAGAGCTAACAGAACTACTTAGCTATGTATCGGTTCAGTACGTTAAATTACAGACGAATATGTCTGGCTTAAGACAAGATTATATTTATTCTCTCCACTTGCTAAATAAGTGGTCGAGCTTTGCTTATAATGGAGAACAAATTTGTGCTAAAATAGTAGGATTAAGCCAGCAAGGGTTTTTACGATTGCTCAAAGAAAACGGTAGTTATATTGAAGCCGATTTAAAGCAAATTAAATTTTTGTAACAAATTTACATGGTTAATATTTGCAGATGTTGTTTGCAATACTTGTTTTATGTTAAATTTGTACACTTAAAGCATTCTGATGAAAACTAAACTAGAGTACATTTGGCTTGATGGTTACCAACCTGAGGCTAACATGCGGAGTAAAACCAAAATTGTTGAAGCAGATTTTTCTGGTAAAATTGAAGATTGCCCTGAGTGGTCTTATGATGGCAGTTCAACCCGACAAGCAGAAGGTAATTTTTCAGACTGTTTGCTAAAACCTGTAAGTATTATTGAAGATCCTGAGCGTGTAAACGCTTATTTGGTAATGTGCGAGGTTTTAAACCCTGATGGCACTCCACACGAAACAAACCAAAGAGCGAAATTTAAAGATGAAGATGATTACTGGTTTGGTTTCGAGCAAGAGTACACTCTTTGTGAAGCTGATAAAAGGCCAATCGGTTTTCCTAAAGAAGGTTTTCCTGCGCCACAAGGTATGTACTATTGTTCGGTAGGTACTGGAAACGTAGCTGGTAGAGAAATTGTTGAAGAACATTTAGATATTTGTTTAGAAGCAGGGATAGAAATAACTGGTATAAATGCCGAAGTTTTACTTGGGCAATGGGAGTTTCAAGTAATTGGTAAAGGAGCTAAAAAAGCGGGTGACGATTTATGGTTTGCACGCTATTTCTTATACAGATTAACCGAAAAATATGGTTTGAGAGTTGAGTTCCATCCTAAACCTGTAGAAGGTGATTGGAATGGTTCTGGTTTACACGCGAATTTCTCAAACAAACAGATGCGTGAAGTAGGTGGTGAAGATCTTATGAAAGGAATTTGTGAGTCATTTAGAAAATATCACAAAGAGCATATAGCCGTTTACGGTTCGTCTAATAATATGCGCTTAACGGGCCTTCATGAAACGGCCGATATTGAAACGTTCTCTTATGGTGTGAGCGATAGAGGTGCATCTATTAGAATACCTGTTGGCGTTGTAAATAATGGCTGGAAGGGTTATTTAGAAGATAGAAGACCAGCATCAAACGCAGATCCTTATTTAATTGCATCTAGAATTATTGAAACTATAAAAGCTGCTGAGTTAACAGAAGCTCAATAATTAACAACTTTACACTTAAACCCTCTATTTAATTTTTTAGATGGAGGGTTTTCTTTTTTATGAAGCTGAAACCTGTTTTTCGGTTTTAGTTTAACTTATTTTACAACCATTTTAATGTATTAAAAAGAGCTCATAAAATCGCTTTTTAAATACGGTAAAATTAAAAACCCCACCTAAAGCAGGGTTTTGGGTTGTTCAAAAAAGTTAAAGCTAACCCTTCAACCAGGGCTAAACTATTGTTAATCTACTTTTAAAAATCGCGTTTTAATGCCATTAGCTTCAATAATGTATAAGCCAGCTTTTAAACTTGATATTTGTACTTGCCAAGTGTTGCCGTTTTTCACAGGTAGTACTGAAGTTACTTCATTACCTAAAATATTATATAAGTGAATTTGATTTAATACTTTATCACTCATTGAAACGGTAATTATATTATTTGCAGGATTAGGGTATATTTTTAACTGATTTAATTTTCTGTGTTCTGTGTTTTCTAAACCTGTTAAAATAGTTCCACTACAATCTAAAGAGTCGCCAATAAAAGACCACCCGAAATTATCTATTAAATCTTGTCGTTGGTTTTGAGCGTTGCAAAATAGTAACCCTTCAGCTCCAAGTCTAACATCATTTGGGGCAGTATTTAACCAACCTATAATTGTAGAATCGTAGTTATCAATAGATAAATTAGTAAAATCAAGCATACTCGACATCGAGTTTTCATTTGTATAGTATACTGTATTTCCTACAATGACACTGTCGAATGTGTATTCTGAAATACTCTCTATATTCCAATCACCAATGTTTTGATTAAAATTACTTGCTCCGTAAAACATCTTGTGCATATCTTCCACTTTTGCAGTGTTCCAGTTTCTTAAATCCTGATTGAATGCGTTTGCAACCGAAAACATTTGGTGCATGGTTGTCACATTTGAGGTATTCCAATCACTAATATCTTGATTAAACTGTGGAGCATTTAAGAAAACACCTCTCATGTTTGTTACGGTAGAAGTATTCCAATTACCAATGTCTTGGTTGAATGATAGTGCTCCAGCAAACATTTGATAAAATGTAGTAACGTTTGATGTATTCCAACTGCTAATGTCTTGATTAAAATTAGAATTTGCAAAAAATACCTGTCCCATATCGGTTACCGAACTTGTATTCCAGCCACCAATATTTACATTGAAACTTGTTACACCTTCAAATAGACTGTACATATTTGTAATATTACTAACGTTCCAGGTTGAGGCTTCGTCTCCCACAGAGTCTATATCGGTGAATGCTCTGTACAAGCTTGTAACACCGCTTAAATTGGGAGCGTCTGGAGCAAGCACTTTTAAATTTTCACAGCCATAAAAACTGTCTTCAAAGCTAGACCAAGCAATGTTTCCCCATTGATCTATTGATAATAATTTTAAATGATCAAACAAATTTGCAAATCGTATTCTAGGAAATGCACCTTGAATACGAATAGTGTAAATTCCAGCTGTTCCAAAGTCGTGAGTGACAGTGTTGGTAATTCCAAATTGATCAAATACTCCATCATTATCCCAGTCTACATCATAGTTATAGCCAGGGCCATTTGTAGGTATTGATATAGAAGTTGAATTAGATGTGCCGGGGTTGTCTGTTTTCCAAGTGGTTATGAAAGATTGTGATTTTACTCGAAGAAAAGATATACAATTCAGTATTGTTAAAACGATTAGTATTTTGCGTTTCATTAGATTGAGATTTTCCGAAAAATACAATTACTTTTAAGAAATTCTTACATTCTAGTTAAAATACTCGAATAAATTTTAATCTACTTTCAAAAATCGTTCTCTTACACCGTTCGCCTCAACAACGTACCAGCCTGGTTCTAGATTATTAGTAGGTATTTGCCAATCGTATGTGTTTTGTTGCGGAATTGTATTTGTGAGTTTCTGACCTAAAGCGTTGTATAAGCTAACAGAAGTGATATCACCTTTATTTAAACGTATGTATACATTATCTTTAGTTGGGTTAGGGTAAAGATACAATTCGGTGCTGAGTTCTTCCTCTATGATTACAACTTTTATATCTGAGTAAGAGCTAGTTCCGTCAAAATCTGTTTGCTTAAGACGGTAGTAGCTCTCGTTAATGTAGGGTTCAGTATCAATAGCGCTGTAATTAATTTTATTCGATGAATTTCCGGCACCCTTTACTTTAGCAAACTCTTCCCAAACTCTTCCGTTATTTGACCTTTGAATTGTAAAGTAGTCATTGTTGATTTCGGTAGCGGTCGACCAGTTTAAAGTTACTTTATTGTTGTCTTCACTTTCTACATTGAAGCTAAGCAATTCGATAGGAAGTACTGAACAATCTTCAGCATCCCCAATAAATTCCCAGCCAAAATTATCAATTAAACTTTGTCTTTGAGTTTCACCATTACAAAAAAACAGTCCAGCGGCTCCGACTCTGACTCCTGAGTTAGCTGTAGTAGTTTTGGCAGAGTTAGCTTCTCCGAGCCAGCCTATTAAAGTTGAGTCGTAATTTTCTTTAGACAGGCTTGTGTAGTCTAACATTCCAGCCATCGAATTTTGGTTGTTAATGTAATAAACTGTTCCAAAGACTTCTATGCTGTCATAAGTGTACGGTTCGATCTGCGAAATGTCCCAATTGCCTAAGTTTTGATTAAATGATGTAGCATTGGAAAATGTACTCCACATATTAGTTACTCCTGAAGTATTCCATCCACTTATGTTCTGATTAAAATTTTTAGCAGCCGCAAAAGTTTGATGCATGTTAGTTACGCTAGAGGTGTTCCAACCACTAATGTCTATATTAAACGAGTCTGTTATGGCAAACATGGCAGACATATTAGTTACGCTGGCAACATTCCAATTACTAATGTCCTGATTGAAAATTTTAGCCCCCGCGAACATACCAAACATATCTGTAGTATTAGTGGTATTCCATTCACCTAAGTACTGATTAAAATATATACATCCTCTTAACATATTACTCATATTGGTGACATTTGAAGTGTTCCACCTGCTAATATCAGCATTAAAATAGCCTGAAACACTGTTGTTAAATGTACCCCCCATATTCGTAATATTGCTAACATCCCAATTTTCTAATTCAAAGCTAATTGAATCTAAATTTTTAAAAGCTCTATATAATGATTCAACGTTGTCTAAATTAGGTCTGTCTTTTGCTATTATTGAAAGTTCACTACATCCGCTGAAGGCGCTCTCGAAACTATTCCATTGTATGTTTCCCCACTGATTTATTTCTGTTATTTTAGAGCAAGCATTATCACCAGTAGTTCCAAATCTAGGGAAAGAACCTCTTATTCTGATAGTATACGTTCCAGGGGTGCCAAAATCGTGAGAAATAGGTCCGGATTCGGCAAGATGATCAAAAACTCCATCATTGTTCCAATCGATATCATAATTATATCCTCCACCTGTGCATGGTATGTAAATTCTAGTATTAGTATTACTGCTTATACCAGTTCCTGGTAGGGTAGTATTCCAGGTAGTTACAAAATGATTTAACATTGCTGAGCAGGGTGAGCAGCTGCCTCCGCAGTCAGTTCCTGTTTCGTCTCCATTCTCAACCCCATCGCTACATGTAGCGCAAGGCCAACAGTCTCCTCCACAATCTACACCTGTTTCTGTACCATTTTGAATTCCATCGTAGCATGAATGGTTTTGGTTAGTACAACTTGAACATGAGCTTCCCCCACAATCCACCCCTGTTTCGTCCCCGTTTTGAATGCCGTCAGAGCAAGTAGGGCATGTAGTGTTCGGGTTAGTTGTGATACTCGTATTTGAGCTTGTATTTGAACTATTTATATCACATTCACAAGTGGTTAAAACTGTAATTGGAGTGCTCTGGTTGTAAGTTGGTAAATTTATACTCCAAGTACTGCCGCCATTGATAGAATATTTTAAAGTAGAACCAGATGGGCAATTATTAGCTGCTGCTGACAACACACCTCCAGAAGCAGTGCCACTGTGACTATTACATGAACTCTGACTATTTATTATTACCGGATTTGGACTTAACCCAGTTAGTGTCGGGCAAGTTGGTGGTGTACAGTTTTTACTATCTCCAACAAATGTCCAATTATGATCGGTCATAAGTGCTGTTCGAGCTGCTTCACCGTTGCAGTATTCTAAGCCAGAAACTCCTAATGAAATATTATTTCGTACTGTAGGTAAACTATTCCAACCTATTAGCGTATTGTCATAATTAGAAACAGACATGCCTGAGCCATCGAACATACTAGTCATAGTAAATGCATTGGATACATTCCAACTACCTATATTCTGGTTAAATGCTATTGCATTTTGAAACATATTAGTCATTTGAAATACTTTTGAAACATTCCAACTGCTTATATTCTGATTAAAGTTATTTGTACCCCTGAATGTATACTGCATTCGAGTTACGTTTGAAGTATTCCAGCCACCAACATTTTGATTGAATGCTCTAGCGTAGCTAAACATGTAATCCATATTGGTTACTTTAGCAGTGTTCCAATTACCTATATTTTGGTTAAATGCGTAAGCACCCGCGAATAAAGAAGACATATTTGTTACCTTAGCAGTGTTCCAAGAGCTAATGTCTTGATTAAATAAATCGTTTATTCTAAACAATTGAGACATATTGGTAACATTAGAGACATTCCAACCACCGACATTTCCATTGAAAATTCTACAGCCATTGAACATACCTTGCATAGTGGTAACACTAGTAAGATTGGGATTATCAATTGCAGTGTATGTTAAATTTGCGCAACCTTCAAATGCATCTCGCATGCTAGTCCATGTAATATTACCCCATTGATTGATAGACAATAGCTTTAATTTATCGCCTCCATTATTGAAATATATTTGTGGGAATGTACCTTGAATGCGAATAGTATAAGTACCTGCTGTTCCAAAATCATGTGTGATTGACCCTGTTAGTCCAAATTCATCAAATGTGCCATCGTTATTCCAATCTACATCGTAATTGTAGCCTGTGCCGGTTGTGGGTATGGTTATGGATGTTGATCCAGATGTACCTGCGTTATCTGTTTTCCAAGTGGTTATGAATGCCTGCGCATGAATTACAGTTACAGTAAGGAATGTAACTATTACTAGCGCAAAACGCTTTATGTAATTTCTGTTGTTTGTTAATTTGCGCATACTACTTCTACGGTATTACTTTGCAGAAAGTTACTATAAATTAACTTTTAATTTTAGCCCGGGGTGGAGGAAATAGCGTTGGTGATCGTTTAAATTGAATTTACTGTTTTACCAAAGCGCCCCTGGAAGCTCTTGGTAAGGCTAGTAAATACATTTAAAGGGGCAGTAATCTATGCCGGAAGACCGGAAATAGCTACTAAAATATTTATGACAATAACTTTTTAACTACTGCTGATATTGCTTTGCCATCTGCTTTTGAACCTAGCTTTTTAGAGGAAGCACCCATAACTTTTCCGAAATCTGTGGCTGAGCTTGCGCCAACTTGTTCAATTATTTTAGAGACTTCAATTTCTATCTCTTTCTCTGTTAATTGTTCGGGTAAGTAGGGTTTCATGAAGTTTGCTTGCTCTAGTTCTTGCTCGGCTAAATCATCACGATTTTGAGATTTATATATGCTAGCTGATTCAAGTCGCTGTTTCATTAACTTTTGAATTGCTTTTTCTGCGGCTTCATCAGTTACATTGCCGTTGTTTCCTTTTTCACTAGCTACTAAGAGCAATGCTGACTTTATTGCTCTTAGTGTCTCTAGTTTGGTTTTTTCTTTAGCCTTCATGGCCGTTTTCATGTCGGCATTTATTTGTTCTAATGTGCTCATTAGTCAACGTTATCGTGTAAAAAAGAATTATTTGGCTTGATGTTGTATTTTTTTTCTCCGTTAGTCGGGTCCCTTTCTTCTGAGAGTGTGTAACGTGAAACTGAGCTTTCTGATGAATGCGGAATTTCATCTAAGTCTATTTGTCTTCTCTTGTAAGCGGGCTCATTTTCTAATTCAGATAGGCCGTTTGGGGCTTTGAGTTTCATGCTTAACTTTTTAAGTCTTGCAATTCTTTCTTTAATAAGGTTCTGTTGTTCTTCTTGCGTTAAATCTGACTCTTGGTTTCTTTCTTGAATTTCTTCTGAGCTTGGTGCAGTATTGTTTTCTGCAGGTGCTTGGTAAGAATCTTCGTTTTTCAAATAAGGCTCGTATTCGTTATTTGTAGTGCTTGACTTGTTTTCTGATTCATCAATATCGAATTCTATTACTCTCTGAGTTTTTTTCTGTTGCTCTTCCCAAGGCTTTTGTTCTGTGCTTTTGGATTCGTTATTTGAATCGGATTTTAAATAAGGCTCAGCAACGTTTTTATTTGTTTGATTACCTGCGGTGTTTGGAGTTTTTGTTTTTGGAGCTTCGTCTTCTAATGTATGTCTTTTGATAGGAGGGTTGTTGGTTGAAGTTTGTCTGTTAGGTAGAGCATCATCTAACCGCATTATTTTTTTTTCAGGCGCTTTTTCAAGTGCGTATCCAAAGTCGGGGTTGCTTTTAAAACCTGTTGCAATTATTGTGACACATATTTCGTCTTCCAGCGCTTCGTCATAACCGTGGCCCCATATTACGTCAGCAGATGAGCCTGCTGCATCTTGAATGTAGTCAGTAATATCTACTACTTCATCCATTTGAATTTCTTGCTTACCGTACGTTATGTTTAGTAAAACGTAATTTGCTCCTTCAATATTGTTATCGTTTAATAGCGGTGAAGAAAGTGCCTGTTCAATTGCATGTGTAGCTCTGCTTTCTCCTGTTGCACGTGAAGATCCCATTATTGCGACTCCACTATCGCTCATTACTGTTCTGATATCTTCAAAATCAACATTCATTGATCCTGTAACTGTAATTATTTCGGCAATTCCTTTTGCTGCGGTTGCTAATACATCATCGGCATGTGAAAATGCGTCTGTTATGCTTAAGTTGCCATATATTTCTCTTAAGCGATCGTTGCAAATAATGATAAGTGTATCAACACTTTTTCTCATTTCTTCGATACCTAATTGGGCTTGTTGCTTTCTTTTTCTTCCTTCAAATGCAAATGGAATGGTAACTATACCTACTGTTAGTATGCCCATTTCTCTTGCTGCTTCGGCAATTATTGGGGCTGCACCTGTTCCTGTTCCGCCACCCATTCCGGCAGTGATGAAAACCATTTTTGTACTTTCAGCTAGTACTGATTTGAGTTCATCAATGTTTTCGATGGCTGCGTTTTTGCCTACTTCAGGTATTGAACCAGCTCCTCTACCTTCTGTTAAACTGTACCCCAGTTGAATTTTAGTAGGTACTGGACTAACTTCTAAAGCTTGCTGATCTGTATTGCAAATTACAAATTCAACACCTTTGATGCCTTGGTTAAACATGTGGTTAACTGCGTTACTGCCGCCACCTCCAACGCCAATAACCTTTATGATGGATGATTTTTCTTGTGGAAGATCAAATTTCATAGCTGTAGGTTTTATACTTATAGTTTGTTTTCATCGTCTTCTTCGAACCACTCTTTAGTTTTACCTAAGATTTTATCTAAAAGACTAATTTTATTTCTTTTTTCAATCACTTTTATTTCTTCGGTTGGTTCACCCATGCTCGCCAAATACTCTTGATTTTTTATTGCCTTGAGTACTAATCCAACTCCGGTTGAGCCCGATGGGCAAGTAACTTCTTCAGACCCTTTTAGTAAGTGTTCTGTAGGATATCCGATTCTGGTATCCATACCTGTAATGTACTCAAAAAGTTGAGAAATATGCTTTAGTTGTGAGCCTCCACCAGTAACTACAATGCCGCCAATTAGCTTTCTTTCGTAGCCTGAATTTCTTATTTCGTAGTAGATTTGCTCTATTATTTCTTCCATTCTAGCTTGAATGATGTGGGCAAGGTTTTTTATAGAGATTTCTTTGGGTTCTCTTCCTTTTAAGCCTGGTATTGCTACAATTTCGTTTTCTTGGTTTTGGCTAGCTAAAGCAGATCCGAATTTAACTTTGAGTAATTCAGCTTGTTTTTTAAGGATGGATAATCCTCCTCTAATATCTTCTGTAATAATATTTCCGCCAAAGGGGATAACGGCTGTATGCCGTATTATACCATCTTGAAAAATGGCCATATCTGTAGTTCCGCCACCTATATCGATTAGTACTACACCGGCCTCTTTTTCTTCATCACTTAGTACAGCCTCTGAGGAAGCAAGTGGTTCTAAAGTTAAGTCTGCTACTTCTAAACCTGCTTTTGTAACGCATTTATAAATGTTACGTACTGCCGCAATTTGGCCCGTGATTATGTGAAAATTTGCTTCTAAACGAATTCCTGACATACCAATTGGGTCTTTTATGCCTTGTTCGTTATCTACAATATATTCTTGCGGTAATACATCAATTATTTCTTCACCTGGTAGCATAACCAGTTTATACATTTCTTCACGAAGTGCTTCTGTATCTTTTATGGTAATTTCATCTTCAAAACTATCACGCATTTTACTGCCTCTGTGTTGAAGAGATTTAATGTGCTGGCCGGCTATACCCACGTTAACATGAGTTATTTGAATTCCTGATTTTTCTTCAGCTATTTCTATAGCTCTTTTAATTGCATCTACAGTAGGGGTAATATGAGAAACAACACCACGAGTGACACCGGTAGATTGAGTTTTACCCATGCCTAGAATCTCAATTTTGCCGTATTCGGCTCTTTGCCCAACGTAAGCAGCAATTTTTGTGGTTCCAATATCTAGACCTGCAACAATTTTTGTGTTTTTAGTCATAAATTTATTTTTTACAGACGATTTGATTATCAAATCTTACATCTATTGTTTTATACTTGTCCCAGCCAGTTTTAGAAAAGCCATCTTTATATAAACTAAATAATTTTTGGAATTTATTTTGCATATTTTTCAGGTTACCAAATATTATTTTCTGATTTCCTGCCAAAGTATACAATTCAAATTCGTTTTTATCGTTTACATAAATCTGGGTAATTTGTGCGTTCCAAAAATTATCTGACTTGATGTACTTACCCAAAGTATATAATTCTAAAAATACATTCTTGCGGGCTTCTTTTTTACTGCCTTTTAAATTAGTTATTAACGATGTATTGTGATTAACCTCAGTGTTTGGGAGGTTGTTGGCAATTAATAGACGTTCGGTATATGTATTTGATATGGGAAGTTTTTTGCCATCTACATCTAAATAATAGCTTTGATTGTTTTTATCAAAAATGCGGAGTAAAGGTTCTCGTTGCCAGATAGTTATGTTTATTTTTCCATCAAGTGTTTTATGTACTTCTGCTTTTTTGCAAAATGGATTTTTTTTAATTGCCTCTTCTATTGAAAGTAGTGATACAGAGTCAATTTTATTAGGATAAAGGAAGTTTTTGTTTCTTAGTAAATTATTAATGTTTTCTTTGGTAATAAACTCTCTTTTATCAGTAAAGCTGATGTTTGTATCTGCAATGCTAACTTGCTTTTGCAATATTCTGCTAAAGCTGAATGAGGTAATTACGCCTGCGATGAGCAAAAACCATAAAAATCCAATTGCTATTTTTTTTAATTTATTCAACAGTAAAAATTTTTGTTATAATTGGATTAATAAGCTTATTAATATCACCTGCACCTAATGTAATTAACAAACTAGGGTTTAGTTTTTTTAATTTTTCTATTACATTTTCATGATTACACAGTTGCTTGTTTTTTATATTGATTTGCTTTAATAAGTTTTCAGAGCTTACTCCTTTTATAGGGAGTTCTCTTGCGGGGTAAATATCTAAAAGCAGTAAGTTGTTTGCTAATGATAAACTAGTCGCAAATTCTTTTAAGAAGTCTCTTGTTCTGCTGTATAAATGTGGCTGAAAAAGTACTGTTAATTCCTTATTTGGATACAACGCTTTCACGGTTTGTATTGCTGCTGTAATTTCGGTTGGATGATGCGCGTAATCATCAATCATCACTCTGTCATTGCTGTTGTAAATGTATTGAAACCTGCGTTTTATTCCTTTGAAAGACTTTATGTTTTTAATGATAGTTTCATTTGATATATTTAAAATTTTACACACTGTTACTGCTGCTAATAGATTTTCTTGGTTGTGAATTCCGGGTAGTTGCCATTCGTATTCTAACTCTTCTGAGTTGATTGTAATTGTGCCTTTTGTTAATCCAGCTTCATACCTTAAATTTTTAATAGATGCCCCTTCATTTGTCTTGTTTGCGCTAAAGCTATGTGTTGTTCTCGTTATTTTTGATTGTACGGTTGAGTGGCATATTATTTTACCGTTTGGTATGGTGTTGTTTGCAAATTGATTAAAGGTGTTTTCGAATTCCTCTTTTGTTTCGTATATATCTAAATGGTCTGGATCGATTGAGTTTATGACTGATATAGCGGGTGTTAATTCTAAAAATGATTTATCGTATTCATCGGCTTCGAGCACTAAAAACTTGCTGTTTTTATTTAAAAGTAAATTGCTATTGTAATTGGTTAATATTCCTCCTACAAATGCGTTGCATGAATTTACAGTGTTGTGTAAGAGGTGGGCTAAAATTGCTGACGTGGTTGTTTTGCCGTGAGTACCTGCTATTGCTATTGTGGTATAGGACTTAGATATTTCGCCTAATACTTGTGCTCTCTTTTTGAGGCTAATTTTTTTTTCTTTGAAGTAGTTAAGGACTTTATTGCTATTAGGTATAGCAGGTGTGTAAACAACATAATCAACGTTTGTTGGTAATGTGTTTGCATCATCATTAAAAGTTATGCTTACGCCTTCTTTATTAAGTTTTGTTGTGACGTCTGAACTTGTTTTGTCGTAGCCGCTAACTTGTTTTCCTTGTTCTTTGAAAAATGATGCTAGTGCAGACATGCCAATGCCACCAATGCCTATGAAGTAAATATGTTTAGCTTCTGATAGTGCTACCATTTTGCTACGTTTTTTACTTGTTCGTATATTTTATCTGTTGCATCAAGTTTTGCTAGCTGGCTAATATTGGTTTCTAATTTATTTAACAGATCGGTATTGTTGATTGTGTTTTTGATTACATCTGATAGCTTTTCTGGTGCGTCTTTATCGCTAATAAGCAGTGCTGCATCTTTATTAACTAAGGCCATAGCATTTTTGGTTTGATGATCTTCAGAAACGTTTGGTGACGGAATAAATATTACGGCTTTATTAACTGCGCATAATTCAGATACAGATAAGGCTCCTGATCTTGAAATAACTAAATCAGCGGCTGAATATGCTAGGTTCATTTCTTTTATGAATGCTGTAATGTGAACGTTAGGATTAGATTCGTGCTTTTGTTTAAGATCGTTAAAGTAATATGACCCTGTTTGCCATATTAGTTGGACGTTGTTATTGGTATTGTTTTCTAAAAATTTTTCGATGCTGTTATTTATTGTTCGTGCGCCTAAACTGCCACCAATAATTAGTATTGTTTTTTTGCTTTCGTCTAACTTAAAGTGCTTAATTGCTTCTTTTTTATTGGTTTTTGATAAAATATTTGCTCTTATTGGGTTGCCTGTGAAAACGATTTTAGAGGATTCAAAAAAGCGGTTCATGTTTGGGTAGGCAACACATATTTTGCTTGCTTTTTTTGCCAATAGTTTATTTGTAATACCTGGATATGAATTTTGTTCTTGAAGGATGTAGGGCGTTTTGTTCCATGATGTAGCCTTTAGTAATGGTCCGCTTGCGTATCCTCCCACACCAATTACAATGTCTGGATTAATCTCTTTGATTATTTTTCGTGCTTTGAGCAAGCTACCTATTAATTTGGAAGGAACAAATAGGTTTTTCACAGTTAGTTTTCTTTGGATGCCGGCTATATTTAAGCCTATTATTTCATAACCGTGCTCTGGAATTTTGGTCATTTCCATTTTGCCGATAGCTCCAACAAATAAAATTTTGGCATTTGGATGTGCTGACTTTATTTTATTAGCTATTGCTAATGCTGGAAATATGTGACCGCCTGTGCCGCCACCGCTAATTATAACTTTAGGCTGCATTAAGAGTTGAATTTTTGTTATTTGTAACTGCTGATGTACTTACGCTTAGTATTATACCTATTGAAAGACAAGTAAACCAAGTTGAGGTTCCTCCCATACTTATTAAAGGGAGCGGTTGCCCTGTTACTGGCATTAGGCCCACGGCTACAGCCATGTTAATTAATCCTTGAAATACCATTAAGAAGCAGATGCCTGCAACTAAAAATTTAGCAAAATACCTGTCTGTGCTCATTATTATTTTAATACACCTGAAAAGCAGCATGAGATAAAGGAATAGAACGAAACATCCTCCGAGCATTCCGTATTCTTCTATTACCATTGCGTAAATGAAATCGGAATAAGGGTGGGGTAAGAAATTTCTTTGTGTGCTTTTCCCTGGGCCTTTGCCAAACACGCCTCCGGTTGCAATTGCAATTTTTGATTGCTCTGCTTGGTAATTGCTTTCTGCATTTCCTTCTTTAAATGACTCTATACGCTTTACCCATGTAGAAAATCTAACGGGAACGGCATCTGGATAGGTTTTTCCTACCATAAAAAACATAAACCCTGCAAGGGCAATGGCTAATAAGGTTCCTCCTAGAAACTTGAATTTAACTCCACCAATAAACATTAGTATCATTGATGAGGTAAAGAGAACTGCTGCTGTTGAAAAGTTGGCCGGGAAAATAAGTACACACACGATTCCAATTGGTATTATAAGCGGAAGATATCCCTTTTTAAATGTGTCTTTGTCTTTGCTTTTTTGTTGAATGGCTAGTAGTCTAGCAATGTACATTATAAGGGTTAGTTTCGCTAAATCTGATGTTTGAAAAGTCCATCCAATAATTGGTACTCTTATCCATCTGCTTGCTTCATTTATATTTTCTCCTTTAAATAGGGTAAACAAAAGAAGAGGTATTGATATATATAAACCTATTAATGCGATTTTAGAAAAGTAATTGAATTTTATATGGCTTATACCGTGCATAATTCCAAAGCCCATTACCATAAAAATGGAATGTCTTAAGAGGTAATAAAGCGTGTTTCCGCCATGGTGTTTATAAGCAAGTGTAACTATTGAGCTATAAACCACGAGGATAGAAATTAGGCCCAGTATAGATACGATGGACCAAATTCCTCTGTCACCTTTTATTTTAATAAATCTATTCAATCTGTTTCTTTAATTACAGCCTTTTTACGGCACTTGTGAATTGCTCACCTCTGTCTTTATAATCTTCAAATAAATCGAAGCTGGCGCACGCGGGTGAAAGAAGTACAGTATCGTTTTTGCTAGATAACTCGTAGGCTAACTTAACGGCTTCGAATGCCGATTTTACATCGTAAATTTTTTCGATTGTGCCTTTAAATGAATTATGAATTTTCGTGTTTTCTTTACCGAGGCAGATAATGGCTTTAACTTTTTCGGAAACTATTTCTGTAAGTTCTGTGTAGTCGTTTCCTTTGTCTTGCCCGCCTGCTATCCAAATGATGTTGTTTTCTATAGATTCTAGTGCATACCATGTTGAGTTTACATTTGTAGCTTTTGAATCGTTGATATAATCAACTCCGTGAATTTTGGCTATGAACTCCATTCTGTGCGGTTCATTTTTGTAATCCATCAGGCTGTCTCTGATGTTTTTCTTTCTTATTTCTTCAATTTTTGCAGTTACCCCAGCTGCCATTGAGTTGTATTGGTTGTGTTTGCCTTGCAGGGCTAGATCATTAATGGACATAGTGAACGTTTCGGTTAAAAGGTTAATTATTATATTATTGGATTGGACATAGGCTCCTTTGGACAGGAGTGATTTTATTGAAATAGGAATTTTAGTTACTTCAGTTTTGGTTTTGTTTATATGTTGGTTGCTTATTAAATCGTCTTGATTGTAAATGAAAAAATCATTTTTGGTTTGATTTTGTATGATTCGCATTTTCGCTTTTGCGTACTCGTCAATATTATTATTGTACCTATCGAGATGATCTGGTGTAATGTTTAGTAGGATAGAAATGTATGGATGGAGTGCGTAACACCTTTCTAATTGAAAGCTACTTAGTTCTATAATTGCATAGTCATAGTAGTTAGGTTTTTCGAAAAGTACTCTCGCAAAGCTTTTTCCGATATTACCACATGCGATTGCTTTTTTTCCTCCATTAATAAATAAGTGTTCGGTAAGTTTTGTGGTTGTGGTTTTACCGTTGCTGCCTGTTATTGCGATAATTTTTCCTTCAAAAAAATAACTGGCGTATTCTATTTCAGAAATAATTGGTATTCGTTTTTCCTCTGCTTTTTTAACTATATCAACTGTGTTTGGAATACCAGGACTTATAATTATTAAATCTGAGGAAAGAATTTTTTCTATTGAGTGCTGTCTCTCTTCAAACTCAATTTTGTTTTTAGAGAGTTCGTTTTTGTGAATGCTTTTAATAATGCTTTTGTCGCTTACAAAAACTTTATTTTTCTTGCTTTTTGCCAATAGCGCTGCCCCAACGCCACTTTCGCCTGCGCCTAAAATTGTAATATTGATATGTTTGTTTATATCGATCATCTAATTTTTAGGGTAACTATTGTTAATACAGCTAGCATAATACCTATGATCCAAAAGCGAGAAACAATTTTAGATTCGTGCCATCCTATTTTTTGGTAGTGGTGGTGTAGGGGAGACATTAGGAAAATTCTTCTTCCTTCACCATACTTCTTTTTTGTGTATTTGAACCAGCTAACTTGTAGTACAACAGATAGGTTTTCTACTAGAAATATTCCACATAAAATAGGGATGAGAAGTTCTTTTCTAATAGCTAATGCAAATACAGCTATAATGCCTCCAATTGCTAAGCTGCCGGTGTCTCCCATAAACACTTGAGCAGGGTAAGAGTTATACCATAAAAAGCCAATACAGGCTCCTACAAATGCGGCAATAAATACGACTAATTCGCCTGAATTTGGGATGAACATTATATTTAAATACTCTGCAAATTCTTGATGGCCAGACACATAGGCGAAAACTCCAAGTGTTGCGCCAATTATTGCTGATGTTCCTGTTGCTAACCCATCTAATCCGTCTGTTAGGTTTGCTCCGTTTGATACTGATATAACAATTACGACTACTACGAGTATATAAACAATCCAAGTGTAATCTTCGAGATCGTCACTGATCCATGTAACAAGCCATTTGTAATTAAGCTCATTGTCTTTTATAAATGGTATTGTGGTTATATGTTCATCAGTTTTTTCCCACTTTGTTCTTTTTTTGTAGTTTAGGTCTGAGTTATCTGTGATTACTGCCTCTGATTTTACCACTTGTTTAACGGATGTGTTTGGATTAAAGAACAGTATGCTGCCCGCTATTAGGCCAACAACTATTTGACCTATCACTTTGAATTTTCCTGCTAATCCCTTTTTGTCTTTTTTAAATACTTTAATGTAATCGTCTGTAAAGCCAATTAAACCTAGTAAGACTGTAGATATTAGCATTAGGATGGTATAAATATTAGATAGTTTAGCGAAGAGTAAAGTGGGGATTAATATGCTAGCTAAAATTATTAACCCACCCATTGTTGGGGTTCCGTGCTTTGCTTTTTCACCTGCAAGGCCTAAGTCTCTTACGGTTTCGCCAATGAGTTTTTTTCTTAAAAGCTTTATAAGTTTTTCTCCTAGTACCATAGAGATAAGCAAAGAGCAAATAATAGCCATTGCTGCACGAAAGGTTAGGAATTGAAACACTCCTGCTCCTGGGATGTCCATGCTATTTAAATAATCGAAAATTGCGTATAGCATGTGTTTACTTTTTTAATAAATTTTTTATCGTTTCTACATCATCAAAGGGGTGTTTTATGCCTTTGATTTCTTGATATTTTTCATGCCCTTTTCCTGCAACTAAAACAATGTCTTTTGCTGTAGCTAATGCTAGAGCAGTATTTATAGCTTCTTTTCTGTTCTCGATGGATAGGGTGGTGGTTTTAGAGTTAACCACACCTTTTTTCATCTGATTTATTATTTCCGTTGGATCTTCGTCTCTTGGGTTGTCAGATGTAAGTACAACGTTATTGCTATAGTCGCTAGCAATTTTTGCCAGTTTTGGTCTTTTTGTCACGTCTCTGTTTCCTCCACAGCCTATTACAGTTATTATTTTTTGGCTATCTGTTTTTATGTCGTGTATAGTTTCAAGTACATTTTTAAGTGCATCAGGTGTGTGTGCGTAGTCAACTACTACAATTTTATTTTCATCGTTTTTTATAAGCTCAAAACGGCCTTCAGCTCCTTTGATGTTGCTAATGGATAATAGGTTTGCTTGTTGTTCAATATTTAGTAATTCAGCTACTGCATATACTGCTGTTGCGTTGTAAGCGTTAAATTTACCAGTTAGTCTGAGCCATACTTCTTGGTTTTTAATACTGAGGTGTAGTCCTGTAATAGAGTTTTCCAGAACCCTACACTGATAATCTGCTGGAGATTGAATCGCGTATGAGATTCTTTTTGCAGAAGTATTTTGAACCATTATTTTTCCGTTTTTGTCATCCTTGTTATATAATGCAAAAGCGGTTGCTGGTAGCTTGTCGAAAAATTGTTTTTTACAGTTTAAGTAGTTCTGAAATGTTTCGTGATAATCTAAATGATCGTGCGTAATATTTGTAAAAACTCCTCCTGAAAACTCTACCCCGTCTATCCTGTGTTGGTGAATGGCGTGCGAGCTAACTTCCATAAAGCAGTGTGTGCAATCTTCTGCAATCATCTGATTGAAAAGTTTGTTTAGAGTTATTGGATCAGGTGTGGTATGTGTGGATGGAATAGCGGTTTTATGAATACGTGTTTCTACCGTTGATACTAGTCCGGATTTCAATCCTAAATCTGTAAACAGTTGGTGGCATAGTGTGGTGACAGATGTTTTCCCGTTAGTACCTGTTACTCCTATTATTTTTATTTTTTGTGAAGGATTATCATGAAAATTGCACGCGATTAGGGCTAAAGCTTTTCTGCTGTTATCTGTTTTTATGTAAGTAATATTTTTGTTTATGTTTTCAGGTAGGTTTTCGCAAACAATTGCTGTTGCTCCTTGGTTAATTGCATTTTGTATGTACGCGTGGCCATCAAAGGCATCGCCTTTGATGGCAATAAATAAACTAAGGTTGCTTACTTCTTTTGAGTTGAATGTTATTTTATCAATAGCTGTGTTAGTATTGCCAATAACATCTTTAATTGTTGTTTTGTATAGTATGTCTTTTAGTAGTTTCATTAAGACAGTTTAAGGCTTATTTTTCTGGTTTCGTCAATTGGAGATCCTGGGTTTACTGACTGGCTGGTAACTTGTCCGTTACCTGAAAAACTCACGTGATATCCCCTTGTTTCTAGTAAGTAAAGTGCGTCTTTCAAGCTCATGCCTACTACGTTTGGTGTCTCTGTTTCTTTAAAACTTATTTTCTTTATTTTAAAGTTGCTAGTATCTGATTTGTATGGAATAATCCATTCATTTCCTATTGTTTCTTGCGTGTTTACATTGAGTGTTAGTAGTAGTTTAGAGATGTCATTTGACTTGGTTTTTTTTAAATTAGGAAGAAAATTTTTGTTGATTTCAGATAGTGAAGGGTGAATATCTATACTTGTAGCGTATATTTTATCTGCAACTTCTTTAAAAATAGGTCCGGCAACTAAGTTTCCGTAGTACACATTGTTTGATGGTGCATTAACCACAACTATGCATGAGTATTTTGGGTTGTCTGCAGGGAAGTACCCTACAAACGAAGCTTGGTAAGATACTTTAGAGTCGTATCTATAACCATAGGCGCTATTATATATTAACGCAGTTCCTGTTTTTCCTGCGATTGGGAACACACTGTTTTTTAAGTTTTTAGCAGTTCCATTGTTTACAACGCCCTTAAGTAGTTCGTTTAATTGTGAAATGGTTTTTTTGGAACAAATTGATTCGTTTAGAACTTCAATTTCTATATTTTTTATTACTTCGTCTTGTTCTTTAATAGAGTGTACAAACCTAGGTTTAACCATTTTACCACCATTGGCTACAGCGTTGTAAAACGTAAGAATTTGAAGGGGTGTTAGTTTTGATTCGTAACCGTAAGATATCCATGGTAATGAAATTCCCGACCAATCTTTGTCAGTAGTTGTTTTTATAAAAGGCTTTCCTTCACCAGGAATTTCTACCCCTAAGCTTTTATCAAGACTCATTCTCCTTAATCCTTCAATGAATTTGTCAGGATTATTTCCGTAATTATCATTTATGCATTTTGCAATTGCAATGTTAGAAGATACCTCGAACCCTCTTTGAATGGTTATTTTTCCGTATCCTCCATGTTTTGAGTCTCTAAGTGTTCTGTCGAAGAATTTTAGTTTTCCATCTCCTGTTTCAATAGAATCTGTAGGTTTTACTAAACCATCTTCTAGAGCAACAGCAAGTGAAGCAAGTTTTATTGTTGAGCCTGGCTCAGTGCTTTCTCCAATGGCGTAGTTATATTTCTCTGAGTAGCTGCCGTTTTTGTTTCTTGATAAGTTTGCAATTGCTTTAATATCGCCTGTCTTCACTTCCATTAAAACAACAGACCCGTGATCGGCATTTTGCTTTTTTAGTTGTTGTTCTAAAGCTTGGTGTGCGACATCTTGAATGTTTATGTCTATGGCAGTGTAAATGTCGTATCCATCTTGAGGGTCAATTTCGTTTTCATCATTAATTGGCATCCAGGTTCCTCCGCTAATTTTTTTCATTAGCCGCTTACCTCCTATACCAGAAAGTTCTTTTTGGTATGCGGCTTCAAGGCCTACACTCCTGTCTTCTTTTTTGTAACCAACGGTTCTTGCGGATAGCATCCCGAATGGTTTTTTTCTTTTGTTCTGTTTTAGATATACAAAGCCACCATTGTATCTTCCTCTTCTAAAAATGGGGAATTTTTTGAGTTTTTGGAGTTGATTGTAAGAAACTCTTCTATGAATAAGGTGAAATCTAGCTCCCTTTTTGTAGGCTGTAATGAGTTGCTTTTTGTACTGTTTTGCATTTTTGTCAGCAAAGAGTCCTGCTAGGTTTATGGCTAATGAATCAACGTGTTTATAAAAAGTATCTTTTTTTAGTCCATCTGTCTGTGTGTCAAATCTTATTTCATAAATAGGTACTGATGTAGCTAAAATACTTCCGTTTGTAGCGTAAATATTGCCTCTAACGGCTTCAATGTTTTTAAGATCTATGGTTTGAGCTTTGAATTTGTTTCTTAATTCATTCCCTTGAATAAACTGAATAGCAAAAGTTTTGTATACAACTGCAAAAGCAAATACCAGTAATAATACAAACGCTCCGTAAAGCCTTAGTAGTAGTTTTTTTTCGATATGTGAGTTTTGCTTGTTCACTTTCTAGGAGTGATTTTTTTGGGTGGAATTATAGATTCTTTTATTCCTGTGTTTTGTTGATTCAAAACATTCGCAAGGGTTGTTTGCTTTGATATTTGCATTAATTCAGATTTAATTGAAATAAATTCTGATCTTAATTCTTTTACTTCGTTGTCGGTTTTATTTATTTTTTTAACAAGATCTTCTGCGTAATACCCTGTCGCTATATATACTATAACTAAGCCGTATACAAATGCTAAAAACGGAATATATTTAATAAGTCTTTTATCTCTTAAAAATTTACCACTTACGACTTTAACTATAAATGGAGGGCTTTTTTTGTTCTCAATTCTGCTCATAGCCTTATTCCCCCTCTTAATTTAGCGCTTCTAGATCGCGGGTTTTTTTCTAATTCAAATTCGCTAGGTGTTATAGCTTTGCTGGTAATTGGGGAAAATGGTCTGGTTATATTTCCGTAAAAATCTTTTACATATTCCTTTAAATTGTAATTACCGTATCTTAAATAGTTTTTTGAAAGTCTGTCTTCTAGTGAGTGATATGCTATAATAGCCAGTCTTCCGTCTTTTTTAATAAGATCGCTGCACTGGTCTAAAAATTCTTCAAGTACCTGTATTTCTTGATTAACTTCAATTCTTATCGCTTGAAACACTTTTGATAGGTATTTGAATGAATTATGTTTGGGTGTTACAGCTTGAACTGCTTCTACAAGTTCGTTTGTTGAGGTTATTTTTTTAGATGTTCTTTTATCTCTAATTAGATTCGCTAATTTCCATGCATTTTTTATGTCTCCATATTTTTTAAAAATAGATGATAGTTCTTCTGCGTCATATTCATTAACCACCTCTAATGCGCTCAGTTTTTGTGAAGTGTTCATTCGCATGTCTAATTCTGCATTCCCTCTGTAGCTAAACCCTTTTTCTGGTTCATTTATTTGGTAGGATGAAACACCTAGGTCAGCTAGTATTCCGTCTACTTTTGTTATTTTTTTTGCTTTTAAGAATTTTTGAATGTGCCTAAAGTTAGCGTGAATGAGTTCAAAATTTTCACTTTGTAGTTTGTTTTTTAATGCGTCTTTATCTTGGTCGAAGGCATATAGTTTTCCTTTGTCTAGTTTTTCTAAAATAGCCATTGAATGCCCGCCTCCTCCAAATGTAACATCAACATATATTCCGTTAGGGTTTATGTTTAGTGCCTCAATAGATTCGTTGAGTAATACAGGTATGTGATAGTCTAAGTTAGTCTTCATTTTTTATTGAGCTTCCCATTACTTCTTCTGCTAGGGAGGCAAAGTCATCTAATCCATCTTTTACTTCAGATAAATATTGATCTTTAGCCCAGAGCTCAATTCGGTTTGCATAAGCGAAAACGACTAGTTCTTTTTCGATTTGTGCATGACCTTTTAAGTTTTTAGGAATTAGAATTCTCCCAGTATTGTCAGGGTTAATTTTAGTAGCTCCATTGTGAAATTGTCGATAGAATTTCCGGTTTTTCGCTACGTATAAATTAAGTTCAGACATTTGGGTTGTTTCCTTTTTCCATTCACTAGCAGGGTATAAAACAAGACATCCTTCAAAACCTCGGTTCATAACAAAATCATCTTGATCGGAAGGATCGAGCTGCTTTCGAAGAGCTGCAGGAAGAAGAAATCTCCCTTTCTCATCGAGTTTTGATTCGTATTCACCAATTAGGCTTGCCATGCTTTGTTTTACAGTGTAAAAATATCATTAATATCCCACTTTTTCCCACTAAGTGATAAACTTGTTGAAAACTTAGCACTTATAAGTAATTAGAAAGGTATGAAAACTATTAATATGTTCCAATTTTCTCTTGTTATCAACATATGTTCATAAAGTGGTAAAAAGTGGTAATTTATATTTATTGGATTGTTTCGGTGGTTTTTTTTAAGATTTTAAACAAAAAAATCCCCTAACACCGGTGGTGTTAGGGGATTCAAATTTTTGGGTTAGAAAAAGGGTTGTTACCTACTTCTTAGCACGTTGAAAGAACCTTTTAGTATAAATTCTTTATTATCTTGTCCAGTTGCGTTTATAACGTAGTAGTAAACACCTTCAGGTACAGGTAGTCCACTGTAAGTTCTACCATCCCATTTATTGTTTAATTCATCAAATGAGTACATTTCGGTTCCCCATCTGTTGA
>JAHDEG010000012.1:0-70837 GCA_020628935.1 Flavobacteriales bacterium
TAATACAAATATCTATTACTAAACAATACATCGGGAAATTTATTATAGTAAATGATATTTGTAGATATAAAAACAAACCATTTTAATACTTTTGGGTATGATTAAAAGCATACAGCAGGTTAAACACAGTGTTGAAAATGAAATGGACTTTTTTGAAAAAAAGTTTAGAACTTCACTAGACAGTAGTGTTCCGTTGGTTAATAGGATTACTCATTATATTATAAAGAGAAAAGGGAAGCAAATGAGGCCTCTTTTCGTTTTTTTGTCGGCAAAGTTGTTTTCTGATAATGTAAACGAATCTACTTACAACGCTGCATCATTAATTGAATTATTACATACTGCAACTTTGGTTCATGATGATGTTGTAGACGAAGCTAAGTACAGAAGAGGATTTTTCTCAATTAATGCTCTATGGAAAAATAAAGTAGCTGTATTGGTTGGTGACTATTTACTTTCACAGGGTTTATTACTTGCGGTTAGATCTAAAGAGTTTTCATTATTGGAACTCGTATCGACAGCCGTTAAGCAAATGAGTGAAGGGGAGCTTCTACAAATGGAGAAATCTAGATCGATGAGCACTACTGAGAGTGACTATTACAAGATAATAAAACAAAAAACTGCGAGCTTAATTGCTGCCTGTTGTGCTTCGGGAGCGCAATCGATGGGAGTTAGTGATAAAGTTAAAGATAAGATGTGGGAATTTGGTGAGCTTGTCGGCCTTGCTTTTCAGATAAAAGATGATTTACTTGATTTTAACGAGACTAGTATTACAGGAAAAGTAAGAGGCATTGATTTAAAAGAAAAAAAACTGACACTACCTGTTATATATACTATTAACAATTGTTCTGAACCAGAAAGTAAGAAAATATTAAAGATTATTAAATCTGGTAAGATTAACACAAAATCGGTAGATTACGTGTACTCCAAAATTAAAGAAACAGGTGGAATTGCCTATTCTGAGGCAAAAATGAAAGAACTAATTGATGAGGCATTTTCAATTTTGGAGGGACTTGACCTTAAAAACAGTGCTGAAGACTTAGAAAGTCTTGTTATGTATACGACCTCAAGAAAAAAGTAAACATAAATTCGTCATTTATAAATTGAGAGTAGCCTTTATTTTGTTGTAAAGTACCACAGAATGGAGTTTAAATGATTCATGAGTCCACCCTGCAACGTGAGGAGTGATAATTGACTTTTTGTTATTAAGTAAACTACTTAATTCTGAGTTACTTTTTAATTGAAGTACCTTTTCGAAATCGGATTTTTCATGTTCTAATACATCAAGACCAACACCGATTAGCTTTTTTTGATTTAAAGCTGTATTGATTGCTTTTGTACTGACGATTAGGCCTCTTGAGGTATTTAATAAATAGCATGGTTTCGCTAGTTTGTCAAAAAACTCATTATTTATATAATATTTTGTTTCATCTGTTAGTGGAAGATGTACACTTATTATATCGGCTTTTGCTTGTAACGCATTTAAAGATACTTCTTTGACATACTGATTTCCGAAATTAGATTTGTACTTATCGTATGCTAGTATTTCACACCCAAAAACCGTTAATAATTTTGAAAAGGCACTTCCTGTGTGGCCATACCCTATTATACCAACTGTTTTACCTTGTAATGTTGTACCCCAGTTTGAATTTCTGGACCATATTGCTTTTTTAACCTCGTTGGAAGATGTATGAATGTTATTGAGTAGTGAAAGCAATAAACCCAATGCGTGTTCGGCTACTGAAGGCGCATTTGCCTCTGGAGAAGAAATAACTAATACCTCTTTTAAATTTGCCTCCTTAATATTAATATTTTCTATCCCTGAACCTGCTCTTGCTACAAATTTTAATTGATCGGCTTTATCAAATACACCTTTACTAATTGTTAGCCTGCTTCTAATTACTAATCCGTCATATTTATGAATTTGACGGATTAGTTCATTTTGAGAGATGGTTTCGTTAACAACACATTGAACACCTTTTTTTTGTAACTCATTAAGTAGGAAAGGATGTAGCTTATCTGCAATAAGTACTCTGAAACTGCTCATTACGCTAAATGTAGAAAATTAATTTTTAACTACTTTACTGACAATACTTTTATTATTTGAGGCTACTGTTTTAACCGTATAAATTCCTTTTGTTAGTTTAGCCATATCTACCTTTACTATACTTTGATTTTGAATAGCTATACTTTCAACCAACGCGCCCATTGCATTAAATATTTGAATTTGAGTAATAAGTTCGTTTGACTGAATATTTAATTCATCACTAAATGGATTAGGAAAGAAAGAGATTGAACCAAACTCATTATTTAGACTAGAAGATCCTGTTGATGTGGAAATATCGATTCTATCAATATATAAATTGTTCTCCCAATCAGATATATTTCTAAATCTAACCTTCGCATTATCTAGATTAGAGAAATTTGCGAGACTAATAGACTCTGTTCTCCATTCATTACTTGTAGGATAAAACGCCTGATCGCTAAATGTGGGTGAGGATGTTGTTAGATCTTCTCCTGATTTTTTATAAACATCCGTCCATGTGTTGCCACAATCTCCACTTATAGAAACTACTAAAGTATCAGAAAAACTGTTGCTTGCAGGATCTGTATATAGTTGGTAAGCGATATCGAAGGAAAGCATTGGATTATTACCCGCTGAAAGATTAATTCCTGGTGTTATCATATCATCGACTTGACCATTGTCTTGACCATCATAATTATTTCTGTAGGCAGATTTAGAACCTGAAGTTGCACTATTTGATGTTTGAGCCCACGTTAAACCTGCGTCACCATTTATAATTTCCCAATTTTGTGGCGGAAATGAGTTTTCAAAATCTTCTTGAAAAGGAAGACTCACCCCTGCTGGATTTGCTAATGAGTAGGAAGCAAATAATTCATCATTACTAGCATCGATGTCGGAATTTCCTCCATTTGCGTTTGATACTGAAACTGTTAATACATTTGTTCCATTAGGGCTAGAAATTGATGGTAAGGTTACAACTTCGGACGTTCCAGTAGAAAGGTTTCCTGTCCAATTAAATTGTTGAGCACTGTTTGTACCTATTTGATACATAATAGTTGCAGAGGTTAGGTTTATTGTTCCGTTACTAGCTAAACGAATAACTGGCTGAATGGTTGAACCGCATGTTTCTACATTAGATGATGGAGAAATTACCTCAGTAATTGCTGCATCGGTTGATGGAGAGGTTTGACCTCCACCGCCAGATGAATTACAAACCGTAGAGTTTTGAAGAACATTCCATGGAGAGGTTGATAATACATTTACCATAGTTGCAGATTGATCGTTGCTGAACATAACCATGCAAGCATCATCTACATAATCCATGTAATTCATAAACATTTCACCGTTTGGGCCATTAGAACATTGTGAGGTTTTGGGAAACGATGGACACCCATAGTTTGGACCTGATGCTTCTGGAGTATCGTTATGAAAATCGTTACCACATGTGGCATCTCCCCAAATATGTCTTAAGTTTAGACAATGACCAATTTCGTGGGTTAATGTTCTACCTTTATTAAAAGGTGCTTGAGCATCTACTGTTCCAAAATATTTGTAGTTACAAACTACTCCGTATGTATTGGATAAGGATGAATTTGGAAATTGACCATAACCTAACAACCCGGTTCCTAAATCGCAGACCCAAATATTAAAATATTGAGTTACATCCCATGCATCTACCCCGCCTTGAGCTGTTTTTTTAACTACATCGTTTGTTGAAAAAGTGGTTTGGGTGGTTTGAACTCTATTTATACCATTAGTAGCATTACCCGCTGGATCTACCTGAGCCATACAGAATTGAATATTTGGATTACCCACTGCATTTTGAAATGCGCTTGGCACGTTACCAATATCTGTATTAGTTGCTGAAAAATCTGCATTTAATGCTGCAATTGCAGAAAGTACCTCAGCATCAGAAATATTCTCTGCCTGATTTTGATACACAACATGGACCACCACTGGGACTGTTATTGCTGTTTTAAACGTTGCTTGACTACTTGCTAATTTTGATTTAGCTTTCTCTTGTTGTAATTGATATTGCTGTTGCCGATACTGCATTGAAGGATTTACCTGATAGAGCTCTTCCATATATTCAGTAGTATGACATCTTTGCTGAGCAAAAACAGCAGTGGTTGTAAAAAAAAGAATTGAGGCAGATAAAATATAATTCTTAATCATAGGTGTGTTTTAGTAGTTAACAAATAGTACGACTGAAAAACAGAATAGTTTCAATCTTTTATTTTAAACTACGTAAAAAAACGCCGCCTGTCAATCAAAAAAAATTGCAAGGACCTATTTAAAGATGAAATGTACAAGCTTAAGATTGTAAACTTATACTTATTAGCCTGGGGTGTAAAGGCAGCGTTGCTTGAGGTATTGTTTTACTTTTTTTGTGTTTTTGGAGCGAACTTGCGAGCTACCATAAAATACTTAAAAAAGTTACAATACCTTGAGCGACCTAAATTAGAACACCGGAAATGCTCTAAAAATTAAAGAAAAGAGGAAGCTACTTTGGCGTTTTTAAAGCCATCGGAATAATCGTAGAAACCAGTACCAGACTTAATGCCCAGGTTTTTTGCGGTAACCATGTTGACCAATAGCGGACAGGGAGCGTATTTTGGATTGCCGAAGCCATCGTGAAGCACCTTAAGTATTGATAGACAGACATCTAGACCAATAAAATCAGCTAATTGGAGAGGTCCCATTGGGTGAGCCATGCCTAATTTCATAATAGAGTCGATTTCTTGAACCCCAGAAACGCCTTCATATAGTGCATAAATGGCCTCATTAATCATTGGCATTAGTATTCGGTTTGCAATAAAACCTGGGTAATCGTTTACCTCAACGGGTATTTTATTTAGCTTTTTTGAGAGATCGGTAATTGTTTCGGTTGTGATATTAGATGTTGAATAGCCTCTAATAATTTCAACTAATTTCATTACGGGAACCGGATTCATAAAGTGCATGCCAATTACTTTATCTGCACGATTGGTTACGCTTGCAATTTTTGTAATTGATATTGAAGAGGTATTGCTTGCTAGGATACAATCTGGTTTACAGACCTCATCTAACTGTTTAAAAATTTTAAGTTTGAGCTCTGTGTTTTCTGTTGCTGCTTCTACAACCAAATCGGAATTTGGACAGGCATCTGCTATACTTGTATTCGTTTTTATGTTTGAAAGAAAGGTTTGCTTGTCGGCTTCAGTAATAAGCTCTTTTTTAATTTGTCGATCGAGATTTTTAGCTATTGTTTGCATTGCTTTTTCGAGTGCTTTTTCTGAAACATCTATTAGGTTGACATTATAACCACTCTGGGCAAAGGTGTGTGCTATACCATTACCCATTGTACCTGCTCCTATTACTGAAATTTTCATAATCGTGTATTTTTATCCTGTTTTTAATCCGTTTTGATCGTAAACGGCTTTAACTGTTTGTAATATTTCTCTTATTTCATCTGGACTCATAGACATTACCAATTTTTGGCGGTATTGTTTAAAGTCGTAAAATCCTTTAAAGTAATTAGCGTAGTGCCTTCTCATTTCTAATACACCAAGGACTTCGCCTTTCCACTTTAGAGAGCTCTCAAAATGTTGTAAGCATGTTTGTACTCTTTCTTCGGTTGTGGGCGGTGCCATTTTGGTTCCATGCTCGAAGTAATGCTTAATTTCTCTGAATATCCATGGATAGCCAATACTGGCTCTACCGATCATAATACCATCGACCCCAAATTCTTGTTTCATTTTTAAGGCTTTTTCTGGAGAATCGACATCTCCATTACCAAAAATTGGAATATGTATTCTTGGATTTTCTTTTATCTTTCGCATTAAAGTCCAGTCGGCTTCACCCTTATACATTTGTACTCTTGTTCTGCCATGGATAGATAGTGCGCTAATGCCAACGTCTTGTAATCTTTCTGCGACCTCCTCTATATACTTGGAATTTTCATCCCAGCCTAATCTCGTTTTAACTGTAACGGGTAATTTGGTGTTTTTGACAATTTCTTTTGTCATGCTTACCATTAACGGTATGTCTTTTAGTATACCAGCACCTGCACCTTTACTCACTACTTTTTTAACTGGACAACCAAAGTTTATATCAATAATGTCGGGCTTAGCTTGTTCGGCAATTTGTGCTGCCTCGATCATTGACTCTATTTTACCTCCAAAAATTTGTATACCAATTGGGTGTTCATACCCAAATACATCAAGCTTTTTAACGCTTTTTACTGCATCACGAATTAAGCCTTCAGACGAAATAAACTCAGTGAACATTAAATCTGCACCATTGGTTTTGCATACCTCTCTAAATGGAGGATCACTTACGTCTTCCATTGGAGCTAATACAAGTGGGAACTCGCCTAAATTTATATCTTTTATTTTAACCATTGCTCTTGCTCACAGATTTTTATAATGGCATGGGATACATTATTTGAAAAATCTGATTCGGCAAATCTAAGAACATAATCGGCTGATTCATAATATTGTTCTCTTAACTCAAGTAATTTAGCGACTTTTTGTTGCGTCTCTTTCTCGGTTAAACCAGCAATTAAGGGCCGAATTTTATTAGAATGAATTAATCGGCTGGTTAATACTTTTGATGAATATTTTAAATAAAATACTCGACCCTTTGATTTCATTAATTCCAAGTTATTATTAAAACATGGCATTCCGCCACCTGTCGCAATAACTGTATTTTTTACCTTTAGTTTTTTTAACCAGTCTGTTTCGAGGCTTCGAAAATAACTTTCTCCGTAATTAGAAAATAGGTGTGAGATAGTTTTGTTTAAATCATTTTCAATTTCTTTATCAGAGTCTAATGAAGTATAATTTAATGCTTTAGCCAGGTGTTTTGCCGACTTGGTTTTACCAGAAGCCATAAATCCGATTAAAAAGATATTCATCTTATAGTGTTTTCACAGTATTTATATCGGCAAGAATATTAGTGAGGATTTTTTTAAGCATCTCCACACTGCTATCATTTGATTCACTAACCCCGCTGTTTATTTGGTTAATATACTCTACATCTTTTTCGCTAGCTAAATATGACAATGCGGGTTTTACTTGATGGACTAACCTTAGAAAAAAGTCTTTGTTAAAGTTAAGGGCGAGGCTAGACAGTTCTTCAACCTTTTGAGATAGCTCAACCTGATATTGGTTTAGTAATTTTAATTCAAGCTCTTTATTCCCGCCTGTTATGTTAGATAGTTTTGGAAAAGGAGCTTTTAAATTGGTTATTGTTTTATCTGGCATGGTAGGTGACTTTGTTTTTTTACTTGCTAAATGCTTATTTAATACATTTAAAATATCTTCTTTTTTAAAAGGTTTGAGTACAACTTGGTTCATACCGGCTAATAAACATTCTTGTTGAATATCTTTAACTGCATTAGCCGTAATTGCTATTATTGGGAGGTCTTTATTTACTGTAGTTTCTCTAACCTTTTTTGTTGCTGAAATACCATCTAAAACAGGCATTTGTATATCCATAAAAACTAAATCAAATTTGTTCTCATAAATTTGCCTCACCGCCTGTAGGCCGTTAACAGCGGTAGATACGTTTATACCAACATTTGTTAAAATAGTTGATAGTATTGTTAGGTTTAAAGGGTAATCATCTACACATAGAACTGATAAATTAGCAAATGATTGTTCACTAAGCTCAGAGGGATTGTTATGGTTTGACGAAGAGTTGGATTGTAATGTATAATCTATTTCGAAGTAAAAAACACTCCCTTTATTGAGTTCGCTACCTAAACTTATGCTACCACCTTGTTGTTCAACAAGCATTTTACATATTGATAATCCTAACCCTGTTCCTCCATATACTCTTGATGTACTACTATCTACCTGTGTAAAACTGTCAAAAATAGCTTTACGTTTCTTTTCAGGAATACCTATGCCTGTATCTACCACCTTAAATAAGAGCGTAGTTTTATTATTTTTTAATTTAAGTTGTTCAACTGTAATTGAGATTCCTCCTGTTGAAGTGAATTTAATTGCATTACCTACTAAATTTATTAGAACTTGCTTTAGCCTTACTGGATCTCCTTTTATAAGTAGTGGAACTTGAGGCTCTATAATGTGATTAAGTGTTAATCCTTTTTCACGAATCATGTATTTAAACGTGCTTGATATTTCTTCAATAATAGTTTCTAAATTAAAAGGAATTGTTTCAAAGGATAGCTTGCCAGCTTTAATTTTAGAGAAATCAAGAATGTCGTTTACCAATGAATTTAATTGCTTGCCTGAGCTAACTATTCCTTGAAGATATTCTGCATTAGTTTGTTTGTTAGGGTTTTCATGAAGTAACTCAGACAATCCAATGATCGCATTTAAGGGCGTTCTTATTTCATGGCTCATGTTTGCTAAAAAAGTTTCTTTAGCTCTTTCGGATTTAATAGCTACATCTTTCGCTTTAACTAGCTCTTTATTTTGGTTTTCGATTTGCTCAAGCATATCATTAAACCCAGTCATTAAATAGCCTAGCTCATCTTTTCTATCTACTTTGACACGAAGTGCATAATCTTTATTTTCAGAAACCTCCTTTTCTGCTTTTGCAAGACGTAAAATAGGTTCAGAAATAATTTTTTGCATTTGAACAGATAATACATAAGCGACCAAAACACCTAATATTAAAATTAAACAGCCAATAAAAATAAAGTTTATTAACCGAGCTTTCATTTCGCTTTTATCTGAACTAATATAAACACTTCCTATTGTTTCACCATTAAGTGTGATAGGTCTAAAAACATTAATTTGATCGCCTTTAAAAATTGTTGACTCGGTACTATATTTAAAAATACTTGGAAAATTAAAACTGGCTGTGTTTTTGTCTTGGTATTTAGCTAATAAGATGTTATCATCTCCAACATAAATTGCTGCTGCAATTATCTTTGTGTTTGCTTTTAATGACGCTAATGATTGTGTTATTGCTTCTTCGGTAGATTCTGGACTAATTTTAGCAAAAGACACATTTGCGGTATTATTATCCCCTATTATATCTGCAAGTACAATTAGTTCATTTAGTATTTTCTTCTCAAAATCTCGCGTATCAATTATTATAAATGAAATCAACACAACAAGTAGAGCTATTAAACTAATTGAAGTAGTTATAACCGAAAGCTTATGCTTGACTGATAAATCTCTGAATGCATTCATAAAAAACAAATATGTTAATATTACTTTACATTGTACATCTCACTAAGATAAAACTATATACAAATGATTAATAGTTTTGATTTTCGACAAGAAAAGAACCTCTTAATTTTTAATATCGCTATTTGTATTAGCTACAATTTCTAAAAAAAGTAGTTTATGAGATTATTTCCAATACAAAATAGTTTATCACTATTTAAAAAAATCTATTTTTGCGTACAACTGCAATAATATATATTATGTCATCAAAGTATAATAATAAAATAGACGCTTTTTTAGAAAAAGTTGACAATAGCAATAGAAACGAACCTGAGTTTTTACAGGCGGTTAAAGAGGTTGCTGAAAGCATTATTCCTTACATTGAGGAAAACGAAAAATATCAGAATAAAAGTTTATTAGAAAGGATGGTTGAGCCTGAGCGTGTAATTATGTTCAGAGTGCCCTGGCTAGATGATAACGGTAACATACAAGTAAATAAAGGTTTTCGTATTGAAATGAATAGTGCGATTGGACCCTATAAAGGTGGTTTAAGATTTCATCCGTCTGTTAACTTGAGTATTTTAAAGTTTTTAGCTTTTGAACAAGTGTTTAAAAACAGCCTGACTACCTTGCCTATGGGTGGTGGTAAAGGCGGTTCAGACTTTAACCCTAAAGGTAAGTCTGACAATGAAATAATGAAATTTTGTCAAAGCTTTATGAGTGAGCTATTTAGACATATTGGCGCGAATACTGATGTACCTGCAGGTGATATTGGTGTTGGAGGAAGAGAGATTGGCTTTATGTTTGGTCAATACAAAAAACTAAGAAATGAATTTACAGGTGTTTTAACTGGTAAAGGATTGTCATATGGTGGAAGCTTAATTAGACCTGAGGCTACAGGTTATGGTGCTACATACTTTGCTGAAGAAATGCTAAAAGTTAGAGGTGATTCTTTTAAAGACAAAAAAGTACTAATATCTGGTTCTGGCAACGTTGCACAGTATGCTTGTGAAAAAGTTATTGAACTAGGTGGTAAAGTTTTAACCATGTCAGATTCAGGAGGATTTATTCACGATGAAGAAGGTATAGACGCAGATAAACTTGCGTTTATTATGGAGCTCAAAAACGTTAAACGAGGTAGAATTAAAGAATATACTGAAAAATACACTAGTGCCAAATTTACAGCCGACAGTACTCCTTGGAAAAATGTAAAAGCTGATATTGCAATGCCATGTGCAACTCAAAATGAGCTTAACGAAGAAGATGCTAAAACTTTAGTAGACAATGGTTGTATTTGTGTTTCTGAAGGTGCAAATATGCCTAGTACAGCTGAAGCAGTTGAAATATTCTTAGAGCATAAAATTTTATATGCTCCAGGTAAGGCGTCTAATGCAGGTGGGGTTGCTACATCTGGATTAGAAATGACTCAAAATTCATTGAGATATAGCTGGACTAGCGAAGAGGTTGACTCTAAATTAAAAAGTATTATGAAGGATATTCATGAGGCTTGTAAAGAATATGGTACTGAAGGTGATTTTGTAAATTACGTAAAAGGTGCAAATATTGCTGGTTTTGTAAAAATAGCTGATGCAATGCTTGCTCAAGGCGTTGTATAAATACTAAATACTCTTAGTAAGAAACCCCACAATCATCGTTGATGATTGTGGGGTTTTGATTTATATACATATAGTTAAATCGCTTTTAATTTAGCACTGTTAGAATAATTTATCTTAAAATGATTTATCTTGCTCACAAAATGCGGCTTAAGTACATTTTAAATATCGCTTTTACAATTTCACTACTATTAACCACTATTCAAAACGAGTTAGTTGGCCAGGTAACAAGTGTTAGTAAAATAAGGTTACCTAACACTTACTCTTTCAATTCAGGGATAATGGTTTCGCCAGATGGTAAAACAATTATGTTTTCATACAGTAATAACGAGCAATCAGATATAGCAGTATTTGAAAAAAATGAACTAGACCAGTGGAAAGAAAAGCCTGTTTCTAAAAAAATAAACAGCCGTTTTAATGAAAAAATATATTACTTATCTAATGACGGAAATGAAATTATATTTAGTAGGGATAGCGTACAAATAAAGTACTTTATCACTAAGCGGATTGGTAATTTTTGGACTATGCCAAAAGACACAGCTATTTTTAGCTTTAAGGGTTTTAGCATTCATTCATTTACTATATCAAACGATAAGAAAAAAATTATTGTTTCAGCACAGGCACCTAATCAGGTGAACTATAATCTATATGTTGGATACAGAGGTAAAAATGAGAGTTGGTCTAAACTTACAAAGTTAGGAACTGAAATTAACTCATCTAAAGATGAGTTATTCCCTAGTTTACATCCTAACGGAAAAACACTTCATTACTCCAGTAACAGAAATGGCAATAACGACATATATAAATCACAAAAAAAAGACGGTGCTTGGAGAGAAGCTACTCTTTTAGATGAAAAAATTAACACCACAAGTAGTGAATCATCAATCGCAGTTTTAGCAAGCGGGAAAGCTGGGTATTTTACTAGAAATAATAACACAGAAACTGAAATATATGAAGCACTTTTTCCTGAAGAAAATATTCCCATAACATTAATAAAGGGTAAAGTTATAAGTGTGGATGGATATATACCAGAAGACATAAAGATTATGGTGTATGATTCTGAGACGCAAGAAAATTTAAAGTATATATACAGTCCACAAGCAAAAACAGGTAATTACCTTATGATTTTTCCTCCTGGTAAAATGTATACTATGATTGTTGAAGCTGAAGGATACGAGCCTTACTCCTTACCAGTAGGTATTCCTGATCAAAGTTATTATTACCAGTTACAACAAACTATTATTTTAAATAAAAAACAAGAAATTGATAATAAATCAGGAATTGTTATTCAAAATAATTTTGACCAAGATGTATTTACAAATGATAATAAAGAAAAAAACCTACTTAATTTAATTGAAAAAATTATTAATGACGAAGATACAACTGCTCTAGCCAATCTTGACACCTATATAAGAGCCAAGTCACAAAAAAATAAAACCTATGCCAACTTGCTTAGTGTAGTAGAGCAGGTTATTGAATTAGGAGATTTTGAAATGCTTAAAAATTTAGAGAGTATCTCCAGCGCTAATAATTTAAAAAAGGCCGATTTAATTATATACTTTGCATCAAACAGCTCGTTACTTACTAGTCAAGATAAAAACAAATTGAAGAATTTATGCCAGCAAGTATCACAAGCTAACCAAGTTGTTATTAGCGGGCATAGTGATGTACAAGGAAGCAATTTATCTAAATATTTAATCTCAAGTATAAGAGCAAACACCGTAGCAGATTATTTTAGTGAAGAATGTAAGTTAGACAAATCCAAAATAAAAATAGTTAGTTTAGGAGATGCCCAACTGCTAAGCAAATACAATCCTAACAAAAACAGAAGAGTAGAAATTGAGATTAGCAAATGAAACGGTTTATAAAACATATCGCAATTTTAGTTTTTGTGTTAAGTTTCAAGCACTCATGGACTCAGCAATACACGAGTAAAGAAATTAAAGCCGCATTTCTATGCAACTTTGCTAAATTTACTCAATGGCCAGATTCTAAATTTGAGAACATCACATCACCAATTGTAATTGGTTTGGTAGGTGAACACACCTTTGGTGATGCTATATACAACATAGCCAAAGAAGCTAAGGTAGGAAACAGAACAGTTGTTGTAAAATCCTTCAATAACATTAAAGAAGCAACAGATGCTCATATAGTTTATTTAGGAAAAGCTGATAAAACTACCATTAGTGATTCAGATATTAACTATATACACACTCATAACTTACTAATGGTTGCCGAAAACCCTTCAGCATGTGAAAAAGGGGGGATGATGATTTGTTTCTCAAATAGTGAATCAACTTACGGTTTTAACATAAATATTAATTCATCAAAAAAAGCTAACCTAACTATAAGTGCTAAATTACTTAAGCTTGCAAAAATTGTTAACTAAATTTATCACTTATTTACAGCATAAGATTTTATATTAGTATTATACCTCTACATTAATATGACTGCAAAAAAGTATATCTCATTTATTTGGATGGGCGCATTGACCTTGTTAATTTTCGCTATCCTTTTTATGGTATCTGTACGATATGGCCTTTTTGGCGAACTACCTGATTACAAAGAGCTCGAAAACCCTAAAACTAACTTAGCAACTCAAGTACTTTCTAACGATGGTGTTTTATTAGGCACATACTTTAAAGAAAACAGAACGAACATAGATTATGAAGATATTTCGCCCCTTGTTGTTGAAGCTCTTATTGCAACTGAAGATGAACGCTTTTACAACCACCCAGGTATTGATTTAAGAGGATTAGTAAGGGCTGTTGCTTACATGGGTTCTAAAGGAGGAGCAAGTACCATTACGCAACAACTCGCTAAACTATTATTTACTAAAAGGAGGTCTAAAAACGTTGTTTCGGCTATCGCTCAGAAACTAAAAGAATGGATTATTGCCGTACAATTAGAGAAACACTACACTAAACAAGAGATCATTAGCATGTATTTAAATAAGTTTGATTGGGTTAACCAGGCTGTTGGTATTAAATCTGCTGCTAATATCTATTTTTCTAAAGATCCTGCCGACTTAAACTTAACCGAATCGGCCATGTTGGTGGGAATGCTTAAAAACCCTGCCCTGTTTAATCCTATAAAAGAAAAAAGAGCTGATACCACATTACACAGAAGAAATGTTGTTTTTGCACAAATGCTTAAAAATGAGAAGATAACAAAAGCTCAATTTGACTCCTTAAAAAGGACCGATTTAGGTTTAAATTATAAATCTGTAGATCACAAAGAAGGGTCAGCAACCTATTTCAGAGAAGTTTTAAGGGGAGAATTAAAAAACATTTTTAAAGCAAAAAATGATAATGGTGAGTTAATATATGCAAAAGCAAATGGTGAGCCTTATAACATATATAAAGACGGTATTAAAATATATACTACTATAGACTCAAGAATGCAAAAATATGCTGAAAATGCAGTAGAGAAACATTTGAGATACGAGTTGCAACCAGACTTTGAAAAAGATTTAAAGAAGAAGAAAAATTACCCGTTTGATTGGCGACTCTCCAAAAAACAAATAAAAAATATTTTAGACGCTGCCATACATAAAACAACTAGGTGGAGAACCGGGGTTGGAAAAGAATGTATTAATTGCGGTAGAGGGTATAAATATGTAAAAGAGACTAAAATAGAGGGCAAAGCAATGTTTAAATGCTCAGCAGATGATTGCCAAGAAATATGGGAAAAGCCTACTGAAACTGAGCTTCTTAAAACATTTGAAAAACCCGTTAAAATGACGGTTTTTAGTTGGGAAGGAGATAAAGATACTGTAATGTCTCCGCTAGATTCTATTAAGTACTATAAAAGTTTTTTACAAACGGGCTTTATGGCAATGGATCCGCACAGTGGGCATATTAAAGCTTGGGTTGGAGGCATAAACTACAAGCGTTTTAGTTACGACCACGTAAAGCAGGGTAAAAGACAAGTAGGTTCCACTTTTAAGCCTTTTGTATATTCATTAGCGATGCAAAATGGGTATCATCCTTGTGACAAATTCTCTAATGTAAAAACGTGCTTTGATATGCCCGTTGGGCAACCAGACTGGTGCCCACCAAATGCAGATAATAAATATGGTAATGAGGTGAGCTTAAAGTATGCTTTGGCTAACTCCATGAACACTATTACAGCAAAGCTAATGAAGCAATTTTCACCACAAGTTGTCGTTAATTACGCTAAAAAAATGGGCATAAGTAGTCACCTAGAACCAGTGCCCTCGCTCTGTTTGGGGGTTGCTGATATCTCCGTATTTGAAATGGTTGGTGCAAATTCAACGTTCGCCAATAAAGGCCTATGGACTGAGCCAATATTTATTGAAAAAATTACCGACAAAAACGGAAATACTATTTATGAAAAATTCCCAGAAAAAGTACAAGCTATGAGCGAAGAAACTGCCTATACTACTCTTCAGCTAATGAAAGGAGTAACGCAAATGGGCTCTGGCATTAGACTTAGAATTGATTTACCAAAAAGAGAATATGATGGTTTTAAGTATCCTGTTGCGGGTAAAACAGGTACAACTAACAATCATTCTGATGGTTGGTTTATGGGAATAACTAGAGACTTAGTTGCTGGTTGTTGGGTTGGTGCTGATGACAGATCGGTTCATTTTGCGAGCATAAGATATGGCCAAGGAGCAAATATGGCTTTACCTATTTGGGGGTATTTTATGAAAAGTGTTTATGCCGACCCAAGTATTAAAATATCAAAAAAAGATTTTGAAAGACCAAGCGGTTATAAGAGCGATTCATTTGACTGTGATGAACATGATTCTGGCTCTCAAGAAACAATAAATGATGTAGACGAATTCGGAAACGAAGACGAATTTTAAATTATTAAATATGAATAAAGTTGTAAGCAATGCTCAAGAGGCATTAGTAGGTATAAAAAGTGACATGACTATTATGTTGGGGGGATTTGGCCTTTGTGGAATACCCGAAAATAGCATTTCTGAGTTAGTAAGGCTTGGTGTTACAAATTTAACTTGCATATCAAATAATGCAGGAGTAGATGACTTTGGTTTGGGTTTATTGCTACAAAAAAAACAAATTAAAAAAATGATTTCTTCTTACGTAGGAGAAAATGCCGAGTTTGAGCGCCAAATGCTGAGCAAAGAGCTTGATGTTGAGCTTGTACCACAAGGTACACTAGCAGAGAGATGTAGAGCAGCAGGAGCAGGTATACCAGCCTTTTATACCCCAGCAGGTTTTGGTACTGAGGTAGCAGAAGGAAAAGAGACTAGAGAGTTTAACGGTAAAATGTATATTATGGAAAAAGCATTTGATGCCGATTTTGCCATTGTAAAAGCATGGAAAGGTGATAAGTTCGGAAACTTAATTTTTAAAGGTACTGCCCGAAATTTTAACCCACTAATGGCTACTGCTGGTAAAATAACGGTTGCAGAAGTTGAAGAACTCGTTGAACCTGGTGAATTAAATCCTAACGAAATACATACCCCAGGTATTTTTGTACAAAAGATATTTAAAGGTGTTAATTACGAAAAACGTATTGAGCAAAGAACTGTAACAACTAATTAACTTATATGAATCTATTTAAACTACTTTTTCTCTTCTTCCTAGTAACTTTTGGCACATCTCTAATTAGTCAAAATTCAACGCTCGATTTAAAAGAGACCTCTGATGGCCCTGAAATGGTTTTACCAGATTATGAAGAAAAAGCATTTATTGTTCCGTTTACCGAGAAGTTATACCACTCTGAAATTGATAGAAAACTGGTAGAAGTAAATAAAATAGATATTATTGAATTAAGGGATGAAATTAAAAAAGGACTGTGTTTTGAGCTTTTTTTGGCCTTAAAAGCCGAAAACGAAAAAATTACACCTTACAACCCATTTGTATTTTATAGAGATAGTACTGATGCCTATTTAAGCCCTATTTACAGCAATGTAAAGTATATTTGGGATGATGTAGTGGAGGAAATTGATACAAACCAAACAACTTCCGACAAAATAAAAGACCGGTTTAAAAAATATACAGGTCAAAAAAAGGAATCTCAACAACCACAATACCAAACAAACCATGTGCAAAATGGACAAATTAGTGCTCAAACGCAATATGGTAAAAAATTCATGAATGTACTTGTTGAAGATAAAGAGACTGTAAGCAGTTTTGGCCATAATGCTAACGCTAGTAGTTGGTTATTTATAAACCAATTAGATCTCTTCTACATTCCTGGTTTTGATGGTATTGGCAACCAACGTTACGGAATGAGAATTCACTACAGCTACCTGAATTCTAAATTAGAGGCCATAAAATCTGGCACTATTGAAGAAGTAATAAATGCCAATCAGTTAGAGCTTAAAAACTTAAAAACAGAAGCCTTTAGAAGTGCGAGCTCTAAGCTCGCACAAAAGCTCTAATTTATCCAACTATTGCTACTTCTTAAAAAATCGAGTGTTTTTTCCTTTATAAACACCTGTTGTTGCTACTTGATCTTCGATACGTAATAAACGGTTGTATTTAGCTATTCGATCAGAACGAGAAGCAGAGCCCGTTTTTATTTGCCCGGTAGATAATGCAACTGCTAAATCAGCAATTGTTGTATCTTCTGTTTCACCAGACCTATGACTCATAACACTTGTATAGCCATTGTTGTGTGCCATATTAACAGCATCAATTGTTTCTGTTAGCGTACCAATTTGGTTTACTTTAATTAGTATAGAGTTTGCAATTCCTTCGTTAATTCCTCTCGAAAGTCTTTTTGTATTGGTTACAAATAAATCGTCTCCTACTAACTGTACTTTACTGCCTAACTCCTTCGTAAGTGAAGCCCATCCTTCCCAATCATCTTCATCCAATCCATCTTCAATAGATATTATAGGGTATTTACTTACCCAATCCTTCCAATAATTAACCATTTCAGGTGAAGACAATCGTTCTCCAGAAGATTTACTAAACACGTACTCCTTCGTTTTTTTATCATACATCTCAGAACATGCTGCATCCATTGCAATAAATACATTTTCTCCTGCCTTATACCCTGCTTTATCTATGGCTTCTAAAACGGTTTCAATGGCTTCAACATTAGACTGTAAGTTTGGTGCAAAACCACCTTCATCACCTACATTTGTTGAATATCCTTTCTCCTTTAAAACACCTTTAAGAGTATGAAAAATTTCAGTTCCAACTCTAAGTGACTCAGAAAATGTGGCAAAACCCGTTGGCATTACCATAAATTCTTGAAAATCTATTTTATTATCTGCATGAGCCCCTCCGTTAAGAATATTCATCATAGGAACCGGCATTCTAGTAGCATTTACTCCTCCTACATAACGGTACAGTGGTAATCCGCATTCTTTTGCAGCAGCTTTTGCAGCAGCCAGTGAGACTCCTAAAATTGCATTTGCGCCAAGGTTACTTTTATTCTCTGTACCATCAAGTTGAATTAAATAGCTATCTAATCCTCTCTGATCTAACACCTCAAAGCCATTTAATTCTTTGTTAAGTGTATTGTTGATGTTTTCAATGGCCTTTAAGACGCCCTTACCCATATATATGGAAGGATCACCGTCTCTTAACTCTACTGCTTCATGAACTCCTGTAGAAGCCCCTGAAGGCACCGCAGCTCTTCCGAATACTCCCCTTTCGGTATATACATCTACTTCAATGGTAGGATTTCCTCTTGAATCTAAAATTTGTCTTGCTCTAATTTGAACTATTCCACTCATTTTATTCGTATTATTTATTTATCACTTTTTCGCTAATTAGCGATTAAAAGTTTAGGTATGACAAACGTGTTTTCGTGATCCCAGCAAAGATAAAGGTATTTTTACTAATGAATATTAACTTACCCAGAGATCTAAAAAAGAAACATTTGCTGGCTTAAAAAATCTTTTTGCTTGGGCCCGGCACAAACTGTTTTAAATAGAACGGCTCAAAGTATGCAACGCTTTCAAACTGCTTATTTTTGTAACGATTAGCCACTAACTCATTCATATACAAGGCATCAAGTTTTATTTCATCTAAATATTTAATATTTTTATCCTTCCAAAAAAGTTTTGTTTTTTCACAGGCATTACCAACCACAATAATTTCGTTTGAATTACCAGCCAACAACATTTTGTGTGATTCTGATGTTAAAATATGGTTAGTTGGCGTTAAAAGTGGGTTCAATTGCACATCAAATGCTCCTAGGTAAACTTCATCTCTGCGGGCATCTATTAAAGATATTATTTTTTGGGAGGATTTTTTCTCTAATGTGTTTATGGCTTGATAAGCTAAAATTTGTAGGGAGGAAATTGCTATAAACGGAATGTTAGCTGAGTAACAAATGCCTTTTGTGAATGCTGTTCCAATTCGTAACCCAGTGTAAGAACCAGGGCCAGAGCACAAACCAACAGCAGACAAATTTTGAATTTTTATATTTGATTTATTTAAAACATCTTCAACTAAACCAGCTAATTTTTCGGAATGTGAATAGCCCTCAGATTGCTTGTGTGCAATGTTTTCTCCGTTAACAAAAAGTGCGACTGAGCACTTTTTGTCAGAAGTATCAATATTTAAAAAAATCATAGTCCATTTTCTTTTTCGTAAAACGAATCTACCTCTAGCTTTGAACGCTTTGAAGCAGCAACAGCTAGTTCATCACAACGTTCATTAAGTTCGTTTCCGTTATGACCTTTAACCCATTTAAAATTCACTTTGTGCCTTTCGTATTCGACTAAAAGTTTTTTCCATAAATCTGGGTTTTTTTTATCCTTAAATCCTTTTTTTACCCAATTAAACACCCATCCTTTTGTAACAGAATCAACAACATATTTGGAATCGGAGTAAACCGTTACATCACAGGGTTTTGTTAATGCCTTAAGTGCATCAATTACGCTTAGTAATTCCATTCTATTATTTGTAGTATGCCTAAACCCTCTTGCAAGCTCCTTTTTATGCTTTCCATATAACAATACAGCACCATAACCACCCGGGCCTGGGTTGCCCGAAGCTGCTCCATCGGTATATATTATTACTTGATTGCTCATTAATTAAATAATTTAATTAAATATTATGCAAAGTAAGTATAAATTTAAATGTAAGATATGTTTATTTTTAAGTTGTTAGCTTACACGAATGAATAGCCAAAAATTAGGTAGAGAAGGAGAAATAAAAGCGAAAGAATTTTTGATTAAAAAAGGCTACAAAATAATTAATCAGAACTGGCATTGTAAATATGGGGAACTCGATATTATTGCTCAATTAAATGACACATTCATTTTTGTGGAAGTTAAAACAAGAAGTACTATGATATTTGGATATCCTGAAACTTCTGTGAGCAAAGCTAAACAGAAAAAACTATGGAAAACTGCGAATGAATATATTCAATTAAATGTTAGTGAATCTATACAGTTTCGTTTTGATATTATTTCTCTAATAAAAACTAAGGCAGATTATGAAATTGAGCACTTTGAAGATGTATTTTGGATGTAGAATAAAACGGATTTAAGAAATATTTAAAATTTGAGGCAAAAAAAAAGCCCCAGTTGGGGCTTTGAATACATATCATTAAGTACTATGAAATTACTTATCTTCAGTTGAAGTTGAGTCTTCTTTTTTAGCTGGAGTTGAAGTATCCTTGGTAGCTTCAGTAGTTTTCTTAGAACCACCTCTTCTACTTCTTCTTGTTTTAGTTGCTTCTTTCTTATTTCCTTTTACAGAATAAAGTTCGTTAAAATCAACTAGTTCAATTAAACACATTTCGGCAGCATCACCTTGTCTAAAACCAGTCTTTATTATTCTAGTATAACCACCTGGTCTATTAGCAATTTTAGGAGCTACATCTCTAAATAACTCACTTACAGCGTACTTATCTTGTAAATAACTAAAAACAGTTCTTCTAGAATGTGTTGTATCCTCTTTTGATTTAGTAATCAAAGGCTCTACATACCTTTTCAAAGCTTTTGCTTTTGCTAGAGTTGTATTAATTCTCTTATGTAAAATAAGTGAATTTGCCATGTTCTTTAGCAAGGCCTTTCTGTGAGCACTTTTTCTACTTAAGGCGTTTACTTTATTATTATGTCTCATTTCTTATAAAATTCTTTTGATTAGTCCTTATCTAATTTGTACTTAGATACATTCATACCAAATGTTAAACCTTTAACGTCTACTAGTTCTTCCAATTCAGTTAATGACTTTTTACCAAAATTTCTGAATTTAAGTAAGTCACTTTTTTGGAACATTACCAATTCCCCTAGAGTTTCTACATCGGCAGATTTTAAGCAATTTAAAGCTCTAACTGAAAGCTCCATATCTACCAACTTAGTCTTCAATAACTGTCTCATGTGAAGAGAAGCTTCATCAAATTCTTCTTCAGTAGATTTTGTTGGCGCATCTAATGTTATCCTTTCATCGGAAAATAACATAAAGTGATGAATTAATATTTTAGCAGCCTCTTTAAGGGCTTCTTTAGGATGGATAGATCCATCAGTTTTAATCTCAAATATTAATTTTTCATAATCAGTTTTCTGCTCAACTCTAAAGTTCTCAACATTGAACTTAACATTTTTGATAGGAGTAAAAATTGAATCCATAGAAATTACACCAAGATCTTCTTCTGGCTTTCTATTCTCTTCACTTGGAACATATCCTCTTCCTTTATCAACACTAATAGTCATGTTAAGAGAAACCTTCTTATCGAGATTACAAATTACAAAATCTGGGTTCAAAACCTGAAAAGCAGAAGTAAATTTTCCTATATCGCCAGCTGTTAGTTTATCCTGACCTTTAATAACAAGTGTTACATTTTCTGAATCAATATCTTCTATTTGCTTCTTAAAACGAACTTGCTTTAAATTAAGAATAATATCAGTTACATCCTCTACAACACCTGAAATGGTAGAAAACTCATGATCTACTCCTTCTATTTTTAAGGAAGTAATCGCATAACCTTCTAATGAAGACAAAAGAATTCTTCTTAACGCGTTACCTACAGTCTGACCATAACCAGGCTCTAAGGGACGAAACTCAAATCTTCCGTAGAAGTCATCCGCTTCGGACATTATCACTTTATCTGGTTTTTGAAAATCTAAAATTGCCATTTTACTGTTTATTTAAATTATTATTTAGAGTATAATTCAACGATTAATTGCTCTTTGATATTTTCTGGTATATGCTCCCTCTCTGGTACTGCTACAAAAGTACCTTTCATTTCTGTTGAGTCAAACTCAATCCAAGAATAATGACCGTTTCTTCCTGATGAAATAGAATTTTTTATGTCCTCAATAGCTTTAGATCTTTCACGAACTTCAACAATATCACCAGGCTTAACCATGTAAGAAGGTATATTAACTATATTACCATTAACTAAGATGTGCTTGTGTGAGACTAATTGTCTTGCACCACTTCTTGTAGGAGAGATACTCATTCTATAAACAACGTTATCTAACCTTGACTCACAAATTTTGAGTAGGTTCTCTCCAGTTGGTCCACTTTTTCTAGAAGCTATATCAAAAAATCTTCTGAATTGCTTTTCGAGTATCCCGTAAGTATACTTAGCTTTTTGCTTTTCCATTAACTGAAAAGAATACTCAGACTTTTTACCCCTTCTTCTCGCATTACCATGCTGTCCTGGAGGATAATTTTTCTTTTCTAAAGCTTTATCTGGACCAAAAATTGGTTCTTTGAATCTTCTTGCTATTTTCGACTTTGGGCCGGTATATCTTGCCATTACAAATATTTTATTTACTTAAACTCTTCTTCTTTTAGGTGGTCTACAACCATTGTGTGGAAGTGGAGTAACATCCATAATTTCAGTTACTTCAATACCAGCATTGTGAATTGTACGAATAGCAGACTCTCTACCTGCACCTGGACCTTTAACAAAAACTTTAACTTTTCTCAAACCAGCATCAAATGCTACTTTAGAACAATCGTTGGCTGCAATTTGAGCTGCATAAGGAGTGTTTTTCTTAGAACCTCTAAATCCCTGCTTACCTGCAGAAGACCAAGAAATAACTTCACCGTTACCGTTAGTTAATGATATAATAATATTATTGAAAGATGCATTAATGTGTGCTTGACCAACAGCATCCACTTTAACATTTCTTTTTTTGGAATTAGACTTTGCCATGTTAACTTATATTATCTATTACTTAGTTGCCTTTTTCTTATTTGCAACAGTTTTTCTCTTACCCTTACGAGTTCTACTGTTGTTTTTTGTTCGCTGACCTCTCAAAGGAAGACCTGTTCTATGACGAATACCTCTATAACATCCGATATCCATTAATCTCTTAATATTCAGCTGGATTTCACCTCTGAGTGATCCTTCTACTTTATAATCTTCGCTAAGTACATTTCTAATTTTTCCAAGCTCATCATCATTCCATTCTGATACTTTAGTGCTTCTATCAACACCCGCTTTGTCTAAAATTTTCTGCGCACTTGATCTACCTATTCCATAGATATAAGTTAAACCTATTTCTCCACGCTTATTTTTTGGTAAATCTATTCCTGATATTCTGGCCATACTTAAAAATTATTATTAACCCTGTCTTTGTTTAAACTTTGGATTCTTTTTATTTATAACGTAAACACGTCCTTTTCTTTTAACAATCTTACAATCCTCAGATCGTTTTTTAACTGATGCTCTTACTTTCATAACTTAAGACTTATATCTAAATTTAATTCTTCCTTTTGTCAAATCATATGGTGTCAACTCAACACTAACTTTATCTCCTGGTAAAATTTTAATATAATTCATTCTCATTTTACCTGAAATATGAGCGGTAATTACGTGCTCATTCTCTAATTCAACTCTAAACATCGCATTAGATAACGCTTCAATTATAACTCCATCTTGCTCTATAGCAGCTTGTTTTGCCATATAATATTAATTTTCTCCTTTTATAAATTCAAACGTTGATAAAACTTCAGCCTTGTTTTTCCTAACTACAATGGTATGCTCAAAATGAGCAGAAGGCAACCCATCTTTGGTTACAATAGTCCATCCATCATTCAACTGCTTAATTGATCTTTTCCCAAGATTAATCATAGGTTCAATTGCTATTACCAAATTTTCAGGAAGCACTGTACCCTTTCCTCTTCTACCATAATTAGGTACCTCAGGAGACTCATGGAGTGATCTGCCTAAACCATGACCAACCAACTCTCTAACTACGGAATAACCTTGATCTTCACAGAATGTTTGAATAGAATGACCAATATCACCAATTCTGTTACCTGCAATAGCCTTTTCTATTCCCTTGTACAAGGATGACTTAGTAGTGTTCAGTAAATTTCTAATTTCATCTGAAACATTTCCTATTGCAAAAGTATAAGCTGAATCACCAAAAAAGTCATTTTTCAGAACACCACAATCTACAGATACAATATCACCTTCTTTCAAAACATAAGAAGTGGGGATACCGTGTACTACAGCTTCATTAAGGGATATACACAAAGAGGCAGGAAATCCATTTAACCCTTTGAAACCAGGGACAGCACCATTATCTCTAATAAATGTTTCAGCTAGCTTATCCAAGTCACTTAATACGACTCCAGGACCAATTACTTTACTAACCTCTCCTAGTGTTTTACCAACAAGTAAAGAACTTTCTTTTATTAACTCTATTTCCTCTTCCGTTTTTATTATCATAGCACTTAGCCCATCACCGGAAGAGATGATCTGCCTTTAATTTTAGTACCTTTCATCAATCCATCATAACGTTTCATTAATAAATGACTTTCAATTTGTTGAAGAGTATCCAGTACGACTCCAACCATTATGAGAAGTGAAGTTCCACCAAAAAATAATGCAAAACTTGGTGAAACACCCAAAAGGTACGCAAAAGCTGGAAATACTGCAACTAGTGCTAAAAAGATAGATCCAGGAAGAGTTATTCTTGAAAGAACAGTATCAATAAAATCAGCTGTTCTTTTCCCGGGCTTAACTCCTGGAATAAAACCACCGTTCTTTTTCATTTCTTCAGCCATTTGTTGAGGAGACATAATAATTGCTGTATAAAAATAAGTGAAAGCAACAATTAAAATTCCCAGTGTTAAATTATAACCAAAACCAAATGGATTTGAAAACATTGAAATAATGGTTCCGTTTGTGGAAAACAACATTGGAGGAATAACCATGATGGTGGAAGCAAATATTATAGGCATTACCCCTGACGCGTTAACTTTCAATGGTAAAAAGTTTCTACCACCTGAAGTTTGCATTTTACCAACTATTCGTTTAGCATACTGAACAGGAACTCTTCTAGTTCCTTGAACAAGTAGTATAGACACCAATATAACAAGCAGTAAAAATATAATCTCAAGCAAAAAGAATACTGCACCACCAGCTCCATTTAATCTGGTTTCAAATTCAGCAGCCAAAGCTGTAGGAAAAGAAGCAATAATACCTATCATTATTATTAATGAAGTACCGTTTCCAATACCTTTTTCGGTAATTCTTTCACCCAACCACATAACAAACAAAGTACCAGTAACAAGCACTATAATTGAAGTTATTTTAAACAATAAAGGGCTTGCAGTAACGATTGCTTCAGCAGGAATTTGGGTACCAATATATGTTGAGCCTTGTAAAAGAGTGACAATAATAGTAAGATATCTAGTCCACTGAGTGATCTTTTTCCTTCCACTTTCTCCTTCACGCTGCATTTTTTGTATTCTAGGTACTGCAATACCAGCTAATTGCATAACAATTGATGCTGATATGTAAGGCATAATACCTAAAGCAAAAATAGATGCTCTAGAAAATGAACCACCAGAAAATATATTAATTAATTGAGCAAAGCCTTGAGCATCACCGGCGCTTTGCTGAAGAATTTCAGCATCAATTCCTGGCAAAACAACAAAAGAACCAAGTCGATATATAAAAAGCAATGAAAGTGTAGTTAGAATTCGCGAACGCAAATCTTCTATACTCCAAATGTTTCTTAACGTATCTAAAAATTTCTTCATTTAAATCTATTTTTCTACTGAAGTGATATTACGGTCCTTGTACTCGATTAGAGTAACGGTACCGCCTTTAGATTCGATCATTTTTCTGGCACTTTCTGAGCATGCATCAACAGTAATATTGATCTTAGCATTTAACTCACCACGCCCCAAGACTTTACATAAATCTTTTTTGGAAATTAGACCTGACTCAATCAACAATTGCTTTGTAATAAGATCTGTGTTGCTGGATGAAGCTAATGCCTCAATAGCATCTAAGTTTACTGGCTTATACTCAACTCTATTAGGGTTAGTAAATCCAAATTTAGGTACTCTTCTTTGAAGGGGCATTTGACCACCTTCAAAACCGATTTTTTTACTGTAACCAGATCTTGATTTTTGGCCTTTGTGACCCCTAGTGGAAGTTCCTCCCTTACCAGAACCTTGTCCACGACCAATTCTTTTAGAGCCCTTAACAGAACCTTCAGCTGGTGTTAAATTACTTAAATCCATTATAAATTATTTTACTTCTTCAAATTTAACTAGATGAGAAACCCTATTAACCATACCAATGATTTGAGGAGTAGCCTCTTTTTCAATCGTATGATTAATTTTTCTAAGGCCTAAAGCTTTAATTGTTAGCTTTTGCTTGTTAGGCCTATTAATTACACTTCTAACTTGAGTGATACGTACTTTTTTCATTTTCTACCCTTTAAAAACAGTATTCAATTCAACACCTCTATGCTGTGCTACTGTATAAGCATCACGCATTTGCATAAGAGCATCAATAGTTGCTTTAACAACATTATGAGGATTAGATGAGCCTAGAGACTTAGCCAATACATCCTTAATTCCTACACTTTCTAAAACAGATCTCATTGCACCTCCAGCAATTACACCAGTTCCTAGAGAAGCAGGCTTCAAATATATCTTTGCTCCACTATATTTACCGTACTGCTCATGTGGTACTGTGGAATTAACTATTGGTACCTTTATGAGGTTCTTCTTAGCATCATCTATTCCCTTAGAAATTGCCGTAGTTATTTCTTTAGCTTTTCCTAAACCATGACCAACAATACCATTCTCATTTCCAACAACAACAATTGCAGAAAAGCTGAATGTACGACCACCTTTTGTTACTTTGGTAACACGTCTAACACTAACTAGCTTATCTACTAATTCAATTTCGCTAGACTTAACTTTCTTTACTTTAGATATACTCATCTGATAATATTATTAAAACTTAAGGCCTCCCTCTCTAGCTCCTTCGGCTAAAGACTTAATTCTGCCATGATATAAATATCCATTTCTATCAAACCTAACTTTATCAATACCAGCCTTAGTTGCTTTTTCAGCAACATCTTTACCGGTTTTTAAAGCCATCTCAGTCTTACTACCACGGTCCTTCAATGTTAATGAAGAAGATGAAACTAAAGTAATTCCTTTTTGATCATCAATAATTTGAGCATAAATTTCTTTATTACTTCTAAATACTGATAATCTAGGTTGATCAGAAGTACCTAAAACATGTTTACGTACTCTCTTTTTAATTTTTGCTCTACGCGCTAATTTGTTGTATGCCATTGTATAAAACTTTATTTAGCTGAAGCCGACTTACCAGCTTTTCTTCTAATTTGTTCGCCTTTGATCCGAATCCCTTTACCCTTATATGGCTCAGGCTTTCTTAATGATCTTATTTTCGCTGCAACTTGACCAACTAATTGTTTGTCATGAGACTCAAGAATAATCATAGGATTTTTCCCTTTTTCACTGATCGTTGTAACTTTAACCTCCGGAGAAATAACTAAAATCACACTATGAGAAAAACCTAAACTCAAATCTAATTGCTGCCCTGTGTTCGATGCTCTATAACCAACACCAACTAACTCCAGTTCTTTTTTAAAACCAACTGAAACCCCTTCAATCATGTTACTAACCAAAGACCTGTTCAAACCATGTTGAGATTTTAAATCTTTTGTTTCGCCTTGACGAGAACAAATCAGTTCATCCTCTTTCTGCTCGAAAACTATACCAGGATAAATAGATTGAGCTAACTCACCTTTTGGCCCCTTTACAGTAACAATATTATTTTCAAAAGAAAACTGTACATTGCTAGGTAGTTTGATTATTGCATTTCCTATTCTAGACATTTCTAATTTTTATATGTTAATAAACGTAACAAAGAACTTCTCCACCAACATTATTTTGAATGGCTTCCTTGTTTGTCATCACTCCTTTAGAAGTCGAAAGTATGGCCACTCCTAGACCATTAAGAACTCTAGGCATACTTTCAACATCACTATACTTTCTTAAACCAGGTTTACTTACCTTAATAAGCTTTCTTATCGCAGGAACTTTAGTCACTGGATGATATTTTAAAGCAATTTTAATTTTACCTTGAAGATTATCATCCTCAAATTTATAATTCAAAATATACCCTTTATCTCTAAGTACTCTTGTTATCTCTTTTTTGAGATTGGAAGCAGGTATTTCTACTACTCTATGATTAGCTTGGATTGCATTTCTGACTCTCGTTAAGTAATCCGCAATTGTATCAGTCATTTTCTTACTTATTTAATATTTACCAACTAGCCTTTCTAACTCCAGGTATAAGTCCTTGATTAGCCATTTCTCTAAAAGTCACCCTAGAAAGACCAAATTGTCTCATATAACCTCTTGGACGACCTGTAATAACACATCTGTTATGTAACCTGACTCTAGAAGAGTTTTTAGGTAGCTTCTGAAGCTCTTCCCATTTACCTTCTGCCTTCAAGGCAGCCCTTTTGTCAGCATATTTTTCGACCAAACGCTCTCTCTTACGCTCTCTAGCCTTCATTGATTCTTTTGCCATAATCCTTTAATTACTTAGCTTTAAACGGTAAACCAAATGCTTTCAACAATTCGAAAGATTCCTCGTTGTTTTGTGCTGTGGTAACAAACGTGATATCCATACCATGAATACCATTAATTTTATCGATGTCTATTTCAGGAAAAATAATATGCTCCTTAATACCTAACGTATAATTTCCTCTACCATCAAAAGCATTTCTATTAATACCCCTAAAATCTCTAGTTCTTGGAAGCGCTACTGCTACTAAACGATCTAAAAATTCATACATTTTATTACCCCTTAAAGTAACTTTAGTACCAATAGGGACACCCTTTCTTAATTTAAAGTTAGAGATATCTTTTTTAGAAAGACACGGAACGGCTTTCTGACCTGTGATAGCTGCTAATTCACTTAAAGAATGATCTATTAATTTTTTATCGGCAACTGCATCGCCAATACCATGATTAATACAAATCTTTTTTAAAGAAGGCACTCTCATGGACGATGAAAAACCAAACTTTTCTTTCAATGCTGGAGCAATCTCTTCAGCGTATTGCTTTTTTGCTCTTGGTATATAGGTAGTTGAACTCATTTTATATTTCCTCTGATGACTTTATGGATTTTCTAACACTTACTCCTTTACTATTTTTCTCTCTCCTAACCCTAGATGCAACACCTTTTGAGTCTAACAACATTAAGTTAGAAATATGGATAGCTGCTTCCATTTTAACGATGCCACCGTCAGCATTAGTAGCTGAAGGCTTCGAATGTTTACTGATCATATTAACCCCTTCAACAATCGCACGATTATTTGCGGCTGAAACAGAAAGAACCTTCCCGGTTTTGCTTTTTTCGTTACCAGCAATTACAACCACTTGGTCACCTTTCTTAATATGTAATTTCTTTTGCATAATTATTTACTTCTAATCTATTAAATAACCTCTGGAGCTAATGAAACAATCTTCATAAATTGCTTTTCTCTTAATTCTCTAGCTACTGGACCAAAAACACGAGTTCCACGCATCTCTCCAGTCCCATTTAAAAGTACTACAGCATTATCATCAAATCTAATGTACGATCCATCTTGTCTACGAATCTCTTTTTTTGTTCTAACAACTACTGCTTTAGAAACAGCACCTTTTTTAATGTTACCTGATGGTGTCGCTGACTTAACAGAACATACAATTTGATCACCTATTGAGGCATACCGTCTTTTCGTTCCGCCTAAAACTCTTATACAAAGAACTTCCTTCGCACCACTGTTATCGGCTACCTTTAATCTTGACTCTTGCTGTACCATATAAACTAATTACTTCGCTTTTTCAAGAATTTCAACAAGTCTCCACCTTTTATTTTTACTAAGTGGCCTTGTCTCCATTATTTTCACTAAATCTCCATTTCCACACTCATTCTTTTCGTCATGAGTAATGAATTTCTTACTGGTTTTAATGAACTTTCCGTAAACAGCATGCTTCATTTTTCTTTCAACACTAACTGTTATGGACTTATCCATTTTGTCACTCGTGACAATACCAACTCTTTCTTTTCTAAGATTTCTTTCCATCTTATTTGATTATCTTTTATTAAGCTCAGTTTTTAGGCGAGCAACCATTTTTCGCTTATTCTTAATATCAAGCGGGTTCTCCAAAGGAGCAACTGCATGATTCAATTTAGCTTTTAATAAACTTTCTTGCTCTAAAGAGATCTTTTCTTTGAGCTCGTCAGTTTTCATTTCTTTTATGTAGCTATATTTTTTCATGTAAAAAATCTATTGGTCTGCAAAATTACTGAATAAAATCTCTTCTAACAACAAATTTCGTAGTTACTGGCAATTTTTGTGCTGCTAGCCTCAATGCTTCAGCTGCTGTTTCTTGAGAAACACCATCCATTTCAAACATAATAGTACCTGGTTTTATTACAGCTACATAATGATCAAGCGCACCTTTACCTTTACCCATACGAACCTCTGCAGGCTTACTAGTCATAGGCTTATCAGGAAATACTCGAATCCATACTTGTCCCTCTCTTTTCATATATCTAGTCATTGCAATACGAGCTGCTTCAATCTGACGACTTGTCAAAAAACCCTGTTTCAAAGATTTTAATCCAAATGTGCCAAAAGAAATTTCTGCACCACGATTAGCTAGACCTTTAACTCTACCTTTCTGTTGTTTTCTATGTTTGGTTTTTTTAGGCTGTAGCATAATAGTTATCTTTTCTTATTAGAACCTTTATTAAACTTAGACTTATTGTCCTTAGAAGCGAAATTCGGTGAAAGGTCCCTCTTTCCAAATACCTCACCTCTACAAACCCAAACTTTTATACCTAAACGACCATAAGTTGTGTGTGCTTCAGAAAGTGCATAGTCTATATCTGCACGGAAAGTATGTAAAGGTGTTCTTCCTTCTTTATATTGTTCTGTTCGAGCCATATCAGAACCGTTAATTCTACCAGAAACGGATACTTTTATACCCTCAGCACCCATTCTTATTGCGGAACTAATAGCCATTTTAATTGCACGTCTGTGAGATATTCTGCCCTCAATTTGACGAGCAATACTATCAGCAACTAATTTAGCATCAAGATCAGGTCTCTTTATTTCATGAATGTTAATCTGTATCTCCTTATCAGTCAACTTCTTGAGTTCTTCTTTCAACTTATCAACTTCTTGTCCCCCTTTACCGATGATTACTCCTGGACGAGATGTATGTATAGTAACTGTTACAAGTTTGAGTGTTCTCTCAATTACTATTTTAGAAACACTAGCTCTCCTTAATCTTTCAGAAATATATTGTCGAATGTTGTGATCTTCTAAAATTTTAGAAGCGTAATTTCTTCCTCCGAACCAGTTAGAATCCCAACCTTTAATGTAACCTAATCTGTTACCTATTGGATTTGTTTTTTGACCCATCTTTTAAATCTTATTGTGTTTATCAAGTACAAGTGTAATATGATTTGATCTTTTTCTTACTCTAAAAGCTCTACCTTGCGGAGCAGGCTGTATTCTCTTTAAGGTCCTTCCTTGATTAACAAAGATTTCTTTTATAAACAAATTTGAGTTCTCCCATCTGTCACCAGACTTAGTCTCAAAATTGTGAATAGCTGACCATAATAATTTTTCGACATTTTTAGCAGCGTGCTTTGTCGAAAACTGGAGGACACCTGCTGCTTTTTCAACGTCTAATCCTCTGATCATATCAGTTACCAAACGCATCTTACGAGGCGATGTAGGACAATTATTTAGGCTAGCAAAATAGCGAGACTTATTCGCTTCTTTTATTGCCTTGGCTGATTCATGCTTTCTCTTACCCATAACTATTAATATTCTAAGAAATCTACTTATTAACGTTTTTTATTCTTTCCACCATGGCCTCTAAAGGTTCGAGTTGGCGAAAATTCGCCTAACTTATGTCCTACCATGTTTTCAGTTACGTAAACAGGAACAAATTGTTTCCCATTATGAACTGCTATAGTTAACCCTACAAAGTCAGGAGTAATCATAGAGGCTCTTGACCAAGTTTTTATTACATCTTTACGAGTGCTTTCTTGAGCTACTAAAACTCTGCTGTTGAGCTTGTAATGTACGAAAGGCGGTTTTTTAAGTGATCTACTCATCTTTTACTTTTTTCTTCTTTCTATTATATATCTACTTGAAGGATTCTTTTGTTTTCTGGTTTTAAAACCCTTAGCAGGAATACCATTTCTTGATCTTGGGTGTCCACCTGAAGATTTACCTTCTCCACCACCCATAGGGTGATCAACCGGATTCATTGCAACACCTCTAACTCTTGGTCTTCTCCCTAACCATCTAGAACGACCAGCTTTACCAGACCTTTCAAGAAAATGATCTGAATTAGAAACTGAACCTATACAAGCAAGACATGTTGTAAGAATAATTCTTGTCTCTCCTGAAGGCAGTTTGATAGTAGCATACTTACCTTCTCTAGCCTGAAGTTGAGCGTAAGAACCAGCACTACGAGCAATTTTAGCCCCTTGACCTGGTTTGAATTCAATGTTATGAATGATTGTACCCAAAGGGATATCAGCCAAATAAAGAGCGTTACCAACATCCGGTGAGATACCTTTACCAGAAACAACTTTCTGATCAACTTGCAAACCATTAGGAGCAATTATATATCTTTTTTCACCATCAGCATAGTAGAGTAAAGCAATTCTTGCGTTTCTGTTAGGATCGTACTCTATAGTTTTAACTGTAGCTGGGATTCCGAATTTATTTCTTTTAAAATCTACTTCACGTAATTTTCTCTTATGACCACCGCCAACATTACGTGTAGTCATTCTACCTTGATTATTTCTACCTCCTGTTGCCGTTTTTCCTTTCGTTAAAGACTTTTCAGGTTTAAGCGCAGTTATTTCTTCGAAAGAACTTGCAACTTTAAATCTCTGACCTGGAGTGATTGGTTTTAATTTTTTTACTGCCATTTTGTTTACGGTTGATCTAAATGCTACTAAAGAAATCTAATGTTTCGCCCTCTGAAAGTTGAATAATTGCCTTTTTATAAGAAGCAGAACGCCCACTCAAAATACCAGCTTTTGTATATCTTCTTCTTACTTTTCCGAAGTAATTCATTGTGTTAACAGATTCAACATTAACACCGTAGAAACTTTCTATTTCAGATTTGATTTCAAGTTTATTAGCATCCTTATTTACAACGAAGGTATACTGACCTAAATTATCAGATAAGCTAGTACACTTCTCTGTTATCAATGGTTTCACTATAATCTCTTTCATAACTATCTTAATTTAAAATCCCCTCCAATTTAGTTAAAGAAGATTGAGTAAATACCAATTTATTTGCATTCATAATGTCATAAGTAGATACGGAATCTACAGACTTTACCGAAACATTTTTAAGATTTCTAGCAGACAAGTAAGTATTGGTATCGTTACCCTCAACAATAAAAAGTGACTTACTAGTCTCTAACTTAAGATTCTTAATCAAATTAATGAAATTCTTAGTTTTTGGAGCATCAAATGATAGTGCATCCAAAACAATTACATTATTCTCTTTTGCCTTGTAGCTCAAAACTGATTTCCTAGCGAGATTCTTAACTTTTTTATTAAGCTTAAAACTATAACTTCTTGGACGAGGACCAAAAACTCTTGCTCCACCCACAAATAAAGGGCTTTTAATACTACCAGCTCTTGCAGTACCAGTACCCTTCTGTTTTTTAATTTTTCTAGTACTACCACTAAGTTCACTAACTTCTTTGGCCTTATGGGTTCCTTGTCTTTGGTTAGCAAGGTACTGCTTGACATCAAGATAAATGATATGATCATTTGGCTCAACACCAAAAACATCTTTACTCAAATCAAGCTTAGAACTTGACTTTTTCCCATCCATTTTTAAAACTTCTACACTCATCTCTTGATTATTTTTCAATTAGTACATAAGATCCAGTAGCTCCAGGGATTGCTCCTTTAACTAAAATAAGATCCTTATCTGCGATGATTTTAATAACACGAAGGTTTTGTACTTTCACACGCTCATTACCCATCTGCCCAGCCATTTTCATACCCTTAAACACTCTTGCGGGATATGAAGCAGCACCAATAGAACCCGGAGCTCTTAAGCGGTTGTGCTGACCGTGAGTTGCTTGACCAACACCGGCAAAACCATGTCTTTTAACAACACCCTGAAACCCTTTACCCTTACTTGTGCCAACAACATCAACAAATTCTCCTTCTTCAAACAAACTTAAATCAATTGACGATCCAACTTTGTAATCCTGAGTAGAATCAAAATCTCTGAACTCAACAACTCTTCTCTTAGGAGTAACTCCAGCTTTTTTGAAGTGACCAACCAAAGGTTTAGTAGTGTTTTTTTCTTTTTTATCACCGTAGCCTAATTGAAGAGCAAAATAACCATCTTTTTCTTCAGTTTTAACTTGTGTAATTACGTTTGCACCTGCTTCGATAATGGTGCAAGGTATGTTTTTTCCATCTTCATTAAAGATGCTAGTCATACCTACTTTTTTTCCGATTAATCCTGACATAATTATATCAATTTAATATTAATGTCAACACCACTTGGCAACTCTAATTTAGACAGAGCGTCAATAGTTTTTGCTGTAGTGTATATGTCCATTATTCTTTTATGAGCACTTAACTGGAACTGCTCTCTAGCCTTTTTGTTAACATGAGGGGATCTCAAAACAGTAAATATTCTCTTGTGTGTTGGTAAAGGGATAGGACCATTTACAACAGCACCAGTAGTTTTAACTGTCTTAACAATTTTTTCTGCTGACTTATCAACTAAGTTGTGATCGAAAGACTTTAATTTAATTCTAATTCTCTGAGCCATTTTGTATTATTAAGCTGTTACGTTTCCTTTAATTTTAGCAATTACCTCGTCTGAGATACCTTTTGGACATTGATCGTACTTTAAAAACTCCATTGTAGAAGTTGCACGACCTGAAGTTAATGTTCTCAATGAAGTAACATATCCGAACATTTCTGATAAAGGCACAGATGCCTTAACAACTTTAGAGCCTGCTCTATCATCCATACCCATAATTTGACCTCTTCTCCTGTTAAGATCACCAACTACATCACCCATATTCTCTTCTGGTGTCAAAACCTCTAACTTCATTATTGGTTCTAATAAAACAGGGCTTGTTTTAGGAAGAGCATCTCTGTAAGCCATTTTAGCACAGAGTTCAAAAGATAGAGCATCGGAATCAACCGCATGAAATGAACCATCTGTTAAAGTTACTTTCATCCCTTCTAAAGGGTAACCTGCAAGAACTCCATTTTTCATTGACTCTTTGAATCCTTTTTCAACTGAAGGAATAAATTCTCTAGGAATATTACCTCCCTTAATTTTGTTTTCAAAAATCAAACCACCTTTTTCTAATTCTTCACCTTCAAGTGCCTCAATTTTCACAACAATGTCCGCAAATTTACCGCGACCACCACTTTGCTTTTTATAAACCTCTCTATGATCAACAGATCCGGTTATAGATTCGCGATAAGCTACTTGAGGTGCTCCCTGATTAACTTCAACTTTAAATTCCCTTCTTAATCTATCAACGATAATATCAAGGTGAAGCTCACCCATTCCGCTAATTATAGTTTGTCCAGATTCCTCGTCAGTTCTAACTTGGAAAGTAGGATCTTCTTCTGCTAATTTACTTAAACCAACACCTAGCTTATCAACATCAGGTTGAGACTTTGGCTCAATAGCAATTGCTATTACTGGATCTGGAAAATCCATTGACTCTAGTACAATAGGATTTTTTTCATCACAAAGTGTATCTCCAGTTCTAATATCCTTGAAACCTACAGCTGCACCAATATCTCCTGCCTCAATAGAGGGTATCGCATTTTGCTTGTTAGCATGCATTTGGAAGATTCTTGAAATACGCTCTTTATTTCCACTCCTTGTATTCAAAACATATGAACCAGCGTCTAAGCGGCCAGAATAGGCTCTAAAAAAACAAAGTCTACCAACAAAAGGATCAGTTGCAATTTTAAATGCTAAAGCTGCAAATGGGTCACTTGGTTTTGGTTCACGAGTTACTTCTTCATCAGTTTTAGGATTAATACCTGTGATACTTGGCATATCGAGAGGGCTAGGCATTAATTCCATAGCATAATCCAACATTGTTTGTACCCCTTTATTTTTAAAAGCTGACCCACATAACATTGGAATCACTTTATTTGCCAAACAGGCTTTTCTTAGGGCATTAAGAATTTCCTCTCTTGATATAGAATTAGGATCCTCAAAATACTTTTCCATGATACTATCATCGAAATCAGCAACTGATTCAAGAAGTTTCTCTCTCCACTCAGCAACCTCATCTATCATGTCTTCTGGAATCGCAACTTCACTGAAAGTCATACCATGGTCTTTCTCATTCCATACCATTCCTTTATTATCAATCAAATCAACAACACCCTTGAACTCATCTTCAGAACCAATAGGCAACTGTAATGGGATAGCGTTACCGCCAAGCATAGTTTTCACTTGCTTAACAACGTTCAAGAAATCAGCTCCTTGACGATCCATTTTGTTTACAAAACCTAAACGAGTAACATTGTAATTGTCAGCTAATCGCCAGTTTGTTTCAGACTGAGGCTCAACACCATCAACCGCAGAAAATAAGAAAACCAAACCATCCAATACTCTTAGGGATCTGTTTACTTCAACAGTAAAATCAACGTGACCTGGAGTATCGATAATATTTATCTTATACTGATTCTCTTTATACTTCCAAAAACAAGTAGTAGCAGCAGAAGTAATTGTTATACCTCTTTCTTGCTCTTGTGCCATCCAATCCATTGTAGCTGCTCCATCGTGAACCTCTCCAATTTTGTGATTAACACCAGCATAATAAAGTATACGCTCAGTTGTTGTAGTTTTACCGGCATCAATATGCGCAGCAATACCAATATTTCTAGTATATCTTAAATCTTGTGCCATAATATATTAAAATCTAAAATGAGAATAAGCCTTATTAGCTTCCGCCATTCTGTGAACATCTTCTTTTTTCTTGAAAGCAGCTCCTTCTTCTTTAGAAGCAGCAACCAACTCATCAGCCAATTTTTGAGCCATTGACTTACCATTACGCTTTCTAGTAGAACTTATAATCCACTTCATAGCTAAAGAAAGTTTTCTGCTTTGACGTACTTCCTGAGGAATTTGAAACGTAGAACCACCAACACGTCTACTTCTTACTTCAACCTGAGGAGTAACGTTTTCAACGGCTTTTTTCCATGTCTCTAAACCATCTTCCTTGGTTTTATCCTCGATCAATGCTAATGAATCATAAAATATAGCGAAAGCTGTATTTTTTTTACCGTCAAGCATCATATTATTTACAAAGGTAGTAACCATAGTATTTCCAAACTTTGGGTCTGGTGCAATGATTCTCTGTTTAGCTCTTCCTTTTCTCATTTAAGTAATCTTATTTGATATAATTATTTCTTTGGTCTTTTAGCTCCGTACTTGGATCGACTTTGTTTTCTTCCGTCAACACCTGCAGTATCAAGTGCACCACGAACAATGTGATATCTAACACCTGGTAAATCTTTAACCCTTCCTCCCCTAACTAAGACAATAGAGTGCTCTTGCAAATTATGCCCCTCACCAGGGATGTAGGCAATAATTTCAGTACCGTTTGTAAGCCTTACTTTAGTTACTTTTCTAAGAGCTGAATTTGGCTTCTTAGGAGTTGTAGTATATACTTTGGTGCAAACACCTCTTCTTTGTGGACAAGAATCTAGAGCTGCAGACTTACTTGTCTTAACCTTAGTCTTTCTTCCTTTCTTTACTAACTGTTGAATCGTTGGCATATCAACTATTATAATTTAATTTTTTCTGTACTTTTCAGCCTGCAATTTTACGACCTTTTTTTCTATAAAACAAGGCTTTCTAATAAATATTTTTCGGTTTTTAACAATCCACTGTTTATAAACGAGGTTTTTTAACCTAAAAGACAAAAGCAAGCCAGCATTGTTATTCATATTTCATAGTTTTGAGTAAAATAAGATTTTGATGAGCTATTTAAATGAATTAAATGAAGTACAACGCGCTTCTGTGGAAGCTACTGAGGGAGCGAGCATGATACTTGCAGGAGCTGGGTCAGGAAAAACGAGAGTACTTACTTATAGAATTGTTCATTTAATTCATTCGGGTGTTGATGCACACAGAATAATGTCTCTAACGTTCACCAATAAAGCAGCAAAGGAAATGAAAGCAAGAATTACTTCAGCACTTGGCAGTTCTGAAGGAATGAATGTTTGGATGGGAACATTCCACTCTATTTTTGCAAAAATTCTTAGAATTGAAGCTGAAAAAATTGGTTATCCATCAAATTTTACGATTTATGACTCTGATGATTCTTTAAGTCTAATTAGAAGTATTGTAAAAGAATTTAATTTAGATGATAAAGTATATAAAGCTTCGTTAGTTTTTAATAGGATTTCATCAGCAAAAAACAATTTATTATCAGCTGAAGAATACAATAGAAACAGTACTATACAGAGCGAAGATTTACAGTCTAAAAAACCACATTTAGGTAAAATTTACAACGCTTATGCATTGAGATGCTTTCGATCTGGTGCTATGGATTTTGATGATTTGCTATACAAAACAAATATTTTGTTCAGAGATTTTACAGATGTATTAGCAAAGTATCAAAATCGATTTAAATACATACTAGTTGATGAGTTTCAGGATACTAATTTCGCGCAGTATATGATTGTGAAAAAACTAACCGCTAAATGGGGTAATATTTGTGTAGTTGGTGACGATGCTCAGAGTATTTACGCATTTAGAGGCGCCAATATTCAAAATATCTTAAATTTTAAAAAAGACTTCCCAAATACTCAAACATTTAAACTGGAACAAAATTATAGATCAACAAAACATATTGTTAGTGCTGCCAATAGTGTAATAGAAAAAAATAAAAATCAGTTTAAGAAAGATGTATGGACCGACAATGATTCTGGTGAAAAAGTAGCTGTTTTTAAGGCCAGTACAGATAATGAAGAAGGTGCTATTATAGCTGAGGAGATTTACAATACCAAAATTGAAAATCAGAAATTCAACAAGGATTTTGCAATCTTGTATAGAACCAACTCCCAATCAAGGGCTATTGAAGAAGCACTTAGAAAGAAAAATATTGCTTACCGCATTTATGGTGGGCTATCTTTTTATAAACGTAAAGAAATTAAAGATTTAATCTCCTATTTGCGATTAACCGTTAACCCTAAGGATGAAGAAGCATTAAAAAGAGTTATTAACTATCCTGCCCGAGGTATTGGAAAAACTACTCTCGATAAAATTACGTTGGCGTCTAACCAAAATAATTTAGGTATGTGGGAAATAATAAAAAAAATTGATAGCTCAGTTAATATCAACAAAGGTACTGCCCAAAGAATTAAAGACTTTATACTGTCAATTGAAACATTTGGTTCGATGGTTGAAAACACAGACGCTTTTACTCTTGCAACACACATTGCCAAATCTTCTGGTTTACTTAAAGATCTTTACACAGATAAAACTCCTGAAGGATTAGCAAGATATGAAAACATTCAAGAGTTATTAAATGGACTTAAAGACTTCGTTGAAACAAACAAAAAGGAAGAAGATCTTAGTATTTATTTGGATGCCTATCTACAAGAAATTTCATTACTAACCGATAACAAAGAAAATGTTGAAAATGAAGATAGTGTTTCTCTGATGACTATACACGCATCAAAGGGGTTAGAGTTTCCTTATGTGTTTATAGTTGGTTTAGAAGAGAACTTATTTCCTTCACAACTATCTGTAGGATCTAGAGATGAGTTAGAAGAAGAAAGAAGACTATTTTATGTAGCACTAACTCGAGCAGAAATAAAAGCTACTATAACATACTCAACATCGAGATATAGATGGGGAAACCTGGTCTATAATGAGCCCAGTAGATTTATTAAAGATTTAGACGAAAATTTAGTTGAGTTCAAAAACATCCATCAATTAAATTCTAAAAGAAAACAAAAAATAGCTAGCACCAATATGGGTAGTTCAATACCTAAGAAAAAGCTCGTTAGCCTAAATAAAACAAGAACATCTACTTCAACATTTAAATCCGACAACCTAGCTCAACTCGCCATTGGTAACTCAGTTGAACATGCTAAATTTGGAATTGGAAATGTTCTTCATATTGAAGGGAGCCCAGATAACAGAAAAGCGGTTGTTTTCTTTAAAGATGTTGGACAAAAGCAACTTTTACTTAAGTTTGCTAAGCTAAAAATACTTTCTTAATTTGATTTTTAGTGATTCAAAACAAAAAAATTTTACTTTTATTTTAATGGAATATAACACTAGGAGACCTAATCTTGCTATTTCGGAGTACGGACGAAACGTACAAAAAATGATATCTCACGCATGTTCTGTAGAAGATAGAGATGAGAGAAATAAAATAGCAAAAAGTATTGTGAGCATTATGGCTCAAATGAATCCACAAATAAAGCAGCTAAGTGACTATGATAAAAAACTGTGGTCTCATATGTTTATTATATCAGACTTTAAGCTAGATGTTGATTCTCCCTACCCTATTCCAACCGAAATTAGTGTACAAGAAAAACCAGCAACGGTTCCATATCCAAATAGAAATTTTAAATACAAACATTACGGCAATAACATTCATCTCTTCATACAAAAAGCAAAGGCAATGGATGAAGGGCCTGAAAAACAAGCTTTCTCAGAAGCTATCGCTAACATGATGAAGAAAGCTTATCTTAATTTTAACAGGGATTCAGTTAATGATGGCATTATATTAAAACAATTAGCAGAATTATCTGATAGAAAAATAACCTTATCTGAAGATTTTGTTCTAGAAAATACGGCTTCTATACTTGCTAAAAACCCTAAGCCAAGTTATCAAAGAAAAAAGAGACATTCATCACATCACAGAAATAAAGGAAGAAAAACAAACAGATAAATGGCGAAATTTATTGTAGAAGGTGGGCATCAGTTAAAAGGAGAAATTACACCACAAGGAGCAAAAAACGAAGCGTTGCAAGTTATATGTGGTGTTTTATCAACCGCTGAAAAAGTAACTATAAATAACATCCCTGATATTAGAGATGTAAATAAGTTAATTGACCTTTTAAGAAGACTTGGTGTAAAAGTTGAGCAGCTGACCAAAGACTCTTATTCATTTCAATCTGATAATATAGACTTAGATTATATGGAAACAGAGGAGTTCGCTAAACTAGCAGCTCAATTAAGAGGTTCTATAATGATTTTGGGGCCGCTAGTTTCTAGGTTTGGAATTGCAAAAATACCAAGACCAGGTGGTGACAAAATTGGAAGAAGACGTTTAGACACTCATTTTACTGGTCTTGAAAATTTGGGCGCAACATTTACCTATAATGACGATAAAGGCTCTTTTAGCGTTACAGCAGAAAATGGATTAAATGGCTGTTATATGCTTTTAGATGAAGCCTCTGTAACTGGCACTGCAAATATAGTTATGGCCGCAGTTTTATCTAATGGTGTAACAACAATATACAACGCTGCCTGTGAACCTTATTTACAACAGTTGTGTAAAATGTTTAATAGGATGGGCGCAAAAATAGAAGGCGTTGGTTCTAACCTATTAAAAATAACTGGTGTTACTAAGCTTGATGGTTGTGAGCATACCATATTGCCCGATATGATTGAAATTGGAAGTTTTATAGGCCTAGCAGCTATGACTAAGTCTGAAATAACTATAAAAAATGTTGCTTACAATGAGCTTGGAATCATTCCTGCCACATTTAAAAAACTCGGTATTAAAATGGAACTTCGGGGAGATGATATTTATATCCCTTCTCAAGATGTTTACGAAATAAGCACATTTATTGACGGAAGCATTATGACATTAACTGATGCTATATGGCCTGGCTTTACTCCAGATTTATTAAGTATTGCTCTTGTAGTAGCAACACAGGCAAAAGGAAGTGTTCTTATCCATCAAAAAATGTTTGAAAGTAGATTATTTTTTGTTGATAAGCTTATCGATATGGGTGCTCAAATTATACTTTGCGATCCTCATAGAGCCACGATAATTGGTTTAGAAAGAAAAACGCAACTAAAAGCAATAGAGATGTCGTCTCCTGATATTAGGGCTGGCGTATCATTACTTATAGCTGCATTATCTGCCAAAGGAACTAGTACTATACACAACATAGAACAAATAGATAGAGGTTATCAAGACATTGAAGGAAGACTCAATAGAATTGGAGCGAAAATTGTACGACAAGATTAAAATAACACTATGAAAAACATATACAGCATACTAATTCTAGCAGTTTCTATAATAATAGTAAACCCGTTATTAAGTCAAAAATCGGGTAAGGAATTATCCGAACCTGTAACAGGAATTGAAGTGGGTAACCTTGCGCCAGATTTTACAATGGAAAACCATAAAGGCAAAACTATATCATTGTCTGATTTAAAAGGAAAAGTAGTTTTAATTGATTTTTGGGCGTCTTGGTGCAGGCCATGTCGTAAAGAAAACCCTAATGTTGTTGCGGCTTATAACAAGTACTCAAAAGCAAAATTTAAAAACGGAAAAGGTTTTGAAGTACTCGGTGTTTCGTTAGACAACAGAAAAGAAAACTGGATTAAAGCAATAGAAAAAGATAATTTATACTGGGATAACCATGTGAGTGATTTAAAAGGATGGAAAAATGCAGCAGCAGCACAATACAAAGTTTTCTCTATACCCACAAATGTTCTTATTGATGCAGATGGCGTTATTTTAGCTAAAAACTTGAGAGGAAAAGATTTACATATGAGCCTAGACAAATTAGTGACTAAGTTTAAATAGAATTTAAAATAAGACAGTTTGACAGTATTTTAGACAGGATGGTTTCACAAAAAAAGCCATCCTGTCTTTTTTTGTGAATACTGTTAAAATGGCAAAAAAATTGATAGTACATTTGTGTTATTCTATTAATAAATAAAGATGAACGAAGAAGTTAAAGATCAAGAAGAGATAAACGAAGTTGAAGAAACAGTTGAAAACAAAATCAACGAGGAAGAAACAACAACCGAAGACAACAGCTATGATGAGCAAATAAAAGAGCTTAATGATAAGCATTTACGTTTATATTCTGATTTTGAAAACTTTAGGCGTAGAACTGCAAAAGAAAAGATAGATCTAATAGGTTCTGCTAGTAGTGGTGTTATTTCTAAATTACTACCAGTACTAGATGATTTTGAGAGGGCTATTAAGGCAAATGAAACTTCTACTGACATTGATGCAGTTAAAGAAGGTTTTGATTTACTTTACAATAAACTACACTCCATTTTAAGCACCAAAGGCCTAAAAGAGATGGAAGCAAAAAAACAAACTTTTGATTCTGATTTACACGAAGCAATTACTAAAATACCAGCTCCTAAAAAAGAATTAAAAGGAAAAATCGTTGACGTAGTAGAAAAAGGATACTACTTAAATGATAAAATTATACGTCATGCCAAAGTAGTTATTGGCGAGTAAAAAAACATTATGGCTAAAAGAGACTACTACGAAATACTAGGTGTAAATAAAAATGCAAGCGAAAGCGAAATTAAAAAAGCTTATCGAAAACTTGCAATAAAGTATCATCCAGATAAAAACCCTGATAATAAGGCTGCTGAAGAAAAATTTAAAGAAGCAGCTGAAGCATACGAAGTTCTTAGTAATGCTGATAAGAAAGCTAAATATGATCGTTTCGGTCATGCAGGGGTTGACGACCAAGGAGGTTTTGGCGGTGGCCAAGGCGGTATGAACGTAGAAGACATCTTTGAGCATTTTGGTGACGTTTTTGGAGGATTCGGTTTTGGTGGTGGCTCTGGTGGCGGACAAAGAAGGTCAGCTAACCGAGGTTCTAACATAAGAATTAAAGTAAAACTTACTTTAGAAGACATTGCCAATGGAGTTACAAAAAAAATAAAGGTAAATAAATATAATGCCTGTAACTCATGCTCTGGAAGTGGTGCAGAAGGTGGAGGTTTTTCTACTTGCGGAACTTGTAATGGAAGTGGAAGTGTAAACAGAATAACACAAACAATTCTTGGACGAATGCAAACGGCTACTACTTGCAATAGCTGTGGAGGACAAGGTAGAATCATTGAAAACAAATGCAACACCTGTCATGGTGATGGTATTTTAAGAGGTGATGAAGAAATAGAAATAAAAATTCCGGCAGGAGTTGGAGAAGGAATGCAATTGTCCGTTTCTGGCAAAGGTAACATGGGTCCGAGAGGAGGTGTTGCAGGTGACCTTCTTGTTTTAATTGAAGAGAAAGAACACGATAGTTTAACCAGAGAAGGCGACAACTTGTATTATGATCTTTCTATAAATTTTGCTGATGCCGTTTTAGGTACTTCGGTTGAAATACCAACCATTGGTGGAAAAGCCAAAATAAAAATTCAAGAAGGAACTCAAGCAGGTAAAATATTACGTTTAAAAGGGAAAGGACTACCAAGGCTAAATGGGTACGGAAGCGGTGATTTATTAGTAACAATTAACATATGGACTCCCCAAACCCTAACTAAAGAAGAAAAAAAGACTCTAGAAAATTTGAGAGAAGCTCCAAACTTCATTCCAGATCCTAGCAAAAAAGAGAAAAGCTTTTTTAGTAGAATGAGAGAATATTTTACGGAGTAAACTATAGTGAATAAAGAATTTGGTCTAGCTAATTTACTATTAAGCTAGACCACAATTATCACTATCCCCACTTCAAATAAGTTGCTCCCCAGGTGAAGCCTCCTCCAAAAGAACAAAGTATGAGATTATCACCTTTTTTAAGTTTATCCTCCCATTCCCAAAGACATAAAGGAATAGTTCCGTTTGTTGTATTGCCAAACTTTTGAATATTAAGCATCACTTTCTCTTTAGGGATTCCGGCCCTTGTAGCAGTAAAATCAATTATACGCTTATTTGCTTGATGAGGAACCAGCCAATTAATATCTTTTGAAGTTAGATTATTTGCTTCCATCAACTCTACAGATACTTCAGCCATTTTAGAAACGGCCCACTTAAATACAGATGCGCCTTCTTGATAAACTGAATGTAAATTACTATCTACTGTAGCTTTATTTGGCGGACAAACTGACCCTCCGGCCTTCTGATGTAAATTTGCAGCTCCAACTCCATCTGAACATAACTTAGAATCAATAATTCCGTAGCCATCGCTATCTGGCTCAAGAAGAACAGCTCCTGCCCCATCCCCAAAAATAATACAGGTTGCGCGATCGTTATAGTCAATAATAGACGACATTTTGTCTACTCCAATTACAATAACCTTTTTGCAAGCTCCAGACTCAATATACTTTGCACCTGTATTTAAAGCGTATAAAAACCCAGAGCAAGCCGCATTCATATCAAAACCAAAACCATTTTTTATACCCAAGTTGTGAGCAATTATATTTGCTGTTGCCGGAAAAACCATATCTGGCGTTGTGGTAGCACAAATTACTAAATCTATATCTTCAGAAGGTGTGTTTGTTTTGTTTAAAAGTTCTTCAACAGCTTTTGTAGCCATGTAGGATGAACCTAGGCCCGGTTTAGTTAAAACCCTGCGCTCTTTTATACCGGTACGTTCTAAAATCCACTGGTCATCGGTATCAACCATTTTTTCTAAGTCTTTATTACTTAAAATTTCGCTAGGAACATATCCTCCTACACCAGTAATCTTAGCTTTTAAAGTCATACTTTACTTATCTACTGCTTTTATAATTGCCCCTAAAACTGTACCAGCAATACTACCAATTACTACCTGTTTATTCCGTTTACTCTTCGCAATTCTTTTGTAGCCCTTTTTATATAACTTATCGTTTAACAATTGCTCATCTCGAACGGCAGATTTTTTAATAGTAGGATGTATTAGCACGGCAGATGATAGCATTGCAATAAAGGGAACACCTAAAATCAAAAAGTTACCAGGACCTAAAATATAGCCGCCAGAACCACCACCAATTGCTGAAAGAGCTAAGGGAACAAAAGTTTTATGACCTTTGATTGCGTCTTGCTCTCCTTTTATTAATCGTTCTAATTGCTTAACAGTGTAATCCCTCCCGGCTGTAGTATCTCTTGAATATAATATTTGACGTTTTCCTTCCTCGTAATTTAATGCGAACACCCTGTATTTATCTATTATTCTATCAATTTTCTGTCCCTTATGAAACATACGTACGTTAATAGATTCTGAGGTAACCGAAGTTATTCTGCCAGTTAAAACTTTTCCATTAATTAGTTCAACTTTATCGTATTGAGCAAAACTGTTAAGAGAAAAAACAGTTATTACTAAGGCAAAAAGATGTTTCATATAATTTCTTAATCTATCCATGAATTCCAATATTTACCGTCATCTATTTTTAACGCTGCTTCTGTTACCATTAAAGGCTTAAAAGTATCTACCATTACAGCTAGCTCATCTGTTTTTACTTCACCAATACTACGCTCCATTGCCCCTGGGTGCGGGCCGTGTGGAATCCCAGCAGGATGTAACGAAATATGACCTGGGCCAATATCGTTTCTACTCATAAAATCTCCATCAACATAGTATAAAACCTCATCAGAATCTATATTACTATGATTATAAGGAGCAGGAATTGACTCAGGATGATAGTCATATAGCCTGGGACAAAATGAGCAAATTACAAAAGCATTTGTTTCAAAAGTTTGATGTACAGGTGGCGGCTGATGAACTCTGCCGGTAATTGGCTCAAAATCGTGTATAGAAAACGCGTAAGGATAATTATATCCATCCCAACCTATTACATCAAAAGGATGCGAAGCATAAACCAACTGGTGAAGCACCCCCTGCTTTTTAATTTTAACTAAAAACTCTCCGGTTTCATTATGGGTAACTAACTCTGATGGCTTTCTAATATCACGTTCACAATAAGGCGAATGCTCTAACAACTGGCCAAAATGATTACGATAGCGCTTTGGAGTATAGACAGGCGACTTTGACTCAACAATAAACAATCTGTTTTCTACTGTATCAAATTCAAGTTGATAAATAATCCCTCTTGGTATTACTAAATAATCTCCATAACTAAAGGTTATATTACCCATTAGCGTTTTCAACGTTCCAGTTCCTTTATGAACAAAAAGCACTTCATCTTCATCGGCATTTTTATAAAAATAGTCTGTTGTACTATTTTGTGGAGCTGCCAACGTAATTTGCACATCGCTATTTACCAAAACTGGTGTGCGGCTATCCAAATAATCCTTTTTTGGAGGAATAGAAAACCCCTTTAACCTCAATGATTTTATGTTTTTTTCAACTGCTATTTTTGGTTGCACATTAATTGATTCTAGAACCTTTGCAACCTGTGTGGGGCGTTGTTCGTGATATAGTAAAGATGACATGCCATCAAAACCAATTGTTCCGAATAGCTGCTCATAATAATAGTCACCATTTGGCTTTTTAAACGTAGTGTGACGTTTATGAGGGATTTTTCCTAAAGTATGATACAGTGGCATAAGTACCTTGTTTAATTTCATACAAAGTACAAAAAATTAAATTTTCTGGTAGGATATGGGATGAATATTACATTCTTAAAAACAAAGGCTTACTAAAATAACCCCTAATAAACTTGTTATATATTAAGTGCAGCCCAATGATCTACTCGCAAACTTGTAGCTTTTGGGTTTTACTAAATATTTAACTTCCTTTATTAGCAATTATTTTCGAAGGCCAATTAAAGATTAAAACCATTTTTTTGCTGTTCGGCAATTAAAGCTCTTAAAGCTTCTGGGTGCTCTAACCCTTTATTAAACCTCTTTTTTACTTTAGAACCTTTTCTGCGTTCTTTTTGAACTTCTTCGGGCAATTCAATAATAGCCTTACACCTTGGAGTGCACGTGTTTTTATAATCAGTTTTACATGACGAACATTGAATAAACAATAAATTACAACCAACGTTTGCACAGTTAGTATGATCGTCAGATGGGTTACCACATTGATGGCAAACCGCGATTACATCGTCTGAGATACGCTCTGCTAAACGATCATCAAACACAAAATTCTTTCCTACAAATTTATTAGGCAGTTCTTTTTCTTTTACTTGTTTATGATATTCAATAATACCGCCATATAATTGATTAACATCTTCAAAACCATTGTGCTTTAAATAAGCACTAGCTTTTTCACATCTTATACCACCTGTGCAATAAAGCAATATTTTTTTATCCTTTTTATCCTCTAATAAATTCTTAACTACTGGTAGTTCTTCTTTAAACGTTTCTACCTTAGGTAAAAGGGCGTTTTCAAAATGTCCAATTTCACTCTCGTAATGGTTACGCATATCAACTACAATAGTATCATCGCTATTCATTGCCTCATTAAATTCTTCAGCTGTTAAGTGATTACCAACATTGGTGATATCAAACGTATTATCATTTAATCCGTCAGCAACAATTTTATTACGCACTTTAATTTTCAACTTTAAAAACGATTCTTTTTCTTCAACAGCCCATTTAAAAGGCATGCTTTTAAAAATTTCACGTGCTTCAAGCGTATTTATAAATTGCTCTAAATTGGGTTTCGGTACATTTAGCTGAGCATTAATTCCTTCTTTAGCCAAATATATCCTCCCTAAAACGTTTAGGTTTCCCCACTCCTCATAAAGCTCATCTCTAAGCTCATTAGGATTATGAATGGTACAATATCTGTAAAATGATAATGTTTTGCGCTCGAAATTCTCTGTTTGAAGCTTTTTAAACAAAGTTTCCTTATCGTATTTATTCCGCAACAACATAATTATCTATAATTTTACTACAAAGATAGCGAATGAAGAAAAAAGATACAATTCTTGTTATTGGTGCTGCTGGTCAAATTGGAACAGACCTAGTTTTAGCGTTAAGAAAAAAACATGGTACCGAAAATGTTATTGCAGCAGACATTAATATTCCTTCAAAACAAATAACAGAAAATGGTCTTTTTGTTCAACTTGATGTACTAGATAAAACGAAGGTTGAAAACACTGTAAAAACACATAAGGTTACTCAAGTGTATTTATTGGCTGCATTGCTATCTGCAACTGCAGAAAAAAAGCCTGATTTCGCTTGGAAACTAAACATGGTAAGTTTATTTACCATACTTAATCTTGCTAAAAACAAACTAATAGAAAAAGTGTTTTGGCCAAGCTCAATTGCCGTATTTGGACCAAATGCACCAAAGCAAAACTGCAATCAATATGCGGTAACGGACCCTCAAACAGTTTATGGAATAAGTAAATTAGCTGGGGAAAGGTGGTGTGAATACTACAATAAAAATTACAATGTAGATGTACGCAGTTTGCGCTATCCCGGGCTAATTAGTTATAAATCTGATCCAGGAGGAGGAACTACAGACTATGCTGTACACATATATCATGAAGCATTAAAAAATAAACACTACGACTGTTATTTATCAGAAAACACTGCTTTACCAATGATGTATATGGAAGATGCAATTAATGCCACCCTTCAAATAATGGATACTGATTCTAAAAACATAAAAATAAGATCTAGCTATAACCTAAGTGGTATTAGCTTTACTCCTAAACAAGTATTTGAATCTATAAAATTACACATACCCAACTTTACAATAAACTACAAACCAGACGAAAGACAAAAAATAGCCGATAGCTGGCCAGCAAGCATTAATGACTCAAATGCTCGTGAAGATTGGGGCTGGAATGAAGCGTTTGATTTAAAAAAAATGTCTTCTGAAATGCTAAAGCGATTAAAATAACATATTTTTGAGTGAAACAATCAATAAATCGGCACGTTAAAGTGTGTAACCTAAGATTGCAATACATTATGTTAAAGTCTTTTTTCATTTTATTTGGATTTTTATTAGTTGGCCAGTCCCAGCTAATCTCGCAAACATTTAAAATATATGGAGGCGATACCATTAACAAAGCTGATGTTAATGGACTAAAAAATGGGCATTGGATTGTTTTTGGTAATATGGTTGATGAGCCAGGCTACAAACCCAACCAAATTGTTGAAGAGGGCAAGTACGTAAGAAATAGAAAAACAGGTATCTGGACCAGTTACTTCCCTAACGGAAATGAACACGCAATAATAACTTACAGAAACGGAAGACCTAGCGGGCAGTATAGTACTTTTTTCGAAAATGGTCAATTAGAAGAAACAGGTACTTGGACGAGAAATAGAAACACAGGTGATTTCAAACGATTTTACGAAAATGGAATTAGGCATCAAGAATTTTTATTTAATAAAATTGGCAAAAGAGACGGATTGCAAAAATACTATTACGATAATGGCCAACTTATGATAGAAGGTGTTATTAAGGATGGAAAAGAAGTAGGCGAATTTAAAGAGTACTACAGTGATGGCAGCTTAAAAGCCGTCAAGTTTTTTGATGAAGCAGGAGTTATTAATCCTTCAAAAACAAAAACGTATCAACCGAAAACACCTGCAGCCAAAACATCAACTAAAATTGAGGTTATTGATCCTACCAAAGTAGCTAAAGTGGTAGCGGGTTCTAAACAAAATGCTGCAGCAAAAAAAATAAATCCTTTTAACGGAAATGGCGATCACACTTTGTATAATTCGAACAGGCAAATCTCACAAAAAGGGTATTTTAAGAATTACAAACTTATTGAAGGTCTTTTTTACAAGTACGATGAAAATGGGCTGCTTAAAAACATAGAAAAATACAAAGCAGGTAAATACGTTGGTGATGCACCAATAGAAGAAAAATAATTACTAAAAATGTCTTTCATAAACAGTATTTTCTCATGGATAATAACTAAGCGAATTCACCAAATTGAGCTTTTTATCAAGCATCCTCATGACGTTCAGAATGACGTTTTCAACTATTTAATTAAAGAATCCAAGCATACAGAGTGGGGTGAAACACACGGTTATTCAAATATTAATTCAATCAGTTCTTTTAAAAAAAATGTGCCTTTAAATAATTATGAAGGATTAAAATCTTTTATTGATAGAGAACGTAGGGGTGAAAAAGACATATTATGGCCAGGAGAAACTAAATGGTTTGCTAAATCATCTGGTACTACCTCTGACAAAAGTAAATTTATACCGGTTAGTAAAGAATCTTTAGAAGACTGCCATTTTAAAGGAGGAAAAGATATGCTGGCTCTTTACCATCATAATAAACAAAACACTAAAATTTTTGAAGGTAAAAGCTTAGTAGTTGGGGGCAGCACCCAAATAAATCCTTTACACAGTGATGGATATTATGGAGATTTATCAGCTATTATTATAAAAAATTTACCGTTTTGGGTTGAATATAAAAGAACCCCTAATATTTCTATTGCCTTGCTCTCTGAATGGGAGAACAAGATTAATAAAATGGCTCAACAAACATCTCAAGAAGATGTTACAAACATTTCTGGTGTACCCTCTTGGACTAAAGTACTTCTCCAAAAAGTTTTAGAAATTACTGGTGCAAAAACAGTTAAAGAAGTTTGGCCAAACTTAGAACTCTTTATGCATGGCGGAGTAAGCTTTTTACCCTATAAGAAAAGCTATGAGAAGCTTATTGGCATAAATACCCCAATAGATTATTTAGAAACCTATAACGCATCCGAGGGGTTTTTCGGGATACAATACAAACAAACTTCGAGCGAAATATTACTTATGCTTGATTATGGTATATTTTATGAGTTTATACCTAAAAGCGAGTGGGATAAAGAAAACCCAAAAACTATATTATTAGATCAAGTTAAAACCAATGAAGTTTATGAAATGGTTATCTCTACCAATGCAGGTTTATGGAGGTATAGAATTGGTGACACTATAACGTTCACTTCTTTAAGCCCTTTTATGATTAAAGTTGCAGGAAGAACTAAACATTTCATTAATGCATTTGGAGAGGAACTAATGATTAATAACAGTGAAAAAGCTCTAGAAATTGTATGCAAAAAACTTGATATTGAAATAACCGATTATACAGCTGGCCCCTATTTTTATGATGACGGAGAAAAGGGTTACCATGAATGGGTAATAGAATTAAATAAACAGCTTGATGAAAGTAATGCAAAAGTTTTTACAAAATTATTAGATGAGGAATTAAAAAAATTAAACTCAGATTATGAAGCCAAACGACATAAAAATATGTTGCTACAGCTTCCAAAAATTCACTTTTTGCCCAAAGGCAGCTTTTATGATTGGATGAAAAAGAGAGGCAAATTAGGCGGGCAGAATAAAGTACCAAGACTTTCAAACTCTAGAAAATTTGTTGACGGAATACTGGATTATATAAATACGTAATCTGATTCTTTTTAACTATTGACTATCAGGTAAATAGTTGCTTTTAGATTTTTCCATAAACATACACATGTTAAAACTAAACTAAGTGTTCATAATTATGAGCAGGTAATAATACTACTTTAGATTTATCGACTTAAAAAGTAATTTAATAGTAGTGAATAAGCTAACACATAAGAAAGTTTTAAGATCCAATTCATTAAACGGATCTGATGTGCATAACCTTGTTACTATTAATACTTTAAAACAGAAGAAAATTAGTGGCGAAAAACTAACCGAAAGTCAATTAAAATCGCTTACGGTATTTGAAAAATATCGTGAACAAATGCTTGACTCAGCCACATCAGAAAAAGAATATGAAACTAAATTCAAAGAGTTAAGCACACTTGCTAATTTAACTTCTTTTGAAGAATTTCTTTCAGATAAATATTCGTCCTCTAATTAAATAAAGCTATATGTCTCCATTATTATTAGTGTTTCTAATACTGGGGTACTTTATATTGCTAATTGGCATCTCTTACTTCACTACACGTAATAGTAATTCCGAATCCTTTTTTACGGGAAATCGGAGATCGCCTTGGTATGTTGTTGCTTATGGAATGATTGGAGCATCATTATCTGGGGTAACATTCATGTCGGTGCCAGGTAGTGTTAATTTGAAATCATTTTCTTACATGCAAATGGTTTTAGGCTACATGGTTGGGTACATAATTATAGCTTATGTTTTACTCCCTATTTATTACAAACTAAACGTTACATCTATATACTCATATCTTGAAAAAAGACTAGGTTATTGGTCTTATAAATCGGGCGCGACCGCCTTTTTGTTTTCAAGAATAATTGGCGCAGCCTTTAGATTGTATTTAGTCGCTATTGTACTTCAAAATCTCATATTAATTCCTTTAGGGTTGGATATACCATTTGCCTTAACAGTAATGATAACTATAGCGTTGATATGGGTATATACATTTAAGGGAGGAATAAAAACCATTGTTTGGACGGATACACTTCAAACAACATTTATGTTACTCTCTGTTATTCTTACCATATTTTTTATTGCAAAAAATATGAACCTATCAATTACAGAGTTAATGACGTTAGTTAAAGACAGTGACTACAGCAAAACATTTTATTTTAATGATTTCACATCTAATAAACTTAATTTTTTTAAACAGTTTTTAGCTGGCGCATTTATCAGCATTGTAATGACGGGTCTTGACCAAGATATGATGCAAAAAAATCTTACTTGCAAAAATCTCAAAGACGCACAAAAAAACGTATTAAGTTTAGGCGCTATTCTTGTTCCAATAAATTTAATTTTTTTGGGGTTAGGCGCTGTTTTATTTATATATGCCAAACAAATAGGCTTCGAAATTCCTGAAAAAACCGATCTTTTATTTGCAAGCATCGCATTAAATAGTGGTTTGCCTATAATTATAGGAGTGATGTTTGTAATAGGCCTAATTGCAGCCGCTTATTCATCTGCCGACTCAGCATTAACAGCATTAACAACCTCAACATGTTATGATATTTTAGAAATTAGGGCAGATCATAAAGACATAAAAAGTATACGAACGAAGGTTCACTTATTTATGTCGGGCATTCTGGTTTTTGTAATTGTAATTTTTAACAATCTGAATGACGATAGTGTAATTTATGAGCTATTTAAAATCGCTGGATATACGTACGGACCTTTACTAGGAATGTTTTCGTTCGGTATATTCACCAAAATTAGATCGAACGACTTATTAACCCCGCTCATATGTGTAATTAGCCCAATTATATGTTACGGGTTACAAGCGAACAGCCCGGAGTGGTTTAATTATCAAATGGGGTTTGAACTGCTAATAATAAACGGAATAATTACTTTTGTTTTACTTCATTTAAGCAGCTTTAAAAAAAGTAATAGTTAGAATACCAAACCTTTTATTAGCAGGCTTTCTAGTATTTGAACAGCATTTGTTGCAGCGCCCTTCCTCAAATTATCAGATACTACCCATAAGTTTAAACCGTTTTTTATAGAATTATCTCTTCTTATTCTTCCTACAAAAACGGCATCTTTATTATGAGCTGTAATTGGCATAGGGTATAAGTTTTGAGAAGGTTCGTCTTGCACAACAATTCCAGTACTGTTTTTAAGTAAACTCAAAATATCTTCCAGCTCAAACGAATGTTCAAACTCAACATTAATAGCCTCAGAATGCCCGCCTACTACAGGTATTCTAACAACCGTAGAAGTCACTTGTATAGTATTATCCTCCAGTATTTTTCGAGTTTCGTTTAGCAGCTTAGCTTCTTCTGTGGTGCTACCATCAGATAAAAAGTCTCCGCCATGAGGAAAACAGTTCATATCAATTTTATAAGGATAAACCGTTAATTCATCCTTCCCGGAGCGTTCATTATTTAATTGGTTTACAGCCTTAATACCAGTTCCTGTAACGGATTGATAGGTAGAAATTACCAGCCTCCTAATTTTATATTTTTTGTGAAGAGGAGCTAATGCAACCACCAATTGAATAGTTGAGCAATTCGGATTAGCAATAATATGTGAGTTTTCTCTTAGCTGATGATTGTTAACTTCAGGAACTACTAATGGCACTTGCTCATTCATCCTCCAAGCAGAAGAATTATCAATTACAAAACATCCTAAATCACTTAATTTTTGAGCATACTGTTTAGAAATTTCAGAACCAGCAGAAAAAAGGGCTACATCTGGCTTTAAGGTTAACAGTTCATCGATAGAGATAATTTTGTACTCTTTTTTATTAAAAACTATAGACTTACCAACTGAATTACTAGAAGCCACTGGGTAAAATTCATTAAACTTAATTTTACGTTCTTCAAGCACACGAATCATCATTTCTCCTACAAGTCCTGTAGCACCAACTAATGCTAACTTCATTTTATTCGGTTTTAATTAATTCAAATTTAGTTAAAACATTATTCAACCACCTATTTCATAACAAAATTGGGCACTTAATAATTAAAGGTGTTTATTGTATATTTGCAGACCACAAATTGAGTTAGAAAAATGAATAAAGCTATTTTACTCTACACGCTATTTTGTTTAAGCGTAATATCTGTTAAAGCACAGTTTACTGATAATTTTTCTGATGGAGATTTCACCAACAACCCAACCTGGTCGGGCAGTGATCAAAACTTTGAAGTTACAAATGAAGAATTGCGTTTAAACGCCCCGGCAGTAAAAGATACTTCTTACTTAAGCACTGCTTCTTCTTTAATAGACAACACCACCTGGAAAGCAAACTTAAAGTTTAGTTTTAATCCTTCTAGTAGCAATTATGCTAAGTTTTATGTGGCATCAAATAACTCAAACTTAAGAGAAAGTTTAAACGGATATTATATTGAAATAGGTAAATCAAGCGATAAAATTAACTTTTACAAGCAAGAAGGATTTAATACCACATTGCTAATTGAAGGAACTGATGATTTATTAGATGTATCTAGCGTTGACGTAAGCGTTAAAGTTACTAGGGATAATGCAGGAAATTGGGAATTATTTGCAGACACATCTACCAGTTGTGGTAGCTACGTTTCTTTAGGTACAGCTAACAATTCTGATTTTACAAGCTCAAATTTTGTAGGATTTTCTTGCTTTTATACCTCAACTAGATCAGATAAATTCTTTTTTGATGATATCTCTGTATCAAATATTACCCCTAGTGATAATACTAACCCTGAAGTTGAGTCTTTAACTGTTTTAAACGACTCAACCATTCAACTTATTTTTAGCGAAACCATTTCGCAAGCTACTGCTGAAAACCTAACCAATTACTTTATTGATAATGGCATTGGAAATCCCTTAGAAATAGTAGTACAGCAATGTGGCGATGAATTTACAACGATATTTTTAGAATTTGGAACAAACTTTTTGCCTGGAACAAACTACACAGTAACGGTTAACAATTTACAAGATAATGCAGGAAACGTTTTAGTACCCTATTCTGATTCATTTAATCAAGTTGAAATAGGAACTGTACAAGCAGGTGACATAATTTTTAATGAAATATTTGCTGATCCTGAACCGGTTGTGGGACTTCCTCCTCATGAATATTTAGAACTTTACAACAGAAGCAATACAGCTATTCAATTATCAGAACTTACATTGGTAAACACAACAACTCCTAAAACATTACCCAATTTTTTATTACAGCCAAATGCTTATGTTATTGTTTGCAACTCAACCGATGCAACATTATTTAGCGCATATGGAGATGTTATTGGCATAAGTAGTTTAACTGCGCTTGCAAACGGAGGAGACAGCTTAACACTTATAGACGCAAGTAATAATATTATTGATTTACTTGTATATGACGATGCATGGCATAGCGATACTGAGAAAAAAGCAGGCGGATGGAGTTTAGAGCGCATTAACCCAACAAGCGGTTGTAGTTCTTCTGATAACTGGAGCTCGTCTGAAGGATTATTAGGTGGAACACCCGGTGCACAAAATTCTATTTACAGTTTAACTGCTGATGTAATAGCTCCAAGTATTAATTTAGTTACTGTTAGTAGTTTGACATCTGTAAGTGTATTTTTCACAGAAAATATTTTAGGGGATGACTCGTTTAGTTCTTCAGACATTCAAATTACGCCAACTATAGCAATTAATAATTTCACGTTAAAAGCTACCTCAATTGATATTAGTTTCTCCTCTCCTATTGAAGCAGGAGTTAATTACACCATAACAATTACTGACAACATAAAAGACTGTTCTGAAAACTTAATTACAGATGCAAATAGTTCATTTGTTTTACCAGAAAAAGGCGAGATAGAAGATGTAATTATCAACGAAATACTTTTTGACCCTCTAGAGGGAGGAAGCGATTATGTAGAGTTATACAACAACTCCAATAAGAATATTGATATTAGTAATTGGTTCATTGCTACAATAAAAGGAGACACTGTTTCTGATTTAAATCAGATTTCTGATGTGCAGTATATAATTAAACCGCAAGAATTTGTACTACTTACCGAAAACACAGAAGCAGTATTAAGTCAATATTCTGCAACAAACGAAGAAGTTTTTGTTCAAATAGATGACTTACCTACATTTAGTAATGATGAAGGATCTGTTGTTTTAGTTTCTAACGAAGAAGTAGTGATGGATCAGTTTAACTACTCAGATGAACTACACCTTTCATTATTAAACAATGTGGATGGTGTTTCTTTAGAACGTATTAATTATAATATTCCTTCTTATAACGATGATAATTGGCATTCGGCTGCCGAAGATATTGGCTTCGGAACGCCTGGTGTTCAAAATTCTCAATATCGCTCTAATCAAGATGTTGTAAATGCAATAACGGTTCTTCCAAAAACATTTTCACCAGACAATGACGGTTTTGATGATTTCACAGAAATATCATACCAATTTGATAAGCCAGGATACATTTTGACCTCTAATGTTTATACAGTACATGGCAACTTTGTAACAGAGTTAGCTAATACTGAATTGCTTGGCACTGAAGGAAAGTTTAAATGGGATGGAACGGTACAAAATTCAAGTTCATTTTTACCAAGAGGAGTTTACATTATACATTCAAAAGTTTTTAATTTGGATGGAAGTGTAAACGAATACAAAAACCCAGTGGTTATAGCCTATAAATAATCGCAATTGCACTTTTTTAATAAATATACTTTATTAAATTATTTTCTTTTAAGTTGGCTTATTAGCTGTAATTTAATTACAAGCAATACAAATGAACAAAGCCTAAAACAAGCACCTAAAATTGAACCTCAAAAGAAAAAATTAGACACTGTAAAGTATCTGCCAAAACTCAAAGACAATTTGGCCAGTATTTCACAGAAGTTTGATTTAAGACCTACAGAAATAATTAATTTAAACCCAAAGTTAGAGATTGTAGTTGAGCCCGGTGATGAAATAACCATTTCTAACAAGTTGGTAGAAAAAAAGAAGCATATTCTTTTAGTTGGTCAAAACTTACATACACTTTCTGCTATTTACGGAGTGAGTATTGATGATCTTTTACTTGAAAATCCGAACGTAATTGTTGGAATTGATACAGATGATACACTTGTATTACACAGCTATGTTAATTCAGATGATTTATTAGCACTTAATTCAGTTAATGACTCAATATTATTTACAAAAGAGGAAACGGAGTACCTGACAGCTGAAGTAAGCAAAAACACATCCTCCCAAAACATAAAAACAAACGAGATACCTCAAAAACAAGAAACTAGTATTGATAATTTAATAAATGAAAACACCGCAACAGTACAAAAACCAACTTCAACTTGGGAGGATGGGGAATTAGTTGTACAATCTAATCGTTTAAAAACAGTCATACATAAAGCGGAATCAAGAGACAATACAAAAGAACTCGCAAAACTTTATAACACTACTGAAGAAAAGATTATTGAGGCAAATCCGCAACTCAAAAACAACCCAATTAAATCAGGCGATTTAATTCAAATAACTTCCGAAATCAATCCTCCTAAAAACAAATTGGTGACAAGTGCTAATTTTAATGCTATTTTTTCCTCCCAACAAAACATAAAAAATAATATCGTTTATGGCCTTAACAGAGGTAAAGACATAAAGTACACTTACACTCTTTTTGAACACAACTTAGTTACTGAAAGGGTTTACCGAGACAAAAGAGGCCTACATAAAGTCTTTAAAATATCCTCCCAAAACAATAGGCATTTATTTGACGTTTTTAGCGAGTGTAAAAACCCAGCAAGATGCATAATTCAAAAAATTGTTATTAGAGACGCTGTTTTTAAAACAAAAGAAGGAGCTCATGTTGGTAGCTCAATTAAAGAGATAAAAAAGATTTACACAAACCCCAAAGTAACAATTATTGATGGAGGGGTAGTTTTGCTTCCTTCAGAAAACAATAACATTGCTTTAGTGGTTGAAGGATTTAGTATGGAGTGGAAAGCGGACGGAAATTATAATGTTACTGACATTCCGGAGACTCTTAAAATAGCTAGTATTCATGTTTTTTAATTTTTAAGGAATGAGCAAAGTAACCATTATTGGTGCCGGATTAGTAGGATCACTTGAAGCGCTTTTTATGTCTAAAAGAGGTTTTGAGGTTGATTTATTTGAAAAAAGACCAGACCCCAGAATTAAAGGCTATTTGGGAGGAAGATCTATAAATTTAGCTCTATCAACAAGAGGTTGGAAAGCTTTGGAGAAAGTTGGCATGGATAAAGAGATTCGTAAGATTGCGCTACCGATGAAAGGCAGAATTATGCACGATTTAGAAGGTAAGTTAAGCTTTCAACCCTACGGATCTGACGGACAAAGTATTTACTCTGTACCCAGAGGTGAGCTAAACATGAATCTTTTGAAGGAAGCAGATAAAGACCCAAAGGTTAACCTAATTTTTAACAAGAAGCTAACCAACATCAACTTAAAAAATAAAGAGCTTACTTTTAAAGATTATAGCACCAAAGATTTTGAAAACCACAAATACAATAAACTTATAGGTACTGATGGCGTGTTTTCAAAAGTTCGTTTTGAGCTGCAAAAAACGCCAAGGTTTAATTTTTCGCAAAACTATATTAGTCATGGCTATAAAGAATTAACGATACCTGCCAATTTGGATGGTAGTCATAAATTAGACCCCGAAGCTTTACATATATGGCCCAGAGGTGAGTATATGCTTATTGCTTTACCAAACCAAGATGGTACGTTTACTTGCACCCTGTTTTTTCCTTATGAAGGTGAGTTCTCTTTTAACTCCATCACTTCGGCAAATGCCTTTGAAGATTTTTTTAAATCTCAATTTATTGATGCTTACGAGTTAATACCTGACGTTAAAAAAGACTATAATGATAACCCTACTTCTCCGCTTGTATACGTAATGGCCGACCCTTGGAACTACAAAGACTCTGTTTTACTACTTGGTGATTCAGCACACGGTATTGTCCCTTTTTACGGACAAGGTATGAATAGCGGCTTTGAAGACTGCACCCTGCTTGATGAAACACTCGACCTCAATAATAACAATTGGACTAATACGTTTGAGCAGTTTTCAAAGAAACGAGTGCCCGATGCAAAAGCAATTTCTGAGCTAGCCCTTTACAATTTTATTGAGATGAGAGATAAAGTTGCAGATGAAGATTTTCTTAAGAGAAAAAAAATAGAAAAATTCATTCATGAAAAACACCCTAGCTTATGGACTCCATTGTACAGCATGGTGACGTTCTCAAACATCCCTTATTCTGAAGCATTAAACAAGGGCAACCAACAAAGAGCAATAATGGATGAAGTGATGAAAATTGATGATGTAGAAAATATTGCTAATCAACCATCAATTGAAACTCAAGTGCTTAATGTTATAAGAAAACATAAAGCTTAAATTTTCGCTAAACGTTCTTGAAAAAAGCCCCCAACTTTTGCGTTGAAAAAGTTGGGGGCTGATTTTTTCTAAAAGTGAATATCTGTTTATTTAACAGCCTTCATTTTAGCATTTAATGTTTCAATAGCTGCTTTTTGTTTTTTTACCTCTTCGGTTTTAGCTGCTTGATTTTTTATGTTTTCTTCAATGTTTTTTTGAGCCTCTTCTATCTCTTTTTTGGCATCTTCAATTTTATCCTCAAGGTTAGATTTTTCTTTTTCTAGGTCTTTTGCATCTCCCTCTAATTTACCCAAAACCTTACCTGCTTCTTTAATTTGCTCACCTACTCCTTCTTTAGTTAATTCAACAGCAAAGTTATACAGGTAAGCCTTAAACGCTTTAAACTTCTCAGGGTGACTTGCAGAAGATAAAAATGCACCACCTAAATCAACACCAACAATTAGCATGTTACCAACCTCAAGTTTTTCAACTTTAGCATAAACATCAACGGTGTTTTCGCCTAAAAACTTAAACTCAGCATCATCGCCAAAAATCTCTTTTTTTACAGTTACTTTAGCATCTTTGTCTTTTAATTCAGATTTCAAAGCTTTTTCTATTTCATCTTTAGATGTTTCATACACCAAAACAGAAAGAGCATTTCTTGAGCTTTCACTTAATACTTGAGTTCCTTCTTCAACTTTTATTGCAGGAACTTTTTGAGCTTGTAATAATGTACTAAACATTAATAATGCAAATACAGATGATATTGTCTTAATCATAATTTTAAGTTTTGTTTGTGCAAAGGTAAGAGAAATAGTAATATGTTGCTACCTTGTGACCCTAGCAAACCTTTCCTTCCCGCTCATATCATTTATTATTTCACAACTACTAAAGCCTAGTTGGGCGGTCAATGCATTTAATTCAATCACAAATAACGGATTAATTTCAAAGTAAATAATCCCGTTCTCAGCCAATCCGTTAATGGCCAGCTCTAGAATTTTTTTATAAAACAATAAAGGGGTAGAATTATCTACAAACAAAGCTAAGTGTGGCTCATAACTGAGAACATTATTAGCCATGTCTTTTTTTTCATCCTCAATAATATAAGGCGGATTACTAACTATTAAATCATACTTTTTATCTAACGTATCTAACACCAAAATATCCTCACAAATGAAATTGACTTCAACAGCGTTTTTTACAGCATTTAACTTAGCCATCTCAATAGCCTTTTCAGAAACGTCTATAGAGGTAACATTCCAATTCTTTTCATAGTATTTAAGTGAAATAGGTATACATCCACTCCCTGTTCCAATATCTAAAACACTAATACTACTTTTTGTTGAAGTGTAATTTTCAAGTATTAAATCTACCAACTCTTCCGTTTCGGGCCTGGGTATTAAAGTATGTTTATTTACGTCAAAAAATAAATCCATAAAAGTAACTTTGCCTATAATATATTGCAAAGGCCTTCCGGTGCTAAGTTCATATAAAACATCGTCTAAATAAATTAATTGCGGCTCAGTTAAACAAATAGAAAAATTCATTTGTAAATCAAGGCGACTCAAATTCGCGTAGGTTTCAAGGCAAATAAAAAAAATAGCATCTATTTCTGAAGCTTCGTACAATTCAGAAAGAACTGAATGGTATTTTTTATTTAACTTTTCAATTGTATGATTGTTGCTAAAATGCACAAAAATAATTTTGCTGTAAATATATGAACAATACTGAGCACGAAAAATACATGAGCCGTTGTTTTGAACTTGCCAAAAAAGGATTAGGCTCAGTAGCCCCAAACCCTATTGTTGGTGCAGTAATCGTTCATAATAATATAATTATTGGCGAGGGATATCATCATAAATACGGAAGTCATCATGCTGAAGTAAATGCCATTAACAATGTAAAAGATAAAAGTCTACTTAAACAATCTACCATTTATGTAAGCCTTGAGCCTTGCGCTCACTACGGAAAAACGCCTCCCTGCTGCGATCTTATTTTAAAATATAACATTCCTACAGTAATTATTGCCAATATTGATCCTAACAAAAAAACTGCCGGGCAAAGCATCACTAAACTCAAAGAACACGGAATTGAGGTTATAACTAATGTTTTATCAAAAAAAGGAAAAGTACTTAACAAAAGATTCTTTACCCACATACAAAAACAAAGACCCTACATAATTTTAAAGTGGGCTGAAACGCAAAACGGATACATTAACAAAATCACTAACTCAAAAAGCGAAAGTATTGCAATAAGCGATAAAATTTCACAAAACCACTCACATAAATGGAGAAGTGAAGAACAAGCTATACTAGTAGGATCAAACACAGCAAAAATCGACAACCCAACATTAACTACCAGAAATTACGTTGGCAAAAACCCTGTAAGAATAGTGTTAGATAGTAAACTAAATTGCAGAAAAACTCTAAACTTATTTTCAGATGAAAATTCTACAATTATTATAAACACACAACTATCAAAAACAAACGGAAATAAAGAATATATAAAAGTAAGTGACACTTCCCCTACATCCATATTAAACGTCCTAAACAAAAAAGATATAACTAGTATAATAATAGAAGGAGGAAAACAAGTTTTGCAATCCTTCATAAATGAAAACGCATGGGATGAAGCACGAGTTTTTAAATCAACGGTGGTAACAGTTAAAGAAGGAATAAAAGCTCCAAAAATTGATACCAACATCCACAAAAAGGAAAGCCTTAATAACGACATTCTATTCACATACTTAAACAACAACAAAGTATGATTTGGCTCATAATAACAGCAATGTCATTAGCAGCATGGTATGTTCTCTTAATTAAAATGACACCTCAAAGAGCAAACATTACACAAGTTGTTATATTTAGCTTAGTTACAACGCTAATACTCACGTCTACTATTGTTGGCCCAACAATTAACTTATCCACTGTAATAGACCGCCCTTGGATTCCTTCAGCTGCGTTTGTTGGCGTTCTATTTTTCCTTCAACAACTTTTATTTATCACTCAAGCTAATAAGTTTAAAAAAGATGCTGTTTTTGCTTTTTTATCGTTAACCGTATTAGGTATTCTAATTAGCACTCCTTTACAAACATTACTATTTATAACTTCAATAATTGCCTGCGCATTTTCTGGTCTTTTTTATTTGCACAAATCTGCAAGTAAAATAGGTATAAGAAATCTATTTTTACCAGCCCTATCTATAATAGCACTAACTGGTGCTTACTACTTTTCTCTTTCAAAAACAATATTAAACTTCACTATTAACGACCCTTTACTTCTTGTTTTATGCACTGTCATTTTTGCTTTTTTTACCTCAATGGCTTATGTGCTACTAACAGGGCAGCTTAAAATTAAACCCGAAAGTGTGGTTGCCGGTTTAGCTTTAGGTATTCCCCAATTCGGAATGCTTGCAGGCTTAACGTTATGCCTGAGCGCTAGCACCCATTTTCCAACCGCATTCATACAATTATTTGCACTATCATTTATGCTAACAAGTATTTCTTCTGTTTTAATTTTAAAACGAAAGCACAGCATATGGCAGTGGTTTGCTATTGCACTATCTCTTATCACTTTTGTACTAACGCTAACCTTTTATTAAATTGGATATTTACGTGTATAAAACTATCTCAAAAAGTGACGAGATTCTATTTAAAGAAAAGGCCAGTAAATTTTATGGATATACAGCTCATATAAATTCTACAAAAGAAGTTGATCAAGTATTAAATGAAATACGCAAAACACACGCTAGCTGCAAACACATTTGTTATGCGTACCGCTTACTCGATAACCAAAATATAATTGAATACATGAATGATGCTGGTGAACCTAGTAACACTGCGGGAGCACCAATATTAGGACAAATTAAATCATTTAACCTGCTTAACACATTAGTAATAGTGCCTCGTTATTTTGGAGGAGTAAAACTTGGTACTGGCGGGCTAATTAGTGCTTACAAAGAAGCAGCAAAGCTGGCCATTAAAAACTCAATAATTCAAACTTCACAAATAACTGAAATAGCACACATTCAATTCAACTATGATCAAACTTCTGATGTAGAATACATAATAAGAAATCACGATATTCAAATTCTAAACCAGAGTTTTAAAGAAAACTGTAGTTTCGAGTTAAAAGTTCCTGTTAAAAACAAAACAGAAATTTATAGGGAGTTTCAAGCAAAAAAAATTCTGATTGAACATCAAAAAACATAAGTATTTGTGTATGATTATTACATATAAGATAAATAAAAATTATATTGCCAAAAATTAAATAAAAGTCCAATGAGAATTACAGTTGCAAAAGGAGATGGTATAGGACCAGAAATAATGAACGCTACCTTAAGTATTTTAAACGCAGCAAATGCAGGTTTAGAATACGATGAAATTAGAATAGGTGAAAAAGAGTATTTGTCTGGCAACACTTCTGGTATTTCAAAAGAGTCATGGAAAACAATTAGAAAAAACAAAATCTTTTTAAAAGCACCTATAACTACACCCCAAGGAGGTGGTTACAAAAGTTTAAATGTATCCATAAGAAAATCATTAGGGCTTTTCTCTAATGTAAGGCCATGTTTAAGCTTAGCTCCATTTATCGAAACTAAACACCCAGTGATGGATGTGGTAATTGTGAGAGAAAATGAAGAAGACCTATATGCTGGTATTGAGCACCAACAAACAGATGAAGTTGTACAGTGCTTAAAATTAATTAGCAGACCAGGTTGTGAAAAAATAGTACGTTATGCATTTGAGTACGCCAAAAAATTTAACCGCAAAAAAGTAACTTGCTTTTCAAAAGATAACATCATGAAACAAACAGATGGTTTGTTTCATAGCGTCTTTAAAGAAATCTCAAAAGAGTATCCAGAAATCGAAAACGAACATTGGATTGTAGATATAGGAGCAGCAAAACTAGCAGATAGCCCTGAAGCATTTGACGTAATAGTTATGCCTAATTTATATGGAGACATACTCTCAGATGTGGCGGCACAAATCACAGGTTCCGTTGGTCTTGCTGGTTCATCAAATATAGGTCATACCTGCGCTATGTTTGAAGCAATTCACGGCTCAGCGCCAGATATTAAGGGCAACGACATAGCAAACCCATCAGGTTTAATTCAAGGAGCAGTGTTAATGCTTAAGCACATTGGCAAAAATAAAGTAGCCGAAAAAATACAAAATGCTTGGTTAAGCACAATTGAACAAGGCATCCATACAAGAGACATATACAAAGAAGGTATTAGCAAGAAATGCGTTGGCACAAAAGAGTTTACCGATGCCGTAATAAATAACTTAAACTCAGAACCTAAAACACTTAAAAAAGTAGAGTTTCAAGAAAAGGGTAGAATAGAAATCCCTATTTTCAAGAGAAAAAAAGAAAAAAAGAAAGAGTTAATTGGGGTGGATATTTTTGTTCATTGGAGCGGTGAAAACCCTGACGAGATAGCAGCATCTCTAAAAAAAATAGAGCAAAACAACATTACTCTAGATATGATTACCAATAGAGGAATTAAAGTTTGGCCTAATGGTTTTGAAGAAACATTTTGTACAGATCACTGGAGGTGTAGGTTCAAAACAACCAACAATGATGTAATAACCAAGCAAGACATTATAAACTTGCTAAGCAGCGCAAATGAAAATAGTTTAGACGTAATAAAAACCGAAAACTTATACCTTTTTGACGGAAAACAATCTTTCTCACTAGGTCAAGGACAGTAAAAAAGAAAAGCCAAGCGTTTTAAAATACGCTTGGCTTTAAATAACACGTAAACAACATCCAGATTAAAGATATCACAATTACACCCAAAGCGCTTTTGCATATTGCTTAGGTTAAAGTATATTTGAACTCTAGAAAAAAGCATTATGAACTTACACGAATATCAAGGAAAAGAACTTTTAGCTAGTTACGGAGTTGCCATTCAAAAAGGTATAGTAGCAAATACGCCAGAAGAAGCAGTAGAAGCAGCAAAAAAACTTAATAAAGATACAGGCACTGAATGGTGGGTAATAAAAGCTCAAATTCATGCAGGTGGTCGTGGTAAAGGCGGTGGAGTTAAGCTTGCGAAATCGTTAGACGATGTAAAAGAAATAGCTTCAAACATTATCGGTATGGATTTGATCACCCCTCAAACTCCGCCCGAAGGTAAAAAAGTACGTAAAGTACTTGTAGCACAAGATGTATACTATCCAGGTGCAAGCGAGCCAGACGAATTTTATATGAGCATTTTACTTAACCGTAAAACAGGCCGTAACATGATTATGTATTCAACCGAAGGTGGTATGGATATTGAAGCAGTTGCAGAAAAAACACCTCATTTAATTTTTACAGAAGAAATAGATCCAAAAACAGGTCTATTACCATTTCAAGCGCGTAAAGTAGCATTTAACCTCGGTTTAAGCGGTGGTGCATTTAAAGAAATGACAAAATTTGTTTCCTCTTTATACAAAGCATACGAAGGTTCAGATTCATCATTATTTGAAATTAACCCCGTATTAAAAACATCTGACGACAAAATTATAGCAGTCGATTCTAAGGTTACTTTAGATGGCAATGCACTTTTCCGTCACAAAGATTTAGCAGCGCTAAGAGATGTTCATGAAGAAGATCCTACAGAAGTTGAAGCTGGTGAAGCTGGTTTAAATTACGTGCAGTTAGACGGTAACGTTGGCTGTATGGTAAACGGTGCAGGCCTTGCAATGGCTACTATGGATATCATTAAGCTTTCTGGTGGTGAGCCAGCAAACTTTTTAGATGTTGGTGGTACTGCAGATGCTGAGCGTGTTGAAAAAGCATTCAGAATTATCATGAAAGATGATAAAGTAAAAGCAATTTTAGTAAACATTTTTGGTGGTATTGTACGTTGCGATCGTGTAGCGCAAGGGGTTGTAGATGCATATAAAAACATTGGCGAAATTAACATTCCAATTATCGTTCGTTTACAAGGCACAAATGCGAAAGAAGCTAAAGTTTTAATTGAAGAGTCTGGCCTAAAAGTTGAGTCGGTAATTTTATTAAAAGAAGCAGCAGAAAAAGTAGCCGAAGTACTTGCTTAAAAAATAAATAAAGCTAATAAAACCAAGCTGGATTAACCTTTTTACTAGGGCCTTAATCCAGCTTTTTGTTTTTAGTTTTTGCAATAAATGCAGTAAAAAATCAAAAGCAAATGGCTTCTAAGGTCGCCTTTCCTACTTTGGTTTTTACAATACATTTAACCACAAAAAGCTAATCACGACAATCTGGGGCATAAATATCTATAAAAGTTAACTATGAGAATAACATTATTACTAATAACATTTTTAGCAACAATCACAAGTATCTTAACAGCACAAAACGAAAAAGCTAACGAAATAAGTAGCCCACCTATACCAGCTGAAGTGTTTTTTGGCAACGAGTATTTTAATTTTCAAATGATAACGGCCAAGCCCTTATCAAAAAGTGGTAAACTTGGCTTTTTTAACGTAACAACCTTTAATGGAAGCTATAAAAACGATTTAGTAAAAAATGAATTCTTATCGCAAGCTCTTTTAAATTACAGTATATTTAAAGGCTTGGCAATAACCGGTGGTGTAAGCATAAATCATGTAACTGGTTTCAGACCAACATTAGGACTTCAATATCTATACGCAAACCAAAACTGGTTGGCTATTTTACTACCAAGAGTAGATTTAACGCAAGACAATAATATAGATGTATTTTCATTAGTACAATATAGCCCCAGCAACAAAAAAGTAAACCCTTACATAAGAATACAGGGTTTATACAACCAAAACCCAACAACAAATTTTCACGATAGAAGTTATGCCTATTTTAGAGCAGGTGTATCTATTAAAAAAATACAATTCGGTTTAGGAGCAAACTTAGATTGGTACGGACCAATAAAAGTACATACCCAAAACTACGGTGGATTTTTTAGGGTACTGATTAGGTGAAGTAATTGAATATAACTCGTCATTCAGTTATTTCAACTAGCATTACATTTATTATTCTGTGTGCTGGCCAAAGCGAAATTGCATCCTCTACTTGAGCGCAGCGAGTTTGGATGCGTAAGGCAAAGAATAATCAATAGTAATTCTTTGAAATCAATGTAAGACTTGATTTTTTGGCTCGTTTTGCATCAAGGCAAAAGAACATAAAACACCTTCCTTATAATTTAGTTTACTTAAAATACTGCATAATCTTAGAAAGCGGCTTACGTATTAAGGTAAAAGCCGAAGGTTTAACTCCATTCTTTTTCCAAGCCAACCGATCCTCTTGGTTTGCAGTAACTCTACTCGTTAATCCAGCATTACTTACTCCACCAACACGCATCATAACTAACGTTTTTGGCAAATAAGTCACCTTAATTTTTTGCTTATGAATAAACCGAAGCATTAACTCATAATCGGCAGATATTTTAAAGCTTTCATCGTATCCTCCAAACTTATCAAAAAGAGATTTTTTAGCATAAAAAGTAGGGTGAGGTGGCATCCATCCTTTTAAAAACAACCCTTGCTCATAAGGCATCGATTTCCAATTACGCACTACCTTATCTGTATTTACAGCATCAACATATTTTAAATCGGCATAAACTGCATCAGTGTTATTTTTATTAAATGTGTTTACTATTTCTGTTATACAATCTTTATCTGCATAAAAATCGTCCGCATTAAGTAATCCAACAATATCACCTGTACATTTTTTTAGTCCTTTGTTTATACCATTGTAAAAACCGTCATCGGGTTCAGAAACTACAGTGCTTATTTTATCGGCATATTTATTAATAATATCTAGAGTACCATCTGTAGATCCTCCATCAATAATTATATACTCAACATTATTATAATTCTGGCTTAAAACTGACTGTATAGTATGCTCAATAGTAGCTTTACAATTAAAAGAAACAGTTATAATAGATACTTTCATTACTTAACTTATTTCGCGATTCTTAACTTTAACCGCTCTGTTTCCTGAATAAATACCGTAAGCATCCATTAATAAAGGACTGACCGACTTTGCCGCTAACACCGAATGCGATTTTGCAACTGTACCCGGAACAACTAATGCCTGAGCGCCAATCCAAACCCCATCTTCTAATGCTATAGAATTAACCATTAAATCAAACCCTGTTTTGCTATAATTATGATTCCCGGTTAGTAAAAAACTACCTTGAGACAAGCAACAATGAGCACCAACAGTAACCTGCACTAAGTTATCTATCCACACCCGCTCCCCTATCCAGGCATGCTCACCAACAGTTAATTTCCAGGGATATTTAATATTCACTTTAGGCTTAATAACTACACCTGTGCCAATTTTAGCACCAAAAATTCTCAAAATCTGCCTTTTTATGCCTGATAATGGCAAAAAGTAAGAATTAAAAAACAATGCATTAATAACATACCAAATAAAACGCACACCCGGACTTTTGCCAGGTTTATAAAAAGAATTATCGTAATTAGAAAGATTTACCTTTTGCATGCTAGCACAAAACTAGCAATAAACACAAACATAACGCAGCGATTAAAAAATTCATCGCTATAATCTAATTGTCCATCAATAGTTTCGACTAACAACAACTTGGCTTATTATACTAATAATAAGCAATAAATCAAACTTTAAAACGTGTCCTTCGAGAATAACTAGGTTAGTTTCGAAGCAAAACATTAGAGAGAATAACTAGCTCTGAACTGGCTTCAGAGATCCGTTATTCGAACTTATGATTTGAGAGAAAAAATCTAGTTATTATTGTAAGTCTTGATTTTTGGTTCTTTGTATCAAGACAAAGAATGTAAAACGCACTCCTTTTAAAACAAACTCCGACATTCAGTTATTTCTACTAGAATTGCATTTAATCTTCATTAGCCAAGGCCATGCGCGAAAGCATCCACTATTTGAGCGAAGCGAGTTTGGATGTGTAAAGGCAAGAAGAATAAATAGCAATCCTTTGAAATAAATGTAAGTCTTGATTTTTTCTTTCTTTTGTATCAAGACAAAAGATAATAAATCTCCCTAACAAAAACACCTCGGCATTCTAAAATAATAGTAATAAGTTGAAGCGCTAAAGCTTAGTAAAACCCAGAAGCTGCGAGCCTGCGAGTAGATCACTGGGCTGCACTTAGCGTTAGTCGAGAGTTATTAGTGTTATTTTAGTAAGCCTTGACTTTTGGTTTCGTTTTGGGTCAAGCCAAAAGGAAAAATAGGAGACCTTAATCTTTTCGCTTCGTTTTACATCAAAACAACAACAACAACAACAACAACAACAACAACAACAACAACAACAACAACAACAACA
>JAHDEG010000021.1 GCA_020628935.1 Flavobacteriales bacterium
TTCCCCCTTGATATGCAGCTAAATTTTCGTAACGAATTAAGGCTGTATTAGGCCTCGTTTGAACTGTGCTTCCATTTATTGTAACGCTGCCGTCAACCTCTAGCTTTGTATCTGGATCATCAGTGCCTATGCCTACATTTCCATCTATTACTACATCACCATCTTCATCAATCGAGAACACTTCTGTATCTCCTGTTTTACCAACATTAAATAAGGTTTCATCTGGTGCAGCTACTGCTTTGTAAACATCCAGTAAAGAGTTAGGAACATAATTAGGATCATCACTTATAGATACCTTTTGTGAAAAAGATAATAATGATGAAAACACTAGAATTACAGCGAGTATATTTTTTACCATAAAACAATAATACGAGTTTAACTGAAAATTTGTTGCACGAAAAAATGCAAATTTTTAAATAAAAATGCATCTCAGAGAAAAGGAAACCGCTCATAAAAAAACAAAACAGGGCACATCAGGGCATCCCCCTCTTGCGAAAAGCAAGAGGGTCAGGTCATCCGTTTTACGCTTCACTCACATACGTTCGTTGCAGGGTATCACTTCTACCCTTAACGTATATTACTAATTCACGGTAACATTAAAGTTACAACCACCATTACCATTATTATCAGTAGCGGTAAAGTTATTTGTGCCAGTACTTGTAGGTGTACCAGTACCAACTAAATCTACAAAGTGTGTACCCGTTGTAGCAAAGTTTCCTGTAGCGCTAAATGAATATCCATTAACTGTGTTTGTGGTTATATTGTAGTTACCTGTTTGTGTAACATTTAATTGAATACGAATATAATTTGTAGCATCGAGAGCAACTCCATCATTATAAGTACCATTAATTGTTATACTAAAACATGAAAATGCAAATTGCGAACCCCCAGCAGCATATATAGGAACTGTTACTGTACAAGCTGTACTACCGTTTATATTTAAAACATCAAACATACTATTAACATACCCAGAAACTGGGGTATCTGATGAATACAATCTTATTGCGTAAAAACCAGTTGATGTAATTACCCCCGATGATGAAAAAGTAACACCATTTGATGTTGTTGTTGACATTGAATAGAAACCAGCAGTTGAAACATTTAATAAAACTTGAATATAGCTTGAGTTAGTAATTGCCGTACCTGCTTCTAAACTAGGTCCATTATATCCATTAGGAGTTCCATTAAAATTACCATTACAACTCCAAATACTGTAAACTGCATTCTGTGTCCAATCGAATGTTAATGTTTTTTGACAAGTATCAGGATTTGCAGCTGCTACAATACTATAAGTAAAATCTCCACCAAATTTAGGTGGGAGACCTCCTATAGCAGGGATTTGCACATACTGCAAACCTGTTGTTGTAAAATTACCAACTCCTGAAAAACGAACTCTATTTAACTGAGCAGCTTCAATTCGATATTCACCAATTGCGGTAACATTAACTTGTAAATTAAGATAATTGCTACCATTAATTGAACTGTTTTGTTCGTACGTACCTTCGAACGTAGAATTAGAATTGCAAACCATTGTATATGTTGCTTGTTCTGGCCTTACAAATACAGATGGCGCACAAGTACCTGTTGAAATACCATTTAAACTAAATGTCGCATTCCCTTCAACAGAAGGTGTACCTGATCCAAATAAATCTATTACATAATTACCCGGAGTGCTAAAAGAACCAGACGCGCTGTACGTCATTCCATTTAACGTATTGGTTGATATTGAATAATTACCTGGTGAAGAAACCGAAACATTAAGTCTAATGTAATTATAAGAATTAAGCGCATAATTTAAATAAACATTATCTGAATAACCACCAAGTGAGCTACACTCAACAACTGCATTACCATATACTGAAACGTCAAAATTACAACTACCTGAAAAATCACCTGTCATTGTAAAAGTATCTGTTTGACCACCACTTATAGGATCTCCTACTGGAGACAAATAAACTGTCTGTGAACCAGTACTATTAAAAGTACCTGAACGTGCAAAGTGGTAACCGTTAACAGCATTAGTAGATATATTGTAAGAACCTGTAGCTGTTACATTAACCTGTACAGCCACTAAACCACCACTGTTACCAGAAGTATAATAACCACTTGCACTTAGACTTCCACAATTTGTAACTGTATATGCTGCTGCTTTAACAAAAGGAACAGAAACCCTACAATCACCTCCTGAAATAGGATAACTGTCAAAATAGATATTCTGAGAACCAGTATTGTTATAGGTAGATTTTCCTGTGGCGTAAGCCTTCACGGTTTGAGTATTTAAATCATTAAAATATCCGTCTGCTTTAAAAATTACTCCGTGTAGTGGTCTAGATTCAATCTGATAAGCGCCTGTTGTTAATGGTTGCAAATCAAATTCTATATAATCATTATCTGTTAATTCAGTATTATAATAAATTGATGTATTTGAAGAGCCATTTAAACATACAGTACTTGGTATTCTAACATCATATGTGCCTTTGGGGTCTTCAACATAATTACTTATTACATTGTACTCGTCTCCATCATGTTTAAAAACATATGAGCTATGGGCAAAATCAAAGTTTAATTCACTTATTACACCATTAATTTTATCTCCTGAAGGATCAATAACTTTAACCAAACCTGCGCCATGCTTTCTTGTTACTGAAATTTCATTTGTTACTGGTGGATTAGGTAAACTAATGGTAGCAAAGTCGCTTACAAAAACATACCCTACTGAATCAGGTACTACATAATCTGTAGAAACTTTTATTGTTTGTAATTCATCTACCTCTAATTCTCCCCAAACAACATTTGATCCATCGTATTTTAATACTTGATCTGCCGATGTAGGTGCTGCATTTGGTAAAGAATACTCTCCATCAATCTCTATCTCATTAAGAGTAACCTTACCATTAACATCAAGCATCGATTTTGGTAATCCAGTTCCGATACCTACATTACCTGAATTACTAGCATCCAAAATCAAATCATTACTTCCTAAATCTATAGTAGTATTTTCATCTAGCGCTCCACCTAATTCAATCTTATCTTCTGAGGCATCAACCGTTAAACCATTACCTGCTTCTGCTGTTATAGTTATATCACCTGTTGTTGCGCCTCCAGATAAACCAGCACCGGCATTTACAGCTGTTACATCGCCATTGGAAAGACCGGTTATATCACTAGAAGGTATGGTGTTTGTTGAAGATAAATTACCATTGGCGTCTGAAGTTACATATTTGTTTGTTAAGCTAGATATTTTTGCAGACCCTACAACGTCAAGTTTAGCATTCGGGCTATTTGTACCAATACCAACATTCCCTGATGTGTTTTCTGATATTATTTTAACCCAGTTTGTCCAAGTACCTGTATATCTGCCCCTCATATACATACCTTGATTTATGGAAGCACCATTTGCATAGGGTATTGCTAACTGAGTTGTTTGGCCTGTTCCGTTTTTAGTAGAGTATTCAAAATTAAATGGATGAAAATAGTTTGCAGCAGCAGCAGCAGGACCATTAGTTGATGTTCCTCTAAGTAATGTATTACCCTGACCTGAGCGACTATTACTAACATGATTCCAATCGGATGTTCCTGATGTACTCTTTGCACCAAAACCACCTTGCATGGTTCCATTTACATCAAGCTTAGCTATTGGATTATCTGTCCCTATTCCTAAATCACCATTATTATCTATCCTCATTACTTCTGCAGAAGAATTTGGATCCATAAATGTTAGAGCAGAATTCCTATTATATAACATAATCCACCTGTTATCAACATCGTTATATAACCCAAAATTATTGTTATTTTGAGACATGAAGTTATATCTTCCGTTTATAGAATACCCCTCATAATTACCTTTACCCGAACCTACGGTCATTACTGATCCAAAATCTCCGGTCGTGGTTCTAAAACCATCATCTCCACTTAATAAAATATCGTTGCCATTCATTTGTAGATTTCCCCCCGCTGTATGTGTAGATGCATCTCCAATATAATTATCTGTTTGTGAAGGTGCGCCCGTTATATCTGCCCAAGGTATTGTATTCACTGAAGAAAGGTCTCCGTCAGCATCAGAAGTCACATACTTATTAGTCAAATTTCTAATTTTCGCAGTATTAACATCTGCTATTCCCTTTAAATATAATCTACCATCTGTAGTTAAACTCATGGCTCCATCACTTTTAGCATCTGATGCATCTCTAAATATCCACCCTCTGTTATTGGTGGCACTCATTGTAAATGTTGTAGCGTAGTCATTTAAATAACCATAGGTCATAGCATTATTCATCCCTAAAGAATAAGAACCACTATTCCAAACTCTCAATTTATCGTAACTGGCAGTTGGAGTTGTTGAAAGGTTTGTTATGTTACTAATACCTTTACTATTCATGTTTAGTGTAGTAGTAGCTGTATGATTTCCTAAGTTATCACCAGTTCTAACCGGAGGTGTACCCCCTGTGAAAGTTATCCCAGAAATATCTGTAACTCTAGCAATTGCCCAGTCTTCGTCCCAATCAGTAATAGAGCTATGGGTAGCCATAAGCTCAACAACCTCAATTTTAGGATAAGACCAGCTGGTTGTCACATCACCTAAAATAATTACGCATTTTGATCCATCATGACCCAATCTTACTTGAGAAAAGGGTGCTGTACCTCTTATTTCAGCGCTTGTGTTATGCCAGCGACCACCAGCAATATAATTGTAACCGCTGATAATTACGTCCCAAGCTCCTATTCCTGAATAATTATATCCTTTGATAGTTAATCTGAGCATGGTGTTAGACCAAGTTTTTGGTAACGTAATTTTTACCGCACCTGTTCCTGAACCTTGGGATCTAGCAACTAGATCAGTATATCGTATAACACCATTGGTAGATTTATTATTAATACTAGAACCAGTTATTCGAGCAGAGCCGTTAACATCTAACTTAACTTGCGGATCTTCAACTCCTACTCCTAAATTGCCATCTATCTCTACATCTCCGTCTTCGTCAACAGAAAAGACTTCAGAGTTGCCCGTTTTACCCACTTTAAGCAAGTTTTCATTTGGTGTGACTGTAGATTTGTTGATGTCTAGAAGTGCGTCTGGAACATAATTAGGATCATCACTTATTGATACTTTTTGTGAAAAAGATAATAATGTTGAAAACACAAGAATTACTGTGAGTATATTTTTTACCATAAAACAATAATACGTGTTTCATTGAAAATAGGTTGCACTTAAAAACCAAAAGAACTAAAATTTAGCCCAGATAAAAATGGCAGCTTAAATTGCAAAACAGCTTAAAAATTACTTGCAGTGTGATAGCGACTTTAAGAGCTCATTACACAATTTGTAATTGTTGCTTTTTATAATTTAACTAAAATGATTAGCTGGAATTGCTTCAAATAAAACAAATAGCTTTGTGCTAACTTCGAATTCTGCTACCTTCGCTACAAACTTTTATATATGCTTTCGGCAAGAGAAATTAGACAAACTTTTTTTGATTTTTTTGAGGAAAAGAAACACAAAATTGTACCATCGGCACCTATTGTTTTAAAAAATGACCCTACCCTAATGTTTACCAATGCTGGAATGAACCAGTTTAAAGACATTTTTTTAGACAATGCCAAAGCGCAAAACACTAAGGTTGCTAACAGTCAAAAATGCTTACGTGTATCTGGAAAGCATAACGATTTAGAAGAAGTTGGGGTAGACACTTACCACCACACCATGTTTGAAATGCTTGGCAATTGGTCGTTTGCAGATTACTTTAAGGAAGAAGCCATTGCTTGGGCATGGGAGCTGCTTACCAAAAAATACAAAATTGAAACCTCTAAAATTTATGTTACCATTTTTGGTGGAGATGAAGAAGATGGCACTAAAATAGATAAAGACGCTTTAGAGTTTTGGAAAAAACACATTGCCCCTGAATGTATAATTGCTGCTGGTAAAGAGGATAATTTCTGGGAAATGGGCGAAACCGGACCTTGTGGCCCCTGCTCTGAAATTCATATTGACCTAAGATCGGATGAAGAAATTGCTGAAAAATCGGGTAAATACCTTGTAAACAAAGATCATCCGCAGGTAATTGAGGTTTGGAACTTAGTTTTTATACAATTTGAGCGTAAAAAAGATAAGTCGTTAATTCCGCTACCAAACAAACATATTGATACCGGAATGGGCTTTGAACGTTTGGTTAGAGCTTTACAAAACAAGCAATCTAATTACGATACTGATGTTTTTCAACCACTAATTATAGCTACCGAAACCATTGCTGGTAAAAAGTATGGTAGGGATGAAAAAACTGATATTGCTTTTAGAGTAATTGCCGATCATATTAGAGCTGTTGCTTTTACCATTGCAGACGGTCAGCTACCTTCAAACACCGGAGCTGGTTATGTTATTAGACGGGTCTTGCGTAGAGCAATTCGCTATGCTTACAGCTATTTAGATATTAAAGAGGCATTTTTATACTCGCTTACTACCATTTTATGCGAGCAATTTGATGGGGTGTTTCCGGAACTTGCAAAACAAAAAGAATTTGTTTCTAAAATTATTAAAGAGGAAGAAACACAGTTTTATAAAACCTTAGATAAAGGAATTCAACTATTTAATGAGGAAGCTAAAAAATTAGGCGATAGTAAAACTATTTCTGGAAACTTTGCTTTTAAATTATACGACACCTTTGGTTTCCCGTTTGATCTTACCCTACTAATGGCCAAAGAAATTGGTAAGGATGTTGATGAAAAAGGATTTAATACCGAATTAAAAAAACAAAAAGAACGTTCGAAAAAAGCATCGGCTTTAGATGTTTTTGACTGGACGGTTTTAAAGAATGAAATAAACAGCAATTTTACTGGATACGATACTACTAGCGAACAAAATGTTTCTATTACCAAATACCGTAAGGTAGAAGCTAAAAATAAAACATTGTATCAATTGGTGTTAAACAACACTCCTTTTTACCCCGAAGGTGGTGGTCAAATTGGTGATTCGGGTATACTTACATCTGAAAGCAATGAAACGCTTGCTATTTTTGACACTAAAAAAGAGAATGGTGAAATTTTGCATTTTACAGCAAATGAACCTACGTTTTTTAATAATATAACCGCTAATGTAACTATTGCTAAACGTATGAAAACACAAAAAAACCATTCGGCTACTCACCTACTTCATTTGGCTTTACGTTCTGTTTTAGGAACGCATGTTGAACAAAGAGGATCGTTAGTAAACGACAGTTATTTACGATTCGATTTTTCGCATTTTCAGAAAGTTAGTACCGAAGAACTTAATAAAATAGAAAAATTAGTAAATCAGCAAATTCAAGAAAGTTTAGTTTTACAAGAATTTAGAAATACTCCTATAGATAAAGCCAAAGAAATGGGTGCTATGGCTTTATTTGGAGAAAAGTATGGCAATGAAGTTCGTGTAATTAAGTTTGGAGATTCTGTAGAACTTTGTGGAGGAACGCATATTGCAAATACTGCTGAAATTGGTTTATTTAAAATAAAGTCTGAAGGTTCGGTTGCTGCAGGAATTAGAAGAATTGAAGCATTTACATCTGCTACAGCTTTTGACTTTTTAAAAGCACAAGAAGAAAAACTTAGTGAAATACTTAATACACTAAAAAACCCTAAAGATGCTAACACAAGTATTTTAAACTTAATTGCTGAAAACGATAAACTTAAAAAGGAAGTAAGCAAACTGCAAAAAGAAAAGGCGTTACAATTAGCTGATAGTTTAAAGTCGAGTGCTGCAGTAGTTAATGGACATAATATTATTGCTCAAAAAGTAGATTTACCCAGCAATGCCATTAAAGACCTTATTTTTGAATTAAAAAAACAAGAAAACACGTTATTGCTACTTGCTAATGCTGAAGGTGAAAAAGCTACCTTATCTATTGGTGTTTCAGACGACCTAGTAAAAGACAATAGTTTACACGCTGGTAATATTGTTAGAACATTAGCAAAAGAAATTAACGGTGGTGGCGGTGGTCAACCAACATTTGCAACTGCTGGAGGGAAAAACCCTAATGGAATTGAAAAAGCAATTGAACGAATGAAAAACTTAGAGTTTTAAATATGAGTGAATTAAGTTATTACTTTAAAGATGTTAATCTTATTGATTTCACAGGAACAAACGAATCTAATATAGATTTAATAAGGTCCTATTATCCCAAACTTAAAATTGTATTTAGAGGTGACGAAATGAAAGTAATTGGAAGCCAAGAAGATCTCAATAGCTTCAACGCTAAATTTGAACAACTAAATAAAGCATTTAGAAGGCGAAACTTACTTACAGATGGTATGATTAAAGACATCATGGACTCTGAGTTTACCCAAGAAGGAATAAAACTTAATAATGATGCTATAGCTTTTGGTCCAAGTGGAATAATTATTAAAGCACAAACTACCGGACAAAAACTAATGGTTAAGTCAATAAATGAAAGTGACATGCTTTTTGCGATTGGACCAGCAGGAACCGGCAAAACATACACTGCTGTGGCATTGGCAGTAAGAGCTTTAAAAAACAAAGAAGTACGTAGAATTATTTTAACACGACCAGCGGTTGAAGCTGGAGAAAATTTAGGCTTTTTACCAGGTGATTTAAAAGAAAAGCTTGACCCCTACTTAATGCCTCTTTATGACGCTTTAAGAGATATGATTCACTCTGAAAAACTAAATTATTACTTAGAAAATGGGTATATAGAGATTGCTCCCTTAGCTTTTATGAGAGGAAGAACATTAGACCATGCATTTGTAATTTTAGATGAAGCACAAAATGCTACTAGTGGCCAACTTAAAATGTTTTTAACTAGGATGGGAAGATCAGCTAAATTTGCAATTACTGGTGACCTAACACAAATTGATCTCCCTAAAAAGCAACCCTCAGGCTTAGTTGAAGCTGAGAAAAGGCTAAAAAACGTAGAAGGAATATCTTTCGTTCAACTTGATGAAAAAGATGTGATAAGACACAGATTAGTGAAAAAAATAATTAAAGCTTACGATACAGATGAGTAATATCAATTCTTGAACAATCCCCTTTTTTTTTTCTTTTTTTCCTGACTGTTATTTCCATCAACAACTTCTTCTTCCGGAGTTAGTTTAGGTTTAGTTTGAAGTTCTAATTTAGGAGTTTCTAATTGATCAGCTTGAACATCTCGCTCGATCACATCAATCGTCCTAAGCGGTGTTTGAGGACGTTCCTCCATTACCTCCAAGTTACTAGTGTCATTTAAACTATTTGATGCAATAGCGCTTTTCTGCTTCAATTCACGCAAATTAGAATTAACAACAGAAGTCAATTCTATTATATTTCTAGGTTTTCTTAATAGGGTATCCCATCGAGTAGTTAAAAATACTGTTTTATTATTAGCGAAAGATGAATAATCAACAATCTTATCTCTAGGTTCATATACCTGATCTACAATAACATTTGAATTTGATGACTGATCAACAATTATTGGTTTCTTTTCAATTTTATATATAGCAAAAACTACTAAACTTAAAATGCAAAATGAAGCTACGCCTAGTAGCGCTTTTGGACTTAATAAAGTCTTATTTGGTTTCAGTAGCAAAAAATCATGATTTTGTAATACTGAACCCGTAGGAGTTAAAAATGATTTCGACCAACAATCCAAGTCAATTGAAAATTGAGGATTATCAATTAAAAAATCATCAATTTTGGCGATGTCAGTTTCTGATAAATTTCCTTCAACATAATCAAAAAGAATCTGCTCGATATTGTCTGCTATACTTATCATTTAAAAATTTTGAGGTTTATCCCTTAATTTCCTTTTTAAAGCCCTTCTAGCTTTAAACAACTCAGATCTAACTTTTGTACTATCCATATTCAATATTAAGCCCAAATCTTCGTAAGTAAAAAACTCATAATCCCTTAAAACAATTAAACATTTCTGAGTACCTCTTAGTTCTTGAAATGCTTCTTCTATAATTTCTTCAACGGTTTTAATTAAATCATACTTTTTTAGTGGGTCTACATCCCTAATATTAAATGTTTTTGAAGTATTCTTTCTTCTTATGTCGTTAGAAAGTGTGTAATTAGCTTCCTTAAAAAGCCAAATTTTATCGTTAGCAAAAGATTGCCCGTCAAATTCTCTTTTGAACTTATTAAAAACTTCCTCAAGAATTTCTCTCGTTAAATTAATATCATCAGTTACCTTCAAAACAAATTGATATAACTTGTCAGCGTATAACTCAACTGACTTTTTATAAATAGAATCTGCTAGCATCGCCATTTATTACGAATGAAAAATTAAAAAGTTGCTACTTTAAGTAATCCCAAAAGAAAGAAAATATTATTTATAAGTAAGTTACTAATTGTAATATCACAACTTACAACACGATTATTCAAAAAAAAATAATGGAATAATTGCTATTATTGTTATTTAATATTAGAGATATTTTGATGTTTGCGTTAGTAGATTGTAATAACTTTTATGTTTCGTGTGAGCGGGTTTTCAGACCCGAATTAAATAAAAAACCTATTGTTGTTTTATCCAATAATGATGGGTGTGTGATTGCAAGAAGTCAAGAAGCTAAAAACTTAGATATACCCATGGGTGCACCGGCTTTTAAGTTTATGCAATTTTTTAAACAAACTAATACAACCATTTTTTCGTCAAACTATGCCTTGTATGGTAATATGAGCAATAGGGTTATGAACATCCTTTCTTCATACACACCCGAAATAGAAATTTACAGTATAGATGAAGCTTTTTTAAATTTTAACAACGTAAATCCTTTATCGATTAATAAATGTGGATTAGAAATCAGAAAAAAAGTAAATAAATATACAGGCTTACCTGTAAGTATTGGATTTGCAAATACAAAAACGTTAGCTAAGCTAGCTAACACAATTGCAAAAAAATATCAAAAAAAAACTGGAGGAATATTTATTATAGATAGTGAGGAAACACGACTAAAATCTCTCAAATGGCTGAAAATTGAAGACGTTTGGGGAATCGGACGAAAAAGTGCTTATAAACTAAAAAAAATAGGTGTATTTAATGCAATGCAATTTACTGAGCTTAGTGATGACTGGGTCAGAAAAAATATGTCTATTGTTGGATTGCGTACGAAACATGAGTTGGAAGGCAAACCCAGACTAGATTTAGAAGCTGATGAACTTAAAAAAAATATAGCTACAACACGTTCTTTTGATAAAGAATATTACCAACTAAATGATGTTAGGGAACGGGTTTCGACTTTTGCCAGCAGTTGCGCAAAAAAACTACGAAATCAAAAATCTACTTGCAACTCAATAGCAGTATTCGTGTCTACAAATAAACATACAAGCAATAATGATCAATATAAAAAATCAATTTTAATCAAACTCCCCCAACCCACTAACTCTAGCATTGAACTCTCAAAATTTGCTACACAAGGACTCACGAAAATTTTTAAAGAAGGATTAAAATATAAGAAAGCGGGCGTAATTGTTATGGACATCTTAGTAGAAAAAGGAAGCCAAATGAACTTATTTAATAGTTCAAATACGAAACATAAATCTCTGATGAGAGCTGTAGATGAGTTAAATAAATACTACGGTAATAGATCACTAAAACTAGGAAGTCAGGATGGTGGTAGTAGTGAAAAAATGAAACAAGAAAAAGTTTCACCTAAATACACTACAAATTTAAAAGATATCCTAAAAGTTAATAGCAAATAAATTCGCTTAAGTTACTTCTATTCTTACATTTAGATTTTGCGCATAGATATTAGAAATGCTAATTATGCATGCGTATAATA
>JAHDEG010000022.1 GCA_020628935.1 Flavobacteriales bacterium
CAAAAATCTTGACATGAAGTTTATAATTAAAAGAAAACCCTTACTTTTAAAAGCTTAAATAGGTATTTTACTCAATGAGCAACTTCAATTTCCTAAAACAAGATTTCCCACAGCTATACACAGAGGCTGTAAATGCAGAAAAATACACCTTTACAGAACCCAAATATGCCGCTTTATTATGCAGAACCGTTTTAGAATTAGGTTTAAACTGGCTATATGACAACGATGTAGAATTTACAAAACCTTACGATACAAAATTAGCAGCATTACTATTTCACTACGATTTTAAAAGCAGTATTAAACCCTCGTTATTTCACGAATTAGATTTAGTAAGGCGTTTTGGTAACGATGGTGCGCATGGTAACCTAGTAACATCCAGAAAATCCTTATTAGCACTTAAAGCTGTTTTTAGTTTTTCAGTGTATCTCGTTAAATATTATGGCGAATCTCTCACAGATATTCCTGCTTTTGATGAAAGCTTGCTACCTAAGCAACAAGATAACTCTAAAGATAAAACCAAAGCACAGTTAAAAACTTTAGCCGAAGAAAAGGAAGCGCAACTTCTAGCTTTAAAAAAACAAAAAGAAGAAAAAGAGGCACTTTTAAAGGAAAACGAATTATTAAAACAACGTGTAGAACAGCAACTTCAAGAACTTGCAATACGTAAAACAGCACGTAAAAAAGAAGTTGTACAAGAACGCGACATACCACAACTTACACCAGAACTAGAAACACGTAAATTATATATAGATGTGTTGCTTAAAGAAGCAGGCTGGAATAAATTAAAGATGGGAACCGATATTGAGTTTCCTGTTACAGGCATGCCTAAATCCACGAATCCGTCTGGTAAAGGCTATGTAGATTATGTGTTGTGGGGAGATAATGGGTTGCCTCTTGCAGTAGTAGAAGCAAAACAAACCTTGCACGATGCCAGAAAAGGAAAGCACCAAGCCGTATTATATGCAAATTGTTTAGAACAGATGACAGGGCAACGTCCTGTAATTTTCTACTCCAATGGTTTCGATACCTATCTATGGGAAGACACCTTTTATCCAGAACGGTTAGTTTATGGATTCTACACCAAAGAAGAGCTTAACTTTTTAATAGAGCAACGTAAAACGCGACAAGATATTAGGCAATTTCAAGTCAATACAGATATTGCAGGTCGTCCCTATCAATTAGAAGCTATAAAACGTGTTAGCGAAAGTCTGGTAGTTACACATCAAGGAAATTTAAAAGGTAAACACAGGGAAGCTTTGTTGGTTATGGCAACAGGTAGTGGTAAAACCAGAACAGCAGCTGCTATTGTAGATATGTTTACCAAATGCAATTGGGCAAAACGCGTGTTATTTTTGGCAGATAGAAATGCTTTAGTTACTCAAGCTAAAAATGCATTTAAAGAACATTTACCACATTTAAGTGCTATAGATTTAACCAAAGAAAAAGAAGATAGTAAAACGAGGTTGGTGTTTTCTACCTACCCAACTATCATGAATAAAATTGATAATTTAAGTAAAGAAGAACGCTTTTATGGTGTGGGTCATTTTGATGTGATTATTATAGATGAAGCCCATAGGTCTGTGTATCAAAAATATGGTGCTATTTTCGATTATTTTGACGCTATTTTAATAGGCTTAACAGCAACGCCTAAAAGTGATATAGACCATAATACCTATAATTTATTTGGTATAGAAGATGATAATCCAACCTTTGCTTACGAGTTAACCCAAGCCGTTAACGATGGGTATTTAAATCCGCCTAAAGCAAAAAAAGTGCCCATTCAGTTTTTAGAAGAAGGCATTAAATACAAAGATTTATCAGATGAAGATAAAATTAAATTTGAAGAAAAATTTGGAAGTTTTGAAGGAGACCCAGATGATGATTCTGTTCAAATTGATAAAAGCCAACTAAATAGCTTTTTGTTTAATACTAAAACGGTTGATATTGTTTTAGATTTTTTAATGAATGAAGGCATAAAGGTTGATGGTGGCGATAAATTAGGTAAAACTATAATTTTTGCTAAAAACCATAAGCATGCTGTGTTTATTGAAGAGCGCTTTAATAAAAACTATCCTGAATATGCAGGCTCATTTTTAAGGGTTATTGACAACTACGAGTCTAAGGCACAAGATATATTAGAAAAATTTTGTGATGATAAGCAGGAACAAGAGCCACAAATTGCGGTTTCTGTAGATATGATGGATACAGGTGTAGATGCACCTAGAGTTGTTAATTTAGTGTTTTTTAAACCTGTAAAATCCTATGCTAAATATTGGCAAATGATTGGTAGAGGCACACGTTTACGCCCAGATTTGTTTGCACCAGAACAACATAAAGAGCATTTTTTAATATTTGATTTCTGTGGTAATTTTGAATTTTTTGATGAGTTTCCAGATGGCGTAAAAACAAGCACATCAAAAACATTATCTCAAAAAGTATTTGAAACCAAGCTAAATATCATAACAACAATAAGAGATTTAGATGAAGCAACAGCAGAAGATGATGCTATTGCAATAGCATACACCAACCAATTACATATTGCCATAAGCGACTTAGACGAAACACGTTTTGAGGTTAGAAAATCTTTACGCTTTGTAAAAGCCTTTAAACTAAAAACACGTTGGAATAATCTATCCCTAGGCGATGTATCTGATATTTGTGATAATTTATCACATTTACCTGTATATAATACCGGTGACGATGTATTGGCAAAACGTTTCGATTTATTAGCCTTACGCTTACAACTGGCATTATTAAATAATTCAAAATCTATAGAAACCTATATTCAACAAGTTTATAATGTTGGGGTTAATCTTTATAAAAAAAGAAATATTCCTGTAGTGGCTAACAAGCTTCCAGTTATTAATCAAGTAAAAACACAACAATTCTGGGAAACTGTTGACTTAAATCAAGTTGAGCAGATTAGAACAGAACTTAGGGAGCTTATTAAATTTATTGATACAGAAAATGTAAAACCAGTTTACACCGATTTTGAAGATGTGCTACATTTAGATAAGGTAGAGGACAGAGATATTTTACCAAGTTATACAAAACTGCAAAGTTATAAAGACCGTGTAGAATCGTTTATACGCAAAAACAAATCACATTTGGTGGTTAGTAAGCTTTATAAAAACATTCCTATAACAGAAAAGGAACTAGCCTTGTTAGAAACGCTCTTGTTTGAAGATTCTATTGGTACTAAAGAAGATTATACAAGAGAATACGGAGAATTGCCTTTAGGTAATTTCATTAGGAGTGTGGTAGGTTTAGATATTGAAGTCGTAAATCAGTTATTTGCAGATTACATAAATAAAGAAAACCTAAAACCAGAACAAATCACGTTTATAAAAACATTAATAGACTACCTAAACGTAAACGGTACTTTAGATAAATCACTTCTAGTAAAACCACCTTTTAATGAAGCGCATGACGCTGGAATTATAGGGTTATTTGATGATGAAAGTGATGTGAGGCAAATTATATCTATTATTGATACTGTTAATGATAATGCAGGATAGTATAGAATTAACCAATGACCATTTTTAGAAAAATATTTTATGAGTAAAATTAAATTACTTTTTGCAATATTAACGACATCTGTATTTCTAAACTCATGTTCAACAAACAATGAGGGTTCAGATGAATCTGAGTGTACATATACTCCAACATTAACTACAAGTGCGGTTTTTAACATTACTTCTATGAGTGCTGCATTTGAAGGTAAAATAGTTGCTCCTACTTGCGAAAGCACTGTAACTTCACAAGGTTTTGTTTTTGCTAAAACGACGCTTCCAAAAATTGATGATATTATTATAGAAGTAAACGGAACATCTATTTCACATAATGAAATTAACTTAGAAAGAAATACAACTTACTATGTTAGAACATTTTTTGAAAACCCTACTGGGCAGTATTATGGCAATCAAGAGGAGTTTAAAACCTTAATAGGGGATATCGAAATAACAACAAAGGACGTTGAAAACATTACGAGAAATACTGCCAAAACAGGAGGTGTGATAATTGATGATGGCGGAGCTGCTATTATTAGTAGTGGTGTTTGTTGGAGTACATCTGCTAATCCTACGTTAGATGATTTTATATTGGAAAACACATCAGGAGATTCAAATTTTAATAGTGAGCTAAGTGAACTGTTAGAAAACACAACGTATTATATACGAACATACCTGACTAATAGTGAAGGAACAACATATGGTAACGAGCAAGTTTTCACAACTCCTAACTCCATTTATAAGGTTGAATTAAGTGTAACAGGTAATATCGAAACTACTTGTGGAATCACAGCAAATTATTTCTATTATGAGGTTTCCTATAAATTTGATGATAATGAAGCTATACTTGAAGGAGCAGAAGGTTTAAACAAAATTACTTATGATTTTCATTCTCAAGAAGGAAAAATAAATAATAATTTAGAAGTGATTATTCACCTTGCTAATTTTGATACAAGTACCCCAGCTCAAACTTCAGGAGGAGGGTCTTTGAATGATATATCAATTGTGATTACAAATGTATCAACAAACCAAGAAGTTCTAAATACAGCACTTCAACCATTATTTATTTGTTTCGATGTTGCTTATAAAAACACTCTTAATTTTAACCCCATAGACGAATCTTATACAGTAGAAAGGTCAACATATGGATTTTAAGAAAACCGTGTTTTAATTAAAAAAAGGCAGACAAAAAGGAACCCTAAAAGTTGGCAAGTTGTCAAATCTCTAAAAATCAATGTTTAACTGTCCTTGGTTCGAGCCCAAGAGAAGGAGCAAAAGAATAAAAGTCTAACAGAAATGTTGGACTTTTTTTGTCTCAAAGTTTCCATTTATCAAATATCTAATTCTTTTCAACAACCTTTTTACCTTCTTCTACGAATTGAAGGATAGACTAGAATAAAGAAAATTTATAGGTAACACAAGTGCTCTTAAATACCTAAGTCGATTTGAGAATTAAATATTTGGGTCGTACAGAGATATTAAAAAAGCCATCTATATGGACGGCTTTTTAAACTTATTATTTTATTTTCTAAAATTATATTAACAAATCAGCAGCCATTTTAATATTGTCTTTTAAAGCATCAGCAATATCCTGATTTCCATCTTCATCATTAGGGAAAATTTCAATTAATCCGTCATTATTATTATCAGTTGCTTGACTTAAATCAATCTGATTAAGAGAACTCAAAAATTGTGAAGTATAAAATTGTACCTTAAAGTTAACCGTATTGCCTTGAACTAAAACACCCGTACTTCGACCAATATCAAGATTTTCACTGGTATCATGCCAGAAAACAAATGGCACGCCATCTATTGTTCCTTTAATGTAAATGGATTTGTCAAAAAGGTCATCTGTTACTGGTAGGTCCTCATCTTTATGAAACTTAAAACGCATTTCTTTATATTTTCCATCGGGAACAAATGCATTTCCAATGGTTTGAGATAAAGCATTTGTGTTATCTAGTAAATCAATTTGGTATGGGCCTCTAAATTGAATTTCATCAGTATCAAAACTGCTATTAATATCATCATCGTTTTTAAATACTACGTCCCTTATGGATATCTTGAAGTCAGTAAAAATTACTTCTGTCGCTGATGTTTTCAGACCAGTTGCAAGTTTAGAAGAATTTGAATTGACTGCACTAAAGGTTAAATTAATGCCTCCATCGTCATTATTATCGGAACAACTAAAAATTAAAAGACTTAGTACGCATAATAGTTTAAGATTTAAATTTTTCATAATTGATTTGGGTTTTATGTTATATATATAAAACAGTTAAGAGTTAAAATGTCCTACCAAAAAAACGTTATTTTTTACATTTTATTTCAAATATGTTATTAATGAGCTGATATGCAATGAAGTAAAAAGATTAATGTAAGGCTGAATATTTACAATATATTTAATTTTATCTGCGGTATTTTATATCATTTATTACTTTCCGCTTCTCTAGTAGACTTAAAAATGTTTGCTGTTATTATCGTAGAAGGAACTAAATAATCAATTCTTCATTAAATTGGTCCGACAAAACAATATTAGTGGGAGCAAAAATACCATCTAAGAAATTAGGTGGTTTTTTTATGCCATTAACTTTCCTGCTAAAACCTGCTTTTACTGCACTATTACATTTTACTTCAAATACCACCTGCCAAGTTATTTCATCACAAAAGGCATACTATTAGGTATACCAATATTTCTTCAAGGTGTACCATTTAACTAAACACATTTCTTTTACAACGATAATAACATCAAACTTTTTAATAATGATGTAAGTCATTGTCAAGGTCTCCTTTATGGTTTAATTTAGAACATTTAAACATTTAATGCGCTAGTAAATCAACGCATATCCATTTGAGAAGTGAAAAATAGTATAACTGCCATAGCATGTATTGTCTTCATGATTGGTTTTGGCCAGGAGGATTACACGGTCAAAAGGGAGCACATGGTAAAAACGCAGCTAGAAGCAAGAGGTATAAAAGACGCTGCTACGCTTTTGGCGATGCAAAACGTTCCTCGGCATCTTTTTGTCCCCGGAAATAAGAAACCATATGCCTATACAGACGGTCCACTACCTATAGGAGAAGGTCAAACGATTTCCCAACCGTATATTGTCGCTTTTATGACTGAGGCACTGCAGTTAAAAGAAAGCGATAAGGTATTAGAAATAGGCACAGGTTCGGGATATCAAGCAGCCATTCTGGCAAAAATTGTTGATACTGTATATACTATTGAAATTGTAAAGCACTTGGCCTTTAAAGCCAAAGACCGATTGCAAGACTTAGGCTATGCCAATGTTAATGTAAAATGGGGTGACGGTTATCACGGCTGGCCTGCAAAAGCGCCTTTTGATGCTATTATCGTAACAGCAGGTGCCGACAGCATTCCCCAGCCCCTAATAGACCAATTGAAGATTGGTGGAAGAATGATCATACCTGTAGGGCAGTATAAATACGTGAGCCATTTGGTATTGATTACAAAAAAGAAAAATAAGATTACCCGGAAAAAATTAATACCTGTGCGATTTGTACCCTTTACCAGGGATAAGAAGCTTGGTGGTGAAGACAAATAATATGAAAAAATAGTATGGCAAATAACATTATCATAGGAAGTATTATTGATGATTCTGTTGAGATGGCCGAACGAAAAGGCATGGGGCATCCCGACACGATATGCGATGAGATCACGGAGCAAATTTCAAAAGAACTTTGTCAGTATTATTTAAAAGAATTTGGCGCCATCATGCACCATAATGTTGATAAGGCCCTTTTAGTTGGAGGGCAATCGAAGCCTGCCTATGGAGGCGGGAAAGTAATACAACCTATTCAGCTGATTATTGCCGGAAGGGCTACGGCTCAAATAAAAGATAAAAAAATTCCTGTTGAAGACATTGCTATTGAAACCGCAAAAAAGTGGTTACAAAAAAATATCCGACATCTGGATGCTGCAAAAGATATTAAGATTACTTCTAATATACGTTCGGGAAGTGCCGATCTGGTCGAGTTGTTTAAGCGTTTTGGAAAAGGTGACATGCCATTAGCCAATGACACTTCATTTGGCGCTGGTTTCTATCCTAAAAGCTCTTTGGAAGAGACCATCATTATGATTGATACCTTGTTAAATGACCCAACTACAAAAATTCAATTTCCCTTTATTGGGGAAGACACCAAGGTTATGGGTGTTAAAGCATATTCAAAAAGGTATTTTACCATTGCTATGGCCATGATTGATACCTATATCACAGATTTGAATGATTATATCAGCAAAAAGGAAGCCGTAAAAGCATATATCATCCATAGTTTGGAGTTGACTGATGCCGAAGTACACATCAATACGGCCGATGATTATAATAACGAAAGCATCTATCTTACCGTTACAGGTACAAGTGCCGAACATGGTGACGACGGACAAGTAGGACGAGGAAATAGAATCAACGGATTAATTACGCCTTATCATCCTATGAGTCTGGAAGCCACGTCTGGAAAAAACCCACTAAATCATACTGGTAAAATATACAATTACTTTGCCATGGACCTCAGTCGTGCCATTGTAGAAAGCAAATTTGCCGATTATGCTCGTGTCTTTATCGTATCGCAAATTGGTAAACCCATAGATGAGCCACAGCTCTTACATTTACAACTAAAAAACAAGAATGCTGATAACAAAACCATTGAACGTTTTGCCAAAGAAAAGCTCAAGGAACTTTCTAAATATTGGGATCGCATATTATACCAATAGGTATTCGCCATAATGAACTTTATTATGAAACATGATTGCCATAGATTTTTATAATGAGCGCTTTCAAGAATGAAGACGTGGTGGGTAGGTTTTTCTGCTAAAGTAGAAAAATTTAACATGAATCAATTGATGGAATACAATAATGAATAAGCCTAATTCCATAGGGTTTTTTACAGCTACGGCTATCGTTATAGCCAACATGATTGGGGCAGGTATTTTCACCAGTTTGGGATTTCAATTAGCAGATACCACAAATACATGGTCTATCATTATCCTGTGGTCATTAGGTGCTTTAATGGCACTATGTGGTGCTTTGAGCTATGCGGAACTGGGGACCTACTGGCAACGATCGGGCGGGGAATACCATTTTCTTTCTAAAGCCTTTCATCCTGCTATAGGGTATCTGTCGGGATGGGTATCGCTAACTATTGGATTTTCTGCGCCCATTGCACTGTCCGGGATGGCTTTAGGGAAATATGTTGCACCCTATACCGGAGTTTCCAGTATGGTTTTGGCAATAGCTACTATTTTAATGATCAGTGTGCTTCATTCGCTAAGCATTAAAAGAAGCAGTACACTACAAAATACCACGACCTTACTAAAGCTATTACTAATTTTGGTATTCATCTATTTTGGGGTAACAAAAACACCTGCAGCATCTGCATATCTGTGGGATCAAAGCTGGAAAGAGGAACTCATCCTACCGGCCTTTGCGGTATCCTTTGTATATGTTACATTTTCTTATTCAGGATGGAACGCAGCCGCTTACATTGCAGACGAAATCCGAGAGCCTCGTAAAAATTTACCAAGAGCATTGCTTTTGGGCACGGTTGTGGTAAGTTTGCTTTACCTATTGTTAAACTTCGTGTTCTTAAGGCAGAATCCATTGGAAGCTATTAAAGGGCAATTGGAAATCGGACAGATTACAGCCATTTCTATTTTCGGGGACGTAGGAGGAGAACTTATTAGTTTCGGCATCGCTTTAATGCTGATATCAAGTATAAGCGCCATGGTATGGGCAGGCCCTAGGGTAACACAGGTCATGGCCGAGGATCATCGACTATGGAAATGGTTTTCCAAAAAAACAAAAAACAAGGTGCCTTTACGCGCCATTTGGCTACAAACTGCAATAACACTCATATTATTATGTACCGGCACTTTTGAACAGGTCATGATCTACAGCGGTTTTGTACTGCAATTGTTTGCCGCTTTAGCGGTGGCAGGGGTATTTGTTGTGAGGCGAAAGAATACAACAAAAAAAGGCTTCAGAAGTCCTCTTTTTCCGCTGCCACAAATTATATTTCTAGTCCTGAGTTTATGGGTGCTGGTGTACCTGGTATTTGCCCAACCTTTAGAAACCGGTCTAGGGCTTCTTAACCTGATATTGGGCTTTTTGGTATATAAATTTGAGGGTTTTTATAGTAAGAAAAAGCCTAAATGACACCCTTTTTATGCATGGTGTTATTTTATTGATAATTATTTCCTAAAATATAGCGAATGAGCCGTTAATTGTTTCCAAAATTATATGCAGCCTTGATTTTTTGTTTTAGGTATTTAGCTTTCGCTAAATAATGTTTCAAGACAAAAGATATTAGAAACTAAAAAAAGCCGCCTTGGCTAGTTGGAACCTAGTTGACAAATCGGCTTTATTTCTTTACTAATTTTTCAATATCTAGCTTAATTAATTCCCAAACTTTTTCTCTGTAACAATTTGGCGTAAAATCATCCTCTGCATTTGAAAAGTCAACTACCTTAACAAGTAATTCATCTTTTGAATAACCATATGGATTTCTCTTGAGATAAAATTCTATCATTTCATCTAATGTATAAGATTCTAATAGTTCGTGAATATCCCAAAAATCTTTTTTTCTACCACCATTACAAACTACTTCAAATTTCATTGCTGCAACTTCTTCAATACTCGAAAACCTGACATTTTGTTCAAGAATACAAGGAAAAACAAAAGGGTCTGTATAAAACAAATCTAATTTCACCAATTCATTTTCATTGTTGCCGATAAAATAGGACTTGCCCATTCCTACAAGATCAACTGATGTTGTATCTACATAAGGAAAGGTTTCAATTAATTTAGCCTCAAGTGTAGAAAAGTCGATACTGCCATATTCTGCTTCTGTAAATAAATCTATGTCAATAGATTCTCTATGGCCAAGCTGAAGACTTAATGAAGTACCACCAACAATTCTAAAGCTATTAAACTCATCAATCAGCATTAATTGTTTCAGAGAACTCCAAAGCAAATCGGAAACAGTATTTAAGTATAACTCCATTATACTAAATTATGTTCCATAATGTTCTTCTCGAAAGAAGGTAAGTAACTTCTTTTTATTGATTTAATTTCCTTGGAAATAGTTTTTCTTCCATAGAATGAAATGATTTCATTTATTTCAGTTTTATTTCCTCTTTCTAAAATTCTTTTAATAATTGCTTTTTTATTTTTGTCCCAATCAATTTTGTCAAAATTTGTGTCCCAAAAAATTATTCTCCTTATGTTATTGATATTCGGTATACTTTTTATTTCAGATTCCGCTATTATTTTTACGTCATAACTTGCTTGCAATAACATGAAGTAATCTTTATCGGTTCTAAACTCTTTTGATAATTTGATAGAAAGACTAGGATTAATATCTCTTCTTTTATTAAGAATAGCACTTATAGTTTGTTTGTGTTCGCCAATAGAATCAGCTAATTCACAACCTTTTAAATTTCGATTGTTTAATTCCCATCTTAATAGTGTGCCTGGGTGTATTCCTTTAATTTTATTTAATCTTGGTAACATGATTTAGTTCTTTAATGTAAAAATATAAAATATTTAATTAGTAAACAAAAATGTTTACAAAATATAAACGATATTGTTTACATAAAATTCAAAAATCATACCAAAAATTTAGCTTCAATTAAGCTATATATAATATAACAAGTGTATAGAAATTTATTTTTCTTAAATTTTATACTCTTGTGGCAAGCTTACGAGAATCGTCTAAAATTTTTTATTACGTACATTTTATCGAATACGCGATTTTTAATAAGAGCAAAAAGGTTAGCTTTTATTTTGGCGTTGGCAAGCGTTGGATAATTGTGTGTAAAATACGAGTGAGTAAAATTGATTGAGTATCAATTTTATGAATCTGCGAGTAGATGCGGCTGCGAAGCAATTTGATTTTATAAAACAATCGAGCGCTTGGTAGCGGCTATTTTACATAAC